>JABXKC010000030.1 GCA_013375495.1 Promethearchaeota archaeon
ATAGATTTTACAAAGACAATTATAGAATTTGGAGAATCAAAAATCCCTAAAAAACCTGGAATAATTGAATTGGAATATAATTGTAAAAAGAAATAAAAAGAGAGAATTATTATGACTGAATCAGAGTCTCAGAAACTTTTGCAAAATGAAGTAAAAACATTTGAAGATCTTGAAAATGAAATAATTAAAAGTAATAAATGCTGTGCTTGTGGAGCTTGCATAGCATATTGCGAAAGTCAACATTTTAATGTTATTGAGATGAATAGATATATCCCTGGCTTTAAATCAGAAAAAAGTGTTGATAATTGTACTAAATGTGGGGTTTGTTATTATATTTGCCCTCAAACTAAAGCATTATTAAAAGAATTAAATGAGACTTATTATATTGAAGATAATGTTGGACATATAGCTAAAATTCTTGCAGCTAAAACAACAAACTCTGCATTAGAAAAAGTTGGACAAGATGGAGGGATAGTTTCAACAATTATAACATATTTATTTGAAAGAGGTAAAATTGATGCAGCTATTGTTTCAGAATTTGACCAAAATTTTGAACCCGTTCCAAAAATTATATTTGATAAAGAAGATTTATTGAAATCAGCAGGTACACGTTATTCTATTTCTTCTCAAATATTCCCTTTAAAAAATTTATATAGCATACCGCAAGAGATTCTTATGAAAAAGGAGATATTTGATATTAACCAGCTAAGAATAGCTTTTATTGGAACTCCGTGCCAATGTAGGGCTGTTAGTAAAATGAAATTTTTGCATGTTAAACCAGCTCACGTCATTAAATATGTTATAGGTCTTTTCTGTTTTGAGAATTTTGTTTATACCCAATTGTATAATATTTTAAAGAGAGAAACCAACATTGATCCTACTAAAATCAAGAAAACATGGATAAAAAAGAATTTTTTTATCCAAACCAGAGATAATAAAGAATTTGAAATCGATATCAAAACTCTAGATCCCGCAGTTAGAGATAATTGCCATGAATGCGATGAATTCACAGGAAGATTTACAGATATTAGTGTTGGAGCATCTGGAGCTCCAGAAGGATATTCAATGATACTAATTAGAACAGATATTGGTGAAAAAGTAATAAATAGTATGCTTTCAAAAGGTATAATTGAGCAATTTATTGTTCCATTAAACACTATTGAGTGGAAGAATAAGAAATTAGATTGGTATAATAAATTAATTTCTATAAAACAAGAAATAAACTAATTAATTAACAAATCTTAAACAAGCCACTTTAGACATTTTTAATTTAAAAAAATTAAAACAAAAAAAGATATCCATTCAAATAAATTAATATGAATGGATAAAATAAATTCAAATCATCTATTATTTTATATTTTTCTGAAAACCTATGCTATAGGTTAGTTACCTCTCAACTATAATTTTTTTAAGAGGATCATTCGCTTTCAGATTAATTATGATTAGGTGCTAAAGCTTCAACTTTTTTCCAAATAAGTTCAATTGATTCAATATACTCCTCCTTGTATTCAAGGTCAGTACTACAAATCCCTTTAATTTCTTCAATAATTTGTTTATCACGATAATATTTAAGATCAATTGCACGAGCAGGACAAGAAGAAACACAAACACCACAACCTTTACACTTCATACCATCTACTTCAGCAATTGCATCTCCGTTGACTTTTATAGCGTTATAGTTACAGAGTTTTTCGCACCTACGACAGCCCATACAGAGACTATCGTCAATTTCAACTATCATTAATTGTTGAATAATTGTGTCTTTCGAAAGCAACGTAGCAACCTTACTTGCGGCCGCCAAAGCTGTTGAGACTGAAGATGGTATGTTTTTTGGGCCGGAAGCGCATCCACATATATAAACGCCCATATTAGTTGTCTCCTGAGGTTTTAAACATCCATGTATCTCAGTTAAAAACCCATAATTGTCTTTACTCAAGCCTAATATTTCAATTAATTTTGCTGAACTTTTAGAAGGAACCATGCCGGTTGAAAGAACAACTAAATCAGCATTCAGTTTAACAATATGATTAGAGAGCGTATCAGAAGCTGTAAGTATTAATGTATTCGTTTTATGATCTTTTTGAATATCTCCTACCTTTCCCCTAATTGTTAAAACGCCCGCTTCTCTTACTTTTCTGTAGTATTCTTCGTTACCTTTATCCCATGTGCGCATATCGATATAAAATATAACAATTTCTATATCAGGATATTCCTGTTTTAACAGTTGAGCGTTTTTAAGAGCAACACTACAGCATACTACAGAACAATATGGATTTCCTTTTAACGATCTTGAACCTACACATTGAATCATAGCAACTATTTTTGGCTTTTTTCCGTCAGATATTCTGTAAAGATGACCTCCTGTGGGCCCAATAGGGCTTAACATGCGTTCTAGCTCAATTTGAGTTATTACATCAGGATAAATACCGTATTTATAATCGTTACGTTTCATAATCGGGTACTCTTCCCAACCGGTAGAGGCAATTACTGCCCCAACTTTAAAATCAAGATATTCTGGTTGTTGGTCAAACTCAATTGCTTCGGCAGGACAAATTCTCTGACAACTATTGCATTCAATACAGACATTCCTGTCTATTGTAGCGAGTTTAGGTACAGATTGTGGAAAAGGTATGTAAATTGCACCCCTTTCGCCAATTCCCCTGTTAAATTCGTTAGGTACTTTGATAGGACAATTTTCCGCACATAACCCGCAACCTGTACATTTTGATTCGTTCACATAGCGTGGATTCTTCTTCACCTTTATATTAAAATTCCCCGCAATACCACTAAATTCAACAATTTCGCTATAGGTAAGTAAGGTTATATTGGGATGTTTCGATGTGCTTACCATAATTGGTGCTAAAACTCATATACCACAATCGTCTGTAGGGTAGATTCTGTCTAATTGTGCCATCTTTCCTCCAATCGTAGCTTCTTTTTCGACAAGATAAACAGGTGTACCTTGATTTGCTAAGTCTAAAGCAGCATTCATTCCTGCTATCCCCGCACCGACTACTAAAGTAGCTTTCCTCACCGATATCTCCTTATAAGGCACTATTTCTAACTGGCGAGCTCGATTTATTCCTCCTATTACCATTCTTATCGCTTTTTCTGTGGCATTTTTTATATCGTTCTGGTGCACAAAGGAACATTGCTCGCGAATATTTACCATTTGAAAATAATAAGGGCTCAATTCAGCTTCGATCAACACAGCTCGGTAAGTAGATTCGTGGATTTTAGGAGTACATGCCGCAACAACGATTCGATTTAAATTTAACTCTAAAATATCATCTTTAATAATATTCTGTCCTGGATCACTACAAGTGAAATTATTTACTCTCGCAATTTCTACATCTGGAAGCATCTCAACAATTTCTCTTACAATATCGCAATCAACACTATTAGCAATATTAACTCCTCATCTGCAGATATAAACACCAATTCTAACATTGATCTGTAAATCAGACATTTAATTCACCTTTTAACGCATCACCATATAGGTTTTGGCATCAATACTAAAATTTATTTTAATTTTTAAACATTAGATTTAATTTCTTTTAAATTTCTTAATTTAGATTCCATGAATTTCTCTTTTCGCTCGATTTTTGAAATTGAATATTCCAAAAGAAGATTTTTAATGCGTTTTTCTGTTGGAGAATCGATTTCTGAGTTAATAAAAATTCCTTGTTTCAGAGCTTCTCCTATTAATTTATGCCCTTTTTTCGTTCTTGTGAATACTGTAGTGAATTTATCTGGAGAACCCAGACCTCCAAATGACACATCCGCATATATATTTGTAAAATCACTACACGCATTACAAGCTTCTCGCATATAGCCTATCAAATCCTCAAAAGGGATATGAACTAAAGACTCTTTGTTTTTATCTCCCTTTAGCTGTATAATAAGGTCTTCTTTAATCTTAATTTTTTTGATATCCTCGAATTTAATGTTAAACTTTCTTTCAAACTGCTCCATTTTATGTTGGTCAAATTCGAAATTCTCGTAACAAAATAATCCTAAACAAAATTCTATGTTTTGTGAAGGAATAATGCCAAGATTCTGCATACACCTAATCGTATAAATTTGGCAGGGAGTTCCGACCACTGCTAACTTTTTAAACTTTGTACTGCTTATCTTAGGAAGCGCACTTGTGTATGAGTGGTACCTTTGAACTTCTTCTAATTGCTGGGAAACCCCTAATTTAAGCCCCGATGCACTAATTAAATCTTCTTTGTTTTTGGCAAGATAAGGCTCTCTCGAGAAAGGAGCTTTTGTTTTTGCCACAATGGCTCCGTCTATTAATTTCTCTTCAAACATGAAATTAAGTAGGGCGTTAACGACCCCCCCGTCAGTTCCATGACGCAAAAAGTCGAAATCTACTGATTGGCACGAATAGAGATCAAAAATATTACCAAGGGGCATTGATGAATAATCTAATAAATTAAAGGTTCTATTGAGTTCGTCATCTAAAACATGAGTTTGTGGGCATAAATGATAACAAATTCCGCATTTAAGACAATTTTCTTTATTAATAAATACTGGAGGAGAATTCAGCTCCTTATACCCTATTACATCGTAATCCATTGAGTTACAAAAACTTACACAACCTCCACATTGCTGACAAATTCCTTTGTTATGGACTTCTTCTATCAAATCCTCAAAACTTTTAACTTTCATATCACACCTCTATAATACTTTTTCATAAATCTATTTTCAATTTTAACTATATAATATACTAAATCAAACATATGGTAATCATCCCCGACAATCCATGTTTTTGAATACCGTGTTCTTGATCATATATCGACAATCAACTATTGATGTCCCCAATCTATATATAGTGAAAAAGTTTATAAGTTTTATCTTTCTGGTATTTTCAACCTATGATCTCAAACAATAAGTGATCATTCTCACCTATTTAAGGTATTTTTAGTAATAATACACTCACTCGTAATTAAAAAAAAGAAAAATATTGAATAATTATAATAATGTAGTTATCACTAATATTTTAAAATCTGCTAGTGCAAAAAAAGAATTTCAATCTCATATGGATACTTTTTCAGTAATCGATACCAAATTTATTGCTTCTTAATTATTGAGATTCAAACAATAAGATATAATGTTGTGTTCACGGAACTAGAAAAAAGATGATCACATTCAGCATTAGATATAATAGAGTTATACACTCTTTAAGGGATAAAAGATCACATACCAACATTCAGATTTTAATCAATTGATATAAAAGTAAGATATCTCTTTTTATTGTATGGAAAATCGTACTAATTTACCAGTAAAAAAGAAGAATTACCTCCAATATCGTTAAATTTACTAATATCTTTTTCATAAATCTTTATATTGATCAAAAAGTAAATAAATAATTATCTTAAAAGATCAATTTTGAAAAAAAAAAAGATAAAAAAGTGTAGAATAATGAAAAACAAAAAATATAGTGTAGTGTTAATCATTTTATCGCTATTGCTAACGGTTTCGTTAATAAACACAGATAGAAATGTAGATTCAAGGATATCTTATGATAAAATCCAAGCCTCGAGTAAACCGATGCAACAAGTACTTTTTAAGGTTGGTGTTGAACAGGGTCCTAATTATATCGATCCACACGACGCGTGGGATTATTCTTCCTTCACTGTTATAGAACAAGTTTGTGAAGGATTATTCGCCTACAACCTGAGCGATCCCGACAATCCAATAATTCCTAACCTTGCGCTCTCGGGAACTTGGAATCTTGCGAGAACGGAGTATATGTGTATTCTTAGGGAAGGAGTTACGTTCCACGATGGAGCTGCTTTTAACGCAGAAGCAGTTATTTTCACGTGGAATCGATTGAATTGGGCCATAAACGCAACAGGAACCAATACAGATCAAATTTCTCAATTCGTCGAACTTTACGAGTTTCCAAACGGGACTCCTATAGTATCGAGCATAACTAAGAATAACGATTATAACATAACCTTTGTCCTAAACGCGCCTTACGCACCGTTCGAAGCTTTATTATGCTTCCCTGGTTCTTTTATGTTGTCTCCCTCTTCAACGCCTCCAACGACTTATATTGATACCGCTACGGGAGATCTCGTTGGAACTGGTCCTTTTGTTTACGACAACTACACGACAAATGTGGAAGTTAATTTTCACGCTTTTGATAACTACTGGAAAGGAAAAGCGAATATAACCACAATGAGATTCCAAATAATTGCAGATGATATCGTTAGACATGGGGCGTTAGTAGCGGGTACTGTTCACTTTATAAGTGCTACTGAAGCTTCGTGGTATTCATCAATCAAGGCTTCTCCTGATCTTACGTTTCTAAATACCAGTACTACGGGCAACTCCATCTTCTATGTGGGGATGAATAACCTAGAGATAAATCGCACCATTAGGGAAGCAATATCTTACGCCATCGATTACGATTACATTCTAGACGAAATCCGTGAAGGTCACTCTGAAAGGTCGATGTCGCCGATTCCTAACGGAGTTTTATATGCCAACGATACATTTGATGTTCCCAGGTTAAACTTCACGCGTGCGAGATTAGTGATGCAGTCAATGGGATTTGGTACCGGATTTGATATTTATAACGATGCTGAATGGGTTACCCAGGAAAGTACAGCTCCGTTTCTTACGTATAATTATACATATTACGCTGATAGTTCGGTCCGCGAAAAAATGTCAGATCTTCTGCAAGATAATATGACAAAAATTGGAATAAGAGTAACACCTGCCGATGTGGGCTATTTTAACTTCATATATAGACTCTTCGATCTGAATGGTTATCACAGAAATAATTTTCAACTCTTCTGGAATGGGTGGGAAATGGATTATAACGATCCAAGCAATTTCATAAATACGTTATTTAGCAATAGCTCCAGCGGATATAATAATGTTCTCTATAATGGGTATACAGCAGCGAATAAAGCGGGAAGGAATCCTTTAGATGTGAACGAAAACGTACAACTTTTAATGGAAGCAGCACTTTCAGAAGTTGATCCCGTGGCAAGAGAGGCTTTATATGACAGGATTCAAGAACTTCTCGTCGAAGAAGATTTTCCAGTTGCGTGGTGTATCGTTAATTATCTTTATTACGCGTATGACAAGCAATTAACTGGCTTTCAGCAAAGCGCTACAAACAAACTCTACTTTTATCCCTGTGAATGGATTAAATCAATCCCAGCCTTTCCGGGTTCCGTAAGCATATCTTCTGATGCTGATAATCCGGATACTGATGGAGATTTTAACGTTACATGGGTGCCTACAGATTACACGGATAACTGTTCTCTATATGTGTCTTCGAGTCTAATTACAGAAATTAATGGGGGTGTGACCCTTCTATTAGATGAAGTTTCGGAGATGAATTACGAAGCAAATGCGTATTCTAGCGGAACATATTACTTTCTCGTAGTAGCGAAAAATGAAAATGGCAATTCAACATCAAGCAATCTATTGGTAAATGTAGATATACCGGACCCACCGTTACCGTTTACACTGTTCTCTGACTCTTCGAGTCCTGACGACGACGGAGATTTCAATCTTATTTGGACTCCTTCAACAAATGCCGACAATTATTCACTGTACTCCTATTCCAGTTTAATTACCGAAATTAACGGGAGTCTAACTTTAGTTCTGGACGAAGTTAACACATTATCTTACGACGCCCTTGACTACTCAGATGGAACATATTTCTTTGTTGTGGTCGCTAAAAACACAGACGGTACGACTATGTCGAATAATTTTGAAATGGTTGTTAATATAGAAGAACCAGAACCAGAGCCATGGATTCCTGGATTTGAAATGTGGACGATGTTCTTCACAGTTAGCTCAGTTGGTTTAATTTTGCTATTAAGAAAGAAGAAGAAAATTACCTAATTACCTATTTTTTTATTATCATTTTTTTTTTTAATATTATTACTTCGCATTCATAAAACCATTTATGGATACATTTCTAATTGTTAGAAGTATATAATGAGTTTGATTAGTCAAAAAAAAATCAGAAATTAGCCAATAATGTTAAAAATCTGCATATCTTAGGTTAATCTATCAATCATAAGGACAACTGATGCCTAAAAAAGTTAAGATTAAAAATTCAGATAGAGAAGAAGTACAATGCCGTATTTTAATAATGATGGAATAAAAATCTATTATGAAATTGAAGGAGAAGGTCCACCTGTAGTAATGCTTCATGGTCTTACAGGAAATATTGAAGAGAGTTGGAAACAAACAAATTGGATAGAAAAATTAAAAGATAAATATCGATTAATTCTTTTAGATTGCCGAGGTCATGGAAAAAGTGATAAACCCCATGATGGTTCTTATTATGGACAAAAGATGGTCGATGATGTTATTAAACTTTTGGAACACCTTTCTATTGATAAAGCTAATATTTTTGGTTACTCTATGGGCGCCAATATAACATTTCAATTATTAATGACTAAACCTGAGATTTTCATTTGTGCTATTCTTGGAGGATTTGTTCTAACCTTAAATGAGAAGGAAATATCAAAGGATATTAAACGTACAAAACAGATGGTCGAAGGATTTAGGGCAGAAAATATTGATCAAGTTAAAAAGCCCATAGCTCGTGTATTCCGTAAGTTCGCAGAATTAGGCGATAATGATTTACTTGCTTTAGCTGCTGAAAGGGCTGGCTCGCTTAAAGATTGGTTTGAAATTCTGGCAACACCTGCCCAAAGGAGAGAGGCTCTTAAAAAGATAAAAGCGCCTGTAATGACTGTTGTAGGTTCTACAGAGCTTCTTTTCGGAGACAAGACTTTAGTGGCTCAAGTAGTCCCTGATGCGTGTCACTTTCAAATCCAAGGGAAAGATCATTCGACAATGATATCAGATCCAAAATTTCACATGGTTGTCAAGGCGTTTCTGGATTTTGTTAATCATAAGAAATAGATTAGATCGTTTTAAGAGATCTTTCTCAATGTTTCATTATTGATGGTTATATTGTAAGAATCGTAGAAATTGGAATAATATTTTTGGTAAAAAGCTTCTTTTTTTGCTAAAATAGATTTAGTGTCTTCTTTTTCTGGTTTACCAGAAGCCCAAAAGATTTTACCCGAATTATGTAGATTAATTTTACTATGATCTTTTATTATTTCACCGGCTTTAATTACAAAATCGATATTAGCAAGAGAATGATTGAATTTCTCATACTCTTTTGAAATGTCAGTATCATTTAAATTCAAATTTAGAATGTTGAGGTCTCCGTCAGCTCCTAAACCTAAGTTCCCTTTAATATCGCCAATACCAAGTGATTTGGCAGGGCTCGATCGAGCTAGAATTGCAAATTCGTTAAATGTCAGTTCCTTATCATTACTATTGAGAGAATTATCCTTTAGAAAGCCAGTATCCATATCGTTCATAAATTTTTTGCGGGCATCATTACTTATTAACCAACTGGCGATTTCGGGAAGGGTTCTAATATCGGCATAGTTTGGGTAGTTTACTGAAAGTTGTAGTTGCCACGGTGATATTTTTAACGCTAATTCGATTGCGTTAGCCCACATTACGCAGTCATCTTTTATTTTTTTATTGAATTTTCTTAGGGTTGCAAACGAATCTCCTTCAGATTCTACTGAAGATCGAATGAGTCTATTAGGGTTTGTTATGTTAGTTAGCTTGTTTATAAGATGCCGATCGGAGGTAATCAAAGGATTTAGTGCGTCAAAACCTACAAATCCCAAATCCATGTCAAAATCTTGATTCTCGTTATAAAATTTAATCAACTCAGAGTTATCCCCGTCTATATTATAACTTGAACCATGCGCAAGATGAAATATTTGAGATCGCTTTATTTCAAAATCATTTTTTGGATTGGGTTTTAACCCAAGAGATTTCACTTTATTCAAGGTTGCGAGTAAGTTTTCTTTAGAATGTTGGGACTCGTACCCTTCAATATGAGCGTGAATAGAATGAGGTAACCCTAAATGCTCTACAAATCTTGGAAGTTTTTCATACACGTCCATAGGAGTGAAGTTGAATAACCTCCCTCTTTCTGATACGTTTTTTCTAACAACTTTCCAATTCCAATACTCTGCTTCGAAGGGGTTGTAGGCTTTCAAACCAAAACCTTTAACTTTCTCTAGAAGATTTGATAAGAAAACAGCACCTTCTTCAACCATTTTTTTTTGATACTCAAGTTCTAGAGCCCATAAATTGCTAGGATTTAATAAGAAAGCTTTATCTAATACGGGCAATCGTTGTAAGTCAAACATCGTTTGTTTCGCTAGTGATGGAAAAACATTTGCTTCAAGAATAAAAGTATATCCGTTTGAAATGTAATTTTTAGCAATAGTATTTAAAGCCAAGCCATTCCAAAGATTCTGAAAATCCTGGTTATCAGAGCCTAATAATCGAACCCAGTTAAGTTGTTGAGACGCTATGTGAGCGTGAATTTCTACTGCTGCTGGAACGACAGTTTTTCCCTTTGCGTCTATTTCTTTGATATCGTTGCTACTCGTGAATTTATCTACAATTTTACCGTCTTCAATTAAAATGTCCTTTGGTTCGCCTTCAATTTTATTAAAGGGATCGAAAACAAAACCATTTTTTACAATAAGTTTGCTCATCTTATTTCTTCACCACGAGTTTTTGCATAATTTCTTCAAATTTTGTTATCGGATCGCGCGTAGCCTCCACATCTACAAGGATATTTTTATAGAGAATATCATCATTTTGAACCACAGACAACTGGTTTGACCATATAGAAACGGGCATAGCAACTGTGCCTTCCGGAATGTTTTCATCCTTCTCAACTCTAACTACTACATTTTTCCCTTTATTTGATATTTTTAATTGTAAGCTTGAGACTAAATTTAGTTTTTCGAAATCTTGAGGATTAAGAAAACCAACGGCTACTTTCTCTTCTAAAGATTGTACCGTCCCAAACGCATGCTCTTTTGCTTGATCGTTGTCAATTTTTCTTATAGAATTTAATATAAATTCCAAGCTATTTCAAACCTCCTTGATGTAATAATTCATAAAGTTTAGAAAGTAATTTCTCGTCGGAAGGAAGGTTATTTGGAGCATTTATTATCTTTTGAAACTCAATAGGCACGTGATCAAGGCGATACGCCATTCCCCCGCTTTCGATTCCCGTTATAGATGTGGGCAATACTACTTCAGCTATGTGAGAAGTAGCTGTGCTATGATTATCTATGAGTATTAGTGGTTTTTTTACCATTTTAGAGCTTAATGATTGGGGCAAATGAGCGATAGGATCAGTTCCAACGATTATTGAACTATCGAAGTCGTCTTTTTTGATTTTAGAGATTATCGTATCTTCTGTATTGATTACTTGATTGTTCTTAAACTCTATCTTACCAAAAGCTCCATAACCCGAAAGCGCTACGTGGTCGAATCCTGCCATGTTAAAATGACCTCCCATCAAAAGCAGCGAAATCCGTCCTTTTACCTGTCTTTCGTTTATCATTTGAATTAATTCTAGTAATTCTTCTACTAGATCGTAATCAGGATGGGGTTGAATAACTCCTTGACCAAGAATTATTACTCCGTTTTCAGCACCAGTAAGATGGAGTAATAGGCGCTTAAGATCGCTTTGGTCTAACCCTGCAACACCTTTAGATGGAATACTATTTGCAGAACAACATTCCTCTTTTAATATGCGAATAAGATCAATGTCCTTATTTGGTTCTATAATCAAAGGGAGGTCTCTGACGCCCATTACTCTAAAGGATGCCGATTTTATAGGGTCGATAATTACTAATGTTTTAATTTCTCTTCCTGTCATACGAAATTTGCCTCGAGAAAAGAGAACTTTATTTAATAAGCGAGGAATCGTCTCTGCTGGATTAGCACCCCATAAAATAATTAAATCTCCTTTATTAATAATTTCTGTAATCGTTGTCAGGTTTATACCTAAGTTTTTTGCTTTTTTTAAGAACTTTCCTTGACAGATTGAAGCGTTTGAATCGATGAATCCATTAATTTCTTGTGCTAATTTCATTCCAGCTTCTTGAGCTTCACAGGTTACATTCGAAAAACCATATAATAGTGGATTAGAAGAGTTTTTAATGATCTCTATAGCTTTTTTGTAAGCTTCGTCCCAAGATACTTGCTTTAATTCTCCATCTTTTCTAATCATTGGGTTAGTAATTCTATTTTTAGCGCTTACCTGATCAAACCGTTCTTTTCCTTTTAAACAAGCACCAATAACTTCAGTTACAAACAAACCGTCGCTTTTAACAATAATATCGTCACATAATAGCGAACAACCCGAACAAGTAAACCTTTTCATAACGAATTCCTCAATAAATTTTCATATTTCAAAAATTAAACATATTCAATTTTAACGGCCTCGCGAGGGCAGTAAGTTTCACAAACGCGACACTCCCTCTCTCTTCCCCCCGCTTCCAACCTTCTGCAGTGTTCAATTTTTAACAATTCACATTTTCCTCCTATAACCTGAAAAAGTTGGTGTTCCTCAGGAGGATATTCTGGTGCTTTACCACTTAAACTAGATGGACAATATCGTGCATTTACAGGGCAAACTGTAACACAAATACCACAACCATCGCAGAGATCCTCGTCTATGTTTATTTTTAGCTCCTTTTGTTGCCCCTCCTCCGAACCAAGAATCTCTTTTAATGCATCGTATTGTTTTTTATACTTTGGCTCTAAAAGCGGAGGGCAATCGTCAATTTTAACTTTGCCCTTTAATAAATCCAAACTAAACGCCATGCATGTGGGTTTCCCGCACTTCTTACAATTAGTTTTCGGTAAAAATTTGTATAATTCCATAAAGTTTTGAACTGGTAAGTTGATTCACCTTAGAATTATTAATAATTTAGAGTTCTACGTGTGATTAATGTTTAGAACTTTATTAATTTCTTTAGATTATTGAATATAAATTATTTAGCTCCTAAAGATTCAAATGCTTATAAGTATTAAAGTTGAAAACTAATAGTGTTTATATTAACTGGAATTTGTTTTAACCATCCAACAAAATATTGAAATTGAGTATAGAATGCAAGTTAAAATACTTGAAGATCATCAAATTGAGAAAATTCATCTAAAAACGCTTGAGATTCTTGAAAAAACGGGCGTTAATGTTCCCCACGAAGAAATCTTATCAAAATTTTTAAGTTACGGTGCAATTGTAGACACTACAAATAATCTCGTAAAAATTCCATCTGATTTAGTCATGGAGCTCCTCTCTCAAGCCGGAAAAGCCTTCACTATGTACGGTCGTGATCTCTCTAAAAAAGCCGAATTCGGGGCAGGGAAGCGAAATTATAATTCTTCAGCGGGTCAAGCGTTCTGGATTGACAAAGTTGGGGATCCACGCAGGCATACAACTCTTGAGGATGTTCAGAAGGCTACAAGACTCGGTGATGCTTTAGAACAAATAACAATACCCGGAGCCATGGCAGATCCGCTTGAAATCCCTCTCGAATGGCGTTGTATCCAGGTAGCTTTAGAAATGTTGAAAAACACTGATAAACCGATCGCTTTTTGGTTTAACGACAGGCGATCTGCGAAATATCTTATGGATCTACTTGTAGCTCTTAGAGGGGATGAGAAAAACGCTCAGAAATACCCGTTATTCTACCCTCTTTTTGAGCCTATAAGTCCCTTAAGCTTTCCTTTCAACGGGATTGACTTACTTTTTGAGACGGCTCGACTTAATTTGCCTGTACACATCGGCCCGATGGCTCAAATGGGCGTTTCTGCGCCCGCTACAGTTGCTGGGACTTTGGCTCAAGAAAACGCTGAAATTTTGGCTGCTATTTGCATTACTCAGCTTATCCGCGAGGGAATGCCCGTGTGTTACGGTGGAATTTGTCACGCTTTTGATATGAAGACCGCACAAATTATCTTTGGAGGTCCTGAACAGGCAATATTTTCGATCGCGATGAGTCAGATAGGAAAATTTTACGGATTTCCGGTTTACATTAACGCTGGACTGACGGATTCTAAAAAACCAGATGCTCAAGCTGGGCTTGAGAGTGGAATTACGTTATCGTTAGGAATTGCTTCTGGAGCGGATATATTTGGGCACATGGGTATCTGTGGAATGGATCAAGGCACATCCCTGGACATGCTGATCATGCAATCAGAGATTATTTCGTACTTAGAAAGTGCTAATAGAGAAATCAACTTCGACGATGATACTTTTGCTACAGATCTCATTAGCGATGTTGGACCTAAAGGAACCTTTTTGAACAAACTACACACGGTTAAAAACATAAGAAAGGAGTTATGGTTTCCCACTCTCTTGGATCGGAGAAATTACGACAATTGGTTAAAATCGGATTCTCCTGGCATGGAAAAGCGGTGTCACAATCGCAAAGAAGAGCTTCTTGCGCAACACGAAACAACGCCTTTAGATGTTGACGTGAAAAAAGAGCTTGAAAAATTAGTTGATGTTGCTAAAAAAAATCTTTCCAAATAACCTTTTAAGAGGATTTTAAATTATAATTAAGATAGGTGATTATAATAGAATTGGATAAATTGAATATTTTGGCGATTTTTGCCCATCCTGACGATCTCTCTATATTTTGCAACGGAACACTCGCAAGGTGGGCGTTAGAAGGGCACAATATATACGCTTTATGTTGTACGAGCGGTGAAGTGGGAACTTTAAGGAGAGATTTAACCAAAGTACAAGTTGCCGCCATTCGGGAAAAAGAATTAAAAACTGCGAACGAACTTATTGGAGTAAAAGAAACGATAATTCTTGATTATCCCGATGCTGGGTTTATTAACGGCGCTGAGCTCCGCAAGAAACTCGTATATTTTGTCAGGAAGTTAAAAGCCGATCGCGTGATAACCTTTGATCCGTGGGTTTCTTATGAAGTTCATCCCGATCATTTAGTAGTAGGAAGAATGGCGGCAGAAGCAGCGGCATTTGCGGCGTTTCCATTACTCTACACCGATCACTTTAAAGATGGAGTGGAACCCTATGAGTGTTCAGAAGTTTGGTTTATGGGTCTCCTGGGACACAAACCTAATTATTTTGTAGATATAAGCTCGACTTTAGAAAAAAAAATAGAAGCCGCGTTAAATTTTGAAGCCACTCTCGAGCTTTTAGCAAATTTATTTGCCCCAAACATCGATCCTGCTAACGTGTCTCCAAGCGAACTGAAAAAGCTCTCTAAATATGCAGCAAGACTATTTCGCGCTATGGCATTAGCAATAGGAAATAAAGTGGATTTAAAAGCGGCTGAAGCCTTCTTTGTTCAAAAAACCCTTCCGGGACATTTTGATAACTTCCAGCAGTTAACCTCTGAAATGCTAGGAAATCCTTCTGAACAGCCAAAAATTTATTAGCTCGCTGGAAAATTATTCTCTTTTTTTCCATTTAAACTGTTTTTGACTTATCTGTCAAATTATCCATAAATGTTTATATAAAAGCTTGTTAAAGTATATTCTAGTCTGAAATATAATTAGAAAATCGTATAATAAATTTCGGAATTTAATTAATAAAAAAAAGTGATTTATGAATGAATGAAACTACAGAACAATTAGATTATAAAGAACCTTCAATACTTAATACTATTTCCTACGGAGCATCTGGTTTTTGGTACACATTAGCGTATGCTATATTTGATGTATTTCTATTATACTTCTACGAAACTGTTATTGGATTAGATATTGTTTACATTTTCTCCGCGATGGTTATCTTTACAATCTGGGACGCAGTAAATGATCCGTTGATTGGTTTTCTGACAGATCGAATTACGAAATATACGAGAAAGATAGGAAAGCGATTTATCTGGATAATTATTGGTATAATTCCTGCTAATTTCGTCCTTGCTCTCGTTTACATGCCACCCGGAGGAGACGCAGCTGTAAATCCGTTGCCTTTCTTTTTCTGGATAATATTTACAACCTGTTTATTCGATAGTCTTACAACCCTTTGTTTTGTTAATGTAGACGCTCTTTTTTTTGACAAATTTCTTACAGATAAAGCTCGTAGAAAGGCTAGAGGTTGGGGAACTCCTCTTTCAATATTAGCACTACCAGTTGCGAATATAGTCCCTCCAATAATTCTGGGTCTTTTTGGTGGTATAGACGTTCAAGCCGCTTACATTCCAATGGTATGGCTGATGATTGCTACAATAGCACCGATTTCTTTACTATTCCTTCCTGGAATGCGGGAGAATAAGCAAACGATCGAGAGATATTATATAAGTAAGGAAAAACCTGAAGGTTTTATTAGCGCTTTAAAATCGAGCTTAAAGCAGAAAAGCTTTATCTACTACATAATTTTGGCCTTCGGATTTCAAGTAGTAATCGGGTGTTTAACAGCCTCTATACCTTACGCTGTCGATTATGTGTTGCCAGAAGTACCGTTTCCAGCTTTTATCAACCAGATAATTTTGTTCGCAGCATTTTTGCAGGCTGCAGTTATTTCGGTTCCCATCTGGATATGGTTAGCGAAAAGAGTAAAAAATAATAAGAAAATGGCTTTGATTGGGGGGATTGTGCTAACTATTGGGACGCTTTTAACTGCATTCTATATAAATATCTTTGATTCGATAATATACCAAACAATTTTAGGCTTTACAATGGGCAATTTCTGGGCTTTGATGACAATCTATTTCTCAGATGTTATGGACGAGAGAATAATAATTACAAAATCTCCAAGTAGGGGCGCGACGATAGGCATTTCAAAATTCTTCTCTCGATTATCTCGAGCTGCAATTTACGCTATATTTACGTTTGTGCACCTTCTCACTGGCTTCGACGAGACAAATATTATCCCTTCGGCGCAAATAGGTATCCGGTTACATATGAGCGTTATCCCGGCAATAGTTCTACTAATCTGTACGATTATATATTGGAAGTTCTACCCCATAACGCCAGATGTGTGGATGGAAAACAAGAAAAAGCTCAAAGAACTTGGATTTTAAATTTAAATTATTAATTTAATTTCTTTTTTTTTTAATTTCTCATAATTCCAAGAGAATGTGGGTTAATTTTGTGTATATTTTATTTATTGCTTGGCTTGCAACTGATTCTGGGGCATAATCTACGACAGGTTCTGCGTAAGACATCGCTTCTGGGATAGATAAATCGAAGTTAATTCTACCTAAGAGCTCATAATTTGATTTTTTAATGTAACTGTTTAATTGTTTTTGAGAGGCGCTTTTTAAATCTGCCTTATTGATCACAATCCCGAAAGGAATGTTAAATTGGTTAACCATTTCAATTGCTCGTTCTAAGTCGTGCAATCCCGAAGGTGTTGGTTCTGTTATTGCAATAACATAGTCTAACCCCGATACAGTAGCAATTACGGGGCAACCTATTCCCGGAGGGCCATCAATTAAGATAAAGTTCGCATCGTCGAACTCTTTTAGCTCTGTAGAGCGTTCTTTAACTTCTGAAACTAATAATCCGGAGGTAGTACTGCCCAACTTAGTTTTACCGTAAATTAAAGGAAATCCGATATCCGCCTTATAAGTTATAATTTCTCCGCTTTTCACCGGATTAATTTCAAATGCATCTTCCGGGCATAAAACTTTACACGCTCCACACCCTTCACACGCTAAGTAGTCGATAATGGGAACGTTGTTGCTCTCGTCCCAATTTAACGCACTAAATTCGCAAAAATGGTCGTCATAACATTGCTTACATTGCACGCACTTTTCTTCTAAAAATCGCGCTTTCTTTGTAGTAAATGTGTCTTGGGTTAGAACGTCTTCCTTTGATTTAGGGGGTAGTATCAAAGCTAAGTTAGGCGCGTCAACATCGCAATCAAGTATAATTAGATTAACTTCTTCATCTTTATGTGCAATGCTAGCAAGCGAAGCTACGAGCGAAGTTTTTCCCACCCCTCCTTTTCCACTTATGACAGCAATTTTTTTTCTATTCACCTTGGAAGTTCACTCCATTTAATTAAATTCTTAAAAATTATTTCAAATGATTTGTAGCCAGCTCTATCCCTATTAAATTTGCTTCTTTCTTCCATTAACGGAACACCTTGACAATACGAACTCACAATTTCTTCGTCTAAAGGAATGTCACCCAAAATTTCTATACCATTTTCTTCTAAATCTTTTATAAATTTCTCTTTATAACCCAACAGCGATGATCTATTCACAATAGCCTTATATTCTTTCTTCAATAATTCAATCAATTCTATAATTCTCAATAAATCAAGCTTTCCGAATCTCGTGGGTTCTGTAACTGGTATGACAAGATCTGCGCTATTAATTAATGCTTCTACGTCGCAATGAGCTCCCGGTGCGGTGTCCAATATAACGATATCGTATTTCTCTGGCTCTGCCTTCATAATGTTTTCTAAATTATCAATCAATTTGTTTACTATTACGGCTGAACGCGCTTCGGATGGTATTAATTCCCCTAGAAAAAGATTTATACCAAATGCGGAGGCTGTGTAAGTATGTCCAATGACTTTTAGGTCGGGTTCAATGGCGTTAGTCGGACAGATCTTGTAGCATAATTTGCATCCTGAACAGACCGTCGATATCGGAATTGGATAGGAATCTTTGATGTATAATAGTGCGTGGGATTCACAATTTTCTGCGCACATCCCACACTTAGTACATTTATCTTCAACGATTTTGGGTAAAAAATATAGAACTTCTCTTTTATTCTTAAGCTTTGCGTTTAATAATAAGAAAGTATTAGGATTTTCAACGTCTCCGTCGATAAGAAGTACTTTATACCCCTGATTCTTAAACATTGTGGCCAAATTCACAGCAACAAGCGTTTTACCCGTCCCACCCTTGCCACCTGTAACGCAAATAATCTTAGGTTTGAGCATTATTGGTAGTGGTTTTTATTGATTAAGTTATCCATATTAATTTTGCTCAACTACTATTGTCTTCCTCGACCACCGCCTCGACCACCGCCCATACCGCCACCCATACCTGCGTGAGCAGCAACATTTGAAGATGTAAGAACTTGCAATTTACCACTTAAACGCAAACCTATTAGTTCTTTCACAGTTAAACTTCCACCTTGAGATTGATAAATTTTAATATTTAAGGCACTTAGAGAATTCATCGCGTTAGGTCCTAAATTGCCTACTATGACCTCTGTGGCTCCGTTATTACCGATAATTTGAGCCGATTGAATTCCCGCACCACCCATAGCACCTTGCGCATCATTTACAACGGATTTAACTTCTACTATTTCGTTATTCTCAATCGTAACAAATGTAAAGGTGTTGCATCTTCCAAATCGATCATTCATAACCTCATTCAAGCCTTTATTTCCAAAGGTAGGAATACCAACTATTACCATTTTTTAAATATCACCTTTTAAAGTATGATTAAACTAATTTTTGTTAGAATTTAAGATTTATGAATGATTATTCAGATCAGATTATAATTTTTTAAATCATCATTCATGAAATTAGGATTAAAAGTTGCTATGATAATATTTTAAACTTTTAGTTAATTATTCAAATTTATAACATTAAATTTGTTAAATATAAAACTAATTACCCTTAAGATTTTAGTAGAGAGGTTATCCTTAAATGGAGATAATAGCAATCCCGAGTTATAGAGATGGTGGTTTAAATGAAATAGTCCACCCTAAATTTGGAAGGTGCGACAGTTTCACTTTTATTACATTAGATAACGATGAAATAACACAAGTTAAAGTAATCGAAAACTCTGCGGCTGATGAAAGTCATGGTTCTGGAACTCTCGCAGCTAAAATTGTTAATAATAATGACGCTAAAAAGCTGATTGTTAGCAAGTTGGGGCCAAATGCTTCTATGGCACTAAATTCATTAAAGATTAAAACATTCCAAGCGCCTGAAAAAAAAATACTCGTGAAAGATTTATTAGATCTTTACTTAAAAGGAAAAATAAAGATAACTCCATCTGAGGATCTCATAATTGGCAAAAATTTGGAGTAAATTGTATTTTTGTGATAAATCCGTCCTTTTCTCTTAGAAAACATTGTTGAATCGTAGTTTTCAACATTTATTAATAAAATTTTTATGTTATTGAATATTCATTCATAAAATGATTTTAATATTATAATTATCCTTTGAGCAAATTTATTGAAACATAATTGAAAGTATGTAAGAATTTTCAAAATATTAGCGATAAATTAAAGGAGATAATCGTATCTTTAAAATTATTAGCATAAATAAAAAAAAATAGCAAATAACAATTGAAAAAGTGAATGAATTATGGGAGAAGATGAAATACCTGATATAGATTTAAAAGAGACTGTGAACCAAGGCAAGCAAGAGGCATTGGACCAGCAAATGGTGAATATTCGTAATAATATGGCTAAAATAAAACATAAAATTGTGGTCATATCAGGGAAGGGAGGTGTTGGTAAAACAACTGTAGCGGTAAACCTCGCAATGAGTTTAGCAAGCGTAGGTTTACGAGTGGGGATACTAGATGTAGACATAACAGGGCCGAATGTTAATAAGATGTTAGGTATTGACACTAATGTCAGGCCTCGAGTTGACCCAGAAGAAAAGAAGTTCTACCCCGTCGATGGGCCCTTAAACACGAAAGTCGTTAGTATGGCTTTTTTATTAGAAGATAGTGATACTCCAGTAATTTGGCGAGGTCCAATGAAAATGTCCGCTGTTCGACAATTTTTGGGAGAAGCAAAGTGGGGCGATCTTGATTACTTGATCTGTGATTTACCTCCGGGCACTTCTGACGAAACTCTTGATATATTGCAATTAATTCCAGATGAGAATGTAGTTGTTGTATCCACACCGCAAGAAGTAGCGCTTATGGACGCTCGAAAGACAATTGTAATGGCAAAAACAATGGAAAGACATGTCATGGGGATAATTGAAAATATGTCTGGATTTAAATGTCCTAACTGCAGTGAGTATATTGATCTTTACCCTCCTGGCGGCGCAGAAAAGGCTTCCAAAGATTTTAATATTAAATTTTTAGGAAAAATTCCCTTTGAGATCGAAGTTAGTCAACAAGGAGATCGGGGTTTACCATTTATATTGAAATACCCCGAAAGCGAAAGTACTAAGGCATTTAGAGTAGCTGTGTCTAAAATAAGAGAAGAATTAGAGAAATAATTTTTTATTAATTTTTTATTTTGATTTTTTATTGGCAGTTATGATCTGAGTGATCGCTACCTGCACATATAGGTTCATTTAAGGCTTGCAATTTACCTTGTAAAAATAGTTGGATATTCTCAGACAGAGTTCCCTTTACCCCTTTGAATAATCCAATTCCATATTGAGTAAACCCTGCATATGGTCTGCCGCCAATACCTCCTACTATCATGTCTGTCACACTTCTTTCTTTCATATTCATAACTGGCTCCATACAACCTGTATGCCCATTATTTTGCAAAGAAAATAGTTTTTTCAAGTTTTTATCTTCGTCAATTTCGATTCCAACGAAATAATTACAATGACCAAAATGATCTGATATTGTATCGGATAGTTCTGGTCCATTAGAAGGAATTCCTATAACTTTATTCATTTAAATTTCCTTTAATAATATTATTTTTTAATTGAATGAACATTCATAAGAAAATAAATTTAACGGTTATAAAAAATCAATCGCTTATGTAAACAAAAAAAAAGACTATACAAAAACCGACAAAAAAATGAATTTCCTTGAAATCCTATGAAATGTGGGAGTATATATCACCATAATATATAGTCTGATAAATAATAAAAGAATTTAAACAAATAATATTATAATGTTATTACTCAAATGGAGAAATGAAAATCTTCATAATAATTGGTTAAAGGTAATTTAAAATTAACTTAGCTAAAAATTCAGAAGTTTCAAAACTTTTAAAAGGGATTGTCATTTGTAAGGAAACTGGTATATATTTATTAGATCTCATTTTAGATTCTGAAATTAATCCTATGTTGCTGTCTTCTTTTGTAGGGGCGCTATCACTATTTGGAACGGAAAATATGGGAAAGATTGAAGAAATTACAATAAAAGGTTTATCCATTCAGATGATAATTGTGAACAAATTCGACTTGGTTTTAATTGCGATAATGGACAAAGATTTCGTTAAAGAAGATATTAGGAACGAAGCAGTAAAAGCACTTGACATGTTTTATTCCCTTTATCAAAACGAAATTGTCGATTGTACCGATGTTTCCCAATTTGAATCGTTTAAAAAAGTCCTATACGACCAAATTGTTGAGTATTTCAACCGAACTAATGGTGCAAATAAAAAAGCAAAAATACGCGACTTCGGGTTTTTCACTGAAGCAATTGCACAAACGAAAAACTAATATTTTACAACTTTTTTTAACTTTAACTAACTTTAAAAATCCGCAGTTTTTCTCTTAAAAATTATATTTCCTTCTTTAACGGAGAATAAACGCTCCATTAAGGAGCATTTTGCTTTTAATAAATAAAAGACTTCTTTATCAGGTATTTCCATACCGTATAAACTTTCGAAATTACCTTGACCTTTTGATAATATCACGCCATCCTTTAGAAAAAAGTACTTCTTGAACTCATTTGTGGTTGTTGGAAGGTCAATACCTGGCGTACCACTTGCTTCTATAACTTGGATCAAATCGGTTAGACCAACGAATTTAGCGTCTTCTATGGTTGCGTCGTTGATAATTGGGGCTGATCTAACCGAACATATGATTTCTAGTTCTGGAAAAGTATCAACTAAAGTTTCTACCAAGAGTTTATCAAACACGATCTCCCCCGCGTTATCTAATAAAATTAGTAAATGGCTAACTTCTTGAAGTGTTTGTTTGAATTTCTCGTAATCGTTTATTGCTAAATTTTCTGCTGTAAAGTTTTTAATATCTCTGATAAAATCGATTTCATGATTGGTGCCAAAATCAATCGTATTTCCAAGGGCGGCAATTACAATTGCCTGAAATAAAGGATCTTCAGCGTTATTAACAATTTTTATCGCCTCATTGTAGAATTGTAAAGCTAATTGATTGTATTCTTTTTTAATTGAAGCGTATGGATCTATTACTCCTAAAGCTTCAGCAACAAGGTTGTATGCTACTTTACCGATAATCGGAGATGCTTTTTTTTCCAAATCAAAACCTATGAGGTATTCCATTAACTTCTTCTGAGTGTCTAATATTATTTCACGGGATATATCCGGTTTCAACAATTGAAAGGCTCTTAACACTTGATTAAAAAGACATGGTATACATTCGGGTTCTAAGATCATTTCTCTATATCCTTTAAGTCTAATGATAAGAAAAAATTTAGAGAAATTATAAATTCTTTTAATTATTGTAAAAAAAAAGAATTTTATAAAACAAAAGAAAATTATTGTATATTATTATTATAATCTAAATTAAAAAATATGTGAAAAAAATGTCTGAAACTAAACGTAAATTTGATGCAAAGCACACATTTCTTATAGGTCTAGCATTTTTTAGCTCTGCCATTGCTTGGGATATGTATGATAGTCAAGTAAGTCTAAGTCTTTATAATTATTTAGCAGGATTAGGTCTTACTGGTCTTTTACTAGGCTTAGATAACTTGGTAGGCGTAATAGTTCAACCAATAATGGGCAGCGTTTCCGATAATACCCGTACAAAGTTTGGGAGAAGGATACCTTATATATTAATAGGAATTCCGTTAGGTGCTTTTTTTTTTGCTCTGATTCCATTTGAAACTTCTCTAATAAGCTTACTTATATTCATGTTCCTTTTTATAGTTTCTATGTCTATGTGGCGATCTCAAGCAGTTGCGCTTATGCCAGATTTTGTGCATCCCGAAAACAGAAGTAAGGGAAATTCCATTATTAATATAATGGGCGGTCTTGGATTAGTTGGTTCAACTCTAATAAGTTATACAATTGTAGATTTTAGTTTACAGTTAGCATTTATAGTTGTATCTGCCATAATGCTCATATCGTTAGTTGTTCTGTTTTTTACCGTGAAAGAAAAAGACGCCTACGCTTATCAAGCACTGTTAGCAGAAGAGAAAGTCGCTGGAGAAAAAATTAAAGTTAAAAAGGAAAAGATTAGCATAATTTCAAGTTTTAAAGATATCATAAAGGAAGAGGATAAAAGCACTTTATTTGTTTTACTTGCAATATTTTGTACTATGTCAGCGTATTACGGATTAATGGGATTATTTGCGGTCTATGCCCAAAACACTCTTTCAATGACTAGAGGTGAAGCTGGTGGTATTAAACTTTTTGCGGGATTAACATTTTTGCTAGCTGCTTTTCCGTTATCAGTTTTAGCCGAAAAATTTGGAAGGAAGTTATTCATAAAAATCGGATTAGTAATATTTATTATCGGGGCTTTAGTTGGCTTTATAATTCCAACAACAACAATGACAATAGTCGCTCTTATTCTATTAGGTGTAGGTTACGCTTGTATTATTGTTAATACGATAGTCATTGTGTGGGCTATGGCGCCTTCAGAGAAGAAAATTGGTACCTATACTGGAGTATACTATGCTTTCAGTTTTCTAGCAGCAATTGTTGCACCAGGTATTTTTGAAGGATTTGCTATCTTATTTACATGGAACGCTTTCTTTTTAATTGGAGCTCTCATTTTAGTAATTGCTTTAGTTTTAATGTTTTTAGTAAAAAGAGAATCTGCCGACCTTACGGAAGAACAAAAAATTGCAAAACAAAAAGCAATCCAAGAATTATAAAATTCTTTTTTTTTTTAATTTAAAAGAAATTATCTAAATACTTTTGCCTTATAGTGAGCTAAATGGTTATTTAGATTTTAGTTTCCAGTCACTTAATTATTTAATAAAAAAAAAGTAGATTATAATTCTATTATTACATTAATTGATTTTATTTCATCAGGAATGCCTTTTGCTGCTTTTAAATACGCCATTATTAAATTCTTTAGCATTTCTTCCATAAAATCGTTTAAAGGAACTTTTTCATCGTTTACTTTTAAATTCACATCTGACATGATTTTTATGTGCTTATTAAAAGATTTAAATTTTGACTTTATTTTTTAAATACTTTCTTGAATTTCTTTAAGAAAAAAGTTTTCTAAAGCATCTGATATCTCTGACGTTATAATATGTTCTATTTTGCAACAGAGTTCGTCGAGCTCAAATGCATTTTCCACCCCTAAAATGTCCTCAAAGAAGTGCTTCAATTGGTTATATTTATTGATAGTTACTAACGCGACTTCTTTACCTTTCGCAGTTAATCTTACTGATTTCCTAGGATACCAATGAATGTAGTAATTCTCTTTTAGTTTATATAACATATTTGTTACTGAAGATGGTTTTACTTTGAGAAAATTAGAAATCTCTGAATTTGAGACCCACCCACCTCTATGTGTCTTGGATATGGTATAAATTGCTTTAAGATAATCTTCATGTGTTTCTTTAATTTGTATCATCACATTAAGAGTTAAATGTTTTAGATTTCTAAATTTTAAAATTTATAAAAAAATGAAAAAAAATTATTCTTTTTTTTCTAAATTTTCAATGCTTTTGGATATGTCTTCGAGTGCGGAACTAATTCCTTTAAGTTCGGACTCTAAGTAATTTTTTTCTTGTTTTAGCATTGCTAATTTATCCACTGGTTCTAAAGGAATTCTTGAAGTATAAACTGGAGCCGAGTAGATATAAGGAGTCGGAGGAGGATATATAGGCTCTCTGTAAGCCCATCCTCTTCCATATCCTCTTCTCCTTCCATACTCCCATGCAATACCGCGTCCTCTTCCTCTTCCATAACCATATCCCGGGCCAGAAGCACTCCCTGGGGCATCATATCCCGCACAATATCCTAAACCCCTTCCAGTTCTTGTTCCAAGACCTCTAGGACCAGTTCTATCTCCACCAGGCATTGTTTTATGATCATCTCGTTATTTTTATTATTTTTTTTTGATAATTGAATGGTGATTCTGAATAATCATTCATATTATTCTATATAACAAATATTTAACACCATATTTAAGTATTTCGACACTAAATTATATGTGAATTATAAATGAAAGAATAAAAAACTATTCACATTTCTTAAAGCTTAAATTATAAGGGCAAAAATTGCTCGAAAAAGCAATAAGCCTCAACATATTCTCTGATTTAAATTATTAAATTAGCTCTAACTAAAGTTAATGAATCTAAACTTAGCATTTCTAATTGTATGATTAATATCATCTATCTTGGTTCTCTCGAAAATTTTATATATTCTGAATAATTATTCTCTAAATGTAATAATAAAAAAAGTGATTAAAAAGTTGAAAATTGCCATATGTACAGAAATGGGAAGTATTTCGCAGCATTTTGGTCGAGCTCCAGAATTTACTTTTGTAACAATTGAAAATAATAAAGTGGTTGATAAGAGAGTGTTACCTAATCCCGGGCACGAAATAGGGAGTATCCCAAGATTTATCAAGGATCAAGGTGCAGAATGCATGATAGTGGGTGGAATTGGTCATAGAGCAATAGGTTTTTTTAGCCAATACGGAATCGAAGTTATTAGAGGTATTGTTGGTAACATTGACGATGTTATTGCTAAAGTTATAGAAGGGACATTAGAGGGCGGGGAAAACATTTGTTCTCCTGGTGGAGGTAAGGGTTATGGTGTAGAAAAAATCCACACTGAAGCCGATGATAATTACGATCACGATCATCATCACCATTAACACTAACCGAAATGAAAAAATTTGGACAAATAATTTTAGAAGCACCTAATTAAAATCAAAAATTGTAGTAAAAATTGTACAAATGCATAAAGATAAGTTTGATTTATATGTAGAAAATCTTCAAAAGATCATTTATGAAGAAGAAATTAAAGCATATAACGAACGTATCGTTGAATTATATCACGATCCTAAGAACTGGGGGAAACCTCCTGACGAAGAGATTACAATTTCTAAAACTTACGAGGGTCCCTGTGGCGACACAATGTCTTTCTTCTTAAAAATAGAAAATAATATCATAAAGAAAGCCAATTTTCTTACTGACGGTTGTGGAGCTTCAGTAGCAGTAGGATGTCAAACTACTCTTCTAATTGAAAATAAATCGTTAGATGTCGCAGAAAAATTAACACAAGAAGATGTTGAGGCTGCATTAAACGGTTTACCGGACGGTCACAAACATTGTGCCGAATTAGCGATAACAACATTAAAGAGAGCGATAGACGATTATTACATACTAGTAAGTTTAAAAAAATAAAAAAATAACATCAAGAAATTCTGGATTTGCTTACAAAATTGTGTTTCTTTTATAAAAAGAGAAAATGAAATATGTATATGGACCTGTTCCTAGTAGACGCTTAGGAAGGTCGTTAGGGGTTGACCCAATTCCTTCAAAAACATGTGACTATCAATGTATTTATTGCCAATTGGGAAAAACGACTAATTTAACTAATGAGAGAAAAGATTTTTATTCCAAAGAAGAAATTTATAAAGAGTTGGAAGAAAGTATTCACCAAAATGCAGGAAAATTTGATTACATAACATTTGTAGGGAGCGGTGAACCTACATTATGCAAAAGTTTAGGAAAACTGATTTTAAAAGCAAAAGAATTATCTAAAAAACCGATTTGTGTAATCACTAATGGTAGTTTATTATACCAAGCTGATGTAAAGAGCGATCTTATCTTTTCCGATGTTGTTTTACCTACTTTAGATGCGGGAGATGAAAAATTATTCATTAAAATAAATCGTCCTCATCCATCAATAAAGTATGAAAAAATTATTCAAGGATATATCGATTTTAGGAAAGAATTTAACGGTAAATTTTGGATAGAAGTAATGTTAATGAAGGGAATTAACGATTCTAAAGAACAACTATTAAAAATAAAAAATAAATTAGATTTAATTAATCCCGATAGAATTGACATTAATGTTCCAATAAGACCTCCTACTGAAAGTTGGGTACAAATTCCCGATCAGAACATAATACCAATTTTAGACGAAGTTTTTGGAGGTTATAATAATATAAATTTTCCGGAGCAAGGAAAATTTAGTGTTTTTAATTCTAACTTTGAAATAGAATTAAAGAACTTACTTGAAAGACATCCAATGAGACAAGAACAAATTATTGAAACATTTAGTTCACAGAAGGTTAATGAGCAAGATTTATTACTTCAATTGAATACTCTAGCATCGCAAAATAAGATTAAAAAAGTAATGTATAACAACCAGACCTTTTGGAAATTAACAAATTGATCGATAACCTAATTAGTAGCTATGCCAATTTCTTTCAATGAATTAAATGTAAAATCAAAAAAAAAAAGGAAAGTAATTAAACTTTAAATTTTTATAAACCTAATATTTTGGCAGCATTAGTTCCTAATATTGCCGTTTTTTCTTCTTCAGTAAACTCAGTAATGCCCATAAGCTTTAATGGAGGTGGGATTTTTAACTTTTTAATCCCTTTTACCCAATCTGTTTGTGATAATATATGAGTAAAAAGAGGCCAATCTGAACCGAATAAGATTTTTTCGATTCCACACGTCATTTTAGCTTGATATAGACTTTGTACGAATGCTGGCGGAGAAAATTTTAAAACTGGTTCCCATGCAGATATGTCGATATAAACATTAGGGTTCTTTCCAGCTACTGCTAAAGCCTGGTTCGTGAAAGGATCTCCCATATGGGCCATTATGAAGGTAATATCTGGAAAATCTACCGCTATTGTGTCGACATAGATAGGCTGGCAATGTTTAAGATATGTATATTGCGGACCACATCCCGTGTGAACAAGAATTGGCACGTTTAATTCTTCAACTCGCTTATAAAAAGGATAAAATGCTTTATCATCAGGATAAAACCCAGTTAAAGTCCAGAATTTTACCCCTCCAAACCCTAATTCCTCAACACATCTCTCCAATTCCATAATCGCCTCTTTTCCTCTCCTAGGATCAATACCAGCAAAACCAATGAATTTATCCGGATAGGTTTCAAGAATATTCGCAACGTAATTATTATAATCTTTATATGACAATGTGCTTCTGAATGTAAGGTGCCCATCTAACGCTAATAACACCGTTTTATCAATTCCCGCTTCATCCATTTCCTGCAATAGTCTCTCAACATTACCATCAGAAATGTATTTTGGATCGGGGCACTTAAGTTTTTTAATTACTCCATCTATTACTTTGGCAAAATCACTATTAATTATACTTTCATCCCAAATATGACAATGTGCATCGATTATCATTTTTGTATCCCTAGATTCCGCTTATTTTTTTTTTTTGTAAATTAAAAAATCAAAATATAATAAGGAAATATATTTCTATTCTTTTTTAACAATTTCCTAAAAGTTGGAAATTTATTTCTGAGGTGGTTTAACAAGTAATTCTGCGAGTGCTCGTTTCGCTTGAGATCTCAAAATGTTAATTTATAGATCTAAAAATTGTTTTCTAATCTATCTATAATATCGTTTTGAATTGGAAGTCCCAAATCAACGAAAGTAGCGTTATAGCCCCCAACTTTAACAATTAAATCAGTGTAATTCTCGGGATGAATCTGCGCGTCCTTTAAAGTCTCAGTTGAAACCACATTCGGCTGAATCTGCATCCCACCTTTTTCAAAATAGGTCTTTAACAAGTGATAAAACTTTTCGATATTTTCTTGAGTTTCTAAGTTTTGAGGATGTAATCGTACATTAACAGCTACTCCATTCATAGCATGTTCGTAATTTAATTTTGCGATTGAATTGAGTGTTGCGGTGATTCCTTTTTTTTCAACTCTATTGACGGGAGATAGACTATTTGAAATAGGTCTTCCTGCTTTTCTACCATCAGCAGTAGGTCGAGTTAACATCCCTTCCATAACGTGGATGCCCATTGAATAAGCTCCGGCATTATAGTTTCCTCCTCTTAAAGGTTGATACTTGCTTACTTCTTTCGTAAATAAATCCCATAATTCATTAGCAAAAGAGTCAATCTCAGTAGCATCGTTTCCCCACTTTTCGTAATTATTAATTAATTTTTGGCGATAAACTTCATTCTCTTCAAAGTTTGAGTTAAGAATCTCTATAAAATCGGGTAAACTCATGAATTTTTCTTCGTATACGGATTTTTTAATGTTATACATAGAATCGACTAAAGTAGCAAATCCATATGCAGTTATAGAAGAAAAGTTATATTTAGCGCCCCCACAAACGTAATCCTTTCCGCTTTCCAAGCATCCTTCAAGTGTAGCAGAGACAAACGGGTGTTGAAAATAGTTCATGACTTCTCTATCTCCTACTTCGGCGATTTTAACACATTTTTCAATGTTAAATTTGAGTTGACGAGTAAACGCGTCGTAAAATTGATCGTATGTAGCAAAATCTTCCGGAATTCCAGTCTCTAATCCGTCAGTACTTTCAGAAAAGTTGCTATAGCCATTATTCAAGATTAATTCCAGCACACCGGGTAAATTCATAAACATTCGACCTGTAGCTGAAAAACTGTTTCCTTGCCCTGTGGGTTCTACACATCCGATTATGACATAATGACGCGCATCTTCTAGAGAATAACCTGTATCGTGAAGAGCCGGAACGATAATTTCGTCGTTATAAAACGCAATACCTGAAGTGTGCTTAAAAACTTTAATCGCATCCTCGAAAAATTGTTTAGGGGTGTTATTATGAATTCGTACAGAAAGATCAGTTGTAAACAATTTCACATTCTTATACGCTTCAAGAAAAAGAAAAGATAATTCGTTAGTTGCGTCGTTACCTCCCGAATCCACCCCTCCTATTGTAATAGTCTGTGTGTTCTGACCGAGAGCGTTGGCTACTAAAGTAAAATCGTTAGGTAATATCGTTACATTCCAGGTTAGTTTAAGGTTTAATTCTTCGATTAATTCTAACGCATTTTCTCTGTCAATCATACCGTTTTCAAGATCCTTCACATAGTAAGCCCATAGAATCTGATCTAAGCGACCAAGAGCTACAACGCTCCGCTGATAAGTGATGTTTATGATATTCTGAGTAAACCATATGAATTGAACTGCTTCGTAAAATGTATCTGGAACCGATTTAGTAAATTTATTCATCATATCTCCGATATCTTTAAGCTCTCTTTTTCGTTGTTCATCTCTTTCAATTTCTGCCATTTCAAGAGAAAGAATTGAAAAACGAAGTAAAAAATCTATAGCTGCTCTATAATAGATTTTAACAGCCTCGTAGAAATTATATTTGACTTGAAATTCTTTATCAGATTTATCTAACTTGGATTGATACGCTTCAGTTTCTTCGATTATACCACTATACCCAAGATTTAACAGTTTTTCATAACCGGCACATAAATGACCTTCCGTTGTTCCAACTTGAACGGAAACATTTGGAGCTAACGAAGGTATTTGACCTTCTCCCCTGATAAGGTTTGCTTTTAATAATTTCTTATTAATTCGACTGTCTATTAGTGATTTTCCTTTCCAAAAAGGAATAATGTCGAGTAACTCGTTGATGTCATTTTCTTCGATAATAAACGGTTGAACTTTTCTTCTTCGCAGTTTCTTATAGGTCGTTCTTTTCTCTAAGATGTTATCGTAGCAATGTAGATCAAGGTTGAGTTTTTCGCCTAAATTTTTACTAGTTTCGTTTCCTACCAGTAATTCGTCGTTTCTAATAAAGATAGTCATATTTTCCAGCGTGTGTGCTATAGCTTTTGCTTTTTTAATGATCTCGGGATCGTCTGGAAATTGTTTATATATTTCAGTGAAGTATCTCATACGCTCAATACACAATTCGTACTTACTTGATAGCATATCACTTTTGAGATTAAATATCCGGTTGGAAGAGGTTTCAACAGTCAAAATCTTCTCTGAAATTTATAATTTTTAAGTATAAGTAATGTAAATTATTAATCAACAATCTAATAAGTAGTTTAAAATTTTAAAAAATAAGTACTATAGTTTATGTAAATTTTGTTTTCTAATTGTTCGAAATGAACGCTACATTAAATCCTAATACCATTTACCGGAAAATACTCCAAAATGAGATTAAGACGATAGAGGGTATTGAATATCTCATTTCGATCATAGAAAAATCTGATAAAACTAGTGCAAGGTTACAAAGTTTAGAAATTCTTTACAAACTAAAGGCTCATGACAGTATTGTTTTTAAATCCTTAGAGACTTGTATTATTTCCGACGAAAATGAAGAGATTAGAATAATTTCCGCTCAAATTGTAATAGAATTTTATCTACAAGATGGAAAAGAATGCTTGCAATGGGCTCTATTAAACGATAAATCGTCACTATTTCTTAAATCTCTCGGTAAGCTGTTAAGTGATCCCAAAAAAGACCAGTACGAGACTCTCTACTCAGTATATCTTCAGAGATTAGAGAAAATCGCCGAAAAGCTTGAAATAGTTTCCGAGGAAGTTCCTTTCCTATTGGATTTAGAACTTAATATTGACAATTATAATAGTTTTAATTGGAGTTCAAACAGTAAGCTAATATATGATGATGATGTAATGTTTAGAATTCAAGACCAGCACATTTTAGAATTAAGTATATCTCTGAGAAATCAATTACCTTCTTCAATTATGTTATTGAAGAATTTAAAAATCTTGGACCTAAGCTGTAATAATTTAACAGATTTACCAAATTCGTTAAGTGATCTTACAAAGCTTGAAAGTCTTGATTTAAGTTGGAATGACTTTAAAATAATCCCAACTGTCTTGAACGAGTTAAAATCGATTGAGAAGATTAATATTCAAAATAATCTCATTCATATATGACCTGATTTAAATATTCAAAAAATCTGAATATTGAAGCAGGAGTAATTCTTACCATTAGCGATTATTTGATTGAAGAAAGTTGGGAACTCCATTTTCACCTAACTGAAGAACATCTGCATACTTTATTTATGCTCGCTAAAGAGATCTTAAATTCTCTAATACTCTAAGATTTCTAAATTCTTAAACCCATTATTTAAAAATATAATTAACTTATTTATGATAGTAGGTTTGGATAACATTATAGAAATCTAATAGTTGATAAGAATGAGCGATCAGGAAGGAAATAGAGATAATCCATATTCATTTGATGATTATGTTTTTATGAAAAGCAGCTTCAATTTTTATCGAGATGATGAATTTTTTCAAGCATTAGTCAAGAAATATATTCCCTCTAATGAATTTGAAGGTGTTGACTCAGAATTGCGAGAACTTTCAGACATCGTTTCATACCGATTTAAAGCTCTTGCTGAGGAAGCTAACAAGCTCGAAAATCGAATGAAATGTACCATTATTCAACATTACGATGCGTATAACCATCGTATTGATAAAATAAAAAGATGCACAGAAACAGAAACATTAGAGCGAGAAATTTTTGATCTCGGATTATTTGATCCTAAACGAAATAGTCCTTGGAGTAAATTCGTCAAAATGTTTTTGCTTTACCAAATTGGCGAAGCTGGAGTAATGTGTCCTATAGCTTGTACCCACGGTGCTGTAGAATTACTTCAAAAATATGAAAATGATCTTGAGTCAGAAGCATATAAAATTTTAACATCACTTCGGGATGGTATTGGAGGATACGGACTAGGTTCGCAATACGTAAGTGAAATTCAAGGTGGTAGTGATGTTCCTGTTAATCTTGTTGAAGCTGTTTTCGAAGAAAAAGAGGGTTCTGATGGTGTTTCAAATTGTTGGCGTTTATATGGACAAAAATATTTTTGCTCAGCAATGCAAGCAGATTATGCCATAGTGACCGCTAAACCTAAAAATGTCCCATCATCGACTAGAGTTGCTGCTTTTGCGGTCCCAGCGTGGCTTCCTGGAAACAAAGAGCGGGAAATTAGAAATTCGTTTACAATTGATAGATTAAAACAAAAACTTGGAACTGCTGAATTGCCTACGGCTGAAATTACGTACAATGGTGCTGTAGCTTATCCCGTCGGACCTCTAGAGAAAGGTCTAGCAGATATAGTAGGTATTGTTCTTTCTTTATCAAGACTTCATGTTGCTTTTGGCATGGCAGCAGGTTTGTTAAGAGTAGCACGAGAGGCGATATTATATTCTCAATTTAGAACTGCATTTGGTGTTCCTGTCTCTTCTTTTCCTCTCATGATTAACCAAATTAACGATATTAACCACAATGTAATGAGGACAGCAGCAGGAGCGTTTAAAGTTTACTCAGAATACATCCATTTTAACGAAGAACTCATTAGCGGGATAAGAGAATTACAAAAAATTGATGACCTTGAGGAACGAAAAAGGCGTTTTAGATTAAGAGAGCTTATAATGCTGCAAAAGATAGTTGTAGCTGAAGATGCGCCGGCTATAATTAGGAAAGCCATCTCGTTTTTTGGTGGACATGGAATCATGGAAGATTTTATTGATTTTCCTCGTTTGCATCGAGATTCTCTAATAATGGAATTATGGGAAGGCCCTCGAAATGTTTTACTTACCCAAATTCATCGCGATTTTCAAAGGGTTGCTGAATGGTACACCGCTAATGATTTTATTAAAGATCTACTTGAAGGGGTGGATCAAAAAACCATCAGATTTTTAAGCACTGAATTTTCAAGAATAATTTCGCACGATTCGCTATTGAGAAATGATACAGAAACATTAGTGATTTGTCGAGATTGGGAAAAATTGTCGAACGATCTCTTCCATATTTATCAAGATCAAGCTCTTATCGAATTAAATTACAAAGGAAAACCACTCAGATTCTCAAAGTTGCTGCGTAAATTTAAAAAGAAACCGGAAGAGAAAGAGATTTTAATGGCACTTTAGGTATCTTTGGGAGAACTAATATTTCAATTTATCTGTGTACTGATTATAGAGTAGTCTTAAATTATAAATTCAAATGTGGTTTTATTAAATTAGTAGAAAAATTGTGATAAATGTGAATTTTGAGACTATTAAATTTGAATTACAAGAAAACGGAATTGGAATACTAACGCTTAATCGTTCAGATAAACTGAATGCTATGTCCTTTCAAATGATTAAAGATTTACACGCTTTATTTGACTCTTTAATGGTAAATTTAGATTGTCGTGTTGTTATATTAAGAGCAGAAGGGAGAGCGTTCTGTGCTGGCTTGGATTTGAAAGAATCGACGATTTTACAATCTAAAAAAAAGCCACCAGAATTGAAGGAAAAGTTTCATTTTCTCAACGCTCCCGATAAAGATATTATAAAAGCAAAATTATATGCTCAATGGCATACCAGTAATATCATCGTGAAGATGCGAAAGATCAGTCAACCAATTATCGCTTTAGTTCAGGGTGCAGCATCTGGAGCTGGTTTTGCTTTTGTTTTAGCAGCAGATATTAGAATTGCTAGCACTAAAGCGAGGTTTAATAACGCATTTATCAATGTTGGTTTTTCTGGCTCAGACTTAGGATCTAGTTATCACCTTCCTAGACTTATTGGATTGTCAAGAGCGGCCGAGATTTTATATACGGGAAGATTTGTTGACGCATATGAAGCTGAAAAGATTGGATTAGTTTTAAGTGTAGTTGAAGAAGCAAAATTACTAGAAACAGGTATTGAATTGGCAGTAAATATGTTACACAAAAGTCCCCTAGGGTTGCGCATGACTAAACAAGCACTCAATTTGTCTCTTGATTCTCCAAGTCTGGAAACGATCCTCCAGTTAGAGAATCGTGGACAAATGCTTTGTTCTGCTTCAGACGACATTATGGAAGGAATCCAATCCTTTTTCGAAAAACGGGAGCCAAAATATCCCTTGAGTTGAGAATTACAATATAAAATATCAAATAAAAAACAAGTGAATGAAATGAATTTTGAGACAATTAAATTTGAGCTGAAAGATAATGGGATTGGAATTTTATCCCTAAATCGTCCTAATAAATTAAATGCAATAAACTTCCAGATGGAACAGGAATTACACGAGGTGTTGGACCACCTTATGATGAACTTAGACTGTCGTGTTTTAATTTTAAGGGCTGAGGGAAGAGCTTTCTGTGCAGGTACTGATTTGCAGGAAGGATTAATTCTAAATACGAAAAAATTTCCTGAAGGATACGAGAAATATTATTTTCTTGATGTTTCAGAACCGATTAAAAAAAAAATGTACCATCAATGGCGCATTAGTTCAATCTTCGTAAAAATGCGTAAGATAAGCCAACCGATTATTGCACTAGTTCAAGGTGCGGCTGCTGGGGGAGGTTTTGGTTTTGCTATGGCCTCGGATTTTCGAATCGTAGCCTCTGATGTTAATTTTATAAACGCTTCGATCAATATTGGTTTATCTGGAGCAGATGTAGGCGGGAGTTATTTTCTTCCTCGATTAATAGGATCAGCAAGAGCTTCTGAGATAATGTATAGCGGAAGATCCGTAGGAGCTGAAGAAGCTGTGAAGATAGGATTAGCACTAAGATATGTTGAGTCTAAAAATCTGTTAGAATCTGCGAGAGAACTAGCTGATGAACTCCTAAAGAAAAGTCCCTTAGGTTTACGAATGACAAAACAAGCCCTTAATTTAACTCTCGATTCTCCGAGTTTAGAGACCATATGTCAATTAGAAAATTCCAGCATAGTTCTCACATTTAGTTCGAAAGATGCGAATGAAGCTTCTAGTGCTTTTTTTGGGAAGAAAGATCCTAAATACCCTTTACGCTAAAAAAGTCCCATCTTTGAAAGAAAAAACAAAAAGTAAAAAAAAAAACAAAGAATTGCTTAGATACTAATCTCTAATTTGTAATTTGGGATTAATTGATGAAGCTCCATTGAAGTTGGTAATAACTGGACAATGACTAAAGACTTTTTCCATCATTTCTTCTACTTTTTCTTTTGGGGCGTCTGCTTTAATTCTAACTACAGGTTCAAGCTTATCGTAACCTGGAAGCATTTTGTCGTCAAGTCCAAATATAGCTGCGAGATTTATGTGGCCTCTTGAATTCACAGTTAATGATTCGATTTTTATATCCATTATCAGTGCCCAAAATCTTGTAACTGCAATAATACAAGCACCAATGGAGCCTAAAATGGCTAATAATGGAGACGCTCCTTGATCTGTACCATCTAAAACTAAAGGGGCATCAATTAAAATTTCATGGTTTGAAGCTCCCATGGTAACTTTACATTGCATCCCTTCTGATAGCATTTCACAAGCTACATTGAAATTTTTCTCCCCTTTTGTAACGTCTTCTTTTATCGCTTCATATGTTTCTTTAAAACTTGGCATTTTTATCACTTTTTGATATTTTCTTTTATTATGAATGAGTATTCATAATTTGTTACTATAAAACATAGAATATAGTATTACATATAAATTTCTCTAATTAGAGGTAAAACTACTAGTAAATCTTTTTTCTATCTATTTTAAATTAAAAGAGTTACCTTTATCATTAGTCTTATCATTTGTATCCTTAAAACACATTAGCTAATTAGTGGTAGATAAAATTGGAAGCTAAGACAGTTTCGCAATCCAGGGTTGAAATTGCTCAGGTGATGATGCCAGAGCACGCAAATCCCGCGGGTAATGTGCATGGGGGAAATTTATTAAAGCTTGTTGATCAAGCTGGTGCTATTGTAGCCGCTAGACACACCCATTCCAATGTTGTAACGGCTTCAGTTGAAAGATTTGATTTTATATCTCCTGCTTACATCGGAAACCTCGTTTTTATTAAGGCATCATTAAACTACGTCTCTCGAACATCAATGGAAGTAGGAGTAAGAGTAGAAGCAGAGTGTCTTAGAACCGGAACCCACACTCATATTGGCTCTGCTTATCTCACTTATGTTGCTCTAGACAAGAACGATAAGCCTAGCGAAGTCCCAGGATTGATTCCGGAAAATGAGGGTGAAAGAAGACGGTATGAAGAAGCAAAAAAGAGGAGAGAAATAAGGTTACAGCTCTCCAAACCTCATCGTCATCGTCAACAAGCGTGTATAATTAGACCGGAAAAATTAAAATAAAATTACATCTTTTTCTGGATTAAATCGATATTAAGTTTTCAAAATATAACTTTTTATTAGGCGAAGTATAAAATTATTTATATTTTGGTAGGTGATTATATTGGAAGAAGTCAAGAAAAGACCTGAACTAAAGAGGAGGATATCTTTATTTGGCGTTACCGTCTATGGAGTTGGAAATGTCCTAGGCGCGGGCATCTATGCCTTAATTGGGGAGGTTGTAGGAATTACGGGAAACTTATCGTGGTTGGCGTTTATATTAGCTTCAGTTACTGGAGCGTTAACTGGGTTTTCATACGCTGAACTTTCTGCCATGTTCCCTAAAAGTGCTGCTGAGTTTGTGTATACGGAAAAAGCCTTCAAAATTCGACTCTTATCGTTTCTGCTTGGATGGATAATTATTTTTTCAGGAATACTCTCAGCAGCTACGGTCGCGTTAGGTTTTGCGGGTTATTTAGCCGAATTAATTGGATTCTCTCCGATTTTTCTTGTGATAATTTTTGCTGTTATACTCATAGTAATTGTAAGTTTGATTAATTTCGTTGGGATAAGGGCATCTACTTGGACAAATATTATTTTTACGTTAATTGAGGCTTCGGGTCTCATCTTAATAATTATAATCGGGATACCGTTATTAGGCACGGGCACGGTCAACTATTTTGTTCTACCTATAGGAGGTTCGTTTGGCGCAATCTTTTCAGCGGTCGCTTTAATATTTTTTGCGTATATAGGGTTCGAGGACATCGCAAATGTCGCTGAAGAGGTTAAAGAACCATCTAGAAACCTTCCTCGAGCTATAATCTATTCGATAATTATTACCACTGTTTTGTATTGTTTGACTGCGCTATCAGTGGTTAGTATTTTACCATATAGTGTGATTGCGTCCTCTTCAGCACCATTAAGCGATGTTGCTTCAGAGATATTAGGTCCTGTTGGAGGAATTATTATGTCGTTTATAGCTCTCTTTGCCACAGCCAATACCGTTTTGATAATGATGATTGTTACCTCAAGAATGATGTACGGTATGGCACGAGACAAAGCGTTACCAGAAGGATTAAGCAAAGTATCACCTAAATTTAGAACACCTGTTCTAGCTGTTTTAGTTACGATGATTTTAACCATAATTCCACTGTTCCTTGGGGATATAAAAACTGTCGCAGACGCAACCGTTTTTGGCGTATTAATTAATTTTTTCCTGGTGAACCTAAGCCTAATAGTATTGCGTAAGAAAAAACCTGAACTTGAGCGACCCTTTAAGTTAAAACCAAACATTGGTTGGTTGCCAATAGTTGCTCTGTTAGGATGTATTGTCTGTTTCGGTCTACTTTTTACCTATGATTTATTGACTATTATCATCCAGGCAATTATAGTCTTATGTGGGATAGTAGTTTTCTACGCAATGAAATCAAAAATAGAGACTAGTGCCAGAAAGTAATTCATAGGTTTTTAATTTAAGAAATTAACTATATTTTTCTTTCCATTTTTTTTGTCTTTCCTCAGCATTTCCTTTCATTTTGCAGGTTTTGTGAACTTGGTCCTGTATTTCCCATTGTTTTTCTAGTTCATCTTCGATGTTATCTTCCATCCTTTTGTTTTCTTTGTTAGATTCTTTCTTCTTTTCATTCATTTATGATAACCCTTAATCGTCAAGATACTCGTATAACTTATTTATAATACTATAACCAATAATTTCGTCTCTTAAATAGATTTGGAACGGTAATTCCATATTTCTGTAAGGCTTTAGAATATTGAGTAGCGTAATGTGCTCTGGTTTTTGAAATTTTTGTTTATGTTCTTCTCCAACGCCTTCGGAATATTGATATTGTTGAAGGACAAAACTACCTCGGAACCGATTTTTTCTTAGGAATAAAATAATCTTATCAACATCGTTTGGTTTCATCAAATTTTCCGCATAAGTTGTTCTAATTTCAAAATCAACATTCTTATAATTATTAACAATGGTAAATGTTTCAATAATAAGATTTGAATCGACCTGGGTTCCTGTAATCTTTGCTAACCTTTTATTGTTGAATGGACCTTTCAGATCTAAAGCGATTCTATTGATATACGGTAATAATTTAGTTATATCTTCCGGATTTGTTCCATTTGTGTCAATACTGAGATATTTTCCAACACTCATTATTTCTTTACATAGTTCAAGTAAATCTTTTTGGAGAGTAGGTTCTCCTCCAGAAATACTCACACCACTGACTAGCATGTTACTTTTTATTTGCTCTATTAATTCAGGAACATCAATATCTCGCCCTACACCTTCATGTAGTAAGTATTTATTGTGACAAAATCCACAGCTTAAGTTACACCCAACAGTGAAAATAACCATGGTTGACTTATTAGGGATGTCTTTTGTTGATATATCTATAATTCCACCGACTCTCATAGAAAAAGATTACTTTTATGTTTTAATAAACTCCAATATTGCTTGATATATTCTTAAAAGTTTAAACATATTCTTCCCTTATTAATTTTTCAACCGCACTTAATGGTAATGAAAACGGTTCGATTGATTCCATTTTAAGCGATGTTAAGGCCGCAGAGAATCTTAAGGAATCTTCAGGGCTTTTGGTTATTCTCGATCCCAAATAACTAATAAAAGCAGTATCTCCTCTTCCTGTCCTTCCAATGTTAGCCTTATTTTTCCAAGGAAAAAAGTACGAGTCGTCTTTTAAACTTAAGATTATTCCGCTTTCGTGGGTAATGAGAACTTCTTTTGGACCTAAATTATTTAGTTGTTTTCCTGCTTTTGGTAAAGAAGTGAGATTTGTGAGGGCTTTTGCTTCAGTTTCGTCAATTTTTAAATAATCTATTTTAGAAATAATTTCAACTTTCTCTTTTTCAGTTAAGTCAAAATATTGAATTTTACTATTTTTCAAACCTCTAATGAACCCTTGGATGTCAAGCCCTAAATTACCGTCATATCTCTCATTCAAATATTCTAATAGTTCTAAATCGATTTCACCAGCAAGAATCGGTCCTATTACAAAAAATTTTGTTTTGATTTCAGGGATCTCCGTCTTATTGAACGCGCCTGCAAAGCCTAAGGGCTCGTAAGTTCTAAATTCCATATTTCGTGAGGAGTAAATGTTTTTAAGTCCAGAAGTTTCTTTAGAGGGATAAGCAAAGTATTTGATATTATTTTTCTCAAACGAATCCAAAATTGGGAAATCTTCTTTCTTTAACCGTGTAATGATCGCTAATTGCAATCCCATTCGACTCCCGGCTAAACTACCGTAATATACGGCACCTCCTAGTACACTTTTACTTACCCCGTCGATTTCTATGATATCTTTTGCAATATGCCCAATTATTACAATATCTGACTCAAATATTACTTTAACCATAATGAATGGGTTTAAAATGAAATATATGTTTAAGAAATTATCTTTTTTACTTTATAAAGTTAGGAATTTGTTTATATGCGATTAAAAAAAAATAAAATAGAAATTCAAATCTAATTTTTTTTATGTCTCTTATATTTGTAATTCCTTGATACTAAATAGATAGCTAAAGAAATTCCAATCATTAAAGGTATTGACCCTAGAATGAAATAGTGAGATGAATAGCTTGCTTGAATTGCGCCATATATTTCTAAATTTGTTTCAGCAGTTATAAGAATATGTATATAACCAATAAAAGGTTGATTATGATAAAGGGTTTTATAGACTCCACTAATATTCTGTTCCTCATAACATGGGAGATATCCTCCTTGTTCATCAATCCAAGCTTCGAAATCGTTATCGTTAAGTACTAATATTGTAAAAGAACTGTTAACTGCCCCTAGACTAATAATCAGTTTTTGATTATTTGAAAACATTGGATACTTATAGTGTATCGAATATGTTACACCTTCTACTATTCCAAATTGTCCTAAATTCTCAATTACTAATGTATTTGGGAACGGGATACTTATAATTGAAATACCCAGAAATGAGAAAATTATCCCTATTATTATTATGATTTTAAAATTCTGTTTTTGTTTAGAATCCTTCTCATTCATATGAAACAATTACCCTCTTTTATTGTAATCAATATAAAAAGAAGAATTAATCTTATTTAAATAAAGAGGTCAAATTCGATAAAAAGAAATAATGATAAAATTTAATTAAAATTACTCGTAAATTTATAGTGGATATTCTTTTGAACTGTTTAGCACACTGTCTAAAATTCTCTCCTCAATTATATATATACTTGGAGCGTCTTTTATATAACAATTCCAATCGTAACTTTTTCGGTCATCCTCAAACACTACTCCATGACCTATCGTAATCTGATCACAATCGTGGTATAGAGCGTGCATTTTACCGCATTTTTCACATTTTATCACTTTTTTTTTCACATCACCTTTTTTTTGTGAGTGGGAAAAATATCCCAATTACTATCAAAATATAAAAAAAGCTTTATAAATTTTACGATCTTTTTCATTTTTTTTGTGTTTTTTCTGCAAAAGTTATTTGAAACTTAATTTAAAATGAACATTTTCCAACCTATGGGAAAAATAATGGTACAAAAATACAAAATTTCAATGCAAAATCACTGTTAAATGAACAGAGTTCAGATAAAATCGGTTAAAACGACAATAATAGAGTAAATGTTTTTAAATCGAATTATAAAAAAAAAAAGAAATTTTAGATTTAGTGTATTTAACCTAAACCGATTATTGGTAATGCTTCTTTGGCTTCCATTAATCTTTCAATTCTGTATTCAAAGCCATCTAGATCAAAATATATTGCCAACCTCTTATTGATCGCTTGTTCAGCTTTTAATATTTTAGCATCTTCTACTTCATACAAAGCATACCCTTTTAACTTACCGTCAGGCACAGAGAATGCATGAACGACCTTCAACCAGTCTGGTGATTTCATTTTAGTGAGTTCAAGAAACTTCTTCCCAAATTCTTTTGCTACCTTAGGTGGATATTTAATAGTAGCTAAAAAGTACACCATTCAGATTTCACCTCAATTTAAAATTCCATTTTTGATAATATTTTTTAAATCAATATTCATAAAAATGTCAATGATATCAATACTCAATCTGTATATAAAGTCTAAAGAAAAAGTTGAAATTTATATTAGAATATAGTAAAAATTTCTTAATTTTTTTGAGGTTTATCTAGCAGAAAATTTTATAAATTAATTAGATAATCTTACATTTGGACAGTATTGTCTATACATTTTTGGCGAAATTAATCGATATGAGTGGAAAAAAATGGAACAAAATAAAATATTTAATATTGGTACAATTTTACTTCTTGCTACGGTTGTAGTTTTGCTATTATATGGTATTCTCTATGTAGTTACTGGAAGTCCAGCTATTACTGGAGCTTTAGCTTATGTCGGAAAGACTGAAGCGGAGATAAATGCTTTTGATCCCGAATTGATGATTATACTTAGCTATGAGCTAAGGGTAGTAGGAATTGCATACATGAACCTTGGAATTGCATATATATTTATAATTAACTTTGGTTTTCGAAAAAAAGAGAAGTGGGCTTGGATAGCTACCCTAATAGCATTTGGTGGTTTTGGTGTACCACTGGTACTCACGAGCATTAGTGTAATGGGTATAGATATCGATATAATAATCTTAATCATTGTTCTGATTATTCAGATAGTAGGAGAGATTATAACCTATAAAAGTTTTTTCGGAGCCAAATAAAGAAATTATAGTAGATATTCCTTCTAAAATTTATCAAAATTCTAAATTTCTTTTTTTTTTTGAATTGGTAATTTGTAAAATTCCTGAAAGGTAAATTCAGAGTCTGATTTCAATGAAAATTCCATTGAAAAAAAAATCTAGGATTACTTCAATTTTTTGCCCATTATGATTACTACAACTGATAAAGTGCCAAGTAGAATGAAGATTTTATATCCTGGAATTCCTCCTCCATTTTAAACTGAAATAGGACATTTCATTAATGTAAAGTTATCTTGACATTTTGAAAAGAAAAAGGATATTTTTAAAAGAACTTCATTCAATTTGGAACAAGTTTTGATCCCCAATGCCTTGAGTTATTAAAATTTCGTACTCTTGTTTAAACAAAAAAGTTGATTTGGACTAAAGATCCTCTGCTTTATTAGAGGGGGATACAAGTATATTACAAATTTGTTTAGCTCTTACTTGAGCTCTGGTAAATGCTCTAGTTGCTTTTGCCCAGTTATATAGCGCATCATTTCCTGTGGAATTTTCCACAATATTCTCTAATGTACATCCTTTATTAAATTCGTCAAGAGCACGCTCTTTTAATTTAGTTAGTGGATAATTTTGATTTCCTACATTCTCCAATTTTTCAGTTGCTTTAGTTATCCATTCTTTAGCTTTCAGTCTTGCATATTTAGCGACTTCTTTTGGAGAAGAGGCCAATTTAATTTCCCAAAAGGTATTTGTCTCGTTGTAAATAGGACTGCCATGCGTGGGATGCATAGGAGTTAATCCCCTCGCTGCAGTTCCAATACATAGTTGGTATAACCCTTCGTTTCCGTTGTCTGGTTTCGTAACAGCTACAAGAGCGTTAGAAGCGTGTCCTATTGATATTTTACCCCACTTACCTGTTTTAAAATAATTACGAGAAACTTTTTTCCAAGACCCCTCAGGGATTGTTCCAGAGTTTCGATACATCATTTTGATATAATTTAGGTCGATATGTCCTAATGCGCTAGTTATCATGTTAAATGCATACCGATTTCTACAGCAGCTATTTTGATAAGCAAATTTAAGGGCCTTAATGACTCTAACTTCTTTTTTCCCTCGCTTGAACGGTTGGAAAAATCCGAAGGTTTTTGGGTGCCAACCACCATGTTCATCCCATAACCATTCGTCTTTTTCCTTCCACATCCAGGGAGCTTGATTGGCATTGGGGTGAATTGCACCATTATTGGCGTAAAGAAAATCTTTTTCTCCCATCAATCCGGCCTCTCTAATGAGAATCGGATCCCTTCGACTTTCAATAACATACGCATAATTACTATCGGCATAAAAACCCCCAACGCATGCATAATCACTATTACCAATATCTCCTACAGGATAACTCATTTCTAATTGTTGTGCCTCTTTCGCACTATTTGCAAACCTTAATACGTGCAAAACCGAGACCGCACGGCGAAGTCCATAACCCCAAAATTCCATAGGTTCAATAAGCTTAGGTCCTCCCCCATGATGTACGTATACGAGTCCTTTATTATTCATTCCTGGATGACCAAACATATAACAATTTCCAATAAGAGGAACTTCTCCTGTTGCCCCGAACGGCGTGTAGATAAAATCATTTCCAGTCTTAGGAAAGGCGATGATTGAAACGGTGTGAGTAGCGTCATGATCTCCTGACGAGCCAGTTATTAATTTGCCATCTGGGGTAGCTTGTTTCCACGCTGCAACTCCAGAACATGCAAGTGAAGGTAATCGCAACAATCCTTCCCCTAATCCAAAGTAATATTTAGCAGGAGGAATATGTCCCGTCCAGATATCTAATACATCTTCATATGACATTGTAACACCCGCCGCAGAAGCCCCAGCAGCCCATCCTCTACATAGTTCTAATATCTCTGGAGCGTAAGTGGCAATCTCTTTTTCCCATTTCTGGAGAATTATCCGTTCATCATCGGTAAATTTAACTTGAGCCTTTTTTTCTAAAATCCATGGCCCAAAAATTTGAAGTAGTTGTTGAGCGTATTGGTATCCCATCTCATAATCTGTGCCTTGAAGAATAATAATGGGATTGATTTCAGGGATTAATGGAACATCATCAGCGAACATAATTTCAGTATTTTTAGAGGTAAAAGTGCTTTTTTCAATCTCGAGTGGAGAATTATCATTTAAACGAAGCAAAGACAGCAATTTATTCCCCTGTTTTTTACTCTTCTTAAACCCTTCAAAAACAATTTTCCAATCTTTCTTTAAGTTAGTTCTGTTAGCATTTTCAGCACGCCATTTAGCTTTAAAAAAGCTAACCATCAGATGATTAAATTCATCAATTCTTTGGGCGTAAATTGGATCAGAATAACTTAACTTACTGAGTTCAGTTGTAATAAGGGTCAAAATAGGTTTTATCTTTCTGCTTTGCAAAAAGGCTTTTATATAATTCCTATTTTTCCATAAAACGCGTAATTTCTCAAATTTATTCTTTGAACTTTTCATTTTTGATCTTTCACAAGATTTAAAATTTAAAAATCTAAGTAATAAGAAGATAAAATTCTTTATAAAGTTTTTCACAAGATTTAAAATTTGAAAAAACTTATAAAGAAATATTTTTTATGTAATATAGAGATGGGAGTCAATAACGAAGTGGATCATATCTTTAGAGGAAAAATTAAGAATTATGAAGAGCAATTAATCGATTTTTTCGTGGACATAGGAGAGAGTAAACGACAGACCAGAACAATTTCTATTATCTCTGGATATTTAATGATACACGGAAGATTAACCCAAGAACAATTAAAAGAATTAACAGGGTTTTCATTAGCAAGTATCTCTATCAATTTAAACGCATTAATTAGTCTGGGTTTAGTAGACAAACAACTGATAAAAGGAACGCATAAATTTATCTATGCTTTCACAGAAGATTACCTTCAAATTGTTGAAGCTAAAAGCATCATGACTCTTGATGTAGTTGAGAGTTTATCAAAATTTATAGAACAAATAAATAAAGATTTGGAAAACCGTAAAAATGAAGATGGGTACGAGTTGTTTTCAATACGCCTGCAGGAATTATTAGATTTTCTAAATCAAATCAAAAAGTTAGCATTAATGATTAAAGAATTTAAAATTAAGGAAAGTATTTAGCAAAAAACATTTGCAAAACTATGATTGAGGAAGAACAAGCCACATTTTCGCCTGCAATTAAAAAAGCAGAGGATGATATTATAGATAAGCTCGTGCGATCTCCACTATTCTCCGAGCAAAAACACATTACATCGATAATTATATGTTATTTCTTTACCAGAAAATACCTCACTCAACAAAATCTTAAACATCTCACGGGATTTTCTGCTGGTATGATTTCTAGGGTGTTAAATAAGCTTATAAAAAGGGGAACGATAAGAATCTTTACCAAAACTTCTACGGGGAAAATAATATATTCGATGGATTCTATTCAAGCTTCATTTATTACAATCATCATAAACTCCGTGAAATCTAGGTTACGATGGGAAGACATATTAAAAAAAATCAATACCGAATTACAAGAAAGAAAAAAATCTTTAGGAAAACAGAATGGATATGCTCAAATTAAAAAAGTAGTTGATTTTTATTTATCATCGATGCCCTTTTATAAAAAATTGTTGAATTATTGGGAGCGAGCCAAACTTACACTTTAGAAATTAATATTAAATGATGTTTAATACAGTTTTCTTATTAGTTGGTCTAACTAGATTTCCAAAACATACGATATTTACTACAAATACATCCTTGCTTCTACCATCGTGGTTAGCTAAAAGCACAGGACGTCCTGAAAGATTTTTAGCCCTTCACTTCAATACTCCTGTATATATTACTAAAACTGCAGATATCATGGGACACCCTGGCACGGCAAAAGAAATTCTTGATTTGACAATTGAATTTAGCAGGAAAATTGGAATGCTACCAATCATTCTTGATAAGGAGCATTCGGGTTATATAACTAATTCACTATTAGTGGAATTGAGAATGAAAGCACTTGAATTAGTAGTAAATGGAGTTGCTACTCCTCGGGAAATAGATAAATCTTGGATGAGCACTATGAATATGGGAATTGGAATCTTTGGGATTATAGATAGTATAGGTTTAGATGTAGGATTTGAGTTACTAGAACAATATGTCCTAAAATCGGGGGATAAACAAGCAAAAGCAATATATGAGTATCTTAAAACTAATTTCATTGATAAAGGGCATCTTGGGATGAAGACTGGTCAAGGTTTTTACAAATACCCTAATCCAGAATATGAGAATCCAGATTTTTTAAAGTAGGATATATTGTCTAGTTCTACGGGAGTTATTCCCACACAATTAGCGAGAATCGGTTTAAATTTACAGATATCCATGATTCCAGCGACTATTTTATTAATTGCATCTCTCATCTATCTTAAATTTAATACGATAACAAAAGAGGTTGCAATCGAAAACAGGAAGAAATTACTTGAAATGGACTTATAGCTTTATACCTTATTTATTAACT
>JABXKC010000031.1 GCA_013375495.1 Promethearchaeota archaeon
CCATAATCGCTTAATGGGATTTTTTTCTGGATTTATCGATTCAATATCGGGGATAAGCGATATGGAAGTTAATTTAAAATCTGAAAAATATTTCTTCTGTCCTAACTGTTCGAATAGAATAGAACAGAAAGATAAGTTGGAAAAGCCATGTATCATTTGTGGTTTCGAACCGGTGGAATTACAAGAAAATTAAAAACGGAGGATATAGAAATGGGGCCTGAATTGGTAAGAGAAGCTGAGCTGATTAATCAATATTTATGTTTGATATAACTCGTTATACAAGCGTAAAAAACATAGATGATTGGCTTTCTATCTTTGAGAAAAATGTCAGAGATGAAGAAACACAAATACCCATTGTCATGGTGGGAGGGAAACTTGATCTTCATGAAAAACGATCTGTTGAAACCGAGGACGCAGTTGAATTGTCTGAAAAATATAATTTACAAGGTTATTTTGAATGTTCCCCAAAAATAGGAGTGAATGTAGAGAAGATTTTTGAATATATCACCCGAAAAATGATGGAATTTACTGGATTATTATAACATTTACATTTTCGTAAATGTGGACAATATAATGTACTCCAGAAAGTTTACTTACTGGTTTCCAAAAAGGGGAATATATAATTGGAACAAAAAATGATGAGCACGCAACAATTTATTTTGGATGGACGTTCCATTCGATCATTGAATTTATCTAGACAGAACTCATGCTTTTATCCACAATTTTTCTTGTCAACTCACGCAAAGCCTCTTCAACAATTAAAGTCATATCAGGTGAAGCTTCGAGATAAACTCCACCTTCTTTATCCACAAACTCACTAACTTCATTGCTATCTATTGCTGGTTTCTTCGTTTCTGTCAAGTTGGCAGTATTCCCGATCAGAAGAAAAGGAACATGAGCACCAGCAAATTGTCGTATTTCGGTTAGCCACTTCCGTGTTTCGATATAGGTTTGCTCTCGCATTACATCAAAAACAGAAATGATTCCTAATGCTCCCTTATAAAAGGTTGATCTGATGAATTCAAAGCGTTGTTGCCCCCCAATATCCCAGATTGATAGTTTTGCGACTTTTCCGGGTTTAAACTCCACATCCTTGACAAGAATTTCGGCTCCCACAGTTAATTTATAATTTGCCGCAAACCTATTCTTAATGATTTTTTCAAAAAAATCAATTTTTCCAACCCCCGCAGCTCCAAGTAGCAAAATTTTGAAAGGCTTAAAAGACGACATTTCTCCCACGAGATATTAAGAAAATGAACCTATAGTTTTATATGAATAACCCTTCATTTTAAAAATTGTTACTAAAAGACGGATTGTTGGTGGATCATCTTCAATCAATAAAACATCAATATTTCTTCTTTCTTTATTATTCATTTTTTGAAACTTCTTTGTTCCTTATCCATTTCAGTAATATGATAAGAGATTTGATTTATAAATTTACATAATTGTATAAAAGATATAAAAACTATAATAATTATCAGTTAGTTTTAGGGGGAATATATTCATCAATTAATTTAGCAATATCATCGTATTCAAATGGTTTAAGAATATAACCGTTAGCCTTCGTATCCTTCATTCTTTCTTTAACTTTATCTTCTTGCAGACAGGTCATATAGTATACAGGGATTTCCTTGAGGTTTTTATTATGTTTAATTGAACTACATAACTCAAATCCATCGATATTAGGTAACATAATATCCATAAATATTATTTTTGGTTTTATTTTCTTTAACATCTCGAGGGCGATTTGACCGTTTGTCGCGCCTTTGAAAGTGATTTCTTTTGCTTTAGAAATTCTTCTTAGAAGTTTCATTGTTCCTGGTGCATCTTCAACACAAAACAAATCTATATTCTCAGTGTCTTGAGTTTTATCCGGTATAGTTCTAATTTTTGACTCAATAAGTATTGCCTGATCAAGTGCATCTTGAATAATATTTAGGACCTCATCTCCTAATTGTTCTGGGTATTCTTTGAGAAGAAAATCCAGTGCACCCTTTATAACAGTAAGGTGTTGCTTAAGTGCTAGATGATTTTGTTCAACATCTAAATCGTTAGAAAAATGAGAATTTTCAATATAAAATTCTACTGCTTCTCTCATCAGTTTCGAAAGTGTTGGAATCTGCTCTTTACTTTCAATAAACCGACGCCATCTTTTCTTTTTTTCCTCAGGTAAATAAAATGAAATCCTTTCTTTATTTCGTTCATACATTTTCATACCCCTAAGGTAATTCTTAAATTTGTTCGTAACTTGCCCAAATCTAATGATTATACGTGATGGGTAATTTTCCTTATATTCTAATAATTTTTCTCTTAAAATATCTTTCTCAATTCCAAACTCAATAACTTCCTTGTCTGATAAGATTAATTTTAGATCCTCTTCAAAAACAACATCTAATTCATCATCATAGATCTTTTCTTTATTATCTGAATTTGAAATAATAATTACCACATTTTTGTAAAAAAATTTTTCTCTCAACTTGTGATAGGTTATTTTGTTATAAAAATCTTACGGTCAATACTTTTTTTTACAACAAATAATGATGATGTTAGGTAAAAAAAATGTTTGATAAAATATTTACTTTATAAATTTACATTATTGTAAATTTTCATTTAAAAACAAAAAATAGTTCATATTCGGCTTTGACAAAAATGTAGGTTTGTAACTTTTGATCGAGAAACGCAGTAAATTCTATATATTTTCGCAAACTCGATTGAGCCTTCCTTTGAAAGCGAGTAGGGATTAAAAATAAAAAAAGGGAATTAGAGTTTAAACTATGCTCGTACTTGTTTGAGATAGTAATAAAGATATACAACATCGATAGCCACTTTGATCGCAAGATTCATTATCATTGCTTGCATTCCTGATGTTGTTGCGGGAAATACTATACCGTAAATGTTTAGACAAATTGCCAAGTTAACCCAGAGAATTGCAAATTCTAAATACATTTTAATTTTTTCAAAATCGTTTACTTTTATTGCAACTAACGAAAAAATCCCAAAACTCAATACAACTATTCCATCAGCCCGTATATAATAGGTTAAGGCAATAAGAGAATTTGAATTGAAATAGGAAAGAAGTGTGGAGTCGAAAAATTCTATATATATTTCCGGGATTATTAATAAAAAAAAAGCAGTAATATAACAGAGAACAGAGATACAAAATAATGCTATTTTCATCCATTTTGGAAGTTCATTGCCCATATTATCTACCTTAAATTTTTGATTGTAAATTGAATTATGATATAATGATTACTGTTTTATATTTATCTTTTTACAATTTTGTCAGGTCAAGATTGTTTAAACTACAAAACATATATAATATTTTCTTTTACCAGAGATGATGGACTGTCTTTTTAATATATTTTTCATAGATTTCTTGAATTTGAACCATTTGATCATTTGATAAAGGCTCTAAATCTGAAGCTTGAATGTTTGATTCAACATGAGATACTCGACTTGCACCAGGAATGATACAAGAAACAGCATCAAACATTAAAATCCAACGTAATGCATGAGGAGCAAGATTTTCAGGATTTCCAAAGACATTTTTTATTTCTTCAACAGCTTTTAATCCTATTTCATAATCCACTCCCGCAAATGTCTCACCTTTATCAAATACTTGTCCATTCCTGTTAAAATATCTATGATCTCCCTGTTCAAATACAGTATCCTTGGAGAATTTTCCAGTAAGTAATCCACTTGCTAATGGAACACGAATAATAATGCCAATGTTTTTCTTTTTAGCTTGTTCAAAAAATAATTCGCTTGGCCTTTGTCGAAACATATTAAAAATAATTTGTACAGTTGATACATTTGGAAATTCAATAGCTTTTAATGCCTGTTCAACTTTTTCTACACTCACACCATAATTTTGAATTTTCCCTTCATCTTTCAAGGAATCTAAAATATCAAAGACAATTGGTTTATAATATACTGCTGTTGGAGGACTGTGAAGTTGAAGTAAATCAATTGTTTCAATTTCCATATTCTTTAAACTATCATCAACAAATTTTCTGATATTTTCCTCATTATATCCTTCAGTGTTATGAGGATTTAATCGTCTACCACATTTTGTTGCAACATAGACTTTTCCATCAGTAGATTTTGAAAAATTACCACAAAATTGTTCACTTTGGCCTTCTTTATACACATCAGCAGTATCAAAGAAATTGATCCCATTTGAAACTGCCGTAAATAGTGTATTTTGAGCTACATTTTTATCGAATGGTTCTCCCCATTTACCACCTAATTGCCATGCCCCAATTGATATCTCTGAAACTTTGTATCCTGTTTTTCCTAAAACTCTATATTTCATAATATTAATCTCGATATATTCAAACATTGAATAAATTGAATATCGAATATTAAAAGTTTATGGAGACGATAAAAGAAACGGTATCAGAACATATTTAAATACCAGCATATAATACAACCAAGATGATCTCTTTCTTCAGAGATTTCTATTGATTTTATATAGTGATATTATTCTATCCATTCCCTCATTTATAGATTCATCGATAATCTTTCTTTTAGGATCTGCTTCAAATTAAGGATTTGATTGAAGAATATAACATAAACCAATTTTCAAATAGTAAATTTTGTAAGATCTCTAAGACTTAGAATTCTTAGATCTTGGTTTCAAAAATATTTAATAACCGATACAAAATTCTTAAAAAAAGTAAAAAAAAACCCCCCATTATCCTATTGCATGATAATGGAGCATTGAATGATGATAATATCTCGGTGCGATGATGTATGCTAAAGGTCTCCTTCTTATATATGTTTCCAAATCTTTCTCTAAAAATGAATATATACTTAAATGAATAGTAGGAATTATTAGAGCCCTCCATTTTACTAGCTGCTCTTGAGTGACATTATTTTCAATTGTTAAAATATTGGAATTTAAAGTCATTAATAAGGCATACTCAATCAGTTCTGGTATAAATTTGGCGCTTTGAGCTTTTAGTATATTTGATTGAGCTCGCAATAATATCATCCATGTTTCTTCTGGATCCCATGGAAAAAGAGTTCCTATAGATGAAAAAAATTTATTCCCTTCAGGAACATCTGTAAAAAGGTTATAAAAATAATTATATGCATCAAGATTGGTAGAGTAAGCAAGAGTCAGAAAAACATATAGCATCTCCTCATCTATCCTTTGATTTAAGTGCTCATAGAGCCTTGTCTTTTTACCAATCATGGGTAAATCTCCTTTAAAATCAACAAAGATTTTTAAATTATTAAGATACTCATTCAAATCCTGTATATTTTGACTGTCTTTTGATACCCAAATAGAAAAAAGTCTTGAAAGTAAAGATATCGCTTTTTGAATTTTAAAAGTTGATATACCGGCGCTATTAAACATTTCATTAAGTTGCTCAATCGGAGCATATTTACCATATTGGTTCTTAAATTCGGCGTCTACCATTTTTGCAACTCTTTTATTTCTTGGAACAGGTATTTCAGGATGATTCATAAGGTAAAAAGATAACCGCATCATTTTTTTCTGAGCGACATCGTAAGAATTTTCGCTCATGGTTATAGCATCCATAATATGAGTAAGATTTTGCATATTCGTATTGATTAAATAAAGCGCCCAAATAGGGGAAAATCTATTGGTAGTCATGATTTTTCCAATCTGGTTAATAATTCTTCCAAATTCTTCGTCTAATCTCCTAATAACATCTATTAAATCAGACAATTTCCTAGAATAAAAGCGTCTACGGGCCTGAATTTCATCGATCATTTTCTCTCCAAGTGGTGTAAGCACAACTTTTTTACCATTAACTTTAACTGCACGCTCATAAGCTTCTTTTTCGAGAGTAAGTGATAAAATCCCATCTTTAAGATTCTTTGCATCAATATCCTTATTCTGAATTATGTTCTTTAACGTCTTAATTTCCTTTTTTAATTTATTCTTACCTGAAAATATGGACATTTTTTCATAATCTGCCTCCATAGACATCAAATTCTTATAAGAGTCTCGAATCTCACTGTTAAGTCTTATAAATTGGTTTTTCATGCCTTTTAAATCATGATCGAGAGACTTACGGGGTTCTTGTAGAGTAAATTCGCAAATAAGATTAAATCCCGCTAATTCTGATATCTCCTCAGAGGAGCAAACAATATCCGTTACATTCTTTATTGAATTTAATATTTCTAACGCTCTATCACATTCCATTTTTAATTCACCTTTTCGATTAAGGGTATTTCTACTCTCGGAAGAGATTCACCCTCTATTATTATCATTAAATTATTATTTCGATTTTCAGTATAGGTGAAAATATCTTTATTTAATGCGTGATGGATAAGTAATGCCAACTCCTCACGCTGTTTATCCCATTCCAAATACCTTTCATTTAAATTATGGCGATAAGAGTCAATTTTAATAAGGGCGTATAAAAATTCAAATACTAATTTTTGCCATTCTTCCTTTAAAATTTTTTCATACTCCTCAGGTGAGGTATTTTTCCAGATAAATCCTTCTATATCAGCAAAATGAATGGTTCCATCTGGAGCTACTACGCAATCTTTATCTAACCACACATCTTTATAAATAATTCCTGAAATTTGTTTACCCTCAACTTTAGCGGATCTTGCATAAAGTGATAATAACGCAATTCCACTTTTTATAAAATTAAGTTCAAACAATTCTGCTTTATTGGCAGAATTTATCTCAAATAAAGAAAAAATAGATTTAGGATTTGCTATTACATGATTAGATTCAAAATATAACCTAATATTCGATGGGACAAGTCTTATAACTTGATAGAAATGATCATCATAAGTTCTACACCAAAAGAATTTTCTTGCAGTTTCTTCAATTTTCTTAGGTAACTGTATAAGGCCAATCGCTGGACATAAATGTGCCCCATTAATAGAATCTAAATTGGCGATTGAAGAAAATCTAAGCTCATCAAAGCCATTAATATATCCTTGCGCACCATATGGGCTCTCACCCATCCATGATTCCCCCATTATAAATCCTGAACAATCATTGATGTTTTTTAACCGTGCGATATAGTTTGGATCTCGACAGGCCGCCCTAATTTTGTTCGAAGTTAATTTTCCTCCAAAAAACATATCTTCTTGGGCTCCACATCCTTTTACTGATAAATAAAAAAGTTTGCCATCTATCTCTTTATTAAGATGAGGAATTATAGCATTTCTATTTTCATCTCTTAAAGCAAATTGTTTTCCATCTGAAATTTCATGAAATTCTGCTGTTGCTGGACCTAGATATGCTTTTACCCATTTATCTAAAAATTTATAATTTGGGTTAATATTACGGCTTTCAGGTTCAGTTTCAAATAAATGGTAGTCCATAGAATCAATCAAATACCGATGATAAGCGGAATGACTAATTATTTTTTCCCTCAGTATCGTCTCACCTTAACTTTCGGCATTTTTTTGCCAAGGAGGTTCATTTTCCCGATTCTTTCCGCTCTAAAATCATCATATATATTCTTAGCAGGGCTGTTCCATTCAGCGATTTCAGTTATTGCAGTATTACATCCCATTTCTTTAAGAGCAGATAATCTTGCTAGAACTAACATTCTTCCAATTCCATGATTTCTAAATGCAGGGTGTACATAAAGCCCATACAACCAACCAGTGCCTAATCCTGGAGTTGCAAATCCAACTCCTAAAAGAATTTCATTACCTCTAATCTCAGGTTTCGGATAATTATGTCGAAACAGTTCTGACATAATTCGATTTATCCAATCTTCTTGTTTAGTTGCTGTCGCTGCCACTGCAATATCATCCCTAAAAGAATTAAGTACCCATTTAGCATATTTCTCACTTTTCTTTCCACTATCTTCGTTTGCTATCATCCTCATGATGGAATTAAGATAAGGTTCTATAGTTGCTTTAATATGGTCTGTATCAAAATTAAAATCTCGTTGCTGAAGATTATCAATTTGAAAAACATCATATGTCTCTATACTTCTAAAATTGGGTAATTGTCTCATTTCAGTAAATGCAAATTTCACATTAGCAAATTTTACTAATTCCTTAGTAAATTTCCCATAAAATGTTCCCATTTTTCCTTTGGGCTCAATAAATCCGATGCCTAAAATTTCTTTTTGATTGTGAGCATAAATTACTTGTTTTCCTTGTGATCTGGCACGAGTCATATATGTGGGTATTAAATCTAAATATGCAGACGAAAATGAAGATATTTCGGTATTACTTGGAGAAGTTCTCCGAATAATTATATCTTTTTCCCATGATCCCCGTGATATTACCCGAGGTCTCCAACGAAGCTTTTCATAAATTACATAGAAGAGTACTAAGAAAAACAACAGAGGGAACCAGTATGCTAAGAAATAATAACCAAAACAGAAAGGTCTTAAATAACTTGAAGATGTTACAAAAAGTACAGAATTCAGGTCAAAAACAGACCACAAGCCTGTTTCTTGATCGTATCCTTCATCATGTTCCGTGTAAACCTCTCCAATTAAATATCCTTCTGGAGAAAAATAATTATCTGTATTAAATTCTACATCAAATTGCCCATAAGTATCATTTCGATTATAAATTCCCTCGGAGTGTAATTGTTTACCGATAAAAGGCATCAAATGCCCAACCCAAATGACTCCATCACCTAATACATCATAATATGTGTCTAGAATTTCATAAGAAGACGCAGTAACTCCATTAGGAATGTGGAACCATACATTTAATCCTGTAGCATCATAGTCCTGATCATCTCCAGAGAGATATGAGCCGTTTATTAAGGAATATGTGAATAAATAGTTTTCTATGTCACTATCACCAGTATGTAAATAATTCTCCTCCCAAGTCCAAGTAACTGTCGCAGTTACATCTGCAGTATCAACATTAAAATCTACGCTATAATGCCCACTTGAACGAAATGTCTCAGTATAACCTTCATACCATCCACCAGTACCAATTAAATCCCAATTATATACATAATCAAACTCTATACTATGAGATGTTGAAATAATCCCTAAATATGGAATTCCAAATAATTGAATTATAACAACAGTAACGGTAAAAATTATCATTAAAATTGTTCTTTTTTTCATTTTTTAAAATTCAGCTCTCTGGTTTCGCAATGTTTATTATTAATGCATTTCCTAATTTAAAGTGTTTTAAAATCAATTTTCTTGAGTAACTAATATTAACTTGAATATTTAAAAGATTTTTCTAACATTGGGAAACTTATTATTCTCTATGCTCCTACATCTGATTTACAAGAAATTTCGATAGATAGTGGATGGGGTCAATTGTTTCTAGTTATCTCTAAGAGATTCGACATCGCTATTAAGGATTTAATTGAAGAATTTAATATAGAACCATTCTAAAATAGTAAATTATAAATTATTCAATTTATATACAAGTGTATTCTTAAATTACAACAATTTAATAAATGAAAGTTAAAAAGGTAAGAAAGTAAAAATGAAAACGCTTAGAATGGAAGATATGAATTGGGTTGATATTGAGAAAGCGATTAAGGACGGTTTTAAAACGGTCATAATTGGTGTGGGATCGACTGAACAGCATGGACCTCACTTACCCACTAAAACTGATGCAATAATAGCAGATGTTATGGTCGATTTAATCGTTCAAAAATTAAAGCACGCGTTACAAGCACAAACAATAAGAGTGGGATGTTCAGATCATCATTTACCCTTTCCAGGGACAATTTCGTTAAAAAAATCTACTTTAAAGGCGATTATTCACGATTATATCGAGAGTCTTCAACAACACGGCTTTGAAAATATTATTTTTATCCCTACACATGGAGGAAATTTTAATCCAATAAAAGAATCTGTTGAGAAAGCACAAGAAAATTACCCTAACATAAAGATTATAGCATTTACAGATTTGATGAAATTTGTAGACGCTCAGGATAAAATTGCCGTAAGTTTAAATATAACAGTAGAAGAAGCGGGAGGTCATGCTGGTGAAGTAGAAACATCTGAAGTTTTGTTCCTCGCTGAAAATCTCGTAAAAAGAGAAAGATTCCAACCGGGTTATCTTGGTGTTTTAGGAGAAGAAGAAATTGAAATGCTTTTTAAGAAAGGAATGCCCTCTTTAACTGAAATTGGTGTTCTTGGAGATCCGACTAAAGCCAGTAAAGAACATGGGAAAATCTATATAGAACAAATTGTTGAGTTTCTAATTGATGAAATTAAAAAAGTTCTTTAACTATTTGGTTCATATAGAAATTTCTCCATCGTTTCATAAGCTACTCCAACCGACCCATTTTTCACCATATTTTTATAGGAACCAACCAAAAAAATTGTAGCTTTCTTAGATTAACAGAATTAAGTTAGAGAAATTTTTTAAGTTATAAATGAAATTTAAATTATGTTTTAGAAAAAATGTATAAAAGATTAAAATTATGAAGAAATTTAAAATTAGGAAAAGAATGAAAACGGATGAATGGAATGAGAGGAATAGGGAACGTGAAGAAAAGAAAATAAAAGAAGAGGACGATGACTGGAATAAAAAAGAAGATGAGGAAAAAGGCGAATATGAAAATGAATTCCATGAAGAATCATATGATACATAATCTCTTAACAATAAGGAAATAACCAACTGCAGATAGCGTATTTAAAACAACTATTGATTGATATTCGATAGGTATTCTATTTTTATAAGAAGCATAGAAAGGAGTTTGTTCTATTAGTGAAAATTTTTAGGGAATCGAACTATAAATTACCATAGGAGTGTTCTTTTCTAGCTCTTGATATAAAAATCAGAAAGAAAAAGAAGAGTTATGGTACGAATGTCAGAAGAAAATTTCAAAACTGCTACTTTTGAAGAAAAGTTGGAAATGTTTTATGGTAAGATGACCGAAAAACAATGGAAGGATAGTATTGAACAAGTAATATATATGTGTAGGGATTATTGCGGAAAGTGTCCAAGTCATGAGGGAACTGGAGAATCATCTCTTGCTTTTTGTATGGTTGGGAAGAGTTCCGTAATAACTGAGAAGAAGAGTTGTTTATGTGGAACATGCCCAATTACTAAAACAATGAGTCTCCGCTGGGATTATTACTGCACTAACGGTAACGCAATAGGGCTCTCGCAAGCTGGGAAGTAATAATCTACTGAAAATACTATTTTCACTTATAAATCTCAATTTTATTGCCAATTTTGTTATGCGAAAAAGTTTGTCCAACTCAGGAAGCATTTGCAAATAGTAAAAAAACAGAATGTTATTACTGTAATCGATGCATAGAAATTTGTCCTGTAGATGCAATTAAATTCTCTATGGACTTATAAAGGTAATAGTAATTGGAATTAAAAAGGGGCATTCCTTTTTCTCAACCACGTTTCCAAAGGTTTACAACGTAGCTTCATTGATTTAATTCCTTTTTTCTCTTTAACGCTTTTTTCTTGTAGAAAATTAACGAAATTCCTATCGAACTCACAATCATAGTTATTAAGAATTGCCAACTAAGGGTGTTAGTATCTTCAGGTTCTTGATTTGGATTTTCACTAAAACTCATACCATTATAAGAATTCATTATTATGGTTTGATTAATCATAGCAAGAGTGCGTGTTATGTAAATTTTATCTGTTTTTAGATTCGTTTTATAATCAAAAAGATATCCATATATTCGTTCTGCCACAAGTATACCCGTGTTATTGTCGAAATAGTAATCAACCTCAATGAAGTATGTATCTCAATAATCCCCTTCAGACCATAAAACATGTTTAGTAAAGTAATGGTACGTCGTATAATTATATAATAAATTTGAATTGTATTCTTCAGTTCCTACGTAATTGGATGTTATATCGCTTTTAATCGTGCTAGGATCCTGATAATTCTTAAAATATTTGGAAAACGTCATTGCTTCATCTATGCGAATTTTGCGAGAATTCTCGAAATCTGACAGATTTAAGAAAATATCAGTGTGTGTGCCTGAAATATGTTGGTTGTAATTGTTATTGCTAGTTTCTTGTATCTCTCGAGAGGAGAGAGAAATTACATAGCTATAATTATCATTTAATAATCTTAAGTCTAGATCTTCATAATATAATGATGCTTTTACGAAAGATTCTCCACTTACATTATATTTCTCTAGATCAATAGCATATTTAGTTGTCGAATAACCATTTTTATGTGGTGAGAACTGTAAAAAGTACTCTAAATGATAAACTTCGTTAAAACTATCAGGTAAAACATCATTATTGGCTTTTACTTCTGTAATATTTGAAATCAGAGGGAAATTCATTAGAAATAATAGCGTAATAAGTATAATTTTCAATGGAATACATTTATTTCATCTGAGAATTTTATAAACCACCTTTTTTTTTGAAAATTTTAAATTTTTTTAAACTAATAGAGGTTAATTTTTAAAATAAATCTACTTCTTAACAAATATAACATGAGTCAATATAAAAGGGAAGAATTTTGTTTAAGTTATTGGTTCTATTTTTTTAAAATTTGATCCCTCTTATATTTGGGTAGCTTTTCACTAGCATACCTAAGAATTAAGCGAGAAAATCGGTTTTTATTTTTCATTAAATAATCAAAAATTAAATCAGGTTTATATTTTGAGCATGTTTTAAGGAGCCATCCCATCCCCTTTTCGATATAATTGGCTTCAGAATGTTTTAATATTTTTTCTATTAGTTCAAAAACATAATTCTCGTCAAAATCTTTATTCATCATTGTAATTTTGAGTAAGATAACCATAGAGGCTCGCTTTACCCATAGATTCTTTGATTCTGACCAATCATTGATGGTTTTTATAGCTAAGGCTTCATTTCCTTTTTTTCCTAAAAACGGACCTAACAGTCTTACGCAAGTAGAATCGCAGTGACTCCATGTATGGCAATGTTCTGCGTATTCTTCTCTAATTAGCTCTACAGTTTTTTCATTGAAATATTTCTTGAACCGATTTAGAAAGAAAAATCCAGCAAATTTCTGTTCTTCAACATTTGTTCTTGTTAGTTCTCTAAATACTTCAACAGCGTCATTATAACTGCAGTCAAATTTTTCGTGGACTGACTTTACGATCTTTTCTATTTCGGGCATTCTAATGCCGTATATGATGTAATCAGAAATATCTGGATTTAATATTTTATACATTCTATCCTTTTGATCTTTAGATAACTGAGGAGTGTTTTTTACTAATAGGCTTGAAATTTCCTTAACGATCGAATTTATCATAAAAACTTATCCAATCCCACTTTTTCATTCAATTCTTTACTTTTTTTTAAATAGGGTTCTACAAATTCTCTTACTCTGGAATTAAAATTCTTAAGTTTAGCTAATTCTCCCCTCTTGTAGACTTTGATAATAGATTCCTCTAAATTATTAAGTGTTAGTCCCGCCCAATAAAACGATTTATTGGATTTTCCTAGTGATAATTCATCCATATAATCTTTTACCAATAGTAATTCTGAAATTTTATAATTCCATTTCCTATAATCGTTTGGTATCCATCTGTTTTCTCTAACAGCAATGTCATATTTTTGACATAAAGTTAATAATTTCTGATGCATCTTATGAAGGTAGTTCTTGGGGGGGGCCATCTGGCCTTTATATAAATTCAATATTGGTTTAACAACATGATTGTATCTACTTTCTTTTAATTTCTTAATAAAGAACTCAGCTTGAGCATCTCGAAGAGTTAACCCTGGAGCAAATAAAATGAAATCAGCCCCCGCTTGCTTTGATTTTTTAATTACAGCTTCTAAATTTTCTTCATTATCCTCTAAATAGGGGATTATCGGCATGAAGTAAGTCCCTACTTGAACATTTGGTGCTTTCATTTTAATCAGTTTTAGAGCTTCGAGTCTTTCCTTAGGGGAAGAAGAAAAAGGTTCTAGAAAATGTGCTAATTCCTCGTTTATAGTAGTGATAGAAAACCCCACACTACACCAGGTATCTTTTGCAATTCTATTTAATATATCTACATCTCTAGTTATCAAGTTTGATTTAGTAGCGATATTTACCGGATAATTATGTTTTTCTATTACTCTTAGAATTTTTAGAGTATTTTCGACTTCTGATTCAATTGGTTGGTACGCATCACAAACACCACCAGGTCCTATTACATCGGGTAGTAGCGTGCGGGATCTCTTAAATCTTTGGTCAAGTTTCTTATCTATATTAGATTTTACAATGACTTCGGTTTCAAAGTCTTGACTTAAATAGTACCGTTCGCTTCTAGCATCGCAGTATATACAGGTATGAGCACATCCAGAGTAAGGATTTATAGTATATCTACACCAAAACCAAGAATCGGGGTATTTTAACTTGTTTAAGGCCGTCTTAAATTCCCTATGAGTAATTTTAATGTTCTTCGTCATGGTATAATAAGATTATCAGTAACGCTCAATAATACAAGAAAAAATATAAGATTAGTTATTCAATATACCTTTTATTTGAAAGAAAATAAGAAAAAACGCCCGTAATTATTATTACGAGCAAGTGATTAAAACATGGAAATGGAAAAAAGGGCGCTTCTTCAAATAAAAAATAAATCAGTTCGTCTTTATAAATAATAGCCCAATAATAATACTCTTAAACTTCTGTTTCACTTTTTTATTAAATATTTCCTAACTTTTTAATAAACTATGGACGCAGCATATTAAAAATACACTTAGAGCATTATCAAAGAGAATCACGAATCTTTGAAGGAAATTAAAACTACTTTTTTTACATTTTAAAGTTTTTTAGACATTAGATTTCTTCGTGAAATCATCGTTTCACGATGTTTTTCTTTACTAAGGAGTAGCGCGTTTTGATTCAGTAACTCGTTCCCGAGAGTATAATGATTTCAAATAATCTGTTACATGCTGTAGCCTTTGTTCAAATGAAAGCGTATCATCTAGAACCATCTTTCTCATGAGTGCTTGATATTTCCCTTCCACTTTCTCAATAAAAGTATTATGTTCTGTTTGGATTAATCGAATTTTTGGTTGATTTTGGATATAATCAATTATTTTTAACCATTTCTCAGCAGCTTTTGGATTAATTCCTATATCTTTTAACCGACTTTTAGGAAATACGTTTTTTTGTGTGTCAATGAACTTAAAAATTGCTTCCACACGTTCCTGAAGAGTTCTTCTCGTAGGTTTTTCAGATGTCATTTCACTATAATATATTATTGTCTCTGTTCTATTTAAGTTTTGGTATATTATTGTATTCTATGATACATTAACATAAGTTTTTAAAGAAATTTTAATTAAACAATATTATGGAAATAATGGAGAATTTAGATTTAGAAAATTAGGTTGCATATATATGGACACAAATGAAAGAATTGCAAGTATTGAAATTAATATGGAATCTCAGAAAAGTAGTTTAGAGTATTATCTAAAATTTATATTAGAAAAAAACGGACACCAAGATTCTGAGGAATTAGTGAAAAAATTTAATGAAGAACATGAAAAACTCCTCAAAAAACACGAAAAAGAAGATTTTACAGAACTTTCTCTTTTCTACAGGCATGTTATGATGTTTAAGCCAGCGTTAAATACAATTTTAAAACCTGGAAAAGAATACGACGAACTATGTGATACTATGGTTACCGCTTTCAATGTTGTTCTGGACAGAGTAAGAAAACAAGTTAATGATAGGAAGGCAAAGAAAAAGCCATCTGGACCTATTTTACCAGGTAGCAGTAAAGCATTTGAACTTCGATATTTTTGTAGCGTTTGCAACGAGAGTTTTGAAATTCCTCCTGAAATGAAAGCCCAAATAGATAATTCAGAAGAGAAAGTTGAATTACCAAAACATCACGATAAAGAAATGGTAATTAAAATTGTAAAAATTGAAGAAAAAACCAAACCTGACGAAGAATTTGAGGAAATTAAGATCTATCCTGCTGAATTATTGATGGGTCATTCAGATTCCGCTGATCAGAATGTGGAGTATCTCAATATTTTAAGCGTTGGTATTGATGTTGGATCGTCCACCTCTCATTTAATCTTCTCACATCTTACCCTAAAAAGAGAAACCGGTTTTTTTAACATGTCAAATCGTTTTAATCTCGTTAATCGAGAGATAATTTACGAAGGAAACATTATATTTACACCTCTTATTGACAGATTTTCTATTAACATTGAAGAAATCGTGGATTTCTGTAAGAAAGAATACGAAAATGCAAAAATTACACCTGAAATGGTTGATACTGGAGCTGTTATTGTCACGGGAGAAACTGCAAAAAAACAAAATGCTGCTGAAATTGTTAGAAGACTATCGTCAGAATCTGGAAAATTCGTAAGTGCTTCAGCCGGACCGAACTTTGAGTCGATGTTGGGGGCTATGGGGAGTGGAATGGTTGCCTTATCCAGAGAAAATCAGAAAACTCTCATGAATATAGACATAGGAGGAGGTACAAGCAATATCGCTATAGCCTCTAACGGTGATGTCATTAGTACTTCATGTATCAATGTGGGTGGAAGATTATTGGGAATTGATAAAGATTTCAAAATTTGGCGAATAGATGAACCCACTGAATGGATTATGAAAGAACTTGGCATAAAATACAAGCTGGGAGATACAATTCCGGAAGGTGAGGTTCGGAAAATCACCAACGAATATGCTAAAGCACTGCTTGAAGTAATGCAAGGTCCTGCCACAAATAAAATTGCAAAACTCCTTATGTTGACTGATGACATAGAAATTACAGGTCCAATTGATGGAATCTTATTTTCTGGGGGCATTGCTGAGATGATCTATGAGAGGGGTGAAGATGAGGATACAGATAAAAACTCCAATCCATATAATGATATTGGTAAGTATCTTGCCGAAGATATTTATTCACTCTCCAAAAAACTAAACTTACCAATTATAGAACCTGAAAATAAGATAAGAGCAACCGTTATTGGAGCTGGGGCTTTTTCTCTGTCGATCTCAGGGTCCACTTGTTATTATGATGAATCCATAAACCTCCCGATAGAAAATGTACCCGTTGTACCAATCAACTTTGATTTCAAGGATCTTTTAGCTGAAAGACATGAAAATGTCGATAAACACAAAGAGAAGATTGCCCTCGCCCTAAAGAACTTTAATTTGGTTGAAGGGGAAGATGATTTCGCACTCTACATCAAGGACCTAATTATACCTCCTAACCTAATACCTCTAGCTAAAGTCATTGAAACATCCCTCCCAAATTCCGTTGTCAATAATAAATTGGTCCTTATAATCCTAGGAGGAGACGGCGGAAAAATGTTAGGTCTGACCATTAAGCGGGAGACTACTATTAAAAATAACCTCTTTTGCTTAGATGAATTGGACCTAGAGGCGGGGGATTGGATAGATATAGGTGCTCCGCTCCAAACTGAACATCGAAAAGCATTCCCGGTTACTGTAAAGAGTTTGGTGTTTAACAAGGAAAAGAAAGATTCGTGTGCATAAAAATTAATCTCAAATATTTAAGTTGTGAAATCTTGATTAATCAAACAAATTTTTTATAAATTGACCAATTTTATCTATAGCTTCTTTTGCTTCAGGAAGGTCGTAGAGACCGTAATTTTGCCAGACATGAGGCATATCGTCCCATTCTTGTAGAATGGCATTAACACCGGCAGCTTTCGCAAGTTCCACTAATCGTGTAGAATGATCGTAGACCATCTCACTTGTGCTTACCTGCGCTAAAATTGGAGGGAAACCTGTTAAGTCAGCAAAGATTGGGCATGCGAGAGGATTATTAGGATCTGCTCCATTTAGATATGCGGGAATCCACCAAAAAACGCCCACATCTGCCATAACACAATCTGTTGGAGCATTCTCTAGAATTGTTTTACTATTTATCGTATAATCAATACCGGGAGAGAGAACTATAGCACCTCTGGGCATGGTAATACCTTCCTCTTTAATTTTAATAAGAGTTGCGAGAGCCATGTTTCCACCCGCAGAAGCTCCACCAATAATGATATTTTCAGGTTTATATCCATTCGAGAGAAGCCATTTATAAGATGCAAAACAATCGTTTGGACCCTCAGGGAATGGATGTTCGGGTGCAAGAGCGTAATCCACGCTCAATACTTTTACTTGCGCGGCTTTTCCAATCTCAACTGTATAAGGTCGGCTGGACATTGGAGATCCTAACACATGTCCTCCTCCGTGAAAATACAATAAGACTTTTTTTTCATCAACACCCTCAGAGATTTGCCACTCTGCTCGCACTCCCCCAGTATTAATAGATTCAATTTTTACATCTGGAGACAACGGATGCTGTTCTTGGAGAATTTTTCCTTTATATTCCATTGCACCGCGAAAAATCTTTGCTAACTGCTTCATTTGGTCTCTATTTATAAGATTGTAAAGATCCTCTGTTTTACCTTCTCCAGATTCGAGTATCTCATAGAATCTTTTATTTCCGTCTGCAATTATAGAGAGCATTTTTATAACGTCGATTCCTTCCTTTTCCGCAATCTCGAGTGCTCCTTTCGTAATTATTTTTTGACTCTTTTGTTGGAGTTTTTTTACATCTGGCCTTAATAATAGTTTGTTCAATATCGGCATAAAAATAATAAAATTGCTTTTTTATATAAAGTTTTTTTATTAGATATACGACGCCCAAACCGATGATAATAATAATAGAAATGTTATAAAAAATAAACCAAATATTTTTAATTTCTATTAGAATAGATGTATTTATGGATGGAGTAAATCTATTTGGACTACCCGTAGATGATATGGAACGAGCGAAAAAATTTTTTAGTAAGACATTTGGTTGGAGCTTTATGGCTACTGGTATGGATGGAAATCATCATTTTGCGACAACAGTTCCAATAGATGAAAATGGTCTACCAACTGAACCTGGTGGAATAAACGGAGGATTACTTCAACGCGGTACTTATGAGCAGCAAGTGACAAGTATTTTCATAAAAGTAAAGTCAATTGATAATACGATTGATAAAGTAGTAAAAAATGGTGGAAAGCAAATTCTGGCTAAAGTTCCCATAGCAGATTTTGCCTACTTTGCTCAAATAAATGACTCTGAAGGAAATTTAATTAGTCTTTGGGAAGACAAAATCTAGGAAATGATCAAGCGTGGCATATCAATTTTACTCTATATTTACTTCTCAATTTAATTCGTTTACAATAGTTTGGAAAGAGAACGACTCTGAAGTACGAGTTCAACGTATATTTCTTAGCGATCTTGAAAAAAAATCTGAAATAAAAGCGCGTGACGCTTTCACAACAATTGAATTAGGCTCTTCTTCAATAATCGAAGCGCTAGGATCTAAAATTCTCCAGTTTTTAAAGGGTGATAAGATAAACTTTGATTTGCAATTAATCGATTTTGACCAATGTTTTAGAATTCAAAAGAAGGTACTATTAGCAGAATACGATGTTCCAAGAGGTTGGGTTAGTACGTATAAGCGAATTGCAAATAAAATCGGTATACCCAAAGGTGCGAGGGTAGTAGGAAACGCTTTAGCAAAAAATCCATTTCCTATCGTAATTCCATGTCATAGGGCAATAAAATCAAATGGAGAACTTGGGGGATTTCAAGGAGGGATTGAAATGAAACGAGCATTGTTAGAAATGGAAGGAATAGAATTTTCAAATAGGGGAAAAGTTACCACGAATAAAATTTACTATTGATATCAAGGATTCTACTTAAGTTCTTAGGAATCAATAGATAAATGCGCCCTCCGGGAATTGAACCCGGGTCCTCGGGTTGGAAACCCGAGATTCTAACCACTATACTAAGAGCGCTGTATAAAAACAGAAGATATTTAAAAAGAATTTTTCAAGTTAATTTGAAAAAAAATTGATTATTTGTATATATTAACTATTAAAAAAAAACTTTCTCATAGTTATTTTGTTACATAATGTCATTAGTAATTTCATAAAAGCTAACTATTTTATTTACGATAACCCACGCATCCAAAGAATAATTCGAAATTGATACAATTTTATCGCTTAGGTTTAAGATATCTTCTGTAAAATAACCTTTTTGAAAACCACCAATAATAGCAATATAATTTCTAGTCAAATCTTTATCAAATAAATCGAGATGATATTTAACTAATTCCCCCCTGCTTGAAAAGATTAATATTTCCTTCTTTTTAAAAGATTTTACTAAATCCCTTAAATTTCCATTAAATTGCGAAATTAAAAGTAATTCTTTTGTTCGAATTTCATTTTCCCTTAGCAATTTTGCCATTAATCCTTTAAATCTATTATAATTTCTAGCGATTTTGATTTGTGGGTTAATTTCGAATATTTTATTATTTAAAGTATGAATATATAGCTTTAAATTACCACTTTTATTCAAGGGAGATCCCAAAGCGTTTAATAGGCAGCTATGGGTAATATCAGGACGTCCCCTTTTTTGAAAGTTTTTAAGTTTAACCATCGCAGAATGGTGTAGCGCATTATCAAGTAGTTGTGAAGGATAAGAATCTTTTTTTATGTTTTTTTGAATAGCAGGATGATTTTTAATTTCTTCGGGGATTAATTCTAGTCCACATTCTGCTAAAATGACTGTTAAAGGCATATTTAATAATAGATTTTTCTTTATTCTTATCTATATTTTACTTTAATTTAATAAAATACCTAGTTGTATGATTACAATCTAGACAAGTAGTTGAGACGTGAGAGCCCTTTCCTTTTGAATGTATTCTTGTTCTGCAATTAATTCCGGGATAGAGTAATTTCTTGCATTTATGGCAAATCCGCTTTTTCCATTGTGCTGGAATTCGAATTTTAGCTCTTTGGGCATATCGTCTCGCAAGAAAAATATACCTATTAGCTAATTCTTTATCGTTAGGGAATATGTCGTGTGCTTTCTGAAACAAATAGTTCATTCTTGTATCAGCAATCCGTTTAATGATTGATTTATTATTCCGCTTATTTTTCGCCATCTAGGTTATATCTCATCAGTTTTAATTTTATTTTTTTAGTTCATACACTGAAATTACGATCATTTTTCCTCTGACATCCAGAACATAGGAATTCGTTGCTTGTGAAATTTGGTCAGCAAAACTAGTAATATTTGATTTTGTAGCTACTGATTTTAACACTTTTATTTTAATTATTTTATATCTCTTAAGCAACTGTTGCACATGAGTTAAAAAATCATTTGTAAGTCCCTTTTTCCCTAATGTGGCGTGTGGTGAAGATAACAGTACTTTTTTAAACTCGTTTTGATAACTCATTGCCCCAAAATACTACTTTTACCAAAAAATTTTTAATCTAATTACTCTTTTTAAATGTATCATATAATATTAAAATTGATTTTGTTTATGTCGATATTTATCGTTGAACCCGAGAAGCTCATTAATACAGTCGCAGAAAAATTAAGAGATTTCCCTGAAATCAAGCCACCTGAAGGGAGTCAATTTTGGAAGACAGCATTTTTTAAGGAATTAGCTCCAATTGATCACGAAAATTTCTGGTATATCAGATGCGCTTCACTATTAAGGAAAATAAAAAAATTTGGTCCTGTTGGAGTTAATAAACTCAGAAAGCATTATGGGGGTAAAAACAAAAATGGACCAGGTCGTCATCATAGTGCTAAAGGAAGCGGAAAAATTATCCGTGTAGCGTTACAACAGTTGGAAGATGCAAATCTAATTGTAAAACAAGATAGAGATGGTAGAATTGTTACTCCAGAAGGAACAAGTCTATTAGAAAGAACCGCGTATATAATTACTAGAAAATAAATTAAAAATTACATATCTAAGGTTTTCAACTTTGAGCGATGAAGAAGAATTAGAAAACATTAGAAGAAAAAAACTAGAGCAACTTCAACAACAAGCAGTCCAACAACAAATAGCTGGGCAACAGCAAGAGGAGTATAACAAACAAAAATATCAAATAATGAGAAAGATATTAAGCCAAGAAGGACGTCAGCGATTAGAAAATATAAGAATAGTTAAACCTCAATTCGCAGAACAAATCGAGCTACAATTAATACAATTATTTCAATCAGGAAGATTACGAGGAGCTACTCCATTACCCGATAAAGAATTTAAAAAAATTTTAGAAAAGTTAACAGCAGGAAACAAAAAAGAATTTAATATTAAGAAATAAACTCAGTGTATAAAAATGGCGCGTAATAAAGATTTACCCTCAAAATTAAGGAGGGCTAAAAGAATGAAACAAAGTCGTTCAGTCCCTAATTGGGTTGTGAGGAGAACTGGCGGAAGAGTAAGGTCTAGTCCTTATTCTAGAAGAGAATGGCGAAATACAAGATTGAAGAGAGATTAAACAATAAACTTATAACCCTGATGTATTATGGCAAAGAAGAAATCAAAAGAAATAAGCTTGGATGATTTAGAAGAGGAACTAGTTGATACTAAAGACCTCGAAGAAGATGAGGATGAAATCGAAGAAATCGAAGAATTCGACTTAGATGAAATATCTGATGAAGAAGAAGTTGGCGAAATTTTTGAAGAAGAACTCGAAGAATTTGAAGAAATTGAAGAAGAAGCCCCAAAAGAAGAAATTATAGATGAACGAATTTATGTAATACCACTCGCAAAAGCTCGACGAGGTCCACGTAATAAATGGGCTAAAAAGGGAATTAGATATCTTAGAGAATTTATGGAGCGTCATTTTAAACCAGAATCTTTAATTATCTCGCAAGAAGTTAATGAAGCAATATGGGCTCGTGGAATTCAAAAACCACCAAGAAAAATTAAAATAAGAGCAACAAAGAATATTGATGGTCTTGTTGTATGTTATTTAGCCGAATGAATCAATATACTTAATATTACTAATTTTAAAAATTAAAAATTATCGCTAGTCTTTTAGTTTTAAAAGTTATTCTTTTTACTTTATCTTAAAAATTTAAGACTTCTCCAATCACATATAGAAGGTGATATCCTATAGCAGATTTATCGTTAATAAAATTTTATTTTTCATCAGATCTAAAAACAATGGATAAAGAAGAAGCGAAGAGAAAAGTAATTGAGAAAGGAGGGATCGTAAGAGAAGAGATTTCTCCTGATCTGTGGTATTTAGTTACAAACGATTCTCAGGGTGAAACTAAAAATTTCAATAAAGCACGCAAGTTAAGGGTAACTTTCATTGATGAAATAGAATTTCTAAAAATGTTAAAATAAAAAAAAAATGAATTAATAAATTGTATGAGTGCTGCTCATATTTACTAATCTCGGCAGAATTATACTTGAATTGTATGATGGTCCAACGAGGAGAGTATTATTCGCGATGTTAAAATTTAAATAATCTCGTGCTAGTGGCGCCCCCGTATTAGGGTTTTTAGCAAAACGGGGATAGTTAGAGCTTGAAATTGTTACTCTAATTTTATGCCCTGGAGCAAATGAATAAGCTGTTGACCAACAATCAATCAATAGCTCATAAATATCATTTTGATTCCCGGACATTAACACTTCCGAAGTGTAATTATATCTATATCTAACAGTCAAAGAACCGTCGGTTACTAGCATAGAACGTCCGTCTGGATATACATCAGTCAGCTTTATAGTAAAATCAGTGTCAGTACAATTTGAAGTTACAAATAGATTTCCCCAAATTCTTCCAACGGTTTCCACGGTTTCTGTTAAAACAGGTGTCTCAAATCTCAAAACATCAGATCTGTTTTCAATCGATGATTGATCCATAGGTCCTGCCAGATCAAACGGTTGATTTTGTCCCCCTAAGTTAGGAACAGGATATCTGGGATCGTATAAATAAGAAAGATTTCCATCCACTAAACCGGCAGAGCTTTTACTTATTCCAAGATTAGCAGTGAGATACCATGTATCGTCTACGTGATCTAATGGCCAATCATACGCATAACGCCAGTAATTCCAGTCATCTGAACTAACAACTACATCGCCCATTAGATAATAAGCAACTCTTGCACCAGTCCAATCAGCAGGAATACATAACAAAGCATCATCAAAGATTTCCATTTCCCAATCGAGCAATAAATCGAACCCATTTGAATTGCTAGGATATATTAACTCCCCTTGTTGCCCGCCATAAATCGAACCATGAGTCCATGGTCCCATTACCAATTTTTGATGTCCTTGTGCCCTAGTCGCCCCATAGTCATCGTATCCAATATACCCATCGATAGTACCTTGTAAAAAATGATCGTACCAACCACCAACATGAATACCATAGACGGAAACATTTGAATAATGAGGTCCTATAGGATTTGATAACGATGTCGAGTTGTAAAGAGTTTCGTTTTTTGGAATCGTTTGCGAAAAAAGCGTATCTATTTGGTACTCCCAATTCGTAGGGGAAGTGCCTTTTATCCAAGTCTCAACAGAGGATTTATGATAGGAACCTTGGAAGATAGCGTGGTCAAACATTTCTGGTGTACCAAACCATAATTGTTGAGCCAACAAACCATTTGGACCCATTCCTGCATAATAATATTGGTTAAGACATAAGGCAGAAACCCCAGCACTAGCTATTTTACCATTAGACCAGCTTTGTTCTGATATCCAATCAATTGTATCAACACCATCTTTATATGATTCAACAAAAAGAAGAAAACCTTCTCCTCCCTCAGAGCTGTGAGTCCCTCTCAAATCTTGAATTACTAAGTGATAATCTTGATTTAAGTAGATAGGGGAGTATAGATCATCTGCCCAACCAGATTTGCCATAAGGAGTCCTAACTAAAATAACGGGACGAGGTGCACCAAAGGATCCAGGAGCAAAATAAACATCAGTCGCTAATTTAATATCGTCTCGCATAGGAACCAAATATGTACGTTTTTCTTGAGATTTATAGACTCCAGTTCCTATTATTATTGTAGTAGGGAAGGCAATTAAGAAGATTAGAAGAATATATTGGATGATTTTAGGGATTTTCTCGATACGCCTTTTACTATATTTTTCTAGGATTTTAGTCAAAGACAAGGAAGATATTTTTAATCCATAGTGAAAGAAAGCAATTATACTCACTCCGATAGCAGCAACAGAATAATAATCAGGGTTGATGAATGTATACCATAGAATACCTATAAGGGGAGATAAAAAAGAGAAGAGGTTTCCTAATGTGCCCAATAATCTTTTATTTCTTCTGTTAGCAATGCTATTAATGTATTTTCCGCTCATTGTTAAGGAATAGAAACTAATGAACAGAGCAAAAACTAGATTGATCGAACCAAAAAGAACAATTATTATTTGCTTTAGAATAAAGAGTGAAGTCTCTTTTTGAGTAAATAAAGTTTTTCTGTCGTCAGTTTCGCTAGTTAATCCCTTATGGTAATTTAGAACATAGGTAAGGCAATAAACACCTCTGCAAATTAACAGCAAAGGAAGGTTCTTCGTAAGTATGTCTTCAATTTTTAACAAACCAAACTCTTCTAAAAAATAGAAGAAGGCAATAATCCAATTTATCATATTTCATATTAGCACCGATCTTACTTATAAAGATTTATGATAACTGTAATTTCTTTTGTGAAATTGAAACCTACGCGTAAACAAAATTAGGAGGAGATTAAAGAGGTTTGGGATGATATCCATTTAACTTACGCATTTTTAATAAAATATTTATGGTTTAAAACTTTATCCAACACATAACAATTTTCTTAGTATTCTTAAATGACGATTTTAAAGTACCAGATATTTGGTAAGAACTCAGTAGGTGTCTACTTAACAGTTAATAATTCATTTGGATTATATCCATCCACACTACTTAAACCAGCAGTTAAAAAAATCAAAAGTGTATTTATAGAACCTTTTTATCCTATGTCGATTAATAATTCTAATTTAATTGGAGTCTATACCGCAAGTAATAAATATGGGGCAATTGTTCCTCATATAATTAGGGAAGACGAGCTTCAGCAATTAAAAAATTATTCTAAAGAATTAAATAGCGGTTATCAAGTAGGGGTTCTTAACTCTCTGGATAATGCTTTTGGAAACTTGATATTATGTAACGACAAAGGAGCTATTATTTCTTCTTTCTTAAAGGAATATAAGGAACAAATTGAAGATACTTTAAAGGTAGAAGCTGTGGTTTATGAGTTTGTTAATAACAATCTTCCTGGTTCTATATCGCTGTCAAACAATAAGGGGTGCCTCGTTCATCCACTTACGACTGACGAAGAGATTGAAATTATTTCTGAAATTTTGAAAGTAGAAGAAACAGATGTATCAACAGTTAATAGAGGAATTCCGTATCTCTCTTCAGGAGCAATAGCTAACGATCAGAGCGGCATATTTGGAAACAAATGCACTGGTCCTGAGATGATGCGCTTAACAAATGTATTAATGTTATAGGGCTTAATTCTACAGCGTTGTATTATAATCCTATAAAAAAGCAAAATTTAATATTTTTAAAATAATTATCAACTTTAATTACATGGATTCTCAGGAATTGAAAACTTATGTCAGAGATTAAAATTTATCGGATTATTGGTACTTACAGAAAAAAGTATAAAAAATATTTATTTCGGAAAGAGGTTCGAGCTCTAAAAGAGAAAGATGCTTTAGAAAAAGCGTTGACTCAAATTACAAGCATAGGAATTCTTAGAAGACAAATTAACATCCAAGAAATTAAAGTTATAACTCCTGAAGAGAGTCAAGATTATTTGATTCGAGAGTTATCTAAATAGAGAAATAATCACATCATTTATTGATTTTTATGGAAAATAATCAGAACATAGAACAACAATTAAGCCAATATCGGTATTTTAAAGAACAAAGAGATATGTTTCAAGGTCAATTTGAAATAATAAATGCTTCTCTTGGGAATTTATACACAACTAAGCTAACTTTAGATAACCTCAAAGAAGGTGTTAATGAAAATGATGAAATTTTGGTTCCAATTGGAGGTTTAGCTAGCATAAAAGCAACAATTAAAGACACTAAAAAAGTACTTGTGTATGTAAAAAATGATACAATAATTGAAAAATCTGTTGAAGAAGCTATTGAATTTATCTCAAATCTTATTGAACAACACAATACCCAGTTAAAATTTCTCCAAGAAAGAATTTTTAGTTTAGATTTAAATCTTCAAAATATGAATCAAATACTCCAAGGTAGAATGACTCAGCAATAATTTAAACCTTTTTTTAAGATATTATTGATTTTCAATTCAAGTGGTTATATTAATGAAGAAATTAAGTAATGTATTCTCTGCTTTCGTTAAAAAAACTTTATCGTCCGAAAGCTTAGCAAGTGCTTTAAATGAACTGAATTTGTTATTAATAGGAAATGATGTAGCTACAGAAACAGCAGATATTCTATGCCAAAAGATAAAAGCATCTCTTAAGGGTGAACAAATAGGTAGACTAACATCAAAAAGAAAATTTTTATTTGAAATTTTAAAAGATGTAATTACGGAAATTTTAACTCCAGAGAGGAATATTGATTTATTAGATGAAATTAGGAAGAAGAACAAAACTAACAATCCTTATATAATTTGTTTTTTAGGAGTTAATGGAACGGGTAAAACTACCACAATTGCTAAGATCGCGCATTATCTAAAAAAACATAACATTACTTCTGTAGCTGCGGCTTCAGATACATTTCGGGCAGCAGCAATCGAACAACTGTCTTATCACATGCAAAATGTTGGAATCAAAGTTATTAAACACGAATATAAATCAGATCCGGCGAGTGTTGCCTATGATGCTATACAACATGCAAAAGCTAAAGATGTAAATGTTGTTTTGGTGGATACTGCTGGGAGACAAGTAAGTAATAAAAATTTAATGAGAGAAATGCAAAAGATTGTAAGAGTAGCTGAACCAGATTTAACCTTGTTTGTTGGAGATAGTTTAGCTGGAAATGATGCACTAAATCAAGCGAAGGAGTTCAATAATAGCGTCGGAATTGATGCAAATATCCTAACAAAATTTGATGCTGACGCAAAGGGAGGAGCCGCATTATCAATTTCTTATGAAACAAAAAAACCCATTATTTTTATAGGAATAGGACAAGGTTATGACGATTTAGAACAATTCGACCGTGAGCTATTCATTTCAAATATTCTTGACATTAGAGAAGAATAAAGAAGAAAATTGTGATAACAGTTAAATTTTTTAAATATTTATTTTTAATTTAATTGTGTCAAATAATTACCCTAAGTATGACCAATATGCAAAGTACGAAAAAGGCAAGAAATTAACCCTTTACGAACGTATAGGTGCCTTTTTTCAAAATACCAAAAGAATAATAAAAATAGCAAATAAACCAAGTAGGAAAGATTATTTTATAGTTTTTAAAATATGTGCCATCGGAATGTTAATATTAGGAGTCTTATCCTATGTTATTCAGTTAATTTTTACTTTACTTAATAACGTTTTGCGAATTGGTTAGAGTTTTTAAATTAATTTTATTTTTCTTAATAAGACAAATTGATTTTATCGTTGATTTGTAATGAAAGTATTCTTAGATTATACGAAAGACCTTCTTTTTAAGGCTTCTGTGAGAGATTTTAAAGATTTTAATGTTGACGAGCCAGCTTCGTTTCACGGAACAGATCTCGGCCCGAGTGCAGTAGAGTATTTATTAATTGGCATCGGAGGTTGCTTAGGTACAACCTTTATTTACTGTCTACAGAAGAATAATATAGAGCTAGCAACTTTTGAGGTAGTAGTAGATGGAACATTATCTCACACAGGTCCGAAAATGCTTCTTAGATTAGCAAATATTGATGTCGATTTGAAATTTACACCGAAGGAAGTTAATTCTGATGAAGAGATTAATAGGTGTATAAAAGAATTCTCAGAATATTGTGTAGTTACAAATTCAATCGCTAATGGCTTACCTATTAATGTTAATTGCAAAAAAAGATAATTGCCATCTAAAAATTAGGTTTAAAAAAAGAATAGAGTTTTAAAGAAATGGTGATATCTTTTAAAAAAAGAAAACTGTAATATCTGACGAGACTCTAAGTTCTTCTTCCTTATTTTTGCAGGCAATAAATTTTATTTTCATAGGTAATAAAAGCGTAATCAAGCGTTTAGTTAAAATGCCATCTATTATAAGAAATTGTGTCTCTTTAAAATCTTTAATTTTTTCAAAGATTTCCCCTACGGGAATTTCAAATAATTTCTCTAAACTCTTATTCAATCCGATACTGTGTCCAGGTTCTATTTTTTCAAGGCTTTCTTTTAATGTCGTTTGATTTTTTACTTTTAACTTCTTCATGAGTTTTTGAAATAACGCATCCTTACCTGTAGCTTCTTTTTTAACCTTAGTAGTAGGCTTATGTTTAACTCCCGCTGGTTTTTTGTTTTGGAGAGATTTTATCATTTGTTTCCGAGTAAGTTCTTCCACTTCTAAACCTTCCGGGGCTCGAGCTATGTAATCAAGTTTTGCTACTTGTAATAGTTCATTTAAAATAATCGTGCCCCCGCGGTCTCCATCCAAGAAAGCTATTACTGAGCTTTTGGTCTTTAATAAACCTAAGATTGATTTAGGTACTTGTGTACCTTGAACTGCGATGGTATTTTTAACTCCTATTCGCAATAGGTTTAAAACATCTGCTCGACCTTCAACGATTATTAGTTCTTGGCTAGATTCAACATCGGGACCTGCAGGTAAGTTTTCCGGACCCCAAGATGTAATTTCTCCAAGTTTAATGTCTGCGTCCATTCTTTCTTCGATTTCGCTAGGTTCTAAAGAATTTTGATCCCATTTTTTTAATAATTCTGCAGCACGTTCAATAATTTTCTTGCGTTTAGTTTCTCTAACATCTCGAATTTCTATTAATTCGATTTCAGCCTCACAAGGGCCAACACGAGAAACGGTTTCAACAGTTGCAGCCAACAGAGCAGTCTCTTTACGAGTTAAGCTAGAGGGAATTATAATAAATCCTTCGGAAACTCCGTCCTTAGATTCATTATCAACCTCAATTCGCCCTATTCGTCCAGATTTTTGAAGATCTCTCAAATCTAAGTCTAAGAGCAACCCCTCAGTTTGGCCAAAAACGGCTCCAACGATGTCTGATTTCTCAACAACTCCTTTAATTTTAAACTTTACTTCGATAGTATATTTAGTAGTAAAATCTACATTATTAGTGGTAATATTAATCACTTCCTTTTTCTATTTATTATTATTTTTTATCAATGAATCTAAAATTAATTATAAACTTATAAAAAGAAGTAAAATCCAACTTTTGGATAGGATCTAATGCCAAATTGATTATTTCTATCTTATATATTGAATATTTTATCTATTGAAATATTTTTATTTATCTTTATTAAGCTTGAATTATGATTCTTCTTCCTGTATATCGTTATAAGTTTATATAATAATTTTAGTTTAGTTATTCGATTGAATTTTTTTATTAATTGCTTTATTTTATTTCTTCATTTAATTGATGATATTTATTGAAAACTTTACTTTTTTGATTAAAATTTTATTGTATTAATATTAACTGTAAATTTGATTAACAATTCTATAAATAATCAACATTTTTTTGATGATTATTTTAAAAAAGTACATTATTAAATTTATCTTTTGCTAATTTAAGGAATGAAATTAGAATTGACCTTTTTAGTTATATCATCTCCATAAAATGCGATTTATTTAAGAAAGAATATGATATTGTTTGCATGAGCATTTATTGGAACAATAAATTGTTAAAAAGACTTTCAAATAATACTAAAAGAAAATTCAAATGTAGAATTAATACTGAAATTGGTAGATTTTATTTTTATTTCGAAGAAAATAAGAATACTGAGCAACCCTCGATTTCTGGAAGATTAGTTTTTTTTCCTAAAAATAATAAGTAAATTGATGTCGAATTATTAAAATTCTTGAATTAATTTTATATTATTATTAATAATGGTTATTGTTTAATTTCTGATTTTAAAGGTATTCAGTATAAAGCATGATTGAAAAGATAATAGTTTTAGGTGGGAAAGGTGGAGTGGGTAAGTCGTCTATAAGCGCTGCGAGTGCTGTATTATTATCAGATTTATTGCCAGAAAAGAAAATTCTTCTTATTTCTTTTGATATGGCGCATAATTTGTCGGATCTCCTATCAAAAGATATTGGAAACGCGATTACACCAATTACGAATAATCTATGGGCGATTGAGCCTGATGCAAATGTATACGCTGAAATATATACTAAAGATTTGGTTAATAAGATGAAAACTCTTACTAAACAGATGCCCTTAGTTGGTAAGATCCCCCAAATCGAAGAATTTATTGATACCACATTTACAACAGATTCTATACCCTTGGCTTTAAAAAATGCAATGTTTTTTCAAAAAATCTTAGACGCAGAAGACAAAAATTCTCAGGAGGAACAATTTAATATCATCATAGCGGATTTTCCTCCCACTGCCAACATGATTACTCTTTTTGAAATCCCTGAGGACCAAGTTAAAATAGTTTTAAAATATTCGTTAAATTTCTATAACTCTATTAAGGATGCGATGAAAAATTTTTCTAACATGTTTAGACAGATATTACACCCATTTGATAGCGATTATGAAAAGAGAAAGGAACTAGGAAAAGAAATATTTGACATGATGGTTGATCTTGAGAAACGAGGGGAGAGAATCAGCGATTTGATCCATAGTGTCGGATCGCTAAGATTAGTTTCTATTGCGGAGAAACCAAGTTTTGAAGAAGTCAAACGAGCAAGAGAATTGACTAATAAGTACATCAACCTTGATGCCGTTCACATCAATATGATAATTCCTAAGAAACACGCGAAGAAGTGCGATTTTTGCGGTCAAATTTCCTCAATTCAGCAGAGGTATTTGGTAGAGATTAACAACGAGTTTAAGAAAGTTAAAATATGGGAGTCTAATAGACTAAAAGAAGAACCTATTGGATTGGATGGATTAAGAAAGTTAGCGAAAGAAATTTATGATGATGCTTCGGCTAATGAAATTTTAAATCCTAGAGTATAGAATTTTAGATATTGTAGGTTTTTTTTATCTGAGCAATTATCTCCGTTAATAAAGCTAACATGGTTTTAACTGTTATTCCAGAAGGATCAAGTGGAGGAGAAAGTTCTACAATATTATGAGTTTTTAACAGAAATTTCAATCTCACAACAAGGATCTCCCAATGGGATTTTCTTCTTATGCTTCAAAATAAACTCTTTTTCTGGAAAAGCTCCCTTTAACAAACCCCTAATACTTGCTAGAGTAACCTTATGACAAGGAATTGCATCCTGAGGCCATACTTTCTGAACCATTCTCCAAACTTCACAATCTAAAACTCTGTGAATCATTTTGCCCTCACCAATAACTTCTATTTCTGAATTCATATTCATAAGCGTATGTTGGATCTTCATTAGTTTTGGTAATGTTTCAGAGAAATCACCTTTCAAATTTGTCATTGAAGCAATTTTCTTTCCCAACCTTTCTGAAAACATCTCCCACGCTTTTACATCTAATTCTGTCGCAGTCTCCAACCCAACTTTTTCTACCGAAGCCATGAACCATGCACCATCCAACCTGAGAAAAGAATATCTCATCAATTCTAGTAATTTTCCTAAATCTAAATCTATATTTTCTTTCATATATAACACTTAATTATTTTTTTACAAGGTTTTATTATTTGTAATTATGGTAATTGAACAAAAGTTAGCTTTATTTTGTGTAATTAGACAAATTAAGGGAATTATATAAGTAACTTGAAAAAAAGTAATATTATATTAAAAAACTAAATAAAAATAGATTAAGTTCCTTCTTCTTCATTATCAAGAAAATCTTTTATTGGGAAAGGATTTCCATGTCCGGGATAAACCATGTTAATATCTAGCATTTTAAGCCTATCAATGCTCCTCTCAAAAGTTTCCTTATCTACGATCAAGTTAGTCCTAGTGGGTATTTTTTTATTCATAAGTAAATCCCCACAAAAGAAATCACCTTCAGAAGTTAGAAATCCAAGAGAGCCCTTAGAATGCCCGGGAAGATTATAAACAGTAATATTAAATCCATATTCGTTCAAAGATTGCCCATCGTCAAGAATTATATCTGGCTTGAATCGATCTTCTTTTTTTAATCTTAATCCTAATAAACGGATGAAAACTTTACCTAGTATTTTCATAAGTAAATTTAAATTCCGATTCCAAGTAAAATCTCCCAACTCCACCATTCCTAAATCTTCATAATGCATTGCAATTTTTGAACTATACTTGTTGCGAATATATGCACAGTTTCCCGCGTGATCAGGATCACCGTGGGTTGCTAAAATTAATTTTAAATCACCCTGCTTACAGCCTGATTGCTCGATCATCTTTTCTACTTCGACTCGATTTCTTGATAAACCGCTATCAATTAATATATATTTATCACCTTGCTTCAAGAGATAGCAATTAACACTTTTTAATCCTATAATCGTCAAATATTCAGATGTCTCTTTTATTGTATAATTACCTCTTGTATCCAAATCTTGAGTTTTTAACATTTTTTATCACCATAAATAAATGAGTGTTCATTTATTGTTGAAAATAAATGAATGTTCATTTATAAATATTTTTATTACTAAAAATTGTGATCTGGAGCTACTACTCAAATTTTAAAATAGAAAAGTTTTAATGAATGAGCGTTTATTTATTTATTAATATGAGACTTCGTGATGAGAAAAAACAAGATGCCATAATAAAGAAATCTATTCAGTTAGTAAATGATCTAGGATTTTCTGGAATTTCAATATCAAAGATAGCAGAAGAGGCAGGAGTATCTCCAGCTACGATCTATATCTACTATAAAAATAAGGAAGATTTATTTACAAAGATATATATTGATATCAGAAATAAGATGAGTCAAGCATCCTTACAAGGAGTAGATGATAGCAAGGCTATTAAAGCTCAATTCAAATCAATTTGGTATAATTTTTTTACTTATAATCTTCAACATAATGACCATTTAGTATATCGCGAGCATTACGAACAAACTTCAATGATGAATAATATTCGTCAAGAAGATTTTGAACTATTTAAACAAGTAACTAATCTCTTAAAAAAAGGGATAGAAGAAAATCTTATTCAAAACCAGTCATTACCATTCTTAACAGCCTTTGCTTTTATGCCAATAATTACGCTGCTTAAATTTAATTCAGAAGGAATGATCACCTTGGATGATAATTTAATCCACCAAGCAAGTGAAATAGCGTGGAATGCTGTAAAAATTTATAATTTTAAAAAAAGAGAGAAAAGCGACCATAAAATGCAGCTGGTAAAAAACAAAAGCTAAAATAAAAGAAATTTTAAGTTCCTTCTTCATACCCATGAATGTAATTATATTGTTCTTCGCTTAGAGTGTCTATTTTTATACCCATCGCTTGTAGTTTCAAGAAACCTACTTTATCATCGATCTCAACGGGAACATCAACCATTCCTGGTTTAAGTTTGTCTTTATTTTTAACGATATATTCAGACATAAGAGACTGTAAACCAAAAGACATGTCCATTACTTCAGCAGGATGACCTTCAGACAGAACCAGATTTGCTAAACGTCCTTTGGCAAGTAAATATATTTTCTTGCCATCAAAAAAGGTAATTTCTTCAACATTTTCTCTAATAGGTCGTATTTCTTTAGCATATTCGTAAATTTCTTTGGTTGGGACCTCGATGTCAAAATGCCCGAGATTACCAAGTATGACTCCATCTTTGAGTTTATCAAATGTTTCCTTGGTGGGTTGAATCACGTGTTTACATCCAGTAGCAGTCAAGATGATGTCTGCTTGGGGTAGTGCTTCCTCAATAGGCATAACTTGATATCCAGTAAATTTAGCTTGGAGCGCCTTAATCGGATCTATTTCAGTGACGATTACATTTGCACCTAAACCTCTCGCTCTTAATGCCATGCCAGAGGAGCAGTGACCAAATCCAGCAATAACGACATTTTTTCCTGCAAATAATACGTGCATTCCATAAATAGCTGCAACAATCCCTTGTCCAGTTCCTAATTCATTGTCAAACTGATTTTTACAACGAGCATCATTAACGGGAAATAGCGGAACTTTTAATGCTCCTTGTTTATCCATCGCTTTAAATCTCTTAACACCAGTTGTTGTCTCCTCTTGACATGCCATAATTGTGCCATTTTCAATTAATTCAGGGAATTCCTTATGAGCTGTAACAATCATATCAGCGCCATCATCAATTAGAATGTTCGGTTTGGCTTTTAAGCATTCTCTGATACACCAATAAAATTCTTCATCAGTATTGCCATGCCAAGCAAACACGTTTATTCCTTCTTTAACTAATGCAGCTGATACATCATCCTGAGTGGATAATGGATTGCTTCCACATAAATACACTTCTGCACCGCCAGCTTTTAAAGTTCTAGCTAGATTTCCGGTCTCTTTTGTTACATGAAGGCAACCTGCAATAGTAATGCCTTTTAAAGGTTTTTCCTTTTCAAATCGTTCTCGAATAACTTTAGCAGTAACTGGCATTTTACTTTCAGCAATATATAATGCCTCTTTGCCTTTTTCAGCTAAATTTTCATCTGCAACTTTATAATTTACCATAAAATTTCACTTGATTGTTTATAATGATTTTAAGTTTAATTAATTAATAAAATTATTTTTGGTTAAGGGCAAATATTTATATACTGATTTATAAACATTTAATTAATAATACGGCAGAAGAGTGTAAAATTGTTATAATATGCAAAATAGTAAAAATTTAGTGGAAGCTCAACACTTCATTAAAAATCTAACAGGTAAAACCAAGTTTGTAATATCGAAAAATTCACGAGCGTTAGGGCTTTCCAGACAAACATACCAGTATAAACTTGATAATCTGAGGAGTGAAAAAATAATTACTAATTTTACAATCAATATTAATCCGAGTATTCTTCCCATTAATTTAAAATATGTATTATTAGAAATTAAAACCAATCCCAAGGAACCGGAACTATTAGAAAAGTTGTTAAAAATATCCCAATTAAAAATCCTTGATGGAATTTTAGGAGAATATTCTCTATTTGCTTTATTCATATTTCATTCATCTGAGGAGTATTACCAGGTTTTAAGCGCAATAGATAATATAATGGCTCAATCATATTTTAAGAAGTATCATATAATCGAGACAATTAAAGTGTTCAAGACTAATGGGATTGAATTGTATGACAATAAAATTGATCCAAATTTCGAAATTGACAGCATCGATTATGTAATTTTAAAAATATTGCAAGAAAACCAGAGTTTAAAACCAATCTCGACTTACGAGATTAAGGACATAATTAATGATAAGTACAAGGATTTTTTAAATGAAATGAATAGACAAGATATCTCTCAATCTACAATTCATAACAGAATTAAAAAGCTTGAAAAAAAGAACGTAATTCTTAACTACGCTCTTAACTTTTGTCCAAAAAAAATTGGGCTTAAAGGAAAATACCTCGTAAGAATTAAACCTAAAGACCCTTCAAAATATAACGAAATTGCATTAAATTTGGAAAAGAGTAGCTATATAACCGATCTTTTTAGGATAGGGGAACAACATGGTCTATTTGCGATAGTTCGCGTAAAAAATGTCGAAGATTACGCAGATTTTATAAAAGATTTGTATCAATCCGATGAAGTTGAAGATACCCTTTCTAGTTTTGTTTTAGATGAACTGAAGACTTATACAAATTTTGTTATTCATTAGACTACTCTATGAGCACATCAATTCTCAAGTTCATTTTTAACCACTCTCTAATGATTTATATTTCATTTCAATTACATTTTTTTTATTAAGAATAATATCAATATTATAAAGATTAGATTGAACAATATCACATCCTTGCGAGGAGTTCTATATATTTCGAGATATATCTTTAGATCGTATTATGCGTATTCCATATTAAAAAGGATGAGAATATTAAAAGAAAAATCACTTAAACCTCAATTTGAAGGATTAAAACCACAACTTAATATAACTGATGAAGATAAAATATTGTATTCTTCATTTATGACTCGTGAATACATCTATTTTATTATGCCATTTCTCAACACTTTATTTATTTTACAAGACCGACTTCAGCGAGTAAAATCGCTAACGAACGACCAATACCAGAAGCTGCTCCGGTAAGCAGGCAATTTTTCCCTCTTAATTTCTTCCTATATAACTGTTCTACTTAATAAAATATATAGATTTAGATGATGTTAAGAAATTGAGATAATTTTCTTTTTTAAAGGAATTATTCCCTTAATTCTTAACCTGATAATTTCTTCTCTTTATCTCCATTTCCAAAGTATGAGGTGTGTATTCAAACGTATCAAGTAATATTTTATGATCATTAGGCACCTCATCGACAAGATCTTGAGGAAAATTATTAAATAACTTCACTCCCATCAATAAGTATCTGATAAAAGGACTAATGGGTCTCGTGATGATAGATAGGACTTTAAGTGGCGTGATCGGGACTTTTATATGTTTAATTGTGTGATCGAGTGCAACTGATAATCTTTCAGCGACTTGAGGGTAACTTAATGCTTCAGGTCCAGTTATTCTAAATCTTCTTCCTCCTAAATCAGAACGGATTGTTGTCTGAGCCGCGATTTCCCCTAAATCGACAGGGGAAACAGTTGGAAATGGATTAAATCCACCTCCTGGGACAGTAAGTTTTGTTCCGCGAAGCATCGCAAAAAACATCTCCATTGATGGACAGCAACCTAATACTGTCCAATTGAAGTTAGATTCTTTAAGAATATTTTCAATTTCTAAGCGGATCTCCCCCAATAGTAACGCCTTTAATTTTTTAAGATGATCCATTCTTAGGTCATATACAGAAATATAGACAATTCGATTTATTTGATTTTTTCTTGCTTCTTCTAAAATGGCAATTACAGCATCCCTTTCGATAAGTCTAGTCTTTTTAATTAATTTTCTTGTAAAAGCAGAAATGGAAATTACAATGGCTTTTACTCCCGATATTGAAGCTTTAATTAATTTTGGATCTGTTATATCTCCTTCAATAATTTCTACATCTGAACCGAGTGTTTCCTTGGCTTTTATGGCATTACGACTTATCACTCTCACTGATTGATCGAGATTAACTAAACTTCGCACTATAAATTGACCATAATGACCCGTTCCACCTATCACCAATATTGGATTCCTATCCTCTAGATTATTCATAAACACGCCCTTTTTTTAGGTTTTGATCAATTTAAGTTACAAGATATGGTTAAAGAAATTAGTAATTAATCAATAGTATATCGTACATATAAGGATATAAAATTTATCTTCCACATCAATCGCATCATATCATTATTATTATATTTAGAACGTTTCAGGTTAGCGAAATAATCGCATATTTTAATTGATAAATCCCTTTAATACCCCTTATTCTTCCGATTAAGTTAGTGATCTCTGAATTTTTGCCTTCTGCATGAAAGATCTCTACACAGTACTTTTCTTCAACATGTCGATGAATATCTTCTAGTACCAATAGATTAAAGCCATGTCTTAATTTGGAAAGCTTTTTATCAATATCATGGCGATCAAATTCGGAGATTACAATAATAGTCGCAAAAACTCGATCATCTAGGTCAATAGTAGTGTCGCATTAAAAATGTCGAAGATTACGGAGAATCTATAAAAGATTTGTATCAATCAGATGAAATTGAAGATACTCTTACTAGTTTTGTTCTAGATGAACTTAAGATTTACACAAATTTTGTTATTTATTAAGCTACACCGAGAACTTTAAACTTCTCAAGTTTATTTTTAATCACTCTCTAATGATTTATATTTCATTTCAATTACTTTTTTTTATTAAGATTAATATCAATAATATAGATTAAATTAAATCATACCCTCAGGAGGAGCTTCACATATATCGAGATATTAAAGACTTTATTAATAAACCTAATTCTAAAAAGATTGCTATTATAGATATCGAAACTACAGCGTTGAAACCAGATAATGGGTTAATCATTGAGGTAGGAATTGTTGAACTTGATTTGGTAACCGGAACAACTCGAATACTATTTGATTCTTTGGTAAAGGAATTACCATTTGGAAATATACACAGGGATGCATGGATTTTCAACAATTCTGATTTGAAATTCGAAGATGTAGTAAATGCACCTGTGTTAGATAATGTTAAAGACGAAATTCAAGAAATATTAAATCAATATTCATTAACAGCGTATAATAATGCTTTTGATTTTGGATTTATGGAATCAAGGGGTTTTATCATAAAAAAGGATCTCCCTGACATAATGGCAGCAGCAAAAGATGCGTGTAAGATTATGTATGCAAAAGGTGGTTATAAAAATCCGAAGATGCAAGAAGCCTGGGACAATCTCTTTCCCAATACTAATTATAGAGAGGCACATCGAGCAGTTGACGACGCAATTCATGAAGCTGAAATTCTGTTTGAAATGTATAAGCGAGGAGAATATAAAATTGAACCTTAGGAGGGTTAATTTCCTAAATTAAACTCTAAATTGTATTATTTACATAATAAGAATGTGTATTGGTTGTAAAAAGGCGAAATAAATTAATTTAATTACATAAGAACAATATCTTTAATTGAAAAGTATGAATTATTTTTTTGAATTACTTACTAAAAGTGTAGGTTTCTCAAGAGTAGGAAGAATAATATGTTCAAAAGAAACTAAAAAGTTCATATCAACGCCAAATATTATTGTTCCGATGAAAAAAAGTTTAATGAATAATGTAAGTTTTCTTGAAGAGTTTGAAGATCACGAAATATTTCTAATTTTAAAAGATTTTTATTTAAAAATTGGATTCTTACGAGAGAAATTTAAGAAGACTGGTTTTATCTACACTCATAATGGTTCAATGGAAAGTTTTAAAGAAAAATTAGCGTCTAATTTTGACATCTTTAAAGAAGACAATATTATACCTTCTATTCCATTTAATATTCCTACAACAGCTATAAATAAAGAATTTGCTGAAGAGGAAATTAGGAATTTTATAAATGAGGCAAATCAGATCTTACTACAATATCAGGATTTAGATTTTGGATTATCTATTAAGATATATGATTATTATGAACTATTTGATCTTTATATTCCTTTAATTAAAAATAACGAAAATGTAAGAATTTTAAATTTAGTAGATCTGTTTGACAATTTTAATAATTTTAGGAATATCTTAAGAGTAATGTTTAAAATCAAAAAAGAACTCGATAATAATTTAGTGTTAATGGTTTCTGGCAGAATAATCCCGAAATTTTATCCGATTTTAATATATTTAGGGATCGATTTAATCGATTGTTCTTATTTATTATATTTATCTTCTGAAAATTTCTATGATACTATTGAATATTTACTCCCAATTTATAAGGTTAAATATTTCCCGTGTTCATGTACTATTTGTAAGAGAAATTTAAAACATAGTCTAAGTAATAAATATTCTTCTGAAAAAACAGAACAATTAACCCTTCATAATATCATCTCAGCTTATACTTATATGAATAAAATCAAATTATACATGAGATTGGAAGATTATAGAGGTTTTATCGAAAAATCATCATATGACGATATGAATATAATCTCTACTTTAAAATTGCTCGATAAACAATATTTTGATGTATTGAGATTTGAAACCCCAATAACTCAAGTAAGTAAATCCGTTAACTGTTTTGGTCCATCTTCATATAACAGACCAGATTTTCAAGAATTTCGGGAGAGATTGATAAAAAGTTTTACTCCAGAATCCTGGACTAAATTAATTTTATTAATCCCTTGCTCGGCAAAAAAACCTTACTCCGAGTCGAAATCTCATAAAAAATTTCAGAGTATTACAAGGAAATTTCCAGATTTTCCTGATTTCCAGGAAATTATTTTAACATCGCCATTGGGCGCTATTCCAAGACAATTAGAAAATATATATCCCGTAAATTCGTACGATATTTCCGTAACGGGAGATTGGGATAACGAGGAAATAGAAATTGCGTCAAATATGCTTATATCTTTATTGAAGAAATTTAACGAGAGAACTCCTATATTATGCCACTTAAAAGATCCGGGATACTTAAAAATTGTTGAAAAAGCTCGTTTAAATTTGAATAATAAATTTTACTTCACAGAAGTTAAAGGTAATCTTACAAGTAAGGAATCCTTAATGTCTTTGGAAAGTAACATTGAATCCCTAAAAAACTCATTAGAATTGGAAAATATTATTCCTGAAAACAAAAATTTCTTAAAAACTTGGACGCGTAAGTTTTTCAAGATAATCGATTATCAATTTGGTCCAAATGTAGGAAATAAAATATTTTCTAATGGGATTAGAACCTGGAGAAACAAAAGGAGTAATCATATAGAAATAAGCGACCAAAAAACTCGTGAGAAACTGGGAAAATTCAATTTTAATACGGGGCAAATTGAATTAAATCTTAATGGAGCGAATAGACTACTACCATTAAGTGAACAGACGAATAAGATCGTATTTGATGGCCAAAATATTAATGGTAACACTTTATTTCGTCCAGGAATTATTAAATTCAGCCCAAATTTCGTACCCAAAGACTTAACATTGATTTTCGATAAAAAGGAAGAGAACCTTATCGGATTAGGAAGCATGATAGTTGGCTCAAACTATATAAAAAATTCAAAAACAGGTAAAATTGTAAATGTCTACGAAAAAATTTAACGAAAATACATTACTCGTCGAAAAAATCAAAAATTTCAGGGCTAAATCAATTAATAGAAAATTCAAATACGAAGAAAAACAATTAGATAAGCCAGTAAGCTTTTGGATAAAAGAAGATCGATTGCTGGAAAAAAAAGGGAAGGAATTTGCAATAATTTTAAGAACGAAAGGGTGTAGTTGGGCATTGGGAGATTATGGGGGATGTTCAATGTGTGGATATATCCGAGATTCTACCATTGAAAAAATAGATCAAAATCATATAATTAACCAATTTAACTATGCACTTCAAGAAAAAAAAAATGAAATTACTTCAGATGAGGAGGATTTTATCATTAAGATTTTTAACTCTGGAAGCTTTTTCGACGATAACGAAATATCTGAAGATGTTCGAGAGCATATATTCAAGAAAATAGCAGATGTCCCTAAAATTAAAGAAGTTGTTATAGAATCTCGAGTCGATTATATAACTAATGAGAAACTTAAAAAAATGAAGAAAATTTTAAAGAACAAATATATTGAAGTGGCTATCGGTTTAGAAACTGTAAATGATTACATTAGAAACAACTATATTAATAAGGGATTAAAATTTAAAGATTTTCTGGAAGCAATTCAATTATGTAAAAAAAACGATGTAGGTATAAGAACTTATTTACTATTTAAACCACCATTTCTAAACGAGCAAACAGCAATAGAAGATTGCGCTAATTCGATCCAAAAGTTAGCAGAATTAAAGATTGATACAATTTCGATTAATCCTCTAAATATTCAGAAAAACTCCCTTGTAGAATACTTGTTTTATCAAAATAGATATCGACCTCCTTGGTTTTATTCTTTGTTTAAATGTTTACTAAAAGCATGTAAAAATAACGATATACTAAACTCCGTGAGGATTATATCATCTCCTTCGGGTGCTGGCACTAAAAGAGGTATTCACAATTGTCTAAAATGTAACGAATTCACGATTACAGCTCTTAAAGAATTTGTACTGACTCAAAATATTAACGCTTTGATAAAAAATAACTCAAATTTTTCGTGCGATTGCCTGTTAAAATATCAATTACAGAAGAATTTTATTTAGTTATAAACTTAATGAATAAAGAATTTGCTGAGGAGGAAATTAGTAATTTTATAGATCGATAATATTTGCAGCAAAAAATCTTACTTCTTCCGTTTCACAGCTCATGCTGTGAAACCCTTCTCTACTTTTTCAAGTTTTAAAGGAAAAGAGAAGTTAAGTCCTCTTTTACTCACAATAGTCTAAAAATGAGTAGAAAGGCAATAAATGTATACAAAAGCTGGAACTTGTGAACAAAGGCTCACAATCGTGAACATCCCTCTCCAATCTTTAAGTCGTATAAAAAAAAGGAAATTAGATTTAAGCTAAATAAATCGGGTGGTTTTTTGCTGTATCGATGGTTCTTGTTTCTAACAAGACTTTCTCTTCGCTACACTTCGGACAAATAGGAAAGTCGATTACCTTTCCATTTACTTCTAACCGTAAAAACGACAAGTTAAGGGTATATTTTTCTCCAATCGATTCCTTCAGGGTGCGGATTTTTCTTGTAAGACTCTTGATTAAAGGAGTAGCACCCCTCACAGTACCACTGGATACTACACGGATTAAACACCAGATCGAGGTCTTGACGACCACACACACGGCATCCAATGGGCGCACGAAACCTTGCTCTTTCAAGCTCTTCGATCTGTCTATGAATCTTATCTTCATTTTTAATTTTTAAATCAAAGTCATTAATATTAATTGAGTCAATCTGGTCATGCATACTCTGCCATTCAGAATTATACGCGATTTTTAACAATTCACGCATAGCAGTGCGAAACCTTCGCAACTGTGAGTCTCTGACTCTGATAATCCGCTTTTTCTTATTTCTCGGCGACATCATCTTAAATTTATTGAGTTCTTATTAATAAAAAAAATTAGAGTATATAAATTTATTAGTTTTTAAAAGGAGTCGAGAGGTATAGTTATTCTGTAAAGAATTTTAGTGAAATATAAGTGTTGATAGGTTCCGAAGTCAGAAAGCTTCATATAATTCGGATCATTCGGCTTTAAGACCGATCCCATTTTCATTAAATTTACGAACTCGCCTGCGTCGTTGTAAAACCGCGTTAGTGCAATTTGATACTTAAACGACAGCATTGCCATATAAGCTTGTTTTTGGCTACCTGTTTGCTGAACAGTGTCTCTAAATCTTTCAATTTTATCATTAAAATCGGTAAGCTTCTGATTAAAATCAACATCGCTAAAATGATAATCCCATAATCCTGGATTGCTCACCAAAGTCTTCCTACCAGTCGAGTCGATAATATATTCTGACAATATAGGGATGTTAATTTCGTCTGCACCCGTCTTTCTTGATCTAACCGAGAAGACTTCTCCATAGAAAACTTTTCTGATGTCGTCTTCATTAATGTATCCGTTCCTACCCGAACCTTTGCCATCAATACCCATTTGAATGAGTTTACGCACGCCTTCTTTTAGTATTTTCTGTGAAGCTATTGGCATTGTAGCGTATGTATTGTGGTAATCCGCATTTGTGAGGATTTGATCATATAACGCCAGAGATGCTTTTCCGTCGGGATCGATGTGATGAGATATAAACTTGCCTGTTTTCTTATCAAATATTAGCTCGTCCAAAGACTCAAAAGACAAGAGTTCGGTTCCAAATAAGTCTTGTAATTGTGTTATTACATTCCACGCCTTGTATTTTGAGTCGCTCCAAAGCTTCGAATATGTATTACTGCGGGCATTAATTCTCCAGATGGTTTGCACAAAATCTAATCCTTGACTTAAATCGTCTAGTGATTTAATAGCGTCATAATAAATTTGCATTTCTTTCATTGACGGATAGGTACTTCTCTTTCCTCTATAAAGAGCGTCTTTGATAAAATCATACAAAGAATTAATGGCTTCATTTATTGAATCTTGCTGAAACATATTTTTGACTGGAAAGTAACCAGTCAATATGTTTAAAACTTCAGCTCCGACCTTATGTGAAAGAAAGTTATCATTTTTGTGTATAGCAGTCGCGATGTGCATTTTTTCAATAGCCTTGTAAAGCAACTTGTTGAGTAAAGGATCTTTAAACTTTTTCGACCCGCCGGAGCTAATATCCCCGTAGTCTCTAAGAAATTGTTCTATAGTTTTAAAAATATGGTTTTTAAGGAGAATTAATTCTTCTGGATTAATTTCTTGTTCCAAACCAATAGCTTCAAAATCAGAAATTTCTAATTGTATGGCTCTTGTCATCAAAGGGAATATTACTGTAGAAACCCTATCTGACTCGATACTTACTCCAAAAACTACTTTTGATATATGATTTCCCTGATCATACCTATAACCTCCTTTTTGATCTAAATCTGGATTGTTAAACAAAATTTTTGATAAGCTCGCAAAGGATTCTATCATTTTTAGCACATCTGTGTCGGGACAATTGACAATCCTTTTAATTAAGTCCACTCTCTTCGTATTTGGCAACCCTTTAAATAAGTCACGACTCTTCCACTCAATGTCAATCTTATGGAGTAATCTATCGTTACAAGGCTTTATCAATTCTAAGATGTCCTGTATCTCGTTATCGGGTGCATTGATAGATTCTAAGTAGGTTTTAAGTTTCGTGTTTATATCCCAGGTATTTATTCTTGGTATATAACTACCTTTATTAAAATCTTTAGAATAAATATCTATTTTAACAGCTTCGGAAAATTCTCTGATGTTCAGACCATTAAAATATTTATGATTATCATATTCATAGACAATTCGAGCTGCAGAATAAAGCGTTAACCTCGCAGGCATATGTAAAGGATTTGCCTTATCATAACCGAACAACACATATTGTTCTTGAAAAAGTTTCATATGCATGAAAACGACATAATCACAGGCGAGGACGTTGATCGCTTCTACACCATCGGAAGCATGTATAACAACGGA
>JABXKC010000032.1:0-352 GCA_013375495.1 Promethearchaeota archaeon
CTTCCCAGAAATGTCTATTGATTTAACATATGGCAGATTAATCGAAGAAATTTCAAACCTCGCAAAGAAGTTTAATATGTATATTATTCCTGGTTCTTATCACGAACTATCAACGAGAAGAAATCTTTGTTTGGTTATAAGTCCAGATGGAGTATTATGGGAGCAGGAGAAAAATATTCCCGCGATGATTAATTTCAAGGGCACAAGATTCAAAGAAGGCATAGAATCTGGGAGATTTCCAAGAAAAATTACAATTTGCAATACTGAATATGGAAGGATAGCAATTGCTATATGCCGAGATTTCCTTGATATGGATTTAAGAGTGGAATTAAAGAATTTTGAACCACCAGTG
>JABXKC010000032.1:362-44628 GCA_013375495.1 Promethearchaeota archaeon
AGTGGACCTAATTATTAATCCTGCCTTTACTCCTGTTACAGCAGATTTTAAAGCAGCACACTTCGATGCTCGCAGATCAATTTATGCTTACTGTTTCTTTGCTAACATTGGAGAATACGGCAATTCCCTAATATATACTCCAGAAAAAGAAAGAATCGAAAGAACGCTACCACCTAAGGAAGAAGGTTTAATTTTTAAGGATATTGATTTATTTAAACTACGTTCAGAACGGAAAAAATGGCAGAAAATACATGAAAAAGAAAAAAAGTTTATACAAAGCACTCGATAACTTTGATCACAAAGAGATTGATGATATTTAATATCCATTCTGAATAATAAACTAGAAAGAAGTATAATTTAAGGTTCTTTTTTTCAAATATTTATTATACTTTGACTCACTTTCATTTTAAAAATCTTTTCAAATTATCTTTATTATTCATTTTATCTTAATTTAAGATGGCTAATAGGTAAGAAACATGCAAAATAATGTATTAATTGGGACTTCTGGGTGGGGGTATGACGAGTGGTTAGGACCCTTTTACCCTAAAAGTTTGAAGAAGGAAGATTATCTTTCTTATTATTCGGAGATTTTTTACACGAACGAGATAAACACTACTTTCTATAATATTCCTTCCAAGTGGGTTGTAAAGAGCTGGGCAGATAAAACACCGTCTGATTTTGTGTTTACAGCGAAAATGTATAAATCGATCACTCACGAGCATAAGCTGGATATTGATTCAAGCGTAGGTGACTTACAAAGATATTTAGACGCGATGGAGCCATTAATTGCATCTAGAAAACTTTTAGGCTTCTTAATACAATTGCCACCCTCTTTTAATAAAGTCGATCATTTCGGCAATTTAAAAGAATTTATTCGACATTGGCCTGGTAATCCAAAAGCAGATGGGTATCATTTGATAATAGAATTCAGGCATTTATCTTGGATGGACGACGATGTTTTTGAGTATTTAAAAAAGAATGAGCTAACCTATTGTGCGGTAATAGAGCCTTTATTGCCTCCTAGAATGGATGTTACCGATCCTCAATTTGCGTATATAAGATTTCACGGTTATGGGAAATCTATCTGGTTTGACTACTATTTTAAAGAGGAGGAGATTAGGAAATGGGCTATTTCAATTAAGGAAGTAATTGATAAAACCGATCGGGTTGGAATTTATTTTAATAATCATTTTTCGGGTTATGCTGCTAAAAATTCTCTAATGATGATGCAAGAATTAGATATACATCCTAGAAACGAGCCTAAAAAAGTAAGTTTGTTAGATATCAAGAAAAAATCTGGGACATATTCTTCGGGTCAAACGGGGTTAGATAAATTTTTAAATTAGACTGTTAATTTACCTTATAAATATTCACGGATACGATCTATTGGTAGGAAGAGTTAGGTAGATTTTGAGCCGGAAATTGTTGAAAATAGGTTTTATTGGTGCAGGTTCTATTGGGAGTATGTTTGGCGGATATCTTGCTTCTATTCATACTGATGAAAATCCAATAGAGATTATTTTTTTTTGTAGACAGGGACATAAAAACGCGATTAACAAAAATGGTTTAGAACTAATCGCTGCGGACGAGAATTTGATACTAACTACCGTTAAAGCGTATGAGAGCTCTAGGGAGTTCCTCGAAGCATTTATTGTTGATAAAGATTATCATTTTGATTATCTTTTCATAACTACTAAAGCATACGACAGTGAGAAAGCGATGCTTCACTATAAAAAGTTAATTGATTCATGTAGTTGGTTAGTTATTCTACAGAATGGCGTTGGGAACGAGGAAATAGTGAAAAAATATTGCGAAGAGGAAAAAGTTATAAGAATAGTAACTTCACACGGTGCACTAATGGAGAGTTCGGGAAAAGTGCGCCATACCGGAATAGGATTTACGAAAATTGGATTTGCGTTTTTGAAACCTCAAATTACAGATCCAGTGTATGAGAAATTAATTTTATTAAAAAGCTTACTTGAAGCGGGAGGAATAAAAACTGAAATCGTAGACGATATAATTACTTGTTCTTGGGAAAAGGCATTTGTTAATATTGGAATAAACGCGATTGGTGCTTTAACTCGCCTGAATAACGGTGAGCTTTTAGAAAATGAATATTTGAAGCGGATTATGGGTATTGCTGTTAAAGAGGCTTTAGAAGTAGCAAAATTAAGAGGAATAGCTCTTTCTGAAAGAGATTATATAGATTTAATGTATTCTGTCGCTGAAAAGACGTATAACAATAAAAACTCAATGTTGCAAGACATTCTAAAGGATAAACCTACAGAAATTGACTTTCTTAACGGTAAAATTGTAGAATTTGCAAAAGAGTTAGATATAGAGGTACCGATAAACGAGTTATTAACATTTTTGATAAAAGGATTAGAAAGATCATTCAGATAGGGAGATCATGGTTTTAGGGTCATGTAGTATGCACTTTCCCCGTCTCTGTAGTACCTTTCTTTTATGCTATGAGTAACGTAATTAAATTTCTCGTACAGATTAATCGCAGTATAGTTACTCACTCTTACTTCCAATACAAACTCGTCTATCTTATATTTTTTTAAGTTTTTCATAGAATTGGACATTAAGGCTGTAGCGACTCCTAGGCGTTTATAATCTTTAAAAACAGCTATAGATACGAGATGTCCTTTATTTACTAGCTTTAAACTACTTATTGCTGGAGTTCGTTCAACTCTCCACATAATATATCCAATAATTTTTCCGATATCATTGCACGCAACAAGGAAAGATTCTGGATAATTATCCAATATGCTTTTGTAGAAAAAGTAGGGATAATCTTCTGGTAATTCTTTTTCGTTTACTTCAATAACTGCTTCTAGATCTTCTAGAGTACATCTTCTTATTATTATTGGCTTAATATCACTTAGATTGTCTGAGTAATTAATACGAGTTTCTTTGTCTGTACCCATAGTTGTATGAGCTCACATTGTAGTTCTTGATCTATAAAATATTTGCTAAATATTTATTATTTTAGAAATTTTTAAGCTTTTTTAATTGGTAAAAAGGTTTAAATTCAATCGTTTAAAATTTTGAAGGCGTCTTTTTTTTGTCTTTTTATATATTGAATTATTGTATCTAAAGACGCTTGAATATTACGTTTATTATTAAAATTATCCACAATGTTTTTTAATTCTTCTTTTTCGGAGTTTTTAAGTTTTTTAGCAATATTAATCATTTCAGACAATGCTCTTGCAATATCATCTACGATGGTTATATCAGCCCATAACGATGTTCGGCTGATTGGATTTAAATCAACTGCGATTACTTTTTTTCCGATTTTTTTCAAAGCCTTTGTTCTATCTCCGTCTTCTAAAGGGACAAATACGACATCAGCTATTTTAATGCCATTGGGATCGACATTTCTTCTATTGCTAGAAAGTTCTTCAATTTCAACCATTTTTGTTTCTTCTATCCCTAGCATCGTTTCAGCTCCCGCATCCTCCAGAACTTTCTTAATTGCTTCTATTCTTCCCTCTTTTCTATAAAACAAGTTAATTTCAAGGGGGGCATTTATTAATTTTGATAGTTCTACCAACTTTCTAGGGCATAATGCCGCAGTATTCCCATTAACACTTATAATCGGATGATTGGCAAGGTATAATAGCGCAACGGCTGCTTCTATAGCTTCTTTTGCGATCTCACTAGTTTTCTCTCCCAACATGTAATCAAAGCATTCTCCTCTACCATGAGCGATAAGTCCTGCTTCAGCAACGATCAATTTTTTCATTCCTTCAATGATTTTATGTCTATATTTTAGACTTTCATAGCGAGGATGATCTTTAGGGACATCGTGATCTTGGTTATTATTTGTAGGCATAATTATTAAAGTTCATAATAAGAGTTGTTTATATAGTTTGAAATAAAGAAAAACTATTAATCTTTTGGATCCTTTTTATTTTTGTTGATAAATATGAGTTCCCCCGAAAAACGGAAAAGTAAAGATTTACAGGTATTTCAGACAAAACGGTTATTAAGTGAGTTAAAGGAGAAGAAGGGCTTTCACACAGAGTTAGTTTCTTTATATATTCCTCACGATCGTAAAATTTCGGATGTGACTAATCACCTTAAGAACGAAATAAGCGAAAGTCAGAATATCAAATCAAAACTTACCCGGAAAAATGTATTGGATAGTATATCAAGTTTGTTGGGTCAGCTAAAAAACATAAAAGAAGTTCCTGAAAATGGATTAGTAATGTTTTCAGGAGCGATCCCACAAAACAATACTCCCGGAACTGAAAGAAACGAATTATACATTGTGAATCCTCCTGATAAAGTTTTAACCTTTAGATACCATTGCGCAAGTGAATTCTTATTAGAGCCATTAGAGGAGATGCTTCAAACAAAGGAAACGTATGGATTACTTGTCGTAGGGCGAAAAGAGGCTGCTGTAGGATATCTTACTGGTAATAACGTAGAAATTGTGAGAGAGTTCACTTCTGGGGTTCACGGTAAGCATCGAGCGGGGGGTCAATCGCAAAAAAGATTTGAACGGCAAATGGAAGAAGCGGAAACCAGGTTTTACAGAAGAATCTCTGAAGAAGTCAACAAATTATTTCTTGGTATAGAGGATTTACAAGGAATTTTTATTGGAGGACCAGGTCCATCTAAAGAAAAATACGTAAACGATGAAAGTTTAGATTATCGGCTACGAGATAAAATTTTAGATGTTGTAGACCTAGGTTATGGGGGAAGAGAAGGAATTCGTGCATTGATTGAAAAGATAAAAGATAAAATAGCTAACGTAAAATACATTAAAGAAAAGGAAGTTATGCAACTTTTTTTAAATGAGATTTCAAACGACACGGGAATGGTAGCCTATGGTCTTGAAGAAGTACAGAAAGCTTTAACTATGGGTGCTGTAGACAAATTAATACTTTCTGAAAAATTAGATACATTTCAAGTAAATATAGAGTGTACAAATTGTAACTATAAGGAATCTCGAACTGCGAGAGAACAAGAGCTTGGTAAATTAGAGACTACAATTCAAGAGGAGAGATGCCCTGAATGTGATTCTAACTCGTTTAACATTGTAAAAACAGTTTTACTTATAGAGGAGCTTGGGTCCTTAGCAGAAACTGTGGGAACTGAGGTTATTATTATTTCTCCAGATACTGAAGAAGGAGAAATGTTATACAGTACATTTGGAGGAATAGTTGCTATTCTTCGGTTTAAACTTACGTATTAAAACGATATTCATAACTTTTATCGTAATAATAATAGTTTTCATTAAACTATAAGATAATAATGTTAGTTGAAGTCAAATAGAATAATGGTGTGATAAGGATGAAATTAGACGAAATGTTATTGAAGCTAAAAATAATTATGTTTGGGGGGAAAGGGGGAGTTGGAAAGACTACCTGCGCTTCAAGTGCAGCAATATGGACAGCAGAACACGGGAGAAACACATTAATCATTAGTACGGATCCTGCTCATTCGTTAGGAGATAGTCTAGGAGTGAATCTTCCGCCAGGCGAGGCAACAAAGATACCAGGGGTAAAAAATTTAACCGCTTTAGAAATAGATCCAAAAGCAGATGTTTCAGAATACAAAGGACTAACATCCATAAATCCCCTAGAAGGAGCTGATATGCCTGATGTCATGGGGGGATTTCCTTTGATGGAAGATTTACAAGATATGACATCAATGAGTCCTCCAGGTATAGACGAAGCTCTCGCTTTATTGAAAGTGCTAGAGTTTATTGAGACCGAGCACGATTACGATTTAGTTATATTCGATACTGCGCCGACAGGACATACGCTTAGGTTTTTAAGCCTTCCAGAAACATTATCGGGATGGATTGGCAAATTATTGAAGATGAGATTAAAACTAGGAAATCTAATGGGATTAATGAAAAGTTTGTTTACGAGCGCAGATAAAAAAAAAGATAATTCATTAGAGGTTCTAGAAAGATTAAAAGACTCAATTCTCAATGTGCGAGATGATCTTACTAACCCTTTAAAAAATTCCTTTGTAATCGTCATGATACCAGAAGAAATGGCAATTTCAGAAACAGGACGCCTTCTAAACGAGTTGTATAAGTATAATATACCCGTTTCAAATGTTGTAGTTAACAATTTATATCAAGATGAAGACGATTTATGCGATTTCTGTATATCTCGGAGAAAGATGCAAAACCGTAATTTAGCAAAGATAAAGGAAGTTTTCGAAGAAGGGTTTGGTAAGAATTTAATAGAAATACCACTTTTCCGGGAAGAAATTAGAGAATACGAAAAATTAAAAGAATTTAGCGAACATCTTACAAAGTAACCTTATTCTTTTATCCCTTTTACATATGTGCAGTAGAGACATAAGTTAGTATTACCGCACGGGTATCCACATTCTTTACAGGTGTTATAAGATGTTGCCTTATAATAATTAGATAGAATTTCAGACATTTCTAAAAAGCCATTAAGCAAATTGAATTCAATTTCAGGACTAAATTTCTTCAATTCTTGAATGAATTCAAGAACTCTTTTTCTTAAAATCGGATCTTTTTCTCTATAGGGACAATGCGAAGGGTAGTATTCAATTTTTTTCAAGTTTGAGTAGAGGAAGATTTCTTCTTCTGGAATTTTCATTAAAGGGGTGATTCTTTTAACAAAATACTTTTTAAATTCGCCAGTCTCTTTTTTAAACATATACTGATTAGCTATGAGTTTAAATCTTTTAAATAAAATGTTCATCAAAAATGTTTCCGCGATATCTGTCAAGTTGTGGCCCATAGCTAGAACATCTGCTCCTAGATCTTTTGCAGTTTCGTTCAACAACCTTCTTCGAAGTGTAGCGCAAAAATTGCATGCGTATTTGTGTTCTTCCGCGTTATTTTTTAAATCTACAATTTCATCTAAAGTCTTTCCTGTTTTTTCTTTAAATGATACAATAATGTGTTCAATACTATACTTCTTGCAAAAATTAATAGCGTTGTTAATACTGTTGGCTCTGTAATTTCGAATACCCTCGTCGATGGTAACTGCGATTATCGGTTTTGAATGATAGTTATTTTCTTGGATTTTAATAAGATTATAAAGTAATGCAAGAGAATCTTTTCCGCCAGAAACTCCAACAACGATTTTGTCTTTGGATTTCAGCATTTTGTACTTAGATATTGTCTGGAAGATATTTTTTTCGATTCTATTTGTAAAACAAGTGGTACAAATTAACTCGCCGGAATATTTTCTATGAACAACTATAGTTTTTGTATTGCAGTAGTCGCAAGTAGCAGTTTTCATAAAAACATTATAGCTGTTATCAAGATTGTTTATGAAAATCACATCAACATATTTATTATAGCCAAAAAAGACCAAATCCGAAATTCAAAAAGGATAGTACGAAGTTCCCAATAATGAGACCTAACGCTATAATTCGTATAATATTCATAACTGTGCTTTTGATTTTTCTTTTATCGTCATACCAATATTCGTAGGTAACTTCAAATACTGAATTTATTTTAAGTTTAGTGGTTTCCGGTAAGGTAACTAACACCGTATCTTTAAATCCATCTCCTATTTTGTCAACTAGTTCATAGTTGTCTTTTCCTAAGAGTATTTCACTGTTGGGATCCCCTTTCTCAGCATCTTTTAGTAATATTTTTACAGATTCTACGTATTCAACGCGATATTCTGTTAATTTGCATTCGGTATCGGTTCCCTTATATATTAAGCGATCTTTTTTCTTCCTTTTAGAATTATAATTTTCTCCAAATTTCCAGTTCACTAATACCTTTAAGAACCTATCGCCATCAAATATAGGCAAGGGCATCATATTAAATAGTGTTATGGAAAAGGAAATCGTAAAGAGCCACGCCAATTCTCTTATCCAAAAATCTGGCCAATTACTTGTAAAAAATTTTGCGAAATCATTTTTATGCATCCAATAGTAAGTACTTAGAATTCCCACACGTACGCCAACAACCTTAACTTCTAAAATGTAATCAATTCCCAGATCTGAAGTTAGGTTGATCGCTTTTAGATTAAAGTTAGTTAAGAATAACTCTAAAGTGTATCCGCCCGATGTATCTATTGCGGTTCCATTAATTTCTTTAATTAATATATTTGTCACAGAATCACTTGAATAGTTATAAGTTATTCTTAACCCCGTTCCATTAGGTATATAGTTATAACGGATTCCTATATCGTATTGAGGTCCTATAGTAACGTTTTTGTTAGAATGTAGATCAGTAACGGGATTATAAGTTCTAAAGGTTAAGTTGTCTCCGATTGAGAATTTAACACTTGTGGTGTTTCTTAGCACTGAAGTAAGACTAATATTTTTATTTAAATCCAAGAATAGGAAATCTGTGTCTGGATCCTCTGAATTCTTTATGGCAAGAATGGCGTCGGAAGGTTCAAGATTTTCAGGGTTAAATCCTCCCTCCTGAGCGGGTATAACACTATAAACTTGGGTAACTTGCGTATAAAAAGGAGAAACTAACAATGGAAAACCAATTATTAATAAAAGTGCTATGCCCGCGGTTATTGCGTTTACAAAAGTTCCTGCTGCTGCAATTCTTAACCGGGTATTTCTATGAAATTTTGATGATCTTAATTCTCTTTCATCAACTTCTACGAATGCGCCAAAACCTACCAAGTAAAACAATCCTACACCCATTACACCAGTTGATTTAATTTCTACTCCATCGTTATTAGCAGAGATTCCGTGTGCAAACTCGTGAGTAGTCATAACGAATAATAAGGGTAATATCATGTAAAATAAGGTGGGCAAACCGATAGTAACTCCAGGGATGAGCGGAGTAATCACATTTCCTGGACTTGGATTAAAAAGTAATTGAATTATGTTTATATAGAAGAAAAAAAACCCAAATATTGTAAATCCAAATGACACAAAAATTCCAATATTCCAAAAAATTCGCCAAAACCTTGGAGATTTTCTTGAGATTTTTCTAATAAAATTGTTGAGCTTTTTAGTTTTAAATAAGATTAAAAGGGGAAAAAATAAGCTGTATGATTCTTTCCTGTTTTTTAACGCGAAGACAAATACGATTACGATAATCCAAAAGATTAACGATATGAGAAACCAAGGATTTAGGAGGAAATCTGTAATAATATTAAGTAAACTCATGAAGGTTTATTTCATTGCATATTTTTTAATAAAATTGTTAATTAAGAATAGAAATTAAGCTTATTTATTTTAATTTACAATTAAATGAATGTTTAAGGAATTAAACTAAGCTTTAATAAAATCCAATTATCAATCTTAAACTTTTGAGAATTGTTCTTTTGTGGAATGGAGCGATTATTAATAGCTGATTTCGGTATCCACTCCTCGATTTTATCGAACTTTATTAAAAATGCTTTATCTGTTTCTCCCACAATTGTCCCTTCGATATCAGTCATCTCGTTACTCATGATTTCTCTATTAAACGATTTGCATAAGCTAGCATTGTAATCCTCATCAAAATCACCACCGATTTTTTTAGTTTTTTCTGGTTGTAGGGGATTTTTTGTTTTAATACTACGTGCTAATTTTTTTGGTAATGTTGAATGTATTATTTTTTCTTGTAAGAAATGTGATAGAAGAAGCCTTAATATTTCTGTTTGAGCAAGATTAAGCCTTTTTGAATACTTCCCGACATTAATCCATAATACATCTGCTTCGTCATCTTCCCAATTAAACGAGATAGAGGTTGTATTATCTTTATAGTTATGCTGACTTTGCCAAGTAAGAGTTTGACGATTTAATACTCTTAAAATTAATACGATCTCTTCTAACGAAAATTTAATAGATTTACCCTCTCTGGAAGAGGGTTTTTCCCATATTCCATTGGGTTTTTTTTTAAAACAATGTATAAAGGTAAAAGGGTCTGAGCTTGAAAAGCTGCTTACTATAATACCGGTATTTTGACCAAAAAAGGTTTTTAAATGAGAGTCAGCCATTTAATCACAATCTTAAGTTTATTTTAAATAATTGAAAGTTAATATATGTTAAACTAAAAAAACACCACTACAATCCTCCCTAAAAATGATAAGAAATTAAAAGTTATATTAATTATATGAATTATAACCCAAGTGTGTTATTCATAAGAAAAAACCTAAGCGGGGTGGGCTAGCCTGGTTTATGCCGCAGGGCTCATATCTCGACCATGTGTGGAAAAAATAGATTTTTCGCGCTTTTGGATGAGAAACCCTGAGATCGTTCGTTCAAAAATCTTGCTTTGCTGATTTCCAGCAGATTGGGATTCGAACCCCCGCTACTTTTTCCTTCATTTTAGACTAAAATTTTATTCAAATTAGGAGAGGATTAATTATATTTAACGCTTAATAATCAATTCTATATTCAATAATAATCGATAGTAAGGTAATTGATTTTAAAAGCGATTCTTCATATGAAATAAATTATGAGTGAAACACGAACTTACGAATTTTCTCCCGCTATTCGTTGTTGGGTTAAACACCTTGTAGAAGGTATGTATAACGCTAAAGAAAAGTCATTATTCACTATCTTCGGCGCTCTTAAAAGAATCAGGCTTGTTGCTACGATTACTAATAAAGAAGAATTTTTAAGCAAAAAAACTAGTGATATTAACTCTCCGACAGAAGATATAAGCACTAACTTACGACTTGAGCTTGACGATGGTACCGGTATAATATCAGCTGTTAAGTGGGATATTGATCCCGAAAAATATAAAGATATAAATATCGGAGATTTAGTTGATATTTTAGGCAGAGTTGGATATTTTAATGAAAAAGCTCAGATAAGCTATATTAAATCAGTTAGAAAAATACCAGATCCTAATTACGCTTTACTACGAGAAGCCGAAGTAATTAAGAAAATAAAATTTGGAGAGATACAAGAAATCCCTAATTTAAAAGAGGGTGATTCTGATATAGATGAGGATTCATTTTTTGATAACATATCAAACGATATTGATATCGATAAATTATTTGGAGAAAGCGAACCTTCTAAAGTTGATACTATTAAAGAAGATATCTTTTCCACAATATACGAATATTCTCAAGATGGAAATGGAATCAGTCTTGAAGAATTACAAACAAGATTAAAAATACCCGAAAATAAGCTTAGAACCTATATTAACGATTTAGTAATGGAATCGCGAATTTATCCTACAGAAGAAAATATCTATCAAAGTTATTAAAAAAGTCTGATTTCTCAAAACCATAAAATTATTTTTGTAGGATTAATTATTGAAATTAGTAGAACTATTAAAGATAGGTAGAATATTATGGATATCAACAATTATGACGAATTAATAGATAAAGCTTACAAAAAGATTCCCGATAATGTGAAAAAATTATCGAGGTTTGAAATTCCAAAAGTGGAAATAAGAATCGAAGCCAAAAACACATACATAACAAACTTTAACAAAATTATAAATACTTTAAATAGAGATCGCAAGCATTTTATCGGTGTGTTTTTGAAAAAAGTAGGAACTATGGGAGAAATAAGAGGACAACAATTATTTCTAAAAGGTATTTATAAAGAACAAGTATTAAACAGATTAATTGAACAGTATTCAAAAATGTATGTATTATGTAATATATGTAATAAACCTGATACAAATATTCAAAGAGAAGGGAAAAAATATTATCTCAAATGTACCGCTTGCGGTGCACGGGAAGAAATCAGAGAAAAATAAAGTTGCAATATTGAGTATTAAATGAAAGTATACCTAAAAATCCATAGAAGGAATGATATTGATACGGTTGCTTGTTGTGACGAGGATTTGTTAAATAAAGTTTTTACTGAGGGGAATTTAAGAATTGAAATCAACCCCAATTTTTATGGAGGAGACCTTCTGAATATAGAGCAAGCAATGGAAATTTTAAAGGAGGCTTCGTACTTTAATATTGTGGGGGAAAATATAACAAATAAAGCTATAACCCTCCAACTCCTACCGAAAGAGGGAGTAAGAAAAATAAATAATATTCCAATGGCAATGAAAATGATGTTTTAATGCCTAACAGATTTTGTGCAATATGTGGTTCAGAATTAGATGAAAATGCACCTCATTTTGGTATGTGCCTTAATTGTTATTTAGAAGAAAATCCTTTATTCGAATTACCTAAAAGTTATCATTTTAGGTTATGCATGGATTGCTTAAAATATTCAAAAAAAGAAGAATGGTATGAGCCTACTGAAAATGAAATCTTTACTATCATTGAAGAGGTTTTAACTCGTTTTTTATTAAAGAATTACATAAAACGAGGTTCGATCACATTTTCATTTTCATTCGATAATTTAATGTATTCCTCTCGGGATCTTTTAACATCTTTAGATGTTAATATAACAGGAAAGATCACCGGTGATCATAAATTAACACACCAAGAAACAATAAGAGTAATTATAAATTACGAATTGTGCAAAAATTGTACCAATTTAAGAGGGGGTATGTATTATCTTTCGATAATTCAATTAAGGGTGAAAGACAAGAATCAATTTAGTATTATAAAAGAAGTTTTAGATGATATTTCTTTATTAGTTGAGAATTTATTTAGTAGAGACGATAAACAGTACATCGCAAAAATAGAGGATCAACCACTTGGTGTTGATCTTTATTTAAGCACAAATGAGTTAATGAACCGAATAATTTCGCATATTAGAGCGAAGTATTATTTTATTTTAAAGAGGACGAAAAAGCTAGTAGGGAGAGATTCTCAAAAGGGAAGAAATCTTTATAGATTGAAAGCACTCATAAAATTTATGCCATTTAGGAAAAACGATTATATTTTAATCAACAATTCAAAGTACTTAATCGAGAATCTAATTAAAAATAAGGTTATGCTGAGAGATGAAAAACAAGCAAAACAGGTAAAAAACTTTTCATTTTTCTTTGACGATAAAGTAATTATTAAAAGGATATCGGAGGAGGATTAAGTGGAAAAGAAAGAAGAAGAACTTATAGATGAAAAGGATGACGATATTGAAAACGGAAATGACGATGATGATATTGCTAATAATTTTCACAAGGATTTAGACAATTTAGAAAAAAGGAATATTGATTCTAAACGAATTAAAAATATCGACCAAACAAAAAAACGAGCAACTGTAGATTCTGTTTTTGATGAAAGAATGTATTTACAATTGAGTAAACTATTAAAAACTGGAACATTAAGCCGAATTGAAGGTATTATCTCCGCGGGGAAAGAATCAAATGTTTATCTTGGTTATGGCCAAAATAATGAAGAATACGCAATAAAAATATATAAAATTGATAACAATACTTCAAGATGGATGAGAAATTACATTATCGGAGATCCTCGATTTAAAAAAATACCTAACAATGTATCTAAGATTATTTATCTTTGGGCTAGTAAAGAGTTTAAAAATCTTAAGAGAGCATATAAGGCAGGTTTGAGCGTACCTGAGCCAATTTATATAAAAAATAACGTTTTAATCATGGAATACATTGGTTTTGAATCGATTCCCGCTCCAAAACTTAAAGATATAAAAACTCCAAAGGATCCAGTTAACTTGTTAAATGAAATACTTTATTTTATCAAGAATTTGTATCAAAAAGCAAACTTGGTTCACGGTGATTTATCAGAATTTAATATATTATATCACAATCAAAAACCGGTTGTAATTGATATATCACAAGCCGTAACAATCCATCATCCAAAAGCAGTAATTTATCTGGAGAGAGATATCAAAAATATTTTTAATTACTTTGAAAAAATTGGAGTGGAAGTACCTAATCCTAAAGAATTTTACGATGAAGTAATTAATTTAAATTAGATAAAAATACAATTGTTCATTATTGAACTTATTAGATTTAAAATAATATTATGAAAATAGGACAAGATAGGATTGCTGTAATAATCGGAAAGAATGGAGAAACCAAAAGAGATATAGAAGAGTCTTTAGGAGTGCAAATCGTTTTAGACAGTAAAACGGGGGATTGCGAAGTCAAACCCATAATAGAGCATAAAAATTACGCCGTACTCAACACATTTACGGCACAAAAAGTAATTAATGCAATAAACAGAGGGTTCAACCCTGTAAAAGCTATGAAATTATTAGATGAAACTTTCGATATCGAAGTTTTTAATCTCTACGACCTTTTAGGGAAATCTGAGAAGAAAATAAAGAGATTAAAAGGAAGAATTATTGGTAGAAATGGGGAAATGAGAAAAGCAATAGAAAGATTCGCGGAAAGCTATGTATCTGTTTATGGAAAAACAATTTCTATTATTTCTGACTATGACAATTTACAAATCGCCAGAAAGGCCGTAAATATGTTATTGAGTGGGATGCCTCACCACTCGGTACTTAAATTCTTAGAAAATAAATATAACGACAAGAAGAAGGAAGAATTTAGGAAATTGTATAAACCTCAATTTTAGCATCTTAGCAATCTTGTTATATAATTTATTACCCTTTTTAGTCATATTTCATGCTTGATATTGAACCTAAAACATCTTTTCCATAAATTATTTCCTTAATCTCAGAATAAAGGGCTGAAAGGGTGTCAATTTTTTCATTGACATAAAGTTCTTTAAAAATCTCTTTTTCTTTAGTAGAATGTATTTCAAAACTTTTAATAGAGTAGTAACCTTCTAAGTACGACTTGAAGATCACGATACTTCTCGGATATATGCTCTTTTCTTTAAGGTAGATTGCCCATCCTTCGTAAAAATAGTTTATATTTATAGAAAATAAATTTTTCCACTCCTCTAAGTTATCTAAAACCGCATTGACTTCTTTTTGAGTTTTAGGGCTAAATTTATGTTCCATATAATTATTACTTTAAATGAATTTAAAAAGGAGAAGGAAAATTAAATCTAATCAAATGAGAGCTCTCTAATGTTTAGAATGTCATTTGATAATTTACTTTCGTTAAGATTCTTAGTTACATCGTTGCTAAAAGATTGAACGCTTGATATATTTTTTCCAAAAATTTGTGGTGATTTAATACCCGTTATGAGGAGCATAACTCTTAAATATCCTTCAAACTCGTCGTTAACTCTAGCACCCCAAATTACCATAGCATTGTTCACATCCATTTTTTCTGATATTTTCTTTGCTACAGAATTTGCTTCTGCAAGAGTCATATCGTTTCCTCCGCAAATATGGATTAAAGCGCCCTTTGCACCATTAATAGAGACATCTAATAAAGGCGAGTTGAGTGCGTCTTCGATAGCATCTTCTACGCGGTTGTTTTTATCACCTGATTCACCAATTCCCACTATTGCTACCCCTCCTGTACTTAAAATAGTTCTAACATCAGCAAAATCTAAGTTAATTAGTGAAGGTAGTGAAATTGTTTCGGTTATTCCTTTAACCATCGTTGCTAAGACTTCATCTGCAACGCTAAAAGCCTCTATAATTGGTAAGTCAGGAGCAATATCTAGAAGACGATTATTATCGATGACTACTAACGTATCAGCGTATTTCTTTAATTCATGAAGACCTGTTTGAGCTTTGTCAATCCTCCCTATTTCAGTCTCAAAAGGTAATGTGACCACACCAACGACTATTGCGCCTTCAAGTTTAGCGATTTCTGCTACTATTGGAGCGCTCCCTGTCCCGGTTCCCCCTCCCTCTCCACAAGTAATAAAAACCAAATTAGCTTCTCTTAATACTTTTGTTAAATCTTCACGTGATTCTTCTGCTGCCGCTCTACCTATGTCAGGATTACCTCCTGCACCTAAACCTCGTGTTAAGTTTTTTCCTATTAACATTTTTATGTGAGATTCAACGCTTTCTAAGTGTTGGAGGTCGGTATTCACTGCTACGCATTTAGCACCCCTAATGCCTATTTTCATTAAACGATTAATAGTATTATTTCCAGCTCCTCCGCAACCTACGATTTTTATATTAGCGTAACCAAAATTTTCCCGAGCGGGTCTAACCACATCTCTTTTTTTAGCATTTCTTATTAGAGATTCCATTAAAAAACAACAAATCGTTTTATTTTTGTTATAGAAATAATATAAATAAAAAATTAGAATTAATATGATATTCACATATTACCTACAAAATACATGGTAAGGCTTTAATTAATTGAAAAATCACAATTTACCAAAGGATTAAAAATATTGGTAGTGGTTTTATTTTTAACAAGAATTATGTTGGGAAGGAGATATGGAAACCTGTTAGAGAAAGTGAGATTATACGCCCCTACATTTGTAATAACTACGACGTCTCCTTCCTTTAGGTCATAAGTAAAGAAATAATCTTTAGCTAAAACATCTTGATCGGTAGGCATAATTCCTGCAATTGAAGTTTTAAATTTGTGGGGCTCCTCAATTCTTGTTGCATTGTAAAATCTTATTGAGGATTTGGCAAATTTGGGACAAATGTGATTACCAATATTTAAGAAAATCCATCTATCATCAATTACCTTGATAATTTTAGAAATGAGCAATCCAGCGTCCCCAACTAAATAACGTCCTGGCTCAAAATAGATGTTCTTTAAATTGATCTCAAAGTTACTGATGAGCGATTTTATTTTTGTTGCCACTTCTCTTAATTGATTCTCGGGCATTATAACTGCTTCGGGAAATCCCCCCCCTAAATTTATGTTTTCTATTTCAATTCCCGCATCGGACAAAATTTTAATATTATCTAAGAGGATATTTACATTTTTTTCAAATAGCTCAAAATTATTCATCTGAGTAGAATAATGAGATAATAATGTTGTAATTTTGAGGTTTTCACTTTCATCAATAATTTTTTTTAGTTTTTTTACATTTGATTGATTTAAAAGAATACCTAGTTTGCTTCCGTATTTTTGTGTAATAATTCTCAGACAAATATCTTGAATTACTTGGGAGTTTTTAGCAATTGAGTTGATTCTAATTAAATCGTTCATATTATATACTACTATTTCTTTGATCTTTTCTTGAACACATCTTTCGATAAGCTCTTTGGGTAAATAAGGACCTCCTACAATTATCTTATCTGGAGGAAATTGTAATTCCAACGCTAACTTTAGTTCAGGTAATCCAATTAATTCAGCACCTAATCCTTCTGATTGAACAATATTGCAAATTTCAGGAAGGAAATTAGCCTTGAACGAATAAAAACATTGAAAATTATCAAAAACAGATTTAAAGACTTTAAGAAAAGTGTTTATATTATTTCTCACTCTATTTTCTAAAAAAATTATAACGGGAGTAGTATAAGTTTTTAAAATATCGTTAAGTAAGACATTATCAATTAACAACGCCCCCTCCTTTTTGTTTAAATAGGGATTTCCTGATATTTTTTTCAATTTGTCCACCTTATTTTAAATTTAATTCTTGATATGTTTCGTGTGTTTTTTTAGCTATTATGTCCCAAGAAAGAGTTTCTTGGACTTTATTTTTACCTTCTAATCCTAAATTTTTGCTTAATCGCTTCTTTTTTAATAACATTACAACTTTATCAGCGATGTCATTATGATCGTCAAACTCAACAAGTAATCCATCAATTTTATCTCTTATAACTTCTGGTGTTGCTCCAATGTTTGCACCGATAACTGGTTTACCAGAAGCCCAAGCTTCTAGAAATGCAATCCCATACGCATCACTTCGGCTTGGCATCAAAAATACATCTGTTTCGTTAAAAGCTGCGATTTTCTTTGCATCATAATACCCTTTTAAATTATCGGGGGTTAAATTAATAACTCGAGGATCGCCAGTTTTCTGAATTTTAGAGAGTTCTCTATTAAACGCGAGAGTAGATGGTCCAATAAAAACAAAATAAACTTTTCTGTATTTTTTTAAGATATAGGGAATTGCTTTTAAAATTGAAATTGCTCCCTTCTCATAATTTTTATATCCGCAGAATAACACCATCCCAAAATTCTTTTCATTTGGTTTAAAGTACTTTTGTTTAAATTTAAATCTCTTAGGATTTTGTTTCCGGCGTATAATAAACTTCTTGTAATCCACCCCCATAGAAATAACTTTTATTTTTTCTTCTGGGATGCCCAGTTTTTCGCCTAATATTTTCTTCTCAAGGTGAGTACAAGCAATTATCTTATCAAACTTTTGCAGAGGTTCGAAATAGTGTTTGTTAAGATATCTGGGATTTGAGAAGTGAAAAAAGGGAGTACAAACAGTTGGTTTATTGGAAAGTTTTCCTAGCATTAAAGTTAAGATGGTATTAAAATAGGGATAAAAGCTTGTATGGATTAAGTCGAATGAGATATTAAAGGGATGCTTCACTACTTCAAGTAAGTTTTCTAAATATGGGCCATTTCTTAAATATTCTGTCAAACATTCGTCAGATAATCCTAAATCCGTGTATGATGTGAATTTTTTTATAAATTTAAGTTTATCATTTAGAGATACATTGTATTTAACAGGAAAACGCGTGATTTTTAAATTGTTTACACGCTCGTAGTATCTATCTCCGATGTTAATAATTCTGCTGTTTGGTTCCCTTAAAGCTTTAAAATCAATTGCAGTGGAAGTATAAACGTTGACCCCATAATTGTATTTCAAATGCAATATTTCTGCGATACTTTGGATATAAAATTCTGCTCCCGAAATTGCAGGATAATATCTTGTAGGGAAATATAAAATATTGTACAAACTTTTGATCCTTTTTATTTATCAATTATAATTACTATATGATAATCAAATGTCTAAAGATTTATTATTTGATGTTTATTCAAAGGCTAAAAATAGAAAAGTTATCGATGATGAGTTAATTAGTTTTATCGATTCTATTTTTCCTAATAACGTTGACAAAGTATTAGAGGTTATTAAAAAGGGAATAACAAAGTATAATTATAAACCTTCGAATCGAGTTATTTGGGTCGCATTAGGTAAGAAATGTGAACACATGATATTTCCAAGATTATTTTGCTCCTGTCAAGATTTTTATAAGAATGTTGTAATACAAAGAAAAAGAAGTTTTTGTAAACATCTACTAGCTCAGGCAATTTGTGATGGTTTAGACGATTTTAATGAACTAGATTTAGATGATGAAGATTTTAATACATTAGTTGAAGATTTAAACTTAAAATTTTAGCAACTCTGCATTCCTTATTGAGTTATCAACTAGATCAGTGATGCTGACTTTTAACTCCGATTCTTCTACTTCGAACAATTTCGCGTGAGTTTCAGGGTACTGAGGATTAAACTGACACCCTGCCGAAGCGTCTGAAGAAGTTTGATATAACCCAATTTTTTTATTTATATTAATTACTTCTTGTTTATCACATCCTATTAAGGGTCTTAACAGAATACAATCTTGAACTATATTATTATAAGAATATAAGTTGTCTAAAGTTTGGCTAGCTTGTTCTCCCAGAATATCTCCTGTAACTATTATATTAGTTTCTTCCAGTTTTCCTATTTGTTTAGCAATTCTAAGCATTAATCGCTTACATAAAACACAAGTTAATTTTCGATCACAAACTTGTTTAAAACCTTCCAAGTTATCATCGTGGTTAATGAAATATATTTTCAGTTTATCGTTTGTAAACTTTGATAAGATTTTTACAATTTCTATAACTTTTTTTTTCATCGAATCTTCGTAATCGTCCGAAGTTAAAAACGAGAGAAAAATAGGTGTAAAACCTCTTTTTATCATAACATATGCTGCAATTGGGCTATCCAAACCACTTGAGAGTAAAGATATAAATTTTCTTATTGTTATCACCAATTTTTAATTTGTTGTTATTTCATCTCTATCCCATTCTTTTAGATATTTATTGAAATCATCGAGTAAAATTTCCCTCGAAATTTTTATTTTATTCTTATATTCGAGCTTTTTGATCTTCACCATTAATTTTTTATTTCGTTTTAAGTGTTCTTGAGCATTAGGATATTCATTTTTAAAAATTTCTTTGATTTTAGTAAAATCCGCTTTTTTTAATAAATTGTAATTCTCTTCTACATAATTACATAAGGGATCAACGCTTATTTGAAAATTAAAAGCATCCACTTGTTTTAAAGCCAAGGGATAAGCCTTGCACGCTAAGGGTTTCACTTCATGAACAGTGCAACCTTTTTTTGTGTCATAAAACGGGCATCCATGAGTTTCATTATCTAATCGTATTTTATAGGTCACGACAAGGATTTTTTTATTTAGTACATCAGGAAAAACTAAATCTTCTATGATCTTAAAAGCGATACCCCTTTTTTTCGCGATTTCAATTAATATATCTGCTTCGTTAGGGTATAACGGAATTCTTTTTTTGAATTCAATTTCATGGCAGCAAGTTCCGCATTTTTGACACGTATAGTTTGGCTCGGTCACTTCTAGAGGATTAAAAAAATCATTTGTGATATATTCGGTACAGAATCCGATATATGTAATGATACTTGAGAAAATAAATTTTTTGTGTTATGATTATATTACTTTTACACTAAATTATGTGTCTATTAGGATAACACATTGATTTTAAAGAAATAAATTTGACTTTAATAATATCAAATAAACAATACTTAAGGTAAAAAAAGTGACAGAGTCTGGGATAAGGGTAATTAAACATGTTGATTTTAAAGAGGAGGAATTTATAGATCCTATATGCATTTTAGGGATGCCGGGAATAGCTGATGTCGGAAAATTCGCAATCGATTCTTTAATTGGGCAACTTGATGCAAAGAACTTTATGGATTTTATCTTTGATGATTATCCCGCGGGAGCTATAGTTGATGATAGTTTATTATCAGCTCCTAAAGCAGAGATATTATATTGGAAAGATCCCAATCAAAAGAGGGATATTTTTTTAATTACAGCTGATGCGCAAAGCTTAACTCCTAAAGGCATATATAGAATTTCAAACTTTCTTACAGAGATAATATATCAATGCAAAATAAAATTGATAATAGCATTAGGGGCGTATCCAGTTAACAGTCGTAAGATAGATATAAAAGTTCCCAAAATTTATGCAAGTTCGACTAATCGAGAATTACTGGCAAATTTTTTAACGAAAAACAACTGTAAGAAAATCCAGAAGGGAGTAATTATAGGTGCTAATGGCTTAATCCCTACATTAGCGAAGGCTAGATTCAATTTAGATGGTATTGTCCTTTTAGCGGAAACAGATAATATTGCCATGGTAAATGAGGATATCACTGATTTAAAAGCCTCAATAACTCTTTTGGAGATGCTTAAGAAGTCATTTACACTACCAATCAAAAAGAAATATTCCCTCGAAAATATTGATGATATTACAAAAAACCTTCAAAATAAAAGAGACCAACTCGAAAAAGATTTAAACACATTTGAATTTGTTGATACTGAGGATAAGAGAAAGTCATTGTATATTTAATTTCAATTAATTTCCTCACTTTTTGCTTATTATTTTGCAATTCTATTAGCTTTCTAATTTATTTACGAAAAATATTTTAATCTTGGTTAATTTCTTAAATTATGAATTATGTATGTGCTAGAAAAAGCTGTGGGAAAGAGGTTTCTAAAAAAGAATTAAACGCTCTACCTGGAATTAAATGTTCTCACTGTGGATTTCGCATCTTATATAAAAAACGCCCAGATGTAATAAAAAGAATAAAAGTACGATAATTTTTTTTTATTTAGAAGCGAATCACTCCTAAAAGCATTTTATGATGTTAAATCAAATCTCAAATGATTGACTATTTCTTTATACCTATTTCGTATTGTAGCTTCCGTAACTCCTGCCGCTAATGAAATTTCTTTTTGAGTTCGACGCTCTCCCTCCTGTATTGCTGCTACATATAACGCAGCTCCCGCTAAACCAGTGGGTGCTTTTCCGGCCGTAATGTGATATTTCTTAGCTAACTTTAATAGTTCCGCGGCTCGGTTCTGAGTTCTCCCTGAAAGGTTCAGTTCGGCGCAAAATCTTGGGATAAAATTTATTGGAGAGGAAACTTGAATATTAATCTTTAATTCGTTTAATATAAGCCTATAGCAGCGAGCAATCTTTTTTTTATCAACGAGAGCAAATTCTATAAAATCATCAAGAGTTTTAGGAATATTATTTAATCTACAGGATAAATAAATTGAAGCTATAAGCATTGCTTCGATAGATCTTCCTCGTATTAGATTTTTGTGGGCCATTTTTCTATAAATATGAGCTGCTGATTCTTTTAATTCTCTTGACAAGTTAAGCTGCGAAGAAAAGCGATCTAATTCATTCATCGCATAGGCTAAATTTCGATCTATTGATTTATTGGTTCTCGTTCTTACATGCCATTTCCTTAAGCGATATACCTCAGCTTTCATTTTAGGGCTTATACTTTTCCCAAATGCGTCTTTATTTTTCCATCCAATCATTGTACTTAATCCTTTATCGTGTAGCGTTAAAGTTGTAGGCGCTCCTACTCTAACTTTTTTACTGGCTTCTTCTGAGGAAAAAGCTCTCCATTCTGGGCCAGAATCAATGATTTTTTGGGTTAAAACAAGACCACATACATTGCATATAATTTCGCCACGAGCATTGTCAGATATTAATTTCGTATTCCCACATTCTGGGCATAAATTTAAATTATTTTGAGACATTGAAAGATCCAATTACTTATACCCACATATATTTCAAATCCTTAATTTCTATAATTAAAGTCATACTTTTAAATGTTTGCGTTTTATGGATTTATCAGTTAATAAAACACACATTAAAAAAACTAGAGTACAACATTTCACCAAAAGTTTTTAATAAGATGGAATTTTCTAATTATATAATGCGACATAATTATAAAAGCCACGGGAAACACTGTTATCTGCGATCATTTCAGACATCTTGTAAAAAGTGTGGTGCAGATGTGCTATATTGGGAGTGTACTCACGGAAGTAAAATTTTTTTTGAGTATCCACCCTATGGAAAATTACAAAGGCATTATTGTCGGAAAGATCGCGGGTTATTAAACAAGAGGAAAGAATTTCCAATTGTAATCAAACCACCTAAAGGGCTTTTAGAAGACCCATATTTTAATTGTCCTGTGTGTGGGAAGATTTTTAAAAAAGAATCATCACTACAAGATCACTTCAAAGAACTAAAAAAAGACGATTTAGAGCATTTTTTATTTACGAATGATAAAATAATTTTTAAAGATAAATTCAACAAAAAGGATAAACTGGTCTCTGAAAGCGATAAAATTCAATATAAACCCAAGTTTGGGAGAATAAACATAAAGACCTCAAAAGAAGAATGAATATGTAACCACAAATTTTTAATACAAATTTTATAATTATATTTATACTATTATTATTATTATTTTTACACTAGGTCAATTAAATCTAAAAAATTGGAAATAAAAATGCCCACTGATCCAGCCACTGTTGTTAACAATTTATTACATAGAGATCCCAGTATTATTGCTGCTGCTGTAGTTCAAGGAAGAGATACTATTCTTTACTCAACAGATAATTGGGACGTTAGTGCTGATATTAGTAGAGTCATCTCAAGCTGGAATAGTCTGACAGCTCAATTCATCATGATTTCCGGCGTAAAATACTCTGTTCTTCAATGTACTTCGGAAAGATTAGTAGCTACTTCCATTAGAGGTGAAGGCCACATTCTTGGAGCTAAAGATGAAGAACATAAGTTAATTATTTATCTTGAACCTGACGGCGAACCTATGGGAGCAACGATGGATACAGCGAGAGCGCTTTCACAGCTAAGCTCAAAAAAAAGTTACTTGGAAGGTAACGCTCAATTAGGAGCCGCAGGCAGACCAACAACTGCAGCTGGAGTTAATATTGACCCACAATTAAAAGGTGAGGTCCAATCTTTCTTAGAATGGATAAAGGATAGTGAGGGATTATCAGGATACATCAATTATTATCTTCAACAAAATAATACTTCTATCATTTCGGAGCTTTCAAAAATATATGCCGAGTTAAGGCAAATATTTGGGGTATAATTTTATTCTTAGTTAAAACATAAGTTTTTATTCAGTATTAATAGAGATATTCACATGGAGTTAAACTACCAACCTTAGTGAGAGTATTGGAGAATTCAGACAAGAATACCAAAGATGTTTCAAAAAATAAAGATAATGAACTTCTATCAGATAATAATTCGTCTAAAAGTCAAGTTCCTGTTAAAAGTAAAGGGCATTCAAAAGGCGTAAAGACAAAGACGGGGTCTAAAAAGAAGGGAAAAGAGTATCTCTCAACTGAAGAAGAATTAGATATCCCTTTAGTTCCCGAATCCCCTAAACAAAAAGATAAAATAACAATTAATTCCCCGGGACTTTCTGCTGACTTGGTTACGCAAATGAAGAAGCTCGAGTCTAGTAAAAATAAAGTTGTTTTAGTCAATTGTGAACGATGTAAAGAAATAATTGCTGTACCTATCCCTAGAGCTTTCGTGTTAAAATCTGAATTACCAGTTGTACCCGTAAGTTATGTTCACAAAAATTCCAAGAAAAAAGATCAACATTGTATTACTCTTCATCTTGATCATGATTTTGACATACGTAGGCAACGAATTTCCGATGTAGTTTTTTCTCCTAAGTAAATTTTATCGTAATATTAATAAAATCTAAATTTTTCGCTACATATTCAAAAATAAGACAGAAATAAGTGCTATAAGAAAAGGAATAAAGCACAATAAGCAGAGAAAAGAAATAAAGCTGTTTCTCCACTTTAAATCATTCGGATTTAGAATTGTATTGCAATTGTGACAAACCTTCTGATTTACAACAATGATTTGAATACCACAATTATAACAATTTTTCATTGTTTTATTTTCATCAAGAGGAAAGCTCTCATTTGATTCAGGCATTAAAAATCGATGACTATAATTTTTTAAAAGAATTAAAATTATGCTGTATACTATATTATATAATTTTAAAGTTAATTTATATAATAAAGACATTGTTTTATAGGTGAGTAATCGATTTCTGGTTATATAGGTAAAAGAATTAGATTAGAGAGAATTTTCAATCGAGAAACAAAAAGAACAATCATAATTCCCATGGATCACGGTTTAACTGAGGGGCCAATTAAAGGAATTGACAGAAATTTAGGAGATATGGTTAACAAAATAGCTTTAGGAGGGGCAAATGCAGTTTTAGGCCATATAGGGATTCCACTTTATGCCCATAGAGGATATGGTCCAGATATTGGTTTGATTTTGCACTTATCGGGTTCAACTTCGTTAAGTCCGGAATCAAATTACAAGGTATTAGTCAACGATGTATTAGAAGCTGTAAAGTTAGGTGCTGATGGCGTCTCTTTACACATTAACATTGGAACAAAAACAGATCCAGAAATGTTGGAAATTTTAGGAAAGGTTTCACGAGAATGTCGAGAATTCGGGATGCCCCTTTTAGCTATGATGTATCCTAGAGGGGAAAATGTCGAAGACGAACACGACGCTGAAGTTGTTAAAATTGCTGCAAGAGTTGCCGCGGAACTCGGTGCAGATATCGTAAAAACCAATTGGACAGGAGATCCCGATTCTTTCAAAGAAGTTGTTGACGGGTGTATGGCCCCAGTAATTATTGCGGGAGGTGTGAAGGCAGGTATTAAAGATCTTTTAGAAATAACGAAACAATCAATTGATGTTGGTGGTGCAGGAGTCGCCTATGGTAGAAATGTTTTTCAATCCGAAAATCCTAGGAAAGTTGTGAAAGCGCTTTATTTAATCGTTCACGAGAATTATGGAGTTAATGAAGCCATAAAAGAATTGAGATTATAGACCTAATTTAAAAAGTTTTTACATATTATTTCGAAAAATGAAAGCTATTATCGAAAGATCAAAGCAGTTAGATAAAATTAAGATTCATATTTCGATCTTTACATTACATAAAAGCTATCTTGTACTTATTTCCGACCAAGAGACTATGGGTATAGGAAATGTAACCTTAGGAATTCCTCCTTCAATTGAAGGTATGAAAGTATCAGCGGCCACTCATCAATTATTCGGAGTTCAACAAAAAATATTAAGCAATATTATTGTTGAGAAGATATCTTCCTTTTTTAACGCCCCTGTATTATTATTGCTGTTTTTAAAATCTATAAGCGATGATCAAGAGATTTCTAAACCGTTAATATTATTTTTAAATGAGATATTAATTGACATACCAAAAAACGGCAATATTTAATTATTTAGTCATAAATGCTAAAACAGGTAATACAGGGAGTGGGACTCGAACCCACGTAGAGCTATCTCACCGGATATCTCATCAGAAACTCCGTTAATCAACGGAAATGTTTACTATTGATCTTGAATCCGTATTGTGAGCACTCTTCTCACAAAAGTCCGGCACCGTTGACCAACTTGGTTATCCCTGCGTAATATTCTGATAGATTTTGACTCTAATTTATTATTTATTATTTTATGTATTTTGATTTGAATTTATAAAATTATAAATAGTTTTTTGATATTAGGGTGAAAAAATAAACAGAAACAAGAATAAAACAGCCATCATACCAACCATAAATATCATTTGAATTCTACTTTTTTTCTTCTGCTTTTTTTGGCCTGCATGATAGTTGTCTCGACAATTTTGACTACAAAACTGCTTATCTGGCGGCATTGCTTTTCCACAGATTGGGCAATGACTGTGCGGTCCCCACTTCTTCTTAATTTGATCTTTCCAAGTAGCTTGAGACATTCTTTTTTCTCTTATTTATGAAGTTGTTTACTATGTTAGTAAATTAATGCAAATTTTAATAATTTATTATTTAAAATCCTATTTTGATATAATTGTGCCGATAATCTCTTTTTCGTTATTCCATAATTTACGGAATTGATTTAATTTCTTTCCTGACATTACTAATGCACTCATTCTACTTCTTTTTAAAATTTGTAAAGAAACGGCGTCAAAAATACGATACTCTCCAGCTAATGCTTGGGTATCAACTGATGATTCTATAATTAATTTTTGTAACGAATCATACGAAATTTTTTCTAGTAATTTCGCATCCTTATAAATATTTGGATCTTTATCGTATATACCGTCAACATCCGTAAGAATAACTATTTTCTCTGCTTTTAAATATTCTGCAACTGTTATAGCTACTGATGTAGTTGATTGCCCTGGCTGAAGGCCTCCCATTACTACAATTTTATCTGAACTAATAGCTCTCGACAGTTCTTCGAATGATTTTGGAACTTGAGGATAAGCTAACCCTTTCATTTCAGCTATAATTAATCGGGAATTTATACGCGATATATCAATTCCTATTAAATCACATAATACTTCATTCTCGGTAAATTCTCTTATTGCTTTAATGTATTGTCTAGCGATTTCCCCTCCTCCGCATATGATAACGATTGATTCAAATTCTTTATTACTTATTATAATATTGCAAAATTCAATGATTTTTTCATAATTCAATGTGCCCCCATCAGAAAAGAGAAGAGAGCCCCCAAACTTTATCACAATATTCTTTGTCATAATAAACTATAATTGATTTTTATTTTTTAATTATACATATAATTAAATTGAAAAAAGTTAATAATTACGGGATATGGTAAGTAGCAAGAATAAAATAAGTGTTGAAGTTCCTCATCGCATTTCGGGTTTTTTTGAAATTGTAGATAAGGAAAATGAGATTCCAATTGAAAATCCGGAGAAAATTGGTTCTCGGGGAGCTGGATTTAACGTAAGTGGGGTAGGAAAAACGGTTCTTTCCTATAAAAAACTTGAAAAAAAAGAGGAAAGTCAGTGCACGGTATATATTAACGAAGAAAAATTAGACAAAAAAGCGGAAACAACATATTTCATATTCAATTATATTAAAAATCTAATTGATTACCCCATTAACATAAAAATCGAACACTTTTTTGATTTACCTGTTGGATGTGGGTACGGAGCAAGTGGCTCAGGAGCACTAGGAACGATTTTTGGAATGAATAAACTGTTGAACCTAAAATTAACCAATTTAGAAAGCGGAAAAATAGCTCACATTGCTGAGGTTGTTAATAAAACGGGATTAGGTACCGTTTGTGGTCAATTAGGAGGAGGTTTGTGTGTTTTAAAGGAACCAGGTTATCCTTGTAACTACGACCGTTTAAAAAGTCCAAACGATCTTGTAGTCATATGTGGATCTTTCGGAAAGATACAAACCAAATCAATAATATCAGACGAAAAATTAAGTTCAGATATAAAGCGAGCTGGCAAGATTGCTTTGAACAAACTATTATTAGAACCAAATTACAAGAATTTTCTTAAAGTTTCTTTCCAATTTGTAGAAAATACAAACATAATGGAAGTTTTGAATTTAGAAAAAACAAGGGAATTATTAAACGATTTACGCAAATTGGATATTATAGGAGCAAGTATGAATCAATTAGGCCGTTCAGTGTACAGTTTTTGTAAAAAAGAAAAAGAAAAGGAAGTTTTTGAAATTTTAAATACATATAAGCCTTTTATAAAAACATTTGAGTTAACAATTAATAATGAACAGACTATAAAGTTCATAGAATAAAGAAAAGAAACTAAATTATGATTCGGAAAAATATCAAGTTTTTCAAATATGGATTAATTTATGATTGATTACTATTTGTTTTTTCCGAATTCAATGATTTTGATTTTAATGTAGCTGCTTCCACTGCTCTGATTAGAGTTGCTCTTATTTTTGCTGACTCAAGTTCGTGTATCGCAGTTATAGTCGTTCCTCCCGGGGTAGCTACCATATCTTTCAATGCTGCGGGGTGTATATTCGTTTCTAAAAGAAGTTTTGCAGAACCTAAAAGGGTTTGAGCAGCTAGTTTTAAAGCGGTGGCTCTAGGCAACCCCATTTTCACTCCCCCATCGGCTAAAGCTTCAATTATAATAAAAATATATGCTGGACCACTCCCAGACAAACCGGTTACCGCATCCAAATGTCTTTCTTCCAATTCGACAACCATCCCTACAGCACCAAATATTCCTTTAACGAACTCGAGTTGATTATCTTTGATGTTTTCATTATGAGCTATAGCTGTTGCTGCAGCACCTATAAGTGCTGGCGTATTTGTCATTATTCTTATCAATCCTACTGAAGGATTTATGACTTTATTAATATGTTTAAATGAAACTCCCGCAGCAATAGAAATTATTACTTGTTCGTTTGTAATTATCGGTTCAATTTCCTTTAAAACTTTATCTATAACTTGGGGTATGACGGCAATTAATATATATTTAGAGGATCTTGCCAATTCCTCGTTGTTTTCAGCGTATTCAACTTTATATTCCTCGGATAAATTATTTCGTTTATCTTCGTCTATATCATACGCTATAATTTTGTCTTTATCAATCGTATTAGTGGAAATCAGCCTTTTCAATAAAGCAGATCCAATTTTTCCAGTTCCAATTATTCCTAACTCTTTACTATACATAATATGTATTTATCATTGTAACCAAAATAATCTTATTAAAATAAACCAAAAAGAAGATAATTTTGGAGATATCTTTTGAAATTCTATTAAATGGAATTTACCGATATAACTCCATTTTTAGTTCTTCTATGAGATGTCCTTTAATCATTCCGTTATTTCTATCGTAACCTTCACAAACCATGCTCCTAACGCCAATTATATCTGGCCAGATTTCCTTTATTTTAGGAAGCGATTCTTTCCTTAGATTTCCAGCAAGCGCAACTTCAAGATCAAATTCTTTTGCGTTATCTCTAAACAGTTTTAATTGCTCAACAGTTAGAAAATCAAATAACCCCTTCCCATCTTTAATATAAGTATCGAGCATCACAATGTCCGCACCTGATTTAGCTGCTATTACAGGAACCGATAAAAAATCAGGAGAACTTTCCATCCTTATCTTATCGGCATAACCTGCCGCTACTACTTTTATATTTTTGTTATAATCTTTTACTGCTTTTACTACTTTATTCATTAAAAAAATACATTCATTTTCTGTTGTTGGCCCTTTAAGTCCTATTTTTATAATATCTGCTCCCGCCACTGCAGCACCGAGAGCCGCTAAAGAAGCGGATCCCGGTAAATTTGGAAAATCTCCAATCGTTGCACTTAATAGTTGAGAGCTGTTAAATTGAATTAAATTCTTCATTTGTTTTATAATCCAAGGATAATTTGCTCCAAGAGACCCCTCGCTGGGATTTTTACAATCTATAAAATCAACTTCTTCGTGTTTAACTACTACCTTAGCTTCTTCCAAGGTTTTAGGGCTCACTAGCAATTTTACTTTCTTTTGCATAATCAATTGTATAATATATGAATGGTAAACACTAATTCATAATATTCAAGAGGTTCATTTATTAATAGATAGTTTATCCTTCAAGCTATAAAATTTCTTTTGTTTTAAGATAAACGAAATATAATCAAAATATATAAAGAACAATGTGATATAAAAATTTAAATTAAATAATTATTATTAAATATCAAAAAAATTATGAATTTATTATGTCCCCGAAAGAAATCACAAAAGTAGACATAACAAATGAGGTCTTTAGAGAGCCATTTGAAGTGATTAAACAAATATCCTCAAATTTAGATGGGTTAAAATATACTAAAGTAATTCAAACGTTTGTAATGGAAGATCGAAGATTAAACCTCTCGTTAGAAAATGAAGGGTCTAGTTATTTCAAGGGTAAAGTAGTTTGGATTGGTAATCGGAAGGACGATAGTGAAGGAACTATCTTTTGTGTTGATACTAAAACTGAATTAAAGCAGATTAACCCAACCGCTGAAAATACTGATAATGTTACACTTGACATAAAAAAGGAGACAATTAAGATATCTACTGCTTCAAAAACGAAATGTGCTGTTTGTGGAAAGAATATTGAAATTTTCGATGAAGTTGCGGGTTGTCCAATTTGTGAAGCGAAAGCTCACAAAGATCACTTTACAGATTGGGTTAGAATGAAGCATGCTTGTCCCGTGTGTAAAAAATCCTTAAATGTCTCAGGTTCTGGCGTGGTTTTTCTTGATTAATTTAAATTAATCTTCCTTAATTTTTCGATTTCAATAGTACCATCATGTAACGCAGTCCCCACTAGGACTCCCGAGAAGTCGTGATGTTTATACATCTCAATATCTCTAATATCCTTAATACCCCCTCCTACTAAAATTTGTTCGTTGAATTTTTCCCGAATTTTCAGATAAAGGGGTGAAATTCCGCCTATTTTTTGACCTACTTTATAGAGATCAAGTAAAATTATTTTTTTTACCCCCAACTCTTCAATTTTTTTTATAACTTCAATCGGACTCTGGTTTTGTAATTCTTTTACATTAGTCTGAATTACTTCTTTGTACATATCTATGCTTACAATTGTTTTGTTTGATCCCATAATTTCTAAACAATCAGAAATAACTTCCATATTTTTTATGGTTTCTAATCCTAAAATTAGTGAGTCTAAACCATAAGTTGAGTATTCTAGTATGTTTTTTGCTAAAAAAATACCCGGATCAATCATAACTTTAATTTCAGGAATTTTTAAAATATTAGTTAATAAAGAAAAATTGGGTTCTCTTCTAAGTATAGCATCTAAATCCGCAACATATACTTCATTAATTAAGGATTCATGCTTTATTTTTTTTACAATTTTTAATGGGTCAGAACTTTTTATTAATACCGATTTTAATGGTTTATACTTCTCTCGTTCACCTTTTATAGCGTGAACTGCCTCAGAATTTAGGATATCAATTACCGGTATTATTTTAAACTTTTTCATGTTTACGACAAAAATATTAGTTTAGTTTTAAAATAGTATTAACAAATTACCAATATGAAATACTCTTTTTTTTTAAAAATACTGATTAATTAATTATTAAATAATTTTATTTTTAAAGAATAAATTCTAAATTTATCTTTGAATAGAGAAAACTATATTTATTGTGAAAGAAATGAAAACTGAAGCTTATATTAAGAAAATTATAGAAGAGACTGGATTATCTAAAAACGAGATTCAAACTTTAGTAGAAGAGAAAAAAGAAGAACTGAAGGGTCTAATCTCGGAAGAAGGAGCTTTATTTGTGATTGCCAAAGAGTTAGGAGTCGATGTTGCAAGTGAGAATCAAGAATTGCTCAACGAAGTTGAATTAAACATATCTGATATTACAGTAAACATGAAAAATATCGTAATTGTTGGTAGAATTAAGGATATTTATAATGTTAATAGTTTTAATAAAAGTAATGGGGAAACTGGATATGTAGGAGCATTTTTATTGCATGATAATACAGGTGATATAAGAATCGTTTTATGGGATAACCAAGTGAGTATTTTTAAAGATGAACGCTTTGAAAGAAACGAAATTGTTAAAATTCTTAATGGTACCGCAAAAAATGGCCGATACGGTGCAATAGAAATCCATGTTGGAGGATTTAGCAAAATTAATCTAGCTCCTGAGGATGTTGATTACAAAAAATTCCCAAAAATCAAAGATCAATTGGTAAAAATACAAGATATTAACGAGGATTTAGGATCTATATCGACGGAGGGAAAGGTAATGAATCGTTTCCCCGTAAAAGATTTCATTAGAAAAGACGGTCAAAATGGCAGGGTAAGCACGATAATACTGAGAGATTCGACGGACAAAGTACGAATTACTTTTTGGAACGAAGATATCGAAAAAATCGAAAATGTTGAAGTTGGTGATTATATTTCGCTGACTAACTTAAATCCCAGAAAAAGTAACTATGCTGAAGGCAGAATCGATGTACACGCAACTTCGTGGACAAAAATAACTAAAAAAGATAAAGAATTGAAAATAGAAGAAAAAATTGTTGACAAGATCGAAAAATTACAGCAGGAGAAGGATTATGCCTCATTTCAAGGAGTCATTACTGCAGTAGAAGACTTAAGAGAGGTTAAGACAAAATCAGGAGATGAAATATCTTTATTAAGTTTTACGGTTAGTGACGATACTGATAGCATACGAGTTACAGCATGGCGGGAAAAAGCGGAGGAACTATCGAAGACTCTAAAGAATGGAGAAGGAATTTCGTTAAAAAATATCGTTTTAAGATTTAGTAATTATTGGGAAAAAAACGAAGGAACTGTATCAATTGACACTAGTATTGAAAAAATCGATTTAAAGATTTCAAATTTAAAAATCGCTGAAACTTCCCCTAAAGAGAAACAAAGTTCCTTTTCAAATAATTTTACAGAAATAAATTCAATACAATCATCTGGTTTCTTTGAAATTAAAGGTTTAATTTCAAGTGAATTAAAAAATATTCGATTCTATGAAGCGTGCACTAATTGTAGAAGAAAAGTTGATAACTGTACTTGTGACCAAAAAGGAGATAGCAAACTGACCATGATCATCAGTCATATTATTGAGGATGAAAGTGGTAAAATTAGGGCTACTTTTATAGGGGAAGCTGCAGAGAAGTTAGTGGGTAGTAAAGCTGATCTAATTGCTAAGGTTAAAGACACTCCTGATTACGAAAAATTATTAGAGAACTTCTCGTCAGAAATTGTTGGAAGAGATATAAGGATTAAAGGAAGGGTAAAATTTAGCGATTATAGTGATTCTTACGAGATAACCGCTTCGGATTTTCGAGATATAAGTGTAGAAGACGAATTAGAAAATAGAATCAACGAAATTATAAGTTAAAATTATCTTTCTTTTAGTATCTTTTTTATACTTTATTTGGTTTCTAAATCTTAACTTGAAATTAGATTAAAATTTAATATATAGTTAGAAACCATGAAACAAGTTGATATTGTTGGATTAGGGGAAATTGTTTTAGACTGGGTTACTGAAATACCACATTTTCCAAAACCCGACGAAAAAATTGATGCGTTAAGCGAGAATTATTTCCCCGGGGGCGTTACCGCAAATTATTTGGTAGCAGTTGCTAGATTAGGCGGTTTAAGCGGATTTATAGGCGCAGTTGGGGACGATTTGTATGGTGAGCTTTTAATTGATGATTTTATCAAAGAAAGTGTAGATACAACATATACTAAGAAAGTAGTGAATAAAAGAACCCCAGTTAATTTCATATTTGTAACTCAAGGAGAAAAGACAATAATTCAATCTCCTCACATGCATACAACTAAAATAGAACTTAACGATTTAAATGAATCCTACATAGCAGATTCTATTCTCTTACACACTACGATTATTCATCAAAATGTGACCGAAAAAGCCATTGAAATTGCAAAAAGAAATAATGTTAAAATCAGCATAGATTTAGAATCCCAAATTGCCCAAAGAGGATGGAATAATGTAAAAAATGTGCTTTTAAAAGCTGATGTTTTACTTCCAAATAAAGAAGGAGCAAAATCAATAACAAACAGTAATAATCCTGAAAAAGCTGCTGAAATTTTAGTGAAAAAAGGGATACCTATTGTAATTATTACTCTAGGAAGTAATGGTGCATTAATAACTACTAAAGATTTTCAAAAAAGGATACCTACATATGATATAAACCATATAATTGATACTACTGGGGCAGGAGATACGTTCAACGGTGCGTTTTCTTTAGCTTATTGGATAAAAGGTTGGGATTTAGAAAAATCTTGTATATATGCTAATGCAGCAGCTTCTTTAAAAATTCAAACATTAGGCGCGAGATCAGGTATGCCTTACGAATCAGAGCTGATAGAGTTTTTAAAGAAGAATGACGAAAATTTCTTTTAAATCTTTTAACCAATAAACCAGCTAGATTAAAGATTTAATTACACAGATATTTTTAAACTTATTACTTTCAGTTAAGAGATGAATTTTCTTCAGAAAATATTCTGAAGAAATAGAAGTACTCTCTTGATTAAATGGCCAAATTCCAATTAGAATATCCCCAAGTTTTTTTACATTTCCAACTAAAAATCCTTCCTTTTTTTCATCTGTCAAACTTGTATAGAGAACAACAATATAATAATTGAAGTCGTAATTGCCATTCGTATTGCCAATTTTTACTACTTCCCTAATATTTTGAAAGTTTATTACACTTGTTTGTTTTTGACTTAATAGTTTTAAGGAAGAAAAAAATTGAGAGGGAATATTAATAGGTTTCTCTTGAATTATATTTTTAAAAGTTAGTGAATACGATTCAGATGAATCTCCTTTTAGTCCTCTAAAAATTACCTTATAGAATATCGTGCTCATTGAAATCTATTTTTTTTTTTATTGAAACTACGATATTTAAAGAGAAGCAAATGAAGTTTTGATTATTATTCTACTGTATAGTTGTTAGTACCTTCTCATTCGTTCCTGAAGAAGAATGTTTTCCTCAGGAAATCCTAAGTCAATTAGAAATTTTTTTAGTTTGAATTTGTGTTCACCTTGAAGTTCGATCTCGTTTCCTCTCACAGTTCCTCCGGAAGCACATTTCTTTTTTGCTTTCGTAAGAATATCCTTTAAATTCGCATCAATATTTCCTTCGAAGGTAATAACGGTAACAACACGCCCCCATTTACGTCGGGCATTAGAAATAATAATTTGTTGCTCATCTGCGCTTAAACTATCGCATATACATAGGTCTTTTGGAAAACTACATATCGCACAAATATCGTCGTCTTTAATACTCTTTTTTCACAACCTTTATTATTAAAACGTTTAAAAATACAATACTAAAAAATAATAGACCTAAATCTTATAAAAACCTTTTTTTATTTTAGTTTTAAATAATTTTAAAAATATTAAGTTTTATAAAAATTGTAAATTGGTTTAGCATTATTATAAAAACAAATTCTTATTTATTATATTTAAAAAAAAACATTCATGAAATTAGACATGATGAGTTCATGGATTTTTAAAGTGATTGTAGCGGGAGCAGGCGGGGTGGGAAAGACCGCCATGGTAACCAGATACTGCACGGGAAAATTTGAAGAAGGCTATAAAATGACGATAGGAGCAGGATTTCACACGAAATCTGAAGTACTTGACACCGGAGAATCTGTAAAAATGCAATTATGGGATTTTGCAGGAGAAAAACGCTTTAGAGAACTTTTACCAGACTATTGCAAGGGCGCTAGTGGAGGATTAATTTGTTTTGATATAACAGATTACGATACATTCAGAGACATTCCCGTGTGGCTAAAAATTATTCGCCAAAAAGCGGGTTTTATACCAATTATCCTCATGGGGATGAAGTGGGACCTCAAAAACCACGAAGTCGATTTCGAAATCGCAAATGAATACGCTCTAAAAGCTAAATGCAATCAATGCGTTTTCACTTCATCAAAAGAGAATATAAATGTAAACGAATCTTTTCAAGCCATGGCTAAGTGGCTAATATTTTATGCAAACCAATCTTAATTTAGCTTATAACTCATATTTAGTGCGTTTTTTAGTATATTGTGTTCAATCAGTTATGGTTTTTATAAATTTAAATAAAAACAATCCTGTTAATGGTATTTATGAGATAACTAAGCTTCTTGGATAAAGGGTAGAAGTAAAATTAATAGTTATAAATAAAAATAAAACGCCCCCAGCATGGCTCGAACATGCGACCGCCCGGTTAACAGCCGGGTGCTCTACCTAACTGAGCTATGGAGGCTTATTTCAATAACAGTATTCTTTGCTTTATGCTCCCGCCGGGATTCGAACCCGGGTCACCAGGGTGAAAGCCTAGCATGCCAAGCCCTTTCTTTAGTTAATAAGAAAGATTGGCCGGACTACACTACGGGAGCTTTTTTTTTTATAGTATTTTGATTTTTATTTATCCGTTGTATTATTAGAATTGGACAGAAACGATTCTAAATATAATTTTGTAATTAAGGCTTGATTTTAAATTTTTTTAATATAGAACTAAAAATAATTGGCTTAGTAAAAAGATACTATGTTTGTTATCGTAATATGAATGCGGGAAGAGGGATTTGAACCCCCGAACTCCTCTGAGACTGGATTCTAAGTCCAGCGCCGTAGACCAGACTTGGCAATTCCCGCTTTAAAATAAAAAATATAGTAATTGTTTTAGTATTTAAAGTGGGAAAAACTAAATAAATTTTTTAGTTCATTTGGGTATTTTGTTTGAGAATTGATTGATGGATAAAATTAAAAATGAGAAATATTTAAGAATTAATATTATTGTTATTAAAGCAGAAAGAATTAATAACAAAGATAGAAAAGGTATGGTCTTCTTATGAGTGTGAGAGATTCTTTAATAAAGTACTTAACATCAATCTTAAGAGCATCTCAAGGTACAATTTTGGTGATATTGTGTGATCTAAATGGACTTTCTATTGCAAAAATCGGAAGAAAAAGCGAGATTGAGATTAATCCTAACCAAATTACAAGTTTAGCTTCAGCAGCGTTTTCAGCAAGCGAAGAAAGTTGGGAAGATCTAGAGATTAAGGATCAAGTTATTTCTTTTACATTTTTTGACAAAGTATGCTTAATAACGATTAGGATAAATGAAACCCTTTTAACTATAGTTCACGACTATAGGAAAGAATGGCCTTTAGACGCAGATAACTTAGCGAGCTCTATGTATTATATAAAGCAAAAACTTGGAGAGTTTTTTGGAAATAATAATGAAACAGAGAAGGACTTTGAAAATTTCTCAAACAAAGTACGAAGTGCAGTATATCTTTTTGGCATGGGATCTGAGGTGCCTTTTATATCATATTCTCCTGAAAAGTTTGATTCTACTAACCAACTACCAGCTATAAGCTATGTATTAGATTCAATTCAGAATCCTATATTTATAAGATATAGCCTTGTAAGCCCAACAGGATTAACATTGGATGCAAGGGAAGTCAGTGGTCAAAAGCTACAAATTTCAGTAGAGGCGTTTTCTGCGAGTGCTAATGTTGCTTTTCAAAAAATGAAGGAAGAATCTGAAGGGAGCTCAATCGGAGATTTACTGTGTTATATCGCTATTTCTGGTCAAGATCCCGAAAATTTCTTTGGAATCATTACAAGTCCTTCTGGAAAACTTAAATTCTCTGAAGTAGAGGGAACTTTAAATGCAGAGGATATCTCTTTTGTTGGACTTTTTACTTTAGCATACGGTGGAATTCCAATAATGTGCGAATCGAGAAATATCATATTTTCAATAATGAAAATAATAGGAACTGAAAGAATTACTGAGAATTTTATTAAGTCTGTAAATGTTTTAACTAGTTTTAAATATGATTAATTCCAAATTAGAAACTTCTGTTCCGAAACTATATTGTCTCCATTTTAATGAATGTGACAGGAAGAAATGCACAGCTTTAAAATTAGCGAGGCTAAACTTGCTAAAGATAGAATCTAAAATTAAAGGAAGGAATCTTAAGGCTATTATTTTGAATCCATTTTCTAATAAAGAGTTAAATGTTGCTGATCGAGAGGATATCATAAGATATGGGCTGATTGTTGTCGATTGTTCTTGGAAAAAAATTTTTAACTTAAAAAACTTCAATTTTAAAAACAGTAGAGCGCTTCCGCCTCTTATTGCAGCCAATCCTGTAAACTATGGTAAATGGGAAAAATTAAGTTCTGTAGAGGCATTAGCAGCCGCGCTTTATATCACTAACTTTAATGCATGTGGTGATTTAATTCTCTCTAAATTTTCTTGGGGTTCTGAATTTAAAACCTTAAATAATTTTTAGCAGAGTAGAATATTCGTTTATTAAAAAAAAGAAATATAAAAAAAATAAGAATGTTTTATTACTCAGGACCTTTAGAAAGACCTGAAGCAGCGATTACATCGTCAATCTTTAAAATCATTGAAGCTACTTCTGTAGCAGATTGAATTGCTTGAGATAATACCATTAACGGTTCAATGATACCCAAATTTTCCATATCATCAGGTTTACCAGAATCTATATTGATACCAAATGAATTTCCATTGCCCGCTTCATGTTTTGATCGTAATTCTACGATTAAATCAACAGGATTATAACCAGCGTTTTCAACTAAAGTTTTGGGAATTATTTCTAGAGCGTTAGCGTAGATTTCAATTGCTAATTGTTCTCTCCCTCCAATTGAGCTAGCATAAGCTCTCAATCGCTTAGCTAGTTCGATTTCGGAAGCTCCACCCCCAGGTAAGACATAGGGCATCTCAATTGCTGCTTTCACTACAGATAAAGCATCATTAAACATTCTTTCTGCTTCATCGACTACATGTTCAATCCCTGCTCTTATTAGGATACTCACTGCCTTAGGATCAGCGCATTCTGATACTAAAATCATCTTATCATCTCCTATTTTCTTTTCTTCTACGTTTCCTGCTTTACCTAAGTCGGCTTCTGTTATTTCAAAGAGATTATTTATTAGTTTTGCGTTTGTAGCACGAGCAAGTTTTTCCATATCAGATCGTTTAACTCTACGAATTGTGATAATATTTTCTTGAGCAAGAAAGTTTTGAGCCTTATCGTCAACTCCTTTCTGACAAAAAACGACATTGGTTCCTATTTCTTTCAATTTTGTGACCCGAGATTTTAGCATATTCGATTCTTCTTCTATAAATTTGTTGATCTGATCAGGGGTTTGTATTCTAATTTCTGCATCAAATTCTGTCTTTTCTACTTCAAGCGATGAGCTAATTAACGCAATTTTTGCGTTTTTAACTGATTTTGGCATCATAGGATGTACAATCTCTTTATCTACGATAATGCCTTTGATAAGATCTGTATCTAATAAGCTCTTTCCCTCTTTTTTAATCACTTGGATTTGATCTAGATCGACCAGAGTATTTTGTCCGCGTTTTTCCTTGATTTGAATTACAGCGTTAACTGCAATGTTAGCAAAATGATTTTTTACACCAGCTATTAATTTACTGTTCATAGAAGTCTCTGCTACCTTTAATAGCGTGTCGGTATCGTTTATATCTATGTTAGTAGCTAATTCATGCAATATTTCTTTAGATTTTACTAAGGCTTTTCTATATCCTCTAAAGATTATTGTGGGGTGAACTGATTGTTCCATTAATTCCTGAGCGAGATTTAATAATTCTCCAGCTATAATTACGCTAGTAGTGGTTCCATCTCCAACTTTATCGTCTTGCGTTTTAGCAACTTCAACAATCATTTTAGCTGCAGGATGTTCAACATCAATAGTGTCTAGGATTGTTGCCCCGTCATTCGTTATAGTAACATCACCTAAAGAATCAACGAGCATTTTATCCATTCCTTTTGGTCCTAATGTTGTTCTTACCGCTTCTGCTACAGCTTTAGCTGCAGCTATATTATTTCTTTGCGCATCTTTTCCTTGTTTTCTCTCCGAACCCTCTTTTAATATAAGGATTGGAACACCGGATAATTGTGCCATTTTAACTTCACATATTCCTAAATTTTTAATTTGTAAAAATTATTATTTATATAATGATCTCTAAGTCATAAAATTAAAAAAGTTTACGAAAATGCTTTTTTACAAAATTTCTTTAAGAATTTGTTTTTAAAACATGTTTTAAATTAAAAGATTTTATTTTCTTATTGTAGTTCCGGTCGTTAAAGTATTATTCTAACTATTTCCAACTTAGGTTGATTATTAATATTGAGAAAAGAAAACTATTATTTGATAGATATCTGAAACCGATTCAAATCTTTAAAACAATCTACATAATTTACATATTTCTATAATAAAACTTACGATTGACCACAACATTCATTTAGGTTTTGGAGGTATTTAGAATCTATTCTTTTAAATAGTGTGTAGTTTATAACTTTTTGATCTAAAGAAGTTAAAATGGCTAATATGTTTTTATTTTTAACTGCTTTATGTTTTCTAATTAACTTATTATACTACTTCTACAGAAGAAGAGGGTATTCTTTCTCAAAATTAAAATATATCATTTTACTCCTTTTTTTTATTACCTTTATTTTTTTGTTAATTGATATTCCCTTATTTCTACTAAAAGACGCGGAGTACGTCTTAGAAAAGTTTAATTCCTATATTGTAGAAGTTTTTATTTTTAATATATCTGTAATTTTTCTCTGTTTTGCTATAATCCTCTATTTCTTAAATCTTTTTAAAGGAGATCAAATGGAAATAAATTTAGAGAATCCTTCGTTTAGAGTTTCTAAAGAGGGTTCAATCAGAATTGGAAGAATAATGAGAGGCGATTCACAAAAATACAGTTTTTTTCTTTCAATTAAGGATCTTGAGAAGCACATGTTTATTTGTGGGTCAACGGGAACTGGTAAAAGTAATTTTATGCAAAACTTCTTAATTAATTTTACCAAATATCATGAAAAACCGTTCTTTTTAGTAGAATTTAAGGGAGAATACCATTTTTTACAAGATAAATTAAAAGATTTAATAATACTCTGGCCAGGAGAAAATTTTTCAATTAATATTTTCGATCCTTTAGATGCCAATCCGAAGATTCATGCCGAAAGAATTTTTGATATTTTAAAAAGCGGGCAATTCCTAGATGATAGTGCAGAATATTCACCTCAAATGGAAAGAGTTTTAATCGAAATACTAACAATAGTTTGTGAGAATAAAGATTTGCAAAGTTGGGAGGGTTTTGAGCGAAAATGTAAAGATTACCTTGATAAAAAAAAAAATGAAATCCCTATGCTAAAACAGACGCTAATTAGTCTTAAAAATCGAATTAGAAGATTTTCAATAGGACCGATGAAAGCAATCTTTGATACAGATTCAACCCTTTCGATTTCTAAACTTTTCAACCAAAAGGTTATTTTAGATTTAAGCTCAATTATTCGTCTTGGTGGCGAAAAAGAAGATGCGCTCTTCTTTTTGAATATGGTATTGAAATATTTATGGGATCGAAATCTATCAAAAGGAGCTAACAATTATGAGGGAATAAATCACATAACCATCATCGAAGATGCTCAATATTTTGCTCCACAAGATATATCAAAAAAGACAAAACTTACGTCTTATTTAGAGGACATTGCACTCCTGCAAAGAGGTACTGGAGAATGTTTAATAACCATAGCAACTCGTCCAAATATCAGTAAAGAAATATTAGCTAACAACGGTGTCGTTTTAACCTTTAAAAACCACATTGAAAAAGATATCATGTGCGAACTTTTAAATTTAAATCTTGAAAAAAAAAATTATTTGTCTATGTTGGAGGAAGGCTATTGCATTATACGGGTAAATTCAATTAAAGAACCGTTTCTACTTGGAGTGCCTTACATTAAGAGAAATACGATAACTGTTTCTGATATTACCAGAAAAAATCAAGAAATTCTGGAGAATAGTCAAACAATTTTAGATTCAAAAACAGAAATACCATACAAGTCTAAGAAGATAAACAAAAAGGCTTTCGCAGATATTAAAAAGTCGATTCTTAAATATTCTGTGTCTTCAAATCCATCTAAAAACAAAAAAAACCATGTTTTAGAACCTGACAATGAAGAAGGAGAGGATTTCCTCCTTTTAAACAAGAATAATTCGTCAAATAAGAAGGATTACGATAATTTTAATGCTTTTATAAATAAATTATATAACGAACAAGAAAAAAACAAATAAATTTTAAGACATCAGCATAATTGTACCTAATAATGACTTTTTTAATAGGAATAGTTGGAAAGCCAAGTGCTGGAAAATCGACATTCTTAAATGCTGCTTGTTTAACAAATGCAAAAGTGAGTGAATTACCTTTTACAACCATTGAACCAAATAAAGGAATAGCTTATGTAAAAACAAAATGTGTTTGTAAGGATTTGAACCTTAAGGACGATCCTAAAAATTCCTACTGTCTTAATGGCAATCGTTTTATTCCTGTAAATGTACTTGATGTTGCTGGTTTAGTTCCGGATGCTCATAAAGGGAAAGGATTAGGAAATAGATTTCTTAACGATTTAAGTAAAGCAGATTTATTGATTCATATAGTCGACATCAGTGGTTCACTTGATAAATCGGGAAAAAGGATAAAAGTTGGTGAAAATGATCCCTACGAAGATGTAGTATTCCTTGAAAACGAGATCAACCTTTGGTTTAAGCAAATTTTAGAAAGAGAAGATTGGACTAAATTTATTAAATCCCATGCTAGAGAAAGGAAAATATTTATTGAAGAATTGTATAAACGGCTTTCAGGAATTAAAATTAATAAAAATCAAATCATATTAGCGCTTAAAAATTCGAATTTAGAGGAAAAAAATCCTTCTTTATGGTCAGACGAAGATCTTTTAAGCTTTTCTACAAAATTAAGAGAGATATCAAAGCCTATACTTATATTGGCCAATAAAATTGATAAGGAAATAGGTTTGGAAAATTATACAAAATTAAAGAATAAAATTGAAGGAGAAATTATTCCTTGTAGTGCTTTAGCAGAATTTTTCTTAAGAAAATACCACCAAGAAAAAAAAATTGAATATATGCCGGGATCTAATAATTTCACTATTTTAAACGAAAGTAACTTAGGCCACAATGAATTAGAAATGCTAAAGAACATTCGTGAGAAAATTCTAGTGACATTTAGCGAAACAGGCATTCAGAACGCACTAACCTTCGCTGTTTTTGACATACTAAACCAAATTTGTGTTTATCCGGTATCAGATCTTAATAAATTCTCAGATAATAATGATAATGTTTTACCAGATGCATTTTTAGTCAAGCAAGGCACTATGTTGAGGAATTTTATTCGAGATAAAATCCATACTGATTTAGCAGATCACTTTATTTTTGGTATTGATGCCAGAACAAAGAAAAGACTAGGAGAAAATTACGAATTAAAACATAACGACATTATTAAAATAATTACTTCTAAATAGTAAGTTATTCTTCTCTTGAAGTTAATAACACATATACTAAAATAATAATTAACAATAAAATTCCAAGTAGAACTAGGACAAAATTAAAGACTTCTTGCTCTGGAGTCAATTCTACTTGAAATAAAAATAGAATAACCAACACAAAATAGCTTACTAACTTCATGATATTAATTCATATTATATAAAGTATAATTAAAAAAATTTCTGAATTTTATTAATTTTACTTATGATAAAATGGACCTGACGGGAATTGAACCCGTGACCTCTTGAGTGCAAATCTTGTATTAAACGAATAGTTTTAAATACGTCAAGCGATCTGCTACTGATCTACAGGCCCCTAATGAAAAAAAGAGTAAAAGTTAATTAAGAACCCAAAAAGTGATATTGAGATATTGTTGTTTTTAAAAATAGGAGGTGATCCAGCCGCAGGTTCCCCTACGGCTACCTTGTTACGACTTCTCCCTCCTCGCATACTAGAAACTCGATATGACCAAATTGACCAAACCTCATTTTTAGCACACTCGGATGGAGCGACGGGCGGTGTGTGCAAGGAGCAGAGACGTATTCACCGTGCGATGATGACACACGATTACTAGGGATTCCGCGTTCATGTCGGCGGGTTACAGCCGACAATTCCAACTGAGATATGATTTCGGGATTGGTTTCTCCTTTCGGAGTCACAGCCCATTGTTCATACCATTGCAGCCCGCGTGTAGCCCAGGGGTTTCGGGGCATACTGACCTGCCTTTGCCCGCTCCTTCCTCCGTCTTATCGACGGCGGTCCCTTTAGTGTTCCCAACGAAGTCGTGACTTCTTGGTGGCAAATAAAGGTGCGGATCTCGTTCGTTGCCTGACTTAACAGGAT
>JABXKC010000033.1 GCA_013375495.1 Promethearchaeota archaeon
TATAATCTTGTACTGGACTTGAACCTCCATTTGAAATCGGATCCCAATCTTTAGCTTGACCACCAGTACCAGTAGAAAATTCAATAAGAGCAGTTTGGGCAACTACAGTCGGAATCATAGGAATTAAAGGAAATCCCATAACGCTAAGCATAACCACTATAAGAATATATTGGTTAATTTTTTTCATTTTTTTTCTCTTTTTATTAGTTTTATAAAATTCAAATTTTTTTATTAGATTTTTTTTAAGTATCATTGAATTTTCATCTATATAAACTTTAGATCTTGAAGGTAGTGAATTACTCACGTAAAATTTAAAATTACTTCCAAAACTATTAAAAAGTAAAGTAAACTTTTTTTGGTAACATTTTCATTATTAAACACTTAAATTGAAGAATGGGAAAGAAAACAGAGAATGTAGTCGAAAGTGGGAATATTTCTACTAAAGAGATTAACAAGGGACACATATCCATTAATTGGGGTCGCCAAGGTGGTGTTATTCTTTTATATATCGTTGTTTTGATCGGTTTTTATGGAATAATTGCGAATATCATCATGATAGACGCTTATGGAAATTGGATTTCATATTTAGATCCAAGAATTGACAGAAGATTTCTTATCTGGCCTTACACAACTTTTTTACAAACTTATTTTTTACCAATTCTTCTATTATTTCTAATTAGTTTTATATTAACATATAAGGAAGATATCCCTTTGTATGGGATTAAAGCTTCACTCTGGTTAATACCTGCTATCATAATCGAGGGCTTCGTTTTCTATTGGATTATGTTTGGTCTTTCACTCGAACCTTTTTTGTTGCAATTTGGTAGAGGAGAGGGGTATTTAAATATTCTAATTTTGTTTTTGATTAGTATGACTGGTTCCTTTAGTGGTATGAAAGTAAAACAATTGCTAAGTAGAAGAAAAAACTAGATTTAATAGGATTAATTAGTTTAAGAAAAGCAACTATAGAAAGGATGGAAAAATGGCTCGAAAACAAACTAATATGATAAAATATATCATAAAACGAATTTTATTTATGTTTCCTATGCTTTTAGCTGTTTTAATCGTCACTTTTTTGTTATCTCAAATGATGATGGCAGACCCTAGTATGAGTTTATTAAATATTGGAATGGATGAGCTTACACTCCAAAGAGAGTTGGATAGATTGGGGTTTACAGACCCAGTACATATTAAACTTTGGAAATATTTGGTAAATTTCTTCTCTGGCGATTGGGGTGTTTCTTATGTAGTTATGCAAGGAACTCCTGTATTGGACATGATTGTCAAGATTTGGCCTAAAACAATCGAATTAGTGTTACTCCCCATAATAATAGCACCTATTATTGCTGTCAAGCTTGGAGTTACATCCGTAAAGCATAAAGATAAAAATAAGGATATAATTATACGGTTTGTCGCGATTATTGGAGCAGGTTTCCCAGTATTTTTTATTGCAAAAGTATTACAAATGGTTTTTTTCAACCTTAGAATTGTTACTTATGACGATATAAATCTACCACTTATGTACTCAAATTCGCCGCAGTACTTAGGTTATACAACAGCAGCTATCGTTCCGCCGCCCCCATTATTCACGCTAAGTTATTTAGCCATGTTGGTATTTCTGATCATTGGTATTGTTCTAGTATATAAAGGAGCTGTTTCATTAAAAAAGAAAGCTATGCCACTTATGGAGAAAAAAATTAAGTCTAAGCGGACAAAATATTTAATTTGGGGGGGATCATTAATAGCAATTTGCTCAATTCTACTTATAATCTCAACTTCTTTTTTATATATGTATTCATATGGTACGGGATTTAGAATAATTGATGCCATATTATATAATGATCAACATCATTTATGGGATACAATAAATCATCTATTTATCCCAGTTATATGCATGGTATTTGTATCCTTGGCTCCAATTACTAGACAGACGCGTTCAAGTATGTTAGATGTTATTGATCAAGACTATATTCGAACGGCTCGTGCTAAAGGTGTTGAAGAAAAAACAGTCCTGAACAAGCACGCTCTTCGAAATTCTTTATTACCAACTAGTACTCTCATCATAGGAAATACAACTGCTGCTTTACTTGGATCGCTTTTTATAGAAATTAGTTTTAACTACACTGGTCTGGGATATTATATGGTTCGTTCTGTATTCATGGGTGACTATTTTGTGATACAAGGGATACTAGTATTTTCAACTATTATAATACTTATTGGTACACTCCTTACAGATGTGATGTATACAATTATAGATCCAAGAGTTTCTTATAATTAAACATCAAAAAAATGGGAATGTTATGATACATGTAAAAAAGATTGAAATAAAAGATATAGAAGTTAAGCTAAACCGTAAAGCAATGATCAAAAAATATCTAAAATTCCTACTAATTCCTGGATGGCGAGACCCTGACATTACAGCCCAAGAATATGAAATTGAAAAAATAAAATCAAAAAGGAGGCTATTTCGACGATTTCTAACACCTTTAACAATAATAGGAATTATATTGGTTTTATTTTGTGTCGTGCTTGGAGTATTTGCACCCTGGCTAACAACAATTCCGTTACAGGAAGTTACATTACCCTATTATCCTTCAGGAGTACTTCCTTTCGAACCACCTTCTCCAGATCATCCATTAGGGACAACTAAATATGGATACGATATTCTCGCGAGAATAATATGGGGTGCTAGGACGACACTGTCAATGGCATTAGTCCCTGTAATAATAGCTCAAGTGGGAGGTCTTGTTTTTGGTACAATTTCTGCCTATTTTGGAGGTTTGGTTGATAGTATAATTATGCGTGTAGTGGATTTAATGTTTGTTTTTCCAATGATGATTCTTGTGATAGTCATTGCCCCTATGTTAGGTACTGAATTATTCACTACACTTACATTGTATGGATTATTATTTATACCCTTTTATACCCGATTTATGAGATCAACGGTACTCCAAGTAAAACAAATGGTGTACGTAAAGGCAGCTAAGACTGGCGGAGCAAAAAAATTTAAAGTAATGTTTAAACATATCGTACCAAATGCGCTCTCCCCAATGATAATTCGCTTTTTTGGGGGTATTGCACGAACGATACTAGGAATAGCAAGCTTAGCGTGGCTTGGTTTGGTTGATCAGACTGTAGCCAATTGGGGAACAGATATAAATTGGGCTCAAGATCAATTTACTGCGTTTATGGCCGCTGTTTGGCCAGGATTTTTCATAGGGATTGCCACCATAGGATTTATGCTATTAGGAGATGGAATGAGAGATGCTTTAGATCCACGTCTACATATATAATGATGTATAAAAACATAGTTAGGAAAATAAGGAGATGATTTAATATACTACTACAAGTTTACCAACCAAATATCGTAATGGCTTTTATTGAGGACATAATAGCGGCTTTACTCTTGTTTTTAATAGTTAATAGATTGAATAACTGGCTTTCGGAAGAGCATCAAATTCCGAAAAAAGTGAATATGAAAAATAATGTTATAAGTGTTCTCATAGTTTTTGGAATATCACTAGGAATACGCCTCCCGCTTGAAAATTTAGGATATTATTTTGAATTTATTGTAATTTTGAATAACCAACCATTACATTTTGCTATAATGGCAACAATTTTCTTCCCTTTCCAACACATTTTTGGGAGAGGAAGTTTTAATTCTACAAAAGAGATCGAACCTAATCTTAAAGAAACCATAAAAAATCACCACGAAATTGGAGAAAAACCACTTTCTAAGAGTAAGCTATTCAAAAAGTTGCTAGTACTATTTGTAATTTTAACATGGGTTGTGGCTATAGTATATACGTCCTTTGGACTGCTTGGGATTGAAATTCAAATTTTCGACTTAAGAGAAGCAGATATATTCCACTTAGGGTTAATTTGGGCTATAATAATGGTATTTATCCTTGGAGCTCTCACTTCAATACTAAATAGAACTCTCTCGATTGATATCAGACTTCCAAAGGAGGTACTTAGAAATAGTCAAATAATTGGAAGTGCTGCTTCTTTAGGAGTGTGGACGATTCAACTCATTATTTTTGAGATGTATTTATCCAGATTACTTGGGATTTGGCCATATGAACAAGATATTCGGATCTTAATTGGGGTGGTTAGTGGTGTTTATGTTTTAGTTTTTTATCTATTCACAAAAAAGGTATTTTTACCTAAAGCGCATGAAAAAAGCAAGTTGAAGATTCAGGATGGAATAGATATAGATAGGACGGCCGATTCTGAATATCTAGAAGGCGAAAAAGTAATTTTAAATGTGAAAAATCTCACTACCTATTTTTATACGGAAGAAGGAATTGTTCGTGCTGTAGAGGGGGTTTCTTTTAAAATCCTTGAAGGAGAGGTAGTAGGTCTTGTTGGTGAAACTGGTTGTGGAAAATCTGTTACTGCTTTATCAATTCTTCAATTAGTTCGTCCACCTGGAAAAATCATGAAAGGAGAAGTTTTCTTTAAAGGCAAAGACCTACTGCAGGAATCCGAAAAAATACTTGAATACCGAGGAAAAGAGATTACTATGATTTTTCAAGATCCTCTTAATTCCATTAATCCCGTTTTTAAAGTAGGAGATCAGATTGCTGAAGTATATCTTCTTCACATGGAAAAAGAATTACTAATGGAAACCATTAATCAGCCAGAAAAAAGTATATATAGTATAGCTAGAGATTGGAGCGAAAACCTTTTAAGAGAATTAAATATTCCTGCTCCAGAGCAAATAATTGATAGATACCCCCATGAATTAAGCGGTGGAATGCGGCAGAGGATTCAGATTGCAATGGGTTTAGCTTGTAGTCCTAAACTTCTAATAGCAGACGAACCAACAACCGCTTTAGATGTCACTGTTCAAAACCAAATTCTAAAATTAATGAAAGATCTTAAAAAAAAATACAACACTTCAATTCTATTTATCACTCACGATTTAAGTATTATTTCAAAAATGTGTGATCGAGTTGCTGTTATGTATAGTGGATTTATCGTTGAATATGGAAAGATTCAAAAATTATTTTCGAAGCCTTACCATCCCTATACCAAGGGACTTATAAGTTCCGTGCCCGTAGTAGGCAAAAAAAGGCACCGACTTGAGATTATAACAGGATTAGTCCCTAATCTAATCTATCCCCCCAAAGGCTGCAGATTTCACCCTCGATGTAAGTATTGCTTTGAACCCTGCGATTTAGAGCAACCAAAAAGCATAGAGGTTGAACCAAATTATTATGTAGCATGTTATCTTTACGATCCAGCTTACAAAGATAAAGCTGAGATTTCTATTAATAAAGTTCAAGAAGAAGGTGTGACGAAAAACTAATAAATTAAAACCTAATAGGAAAATATGATGATTTTACAAATTAGCTTTCTCGGTTTATCAACTTTTATCATTTTTTATGAGTCTATAGTTTTATTGATAGGATTTTTTTTTATGGCTAGGTATGCAAAGAAGAGCCAATGGAATAATCCCTACAAATATGCTATATTTATCAACATTATTTGGTTTATAATAATTTCGTTTTTTGAAATATTTATTTACCCACTATTTGGTATTAATATTTTCATCGATTTACTTGTAGTTATTTTGAACATTTTCGTTGGAAGCATTATAGCTAAAAATTTCTTCAAGATTAATTTGAAAGAAACGCTGATTTTAACAATTATTACCCAAATAATATTGTTTGCTGTTAAAATAATTCTGATTGAAATTCCTCTAATTATCGCAATATTTCTAATTGATCTTAAAATATTGGAGGGTTCAAAACTAACTTTTGTTTTTTCTTTTATCGTTATTGTAGCGATTATGAGTTTTCTAGTGAATTGGGGTGACAAAATTCAATTAGTTGAAAGGATAAACGTAATACTGTTATTGAGCGTATTACCGGGAATCATTACAATAGTTATGGCATTCACTACACTTATACATGAGTTTTACGACAATATCGGTGTCATCTTAATCCTAGCGTTTACATTTTCAATAGCAACATCTTTAGTTTTAAAAAAAATAGCATACGCAAATATAAAGTACGGGGAATTGAGAGATTTAGTTGTTTTCAAAAAAGGAGAACACTTATTAACCGTAAAAGAGCTTAAAGTATACTATCCTCTACTGGCGGGGATGCTTAAAAGAGAAGTAGGAGCCGTAAAAGCAGTTAATGGTGTGTCATTCGAAATAAAGACGGGAGAAACTTTCGGTTTAGTAGGAGAAAGTGGGTGTGGTAAAACCACGATAGCTAATGCAATTTTGGGCTTAGTAGAAAAAACTGATGGTGATATAATATTTCATAATGAGCCAATTCCAGATGAATTTTCAGGATATTTAAGACAAAAGATACAAATAGTGTTTCAAGATCCTGATGCATCCCTGAACCCTCGATTTAAAGTCGTAGATATTATCGCAGAACCTTTAAAAAATATAATGGGTATCACTGATAAGAACCAAATCAGAAAACATGTTCTGAAATTATTAGAGCAGGTCTCGTTAAAGCGGGAACATATGGATCGGTATCCACACGAGTTTTCTGGTGGACAAAAACAGAGAATTATCATTGCTCGAGCATTAGCATGTAACCCTGAGTTAATCATTTTGGACGAGCCTACATCTGCTCTTGATGTGTCTGTACAAGCCCAAATCCTCAACCTTCTTAAAGATTTACAAGAAACATACGGTTACGGATTTTTATTCATCACTCATAATCTTGCTGTTGTAAATCACATTGCTGATCGTATCGGAGTTATGTATTTAGGGAAAATTGTAGAACTTGGTTTAACCGAGCAGATATTTTTTAATCCAACCCATCCTTACACTCAAGCCCTTTTAGCATCACGATCTGAAATTGATCCAGAAAATCAAGAAATTAGTTTTGTTATTTCAGGAGAGGTTCCAAGTCCGATTGACCCTCCCCCAGGGTGTACATTTAACCCAAGATGTGTTTCTGACGTTCGTACCGCAGAATGTGAAGTGGATTTACCACATAAGATAAAAATAGAAGAAGATCATTATATTTGGTGTATTAACCCCCCTGTAGGTTTTACGCCTCCTACTGAGGATTAGGATAATACATGAAATAAATTCAAATAAAGCAAAATCTAAAGCATAAAGCTCTAATTTCAAATTATTATTTTATTCCAAAAAAAAAGAGGGTTCTTAATGAAAATTGTAAAGGGATTTCAGGCAGATTTAGAGAATAATTATCAACTTAATGTTATAAATCTTATGAAGCATGCCATTAGGAATTATAGAAGGCAGGAAATAGTGAGTAGGAACCCCGAAGGGAAATTATTTCGATATACTTATTCGGATGCTTATAAGAGAATGCAAAAACTTGCAAATTCATTAGAATCAATCGGAATCAAAGTTGGTGATAGGGTAGGTGTCATAGTGTGGAATACTTATCAACATTTTGAGATATATTTTGGCTTACCTGGTATAGGTGCTGTAATGGTGACTCTGAACTTAAAACTTGCTCCACAAGATTTAGCGTATGTAATTAATCATTCAGGGCTAAAGTGGATTATTTTAGACGAAGATTTGATTCAGATAGTTGAATCTGTTGTCCCTTTCTGTGAAAAATTGATAGGTTACATAATTATTTCTGAAAAAGATCAAAAAGAAATAAAGACAACCCTCAAACCTATTTACTCTTACGAAGATTTATTGAGAAAAGCATTACCTAATTACGATTGGCCGAATTTAGATGAAAATTCAGCTTATGCGGCTTGTTATACGACTGGAACTACGGGAAAACCTAAAGGAGTTTATTATTCTCATAGAAATGTATATTTACAAGCGATAATGTTTGCAGCGCATTTTTCAATGAGCGTTAATGATGTAATATTTCAGTTGGTGCCAATGTACCATGTCCTCGGATGGTCTAAACCTCTAGCCGCATCGTATATCGGGGCAAAATTAATTTTTTCTGGTAATTGGAATCTAAACGATCTCGAAGAACTCACAAATATCTTTGTTAAAGAAAGGGTTACTGTGTCTGCTGCCGTTCCTGCAGTATTCATGGCAATGTTAGAAATAATTAGGAAAATGAAAGAAAAACCAGACCTAACCGGTGCTCGTTTAATTTGTGGAGGTTCAGAACCCCCTATTGCATTAATGCGTGGTTTTTGGGACGAGACACATGCTGAAATAATTCATTCGTACGGTTCTACTGAGCTAATGGCAATTACAACACTAAATACTTTTAAACCTTGGCTCGAAAAAGAGTTATCTGAAGAAGAACTTTGGAATCTGAAGAAAAAGCAAGGTATTATTGTTTCAGGATTAGATATTAAGATTGTAGATAAAAACGGAATAGAACTCCCTCACGATGGGATATCCTCTGGAGAGATTCTAGTAAAAGGTCCTTGGGTTACTGAGAGTTATTACAATGCTCCTCAAACTAAAGATAGTTTCACAGAAAGGGGCTATTTTAAGACAGGTGACGCAGGATGTCTTGATTTGGAAGGTTACCTTAAGATAACCGATAGAATAAAGGATGTAATCAAAAGTGGTGGCGAGTGGATTAGTTCAATAGATATGGAGAACTCATTAATGTCGCACCCTAGTATTATTGAAGCTGCTGTAATTGGAATATCACACCCTAAATGGGATGAACGACCGTTAGTTTTGATAGTATTACGTGAAGAATATAAATCCACTACCAAAGAAGAAATCCGTGAACATCTTTCAAAATCTTTTGCAAAATGGCAGTTACCTGAAGATATACTATTTGTTGATAAAATCCCTAGAACGAGTGTAGGAAAACTTGATAAAAAAGTCTTAAGAATAGAATATCGAGATTTCTATACTAAAAATTGAGGACCCAAATTCTTCAAAGGATAGTAAAATCATTTAAAATTAGAGATAAACACCTAAACGGAGAAATTCTTAAGTTATTAAATATTCTTAAGGAATATTCATTTGTTTATTTTAATTTAAGTTCAAGAAATGATGGACAATTATGGGTAGATTAATATCTTATAATCGAAGAGAAATGGCTTCAAAGCGATTTAGATTTCTATTTTATGAAGTCGTTCCGATATTCTTAGTAACATTCGTATTTTTAATCCTAGAATGGACAATATTACCCCTCTTAGTAAATCAAACTTCCGCGTTATTCGGAATGTTATTTTACCTAATTAGAGCTTTAGCGATATTTTTAGTAATCTTCTTATTTCTATTCGTTTCTAATAAATATAAAAAAAAAAATTCACAACCAACTAAAAAAGATATCGCACCTCATATTGGTTATCTAAAGCTCTATAAAATGTCGAAGAAAAATTACCTCTATCAACTACTTTATAGTTTATTATTGTTTTTCCTAATTTTAATCCCACTTGAGTTTTTATTCTCATATTTTTTACCTCAAACTATAACCTTTCGTGCTGCTTCATTAGCATTCAGAAGAGAGAACTCGTATTTGTTACTTAACGATATTTCGCAATTCATGATTTTCTCAATAATAATTCAATTAAGTATATCAATTTCGGAAGAATCTATATTCAGAGGTTTTATAACAAAAAGAGGGAGCGAATATTTTAACAAGATATCAGCTGTAATGATATCAACCTTTTCCTTTACGTTTATAGAGTTTTTTTTAAATCCGATTATATTAACAGCAAGTTTCTATATTGGCGTTATTTGGTTTATTAAATCTTTTATAGTGGGTCTTATATTATCTTTGACAATAATTAGAAGAAAATGGTTATTCCCAATGATAATTGCAAAAACAATTGATTCTATTATAACGAGTATATTTTTCTGGGCTTTTTTGAAAGGTGGAAATTTTATTCAACTACTAATTTTTATCTACACCCCATTATTATTAATTAGTTTAATTATACTTCTATTACAGCACTCAAGAGTTCAAGAGAGTTTAAAAATAGGAATTAAGATGATTAAATCTTATTCTAAAAATGATATTTCATTAAAAGAGACTTCAGGTGATAAAGTATTTCGAATTCTTTTTGATATCTTCTTAGCTTTCTTATTGTTTCTTTTTGGGATTTTAATAAGTGTTTAGACGAATGGTATGATATAAATGTTTAAGAAAACTCAAGTAAAATTTAAAACCTACAAATCTGATGCTGCTCCGTTTTTCTTTTATATTGAGATTTTTCCTTTTGACACATCTCGATATATTAGTCCATATGTATCTTCTCTCATAAAAACAATCGAAAAAAATCCAGTTGTTCCAATTCCCATGCGGGTCGATCGTGTATTTAATGGTGACTCTTCTATATTAATTCGTCCAAGGGAACCCATTTCCTTTCAGATTTCAGAAGATAAACTCGCTGTTATTAACCCATATCATTTTCTTCTTAATGGTATAAAAAACGTAATTTACTTCTCTGAAATTCGTTCTTCAGAAACCTTGTATAAATCTATTTCAAGAAAAAATGTGATATCGTGGTGGGAAAAAACGAGATTCCTTTATGGTAATCTTAATAGACTTGAAGAGGATTTCTCTTCGTTCTTAAGAGCATATTTACATACAATGGTTAGAAACTATGTTGAAGGGGATGATCTTATAAGTGCGGCAATCCAATATTGCCAAATTATCGAAAATATTTGTAAGAAAAGAATGGAACAAAACAGGATTTTAGCGGAAATAGATGGAAAGGAATCTAGTGTAAAATTGTATAAGGTGAAAAACCAGACATATTATAAAAAACTCAAAAAAGTATCAGAAAAACAATATCATCCCGAATTAGTTGATATTGAAATAATTAATTATTCCAGTAGTAATTGGCCAAAAGTTACTACTGCTAAAAATGAAGTAGAAATAGATGTAAAAAAATACATCCCTCTCTTGTTCTATGATGATTTGCAAGAATGTATGTTACTGAATTTACAATATTTAGAAGAAAATGAAAAAATTCTCTTAAATCCCTCAACCTTGATTGAAAAAAAAATCATCAGCATCATTGAATCGAAAAAGTTTAATGACGATTTCAAGAATAAAAATCTATGGTGGAAAGATTTTAGCAAGATTAAACCAGAATTATTTTTAGATAAGATGTTCCAATCTCCACTTTAATAAAGATTTTGATTTTTACTTAAAAGAATCGATTTTAATATGATTAACAATTTTACTAAAGTAAATTTAATTCGAGAGAAAGAGAAATTAAAAAGTAAAGAAAAATAGGTAATTAGTTAATCATGACGGGACACATAAATTTTGAAGATCTGGATTTAAAGTTCGGATATTCTTGTATGCCGAATAGGTTACATTATTATTCGAAAGAAGAAAACGATTTTAGAATGGAATTTCGTAAATGGTGTGAAAAATACATCGGTCCGGTTGCAGAAGAGATAGATAGAAATCGAGATAAGCAATTGGCAGTAGAAATATTAAAAAAAATGCCTTATCTTGATATTATCATTCCAAAGGAAGCAGGTGGTCAAGGTAAGGGCGTTCTTTATCGCACAATTTTAGGAGAAGAATTAACTGCTTTTAATTATGCTATAGCAGGTATCTTTGGAGCTTCATCATGCCTTTTTGCAGGGCCAATAATCGAATTTGGCACCCCTGAACAAAAAAAGAAATACTTATCAGGAGTAGGAAATGGAACCAAAATCGGAGCGATTGGAATTACTGAACCAACAGGTGGTTCCGATGCAATTGGTGGAATGAAATTAAGAGCAATCCGGGATGGTAAACACTACATACTAAATGGAGAAAAATGCTTCATAACAAATGGAAGCGTAGCAGATTATATATGTTTATATGCAATAACCAACGATCAGGTAAAAGCACACAAAGGAATGACTGCATTTATCTTTGAGACAGATACACCTGGCTTCGAAGTATTAAAGGATTATAAACACATGGGAAGGCGAGGAATGCCAAATTCCCATTTACAATTTAAAGATTGTAAAGTTCCCATTGAAAATGTGCTTCACAGAGAAAATGAAGGGCTTGAAGTGTTACTTTATGGATTAGATGGTGAACGTACATTTACAGCATCTCAATATGTTGGTTTAGCAAGAAGTGCATTTGAAATTGCCTACCGTTATGCACATAAAAGGGAACAATTCAAAAAAACATTGTATAATTTTGAAGCAAACAGTTTTAAACTTGCAGAAATGTATATGGATATTGAATTAAATAGAATTGCTATGGCACAAATTGCGAGAATGCTTGATGATGGTCATTACTGTAGAGCAACAGTTGCAGCTGTGAAAACTAGATTAGCTGATGCTACTGTACGAATCTCACAAGAAGCAATTCAAATTGTTGGTGGTTTAGGATATTCAGAAGAATATCCTTTAGAGCGTTATTATAGAGATGCTAAAATCGGGCAAATTTCAGCAGGTACATCGGAAATAATGAGATATATCATCACAAGAGAAATGATTAGAATGTGGGGTAAATAGGTGTATAATCGATGGAAAGGAAAGTAAAGCTAGAAATAAAAGGTTCTGTTGCCAAAATTGTTCTAAATGATGCTGAAAATTATAATCCCTTAAATCAAGAAATGGCTAAAGAGTTGCTTGTGGTTTTGGACCAACTCCGGAATAATGAAGATGTAAGATGTCTGACGATCACAGGTTCTGGTAAAGCGTTTTCAGCAGGAGGAGACATTAAAACATTCAAGGAAAGTATTGAAGAAGGAAAACCAGGAGAGGTCATGGATAACTTATTAAAGAATCTATATAAGATCGCGCTAATATTGCGTCAATATCCAAAACCTGTAATAGGGGTTGTTAATGGATGGGCTGTAGGAGCAGGAATGAATCTTGCACTCTCTTGTGATTTAGTCATAGCATCAAATAAAGCGAAATTTAGACAGTCGTTTAGTAAGCTTGCGCTAATTCCTGGATTTGCGGGAACCATTTTGCTTAGCCGCCAGTTAACATGGCAACAAGCAACTGAGATGGCGTTTTTTGGGGAAACTTATACAGCAGAGGATATGGTTAAGTTAGGACTTGTAAATGAAGTTGTTGATTCGGAAAGATTAGCAGAACGAGCTAATGAGATGGCTTCTAAACTAGCTAGTGGCCCAACGCTAACATATGCGCGTACGAAAAAACTATTTTTCGATGCTTTAAGCGAACCCTTAGTAGATCATCTTGAAAACGAACGACAAATGCAAATTAAATCAGCAGAAACGCAAGATTTTAAAATTGGAGTGTTTGCTATTAACGATAAAAAAGAACCAGAGTTTATTGGCAAATGAGTTGAAACTAAAGAAATAACAAATCAGGATGATGGAACAGGTTAACATTCTTACAACGGAACTTATTGAGTATTGTGACAATATCAACGTAGACATTGTTGGGTTTTCTGATACTACTAATTTTGAAGAATTTAATAAAGAACATAGACCTAATTCATATCTTAGTACTTCTAAAACTGTGATTGTAATCGGATTTCATTTATATGATATTAGTTTAGATGCGTGGAATAGAGACGAAGTAAAAGAAAAAAGTTATCATTTTGCTGATTTAATATTACTAAATCAATGTCATCGAATAAAGAATTTTTTAACCAAAAAAGGTTTCAAATCAAAAATTATCCCTTATGAGCCAGGACTCTATTTAAAAGATGCTGCGGCTCTAGCTGGAATTGGCCCTATTGGAAAGAATAATCTACTTATCACAAAAGCTTATGGATCTCAATTAAGATTAAGGTCATTGGTGACAGAAGCAGAATTATCTTTTGGCACCCCTATTTATGAGAGTGAATATTGTAGAAATTGTAACATATGCATTGAATCTTGTCCTGCTGGTGCTCTAGAAGAAGGAAAGTATGATAAAGATTTATGTCGCAATTATTGTATAACAAATTTAAAAAATTTATCAGAAAACACGGTTCTTTGGTGTAACATTTGTATTGAAGTTTGTCCAGCAGGAAGAACCAAAATTTAAATCTAAAATCAGCCTATGGTAAGGGATATATCAATATCAACATCAATTGGTTCTTTATAGGGGCTAATCTTTTTCAAGAATATAATACTAATAAGATAAAATGTTCCAATTGAAGAATACAATATTACTATTATAATTGGGTTTTTTTCATTTGGGCCGATTAGTATAGCACCTACTATGAGTGATCCACAGGTTTGTCCCATAGAACTAATAAAATTTAAAGCTCCATAATAAGCCCCCGATAGAGATGATAAAGCTCTATCAGAAGATTCACTATCAATATTTTTTGCTGTATTATGAACCAAGTTTGCCCCCAAGGGAATGGAAAATAATGGAAAAGCGTATAGTGCACCGAGAATGGTCCCTTCTGTTAAAAAAAACAAAATTACAGTAAGTAAAAAATTAGTCAAAGGAATAATAAATATTATAATAAAGATGGATCCAATCCCCGCACACCAGAGACAAAGAGCATACTTAGTAATAAGAGTTTTATTTTTAAAGAAATATCTCCAGAAGAAATACCATGTTAGCTTACCCGTAATTGATACTATTATATAGATGTAAAAATCGTTATTTCTGAATAACAAAACATAAGTAATTAGCGGTATAATTAGAATACCCAGAATTTTTCCCGCAGTTCTTACAAAGAATTGTACTAATAACAACTTATTATAATTTCTATCAGTTAAAGGATAAAATATTGCCTTGAAAGCATTTTTTATTTTCTTTTTCTCATTTTTCATCTCGTAGTGATTATGAAAACTTTCATCAACAGAGAAGTAAGTAAAAATTATAGTTATTGATCCAAATAACGCAAAACTGATTCCAATTATAGGCATTAACACAATTACAGTACCCCCCGAGTTAGTCCACCATTTAGCGTTTATAGGATCTTCCAATAAGCTTTGAACAGCTAACGGCATTAATAAAGCTAATACTGAAGCAATAATAGAAAATATAACTCTAATTGAGGCGACTTTTTTTCTATTTTCGGATGTTTGAGATTGTTCTGGAAGCATAGAGAGGTACGTAGTGAATATTATAGTTCCAAAAATTGCTTTAATACTTATCATGGACCAAAAATAAAGCGCTGTAGGAAGAAAAAATGAGTTTGAAGGGGGACAATACCAAGGAGGGAGCCAAAGAAAAATATTTGCCAAAAGCCAAATAGGAAGTCCAATGATCAAGAAATATTTTCTTTTTCCCCTCTTACCGGGTTTTTTATTATCTGCGATTACTCCTGATATAATTGAAAATACTGCTATTAAAACGAAATTTATTGTAAGACCAGCAGATACTAAAATGGAGCTAAGATTGATAGTATATACATAAAATTGGAAAACAAACGTACCAGTAAATATATTGACTAAGGAAATACCGAAATTTGCAGATGCGTATCCGATTAACCGCTTTCCATGTAATTCCCTATTTTTAGAAATTGAATTCATATCATTTACTTTTAATGTTGTAATTTAGAGTTAGATTTATCATTAAAAAAATAAGTTAGATAAGAATTTTAATTTACTAAAGTAAAATAACGAAATTCGAGGAAGAAATTAAAAAGAAAGGTTAAAAGAGTTTACAAATATTAGACCAATTTTTAAAAACTAAGAGAAATATATCTAATTATATGAAAAATAAGGAGTAGTAATAATTATGACATTAAAAACCCCAGAAGAGTATTTAAAAAGCATTCAACGACCAGTTAATTTGTATATGTTCGGTGAAAAAGTAGAAGAATTTTGGAATCATCCAATCATTAAACCATCGATAAACACAGTTATGAAAATTTACGAATTAGCTCAGATGGACGAATATAAGGATTTGATGACAACAAAATCTCACTTAACAGGAGAAATAATTAATCGCTTCACTCATATTCATCAATCTACTGAAGACTTAATAAAGAAGGTTCAAATGCAAAGATTACTGGGGCAACAGACGTCGTGTTGTTTTATGCGCTGCGTAGGATTTGATACCGCGAATGCGCTTTATAGTGTCACCTATGAAATGGATAAAAAAAATAATACTAATTATCACGATCGCTTTAAAAAATATTGGACTGAAGTGCAAAATCAAGATCTCATGGTAGATGGTGCAATGACAGATACAAAAGGCGATAGAAGCAAACGCCCAAAAGATCAGCCAGATCCTGATTCTTATTTACATATTATTGAAGAAAATGATGAAGGAATAATCGTAAGGGGTGCTAAAGTCCACCAAACGGGATTCCTCAATTCGCACCGAGCGATTGTCATGCCTACACTTAGATTAAGAGAAGGAGAAGAGCCATATGCCGTGAGTTTTGGGATTGATACCAATGCAAAAGGAATTACAATGATCTATGGAAGACAATCTTGTGATACTAGAAAGATAGAGGAAGGAAAATTAGATATCGGGAATTTTAAATATGGAGGCCAAGAAGTATTTGTTGTCTTCGATGATGTGTTTATCCCGGAGGACAATATCTTTATGAAAGGAGAGATTGAATATTCTGGAGAACTGGTGAATCGATTTGCCGGATATCATCGACAATCTTATGGAGGTTGCAAGGTGGGAGTTGGAGATGTGCTTATAGGTGCTGCAGCTCTGGTTTCAGAATACAACGGTACTGAAAATGCCTCTCATATTAAGGATAAGCTCGTGGAAATGACACATTTAAATGAAACACTCTATAGTTGCGGTATTGCATGTAGTTCTTTAGGTTTCCAACGAGATGCAGGAAATTATGAAATGGATATGCTATTAGCAAATGTTTGTAAGCAAAATGTTACCCGCTTTCCTTATGAAATAGGACGACTTGCTGAAGACCTTGCAGGTGGGATGATATGTACTATGCCCTCTGAGGCAGATCTCAAGTCAGAGGAAATAGGTCCTTTAATCGAGAAATATTTAACAACATGTGAAGGAATGTGCGCTGAAGATCGATACAAAGTACTTCGCTTTATTGAAAATCTCACTATGGGAGTTGCCTCTGTGAGCTATAGAACAGAATCTATGCACGGAGCTGGATCTCCTCAGGCTCAAAGAATCATGATCTCTCGTCAAGCAAATCTAAAAGAGAAGAAAAAATTAGTCAAAAAGATTCTTGAAATTGACTCGTAATTGTACCCCTACTATTTTTTTCCAATGTTTTATAATTCTGAAGAAATAATTTTAAAATCGGGTATACATAGAGAATTATTAACATTAAATCTTAAAAGTGATGATTATACAACCAAAAATATATTTGAAAATCAGACTTTCAGTTTAACCACCCCTTCTAAAGATTCTATTTACATCTCAAAGAAGTTTAAGGTAATGCGAATTTCTTTAAAAAAAGGTTTAGAAGTCGAACCTCATCATGGATCTCATCCAGTTCTCTTCTTAGTTTTAAAAGGAAGAGGTGTACTTCCTACCGATTCTGGGCAAGTAGAATTAACGGTGAATGAGTATATAGCTTATAGCAAACTGAATCAAGAGTTATGAAAAATTTGGAAGATTTAACGGTTTTAACTATTCGCGACTAATTTTAGTTTCTTTTATTTTTATGCTTGACACATTCGTTTATAAAATTGTAATAAACTTTTGAAGGAGCATAGGGCCTAGATTTGAACTCTGGATGAAACTGCGTTCCGACCATCCAATGGTCCTCTCTATCTAACTCAATGCTATTAATTATTTCACCAGTTTCGTCTCTACTAGAAATAACAAGCCCATTTTCTTTTGCTTTATCGTCTATAAATTGCTCTTGAATATGATACCTATGCCTAAATCTCTCGAAAACTTCTTTTTGTTTATAGGCTTCGTAAAGTTTTGTATCTTCATTTATAAATATTTTATGAGCACCTAAACGCATAGTTCCACCTTTTTCAGTAACCTCTTCTTGGCTTTTCAAAAGGTCTACTACGGGGTATGGTGTATCAGGATTAATTTCCGATGAGTTAGCACCTTTTAATCCTAAATATTTTCTGCAAAATGCCGCAAAGAAGAGTTGGGCCCCAAAGCAGATGCCAAGAAATGGAACCTTTGTCTCCATTGCATATTCAGCAGATTGTATCATACCTTCCACTGCTCGTTCTCCAAACCCAGGAGTTAATAAAATTCCATCGCAATCTTTCAATTCTTCTTTGATGTCAGTTTCTTCGGTTATATTTATCATTTTCAATTCCGTCTTATAGCCTTGATGGGCTGCAGCGTGCTCTAAGGCGTCGTTTATGGAAATATATGAATCAGAGATGTTGAAATATTTTCCAGGCATAGCTATTTTAATAGATTTATCAGCACTTTTATACATCTCTACCATTTTCAGCCATTCCGAATAATTATTGACCTCACTAAAGGATACCAACTTAGCTTTTAAATCTATTAATTCGCAGAGAACATCTCCTAATCCTTGTTCTTCAAATACAATAGGTAGTTCGTATACGATATCCAAATCCGGGTTTGAAATTACTGCGGCATCTGGGACATTCGAATATAGGGATATTTTTGATATAATATCGTTTGTGAGAGGTTTTTCACTTCTACCTATAATTATATCAGGTTGCAATCCCATACTTTGAAGCATTTTAACAGAATGTTGAGTTGGTTTGGATTTTTGTTGGCCAACTGCGCGAGAATAAGGAACAAGTGTAACATGAACGAGAGCTGTTCGATGGGGATATTCCAATTTGATTTGACGAAAAGCTTCTAGAAAAATGCTGGATTCTAAATCACCTACTGTTCCTCCACATTCGATTAATAAGACATCCAAGTTTTCACTTTTGGATATCTCCATTAACCTTTCTTTAATTATGTTTGTTACGTGAGGAATTAATTGAACTGTCTTCCCTAAAAATTTACCTTTTCTCTCGCTTAAAATTGTTGAAAGATAAATTTGACCAGAGGTGATATTATGGGAAGGATGCATCTCAATGCCAAGAAATCTTGAATAAGTTCCAAAGTCTTGGTCTATTTCAGAAATTTTATAAGATCTTTCATCTGAACCATGAACAGGAGTAAAATCCCATACATCTTCGGTAATGAAACATTCGCCATGTTCTATTGGATTTAGCGTTCCAGGATCAACATTGAGGTAGGGATCTATTTTAACTACAGAAATTTTGAATCCCCGGAATTGGAGTAGTTTTCCCAAACTAGCAGTTGCTACGCCTTTTCCTACCGCGGACATAACGCCCCCCGTAACAAAGATAAATCGTGTATTACCATTAGTTGTGTCTGCCATTTTTTAATTTCACTTCTCTGATAGGATTAAAATATATTAAATTTTCATTATAAAAATATTAATTATCAAACAAATCTAATAAGAATTTCGAGATAATCTTAAAAATAGAGGAAGAGGGAAAATAGTTAGGTAATAAAAAGGCTTTTTGATGAAAAGTTTGGATCAGATGTTATATTAAGGCCTAATCGCCTTAAACCAGCTTCATCTCCGGGAGTGGGTATGTGAGTCAAATGCATTTCACAACCACTTAATTCTTTAAGTTTGTCTATAGCTACTTTAGCAGAATGATTAAAATCAGCACTGATACTTAGAGCAATTAAAGTTTCTTCAAGATTAAGACTTAATCGCTTATGATTGAAAATTTCCGATTTTAAATAACTAATAGATTCTAAAATATTCGGAGAAAGAAGATGTATATTTTTAGGAATACCAGCCAATTCTTTGATTGTATTTAGGATTAAACTTGAAGCCGCATGCATCAGCGGAGAATTACTACCGATCATAATTTTTCCATTAGCCAATTGTAATGCTGCTCCAGCAAATATACCTTCATTCCCCTTTCCTTTTTCCTTAGCAGCTAGAGATGCCTGTCGCGCTTCATATACGACTTTTCGATCAAGTACAGTGAGATTCAGTTCTTTCATCAATAATTCCGCTCTTTGAACAGTCTTTTTATCTGAAACACCCATTGCATATTCACAACTGTATCGTAAAAATCTTCTGATTAGTTCTTGTTTTGCAGCTTGTTTAACCATTTCATCATTGGTTATTGCAAACCCTGCTCTGTTTACGCCCATATCAGTAGGTGATTTATAGACTATTCCGCTATCCATAATTCTTTGCATTATTTTCTTAACAACCGGAAAAATCTCTACATCTCTGCTGTAATTAACTGCTGTTATATTATAAGCTTCGAGATGAAAAGGATCTACTTGATTAAAATCACCAAGGTCAGCAGTCGCAGACTCATACGCCATATTTAAAGGATGTTTTAACGGTAAATTCCAAATGGGAAAAGTTTCAAACTTAGCATAACCAGCATCAATTCCTTTTTTATGTTCGTGATAAATTTGAGAAAGACATGTTGCAAGTTTTCCACTACCAGGACCCGGTGCGGTAACTATTATGATAGGTTTGAAGGTTTCGATATAAGGATTAGTGCCATAACCCTCTTCACTGATGATTAAATCAATATTAGTTGGATATCCCTTAATCAATCCGTGCGTATAAACCTTAATATTACGGCGCTCAAGTTTATTCATAAATTGTTTTACTATTTGTTGTCCATTGTAACGCGTAATTACCACCGAGCTTACATTAATATCTCCATCTCGGAGATCGTCGATTAATTTCATTGCATTTATGTCATAAGTTATCCCAAAGTCTGCCCGAATCTTCCTTCTTTCTATATCTCCAGAGTATATGCAAATAATAACCTCTATTTTATCCTTAAGCACCTTTAGAAGCTTCATCTTCACATTAGGATCGAATCCGGGGAGAACTCTTGAAGCGTGATAATCATATACAAGCTTACCCCCAAATTCAAGGTATAATTTATTCCCAAATTGAGCAGCTCGATCAAGAATGCTCTTAGATTGTTCTTTTAGATATTTTTCGTTATCAAATCCTATTTTATCTACTGTCATTTTAATTAGAACAACCCTAATTCCATGTAATATTTAACTATTTCATTTTCCTTTAAAAATTGGATCTTTTTTAGTACTTAATGATTTTAATGATTCTCTGAAATCGCGTGTAGTCAAAAGTTCTCTCAAGACTTCGTTTTCAAGATCTAGAGTTTTTGATAAAATCTCTTTAAAATAATTATGCAAAGTTTTTTTCATCATTTTTATTGATAAAGACGGTCCTTTAGGAGGAATCAATTTTAACGCTTGTTCTCTTGCAAAGGGCATTAGTTCTTCAGGTGGTAAAACTTGATTGACTAATCCAAGATGGTAAGCTTCTCGAGCTGTTAACTTCTTCCCAAAGTAAAGTAATTCCTTAGCTCTTTGAAAACCAATGTAAAATGGAAGCAAAAAATCTGAGCCAAATTCCGCTATAACTGCTCGTTTAATAAAATAAAACCCTATCCATGCGTTTTCAGCCATATAAATTAAATCAGCTCCGGCTAAAGGCATAGTAAATCCCGCACCTACTGCTAATCCATTTATTGCAGCTATAACCGGTTTAGAAAACGACCATAATTTCATGCACAACCTTTTTACCGCAATATCTGTTAAGTCTATTTCTTCCAATAGTTCAGGAGGGAGTTTAGGATAGAGATTCATGTTAAAATATCCACCCGATGAGAACGCGTTTGCTTCCTCGCAACCAGTAATGATTAGTACTTGAGTATCTTTATCTGCTTCCATATCTGCTAACACAGTTTCTATTTCCAAAAAGGTTAGAAAAGACATAGCATTTTTTCTTTTAGGTTGATTAATGGTTATTGTACAAATTCCATTATCTTCCTTCTCAAAAATAATATCTTGAATATCTTCAATTTTCATAATATATGCTCAAATACCTTTGTTGAATATATATAGAGTTTGGTTTACTCACTTATAATTGTTTTCAACTTGAGTTTTAATGTACTAATTCCAAAAATGTTCTAAAACGAAGTCAAGTAGTAACGAATAAAAAAATAAAAATTCTTAGAAGGTAAAGATTAGAAAAAAAAAAATTAAATAATTTGTATTTTGTTTACGGTTGAAGTCTACACATAGGCAACTAAAGCAGTCATCTGGAACCATACTTGTATAGCAGCAAACATTATTGCACTAAGATAAATTCTCCCCGTCTGACGATAGAGGTTTATAGATAGGAAATAAGTTATTGCTAACGAAGGAATGCCACCCATTAACTGGATGATCATCATACGGTTAACACCACCAAGCTCCCATGCGGGCATATTTCTGGATGTAAGTTCAAGACCAAACCACTGTGGTGCGTATTGAACTAACATAACAACTACTAGCCCACCAAGCATAAGATAACAGTACTTGAGAAACCAGACTGTATGAGTAATATATGTGTTTTTGTATTCTTTCATTCTAAGTTGTCCGTACATATAGACTCCAGCATTAACTAAAGAGAAAAAGAGTACTATCCCGAAGTAGGGCCAGAAATCTACTGCTCGCTGTAGGTCGCTAAATGTTTTCATCATCGTCCAGAATCCACGAAATTCAACGTTTAAGAAGGTTTGTGAGAGGAAGACTAAACCATACATCCAACCAAATAGAATTACCGCTATTAGAATTGTTTTGCTGATAATAATTCCATTAAAAATTTTCGGAATTCTCTTTATAATGGATACCCCTTCGAGTTCTTCTTTAGTTGCGTAGGAAACGCCCACATCATGAAGTGTGACGGCATCTCTACCTTTCCTCCAACGAGTCATAATATACCAGACAGTCCATAATATAATACCTATGGTTGCGTTAAGTAAGTACCAGTGCTCGAACCCATTAGCGATCCCATGATTAAATACTGTATAATCACCAATTTTTACATCAAATAACCAATTTGCTGAACTCCCCGTGTTTCCATATCCTGGTATGAAAAACCAGTATGTAAGTCCTGCTATAGCAGTGTTAATGGTTGCAGCAATCCACCATGTTGACCCTTTAGGCGTGTTTATTTTCTCTGGCATTGGTTGTCGGACTTCGCTGAAATATCTTGTGTTCATTAACAGATACGCAAGAGGTAGGATTGAGATAAGAGTTGCAAAACAAGCTAACATCCCAAAAAGCTCAGCACCTAACCAAGTTTGATTCACGGGATCCGCAATAGCCCAAGCATCAGCATAACTCATTCCTTGAAGTGCCTGTAGCATCCAAGCAACTATTTCTGCTGTATGTTTAGGACTCATTGTTACACTTGGATGAGTTCCTATATCATAAGAATGGCGTCTCGCTGAACCGTTGCTAAAATCTGAAACACCACCCCATAGATTAAGGTTAGTGTCAACAGCAGCAGTTCCAGAAACTAAATGATACGCTGTATCCATGGTAGTTAATCCATCTTCATAGGCCTCGGCGACTGTTTTTCCGTCTGCATACCATTCTTCATATGAAGACCAAAGATGAAGTAAGTTATTGTAATCAGAACTACCATAATTACTTGCAGGGCAAAATGCTTGAAGAGCAAGGGCTCTATGTTGAGGATAAGCTGAAGCTATTGATCGAGCTCTACTCGAACCCATAGAATGTCCGTAAATACCAGTATTATTTTCGTCAACAAAGCGTAAATCCAATAGATATTCATACCCAAGGTAATAACTATAAGGAGCAGGAGACTCGCTTCGATATCCCCCAGAAGAATCTCCGTGTCCTAATTGGTCTAAAGCCAAAACTACAAATCCAGCTTTAGCCAATTCTATTGCTGCAGGACGTTCTACATCTTTATCATTATTGTATCCGTGTAAACCAAGAATTCCGGGAGCAGGATCACCTGAGGTAGCGGTGAGTGGTCGGTAAAGTTTTCCAACAATTCTTTCTCCTTCATCATCATTAAACATGACAATTCTTACATCGATGGTCCCAAAATTGTTTTGAAACGCGCTGGACATAATAGCGGAGAACAATATTACAACAACCAAAACACAAAATACTACAGCTGCTTTATTTTTTCTAAAATCTTTTAAATTTATTTTAAACACCATTTTTTTTTAAATTTTTTAAAATCTAAATTCATTTAAGAAAGAAGATAGATTAGAATCTGTTTAAATAATATTTAAAGCTTTTTATTTTAAGTTAATGTTCATAGCAATCATATAATATACTAAATTGTAATAATATCTTATAAGCAGAAACTTTATAAAAAACAAAAGATTTAAATAGAAATTTTAAGTGATTTGATTATAATAATCATTCAAAATAAAAAGATCTAAATTTTTCTTAATTCAATCGAAACCCCTTCGTCAAAAATATGAGTTTTTTACAATTCTGTAATCTATTTTATTTTATTTTATTTTTTAGATAATTTTGTCTTTCTAAGTAAAATCATAGATACAAGGCAAATCGAGCCAAGTAGATACAATAAATCATACCCAATAATTGCTGGCGTTTCATTACAATCGTTATTTTCAAGAAGATTACCTTCACAATCGACTTCACTGATACATTCATCATTCTCAATTAAATTGTTTCCTGTAACTCTATTATAATTACTGTTATCTAAAAAAAGTCCAATTGCGTTGCTAGTTGCGGTGTTTCCCGATATTGTGTTGTTATTACTCATTTCTAACCATATCCCATAATAAATATTGCTACTCAAAATATTTCCCGTTATGATGCTATAATTACTCTTCCATAACCCTATCCCAGCACTATTGCGATTTGCTGTGTTTCCAGTAATTATGTTGTTGTTACTCCCCCATAAATCTATCCCGTTCCAGAAGTTATCGTTTGCTTCATTTCCAGAAATGGTGTTGTTATTGCAATTATCTAAACTTATCCCATAAAGATTATTATTTGCGATATTTCCCGAAATATTATTCTTATTACAATTGTATAATAAAATTCCACGAGAACTATGCGAAACATCTAAGTCTGATATCGAAGAATCGTTACAATTGATTAAAATGACTTGTCCTGCGTTCGTAAAATTGTTTGATTTTAAACCAATTTCATTGGTGTAATAATATAGCTGTTTTCCATTCACAATATTTGTAGTATCTATATTATTTGAAGAAAGTAATTCAATATTTCCGAATATCCTTAATCCACATTCATTCATTATGTTTCCCGAAACGAGAGTATTATTACTCTTCCATAAATCTATCCCAATGCTATTATAATCTATGGTATTTCCGATAACTATGGTATTATTTGAATTAGAATTTCCTATCCCAACTGCATAATTATTCGTTAGTTGGTTTCCTGAAATATTATTGTTATTACTATCGTATAATCGTATCCCTTCGTAATTGTTATTTATATTTGTCTCCAAAATAGTATTATTATGACTCCTATACAAATTAATTCCTTCAGCAATGTTAGATGAAAAGGTGTTATTAACCAAATGCCCATTAGAAACATTATTTAAGTAGATTCCGTAATTTCCAGCATTATAACCAGTACAATTTTCAATTTTAAAGTACACATCAGAGTTCTCTATCCAGATACAAGTTCCTATATAAAAACCATTTATTACCAAATCTTTAATGACATACGGATCGGAATAAGTTCCTTGTCCCGTACAATTTCCCTCGTTTTTGAGATCAACCCAATCTGAAGTACCGTTTATAAATATTTTTTCTGATATTTTTGAAATCTTTAAATCTTCAATATATAGTATACTCTCATATTTCTGTTCCAAATTATTTGTTGCATTATAATTAATATTAGTATTAGCCAATACAAACAAAATGAATATACTTCCTAAAATAGCTACACTACTTAATTTTATTTTTGTATTCAAGTCCATTATATTTTCACAAAATCTATTATTTGATAATAAATCTCTTATTTTTTTGTAATTTGCTTATATTTTATTTTTCAAAAATTAGGTAATAATTAAAAAAAAAAAAAGATATTGATAAATTTAAAGCAATTTAAATAATTGTCTTAATGTTAAACTCATAATATATTGTTGTACTTGCCTTGTTCCGCCACCTATCTCTTGAATTCTAGTAATTCCTAAAAGATCGTGCATTATTGTATTATCACAAACTCCTGCTCCACCCATAAGATTTGCACATTCGTACACAACTCGCTCGCATAGTTTTGTGCTGAGAAATTTAAGTTGGGAAGCAGTAGCTACCAATGCTAAATTGAATTCTTTAGGCAATGTACCTAGTTTTTCCATTTTATCGTCAATTATTTGGCAAATATTTAAATTTGCTAATGTCATACTCATCGTTTGAGCCCATAAATCGGAAAGAGGAAATCCTACTCCTTGATATTTCAGGATTTCCTTGTCGAACTGTTTTCTCATGTTAGAATATATTACAGCGTGGGTAATAGCATTCCAAGCTTCCGCTAAATTTAAACATACAATTCCTAATCGCTCTAGATTAAGCCCTTCGAATAAATGTGACCTCCCTTCGCCCGGTTTCCCTAAAATATATTCAGAAGGAACTTTTAAATTTGACATGGTTTCCTTTCCTATATGAATTCGTGGAGTCCAAGGGATATTAACCCGTTCAGTAGTCCAACCCTCCCAAGTTGCATCGACTAAAAATTGAGCCATAGTATTGCCATTATTTTTTTCGGTAACTGCATACACAACTGCCCAATCAGCTTTGCTTCCATTAGTTTGATATATTTTTTGCCCGTTTAAAATATAGCTTCCATCTTCTTGCTCCTCGCAAGTAGAAAGCATATGCACTGCATCAGATCCTCTTTCTGGCTCTGTTATGCATATACATCCTATTTTTTCTCCCGTCACTAATTCTTTTAAAGCTTTCAACCGAACACCAACATCTTCGTGGTGAAGTAATAAGGGGTTGACTGCTAAAACTGTAGCTCCTGCACCCATTGACAGTTGAGGATCAAAAAAATCCATTGCTAAAACTCTCATAAATTCCGTCGTTAACCCATAGGGCTCAAAATCCAATCCCAAATTATCAAATTTATGCATTCGAGTAATATATCCATTTCTGCCAATTTCTGGTATCCACTCGTAGAAATCTTCGTTATGAGTTATATTATTATCTTTTTCAAATTTCACAAAAAACTTTTGGGCTTGTTTGAGGAAATTAAAATGCTTTGGTTTTAAAAAACTCATCAAATTGTAATTTAAAAACTTATTTCGGGTTTTTAGCGAGAGTTTTTCCAGGATTTCATCATTTATACATTGAACTTTACCTTTTTTATTATCCAATATAATCCACTCTTTGACTTAGAACTAATTTATAATTATGATTAATATTGAAGGTGACCTTAAAATAACTTTATGAAAAAATAAAAAAAAGATGGATTAATTATTTTTTGTTTCTTCTTCTCGAAGGGATCTTTTTAGAACTTTTCCTACTACTGTTAAAGGTAAAGATTCCCTAAATTCCCATAATTTTGGATTTTCATATTTCGAGAGATGTTCAGAGGCATATTTTTTTAGACTATTTATTACCGAATCTGTTGGTTTGGTCCCTTCTTTAAGTTGAACAATTGCTTTAACGATTTCACTTCCGGGGCGATCGGGATCTTTCAACCCTATAATTGCAACTAGCTCTATTTCTGGATGTTTTGTCAAAATATCTTCTACGTGAACGCTGTATACTTTAAATCCGCTCACGATTAACATGTCTTTAGTACGATCTACAATTGTAATATACCCATCTTCATCCATTGTACCAACATCACCCGTATGAAACCATCCATCAATAATCGTCTTGGAGTTTGCCTCAGGTTTATTGTAATATCCCCTTGTTACTTGGGGACCACGACATATGATTTCTCCTGGCTTTCCAAGCTCAACTTGTTCTCCAGTTTCAATATCGACAAGTCTAATCTCAGTATCGGGAACTGGTAGTCCAACGGTGCCAATCTTTTTAGTACCATAATAGGGATTCATTGTGAGTATAGGAGAAGTTTCAGTCATACCATATACTTCCAATAGTTTATTTTTAGCCTGCATACTTTCTTCAAAATCATTAATAGCTTCAGCTGGAAAAGGAGCGGCTCCAGAAATGTAAATTTCATTTTTCTCTAAAACTTCACTAGGAATACTTTTTAATTTTTCATTGTTTTTTATTGCTAAAAACAAAGTTGGAACATTTACCATTATCATGGGCTTTTTATCTATCATTTCTTTAATTAAATGGTCTGTATCTCTCGGATTTGCGATTAAGATTTGAGAAGCGGATAGATAGAGAGTTACCATGCTCATTGCTAAACCAGCAAGATGGAATAGAGGAAAAGCAGACAAATTGTTAGCCTCTTCTTGTTCTTTTGCAGTTCTATCAATCCAAGTGGAGATTTGCACTATATTGGTAATAATGTTAGCGTGAGTAAGCTCTGTTCCCTTAGGTAAACCTGTGGTTCCGCCAGTATATTGAAGTAGAGCCAGATCTTTTTTAATATCTATGTCAATGTGTTTTAAATCAACATCAGTTTTTATCACTTCATTAAAATCAAGAACCCTTTTACCACTATAGGGCAATACTTTTCCTTTAGGTATTTTTCCTATCATTTTGCCTAAGGTAACCTTAATTTTTGATAACCCCATGTAATCCGAGATATTTGTCGTTATTACACACTCTAACTTCGGTACTTTGTCTAGAACCTTAGTTAATACCTTTTCGTAAAAAGCATCCAAAGTAACAAAGAATTTCGCCTCACTATCGTTTATTTGGTAAGCTATTTCAGTAGGGCTCATTAATGGCGAACAACCAGAAGCTACGCCCCCTACTAATAAAGTACCAAGGTGAGCTACTAAATATTGGGGACAATTAGCTAAGTTTATCGCCACTCGATCTCCTTTTTTCAAGCCATTAATTTGTAAAAAGGTTGCAAATCTATGTACATATTCTCTAAGCTCTCCGAAAGGCATAGCCATTTCCATAAAATAGCACGCGACGCGTTCTGGGTATTTAGCCATAGCTTTATCGAATAAATCACCAAGACTTTCTTTGGGATATTCTAAATTGGGTTTAACATGTTTATCATAAGATTTTGTCCATATTTTCTCATCATATGGACTCATTTTAATTTCCATTAGATTTACCTCTTATTTTTTTATTCACTAAATTGGTGAATATCTTATTTATTGTTACATGAATTAATAAATATTTACCAAAACCATCACATTAAATGCGAAAAATGAGGCTTAAAGTATAATATAAAATTGTTTAATGAAAAAAAAAATTGTAAAAAAATTAAAGAATTATTCTATCTCAACCATGATCTTTATATCGTCATGTAACCCTTTTGATAAATCTTCAACTGCTATGGGAACTTCATCTAGTTTTATTATTTTAGTAATTAGTGGTTTTATATTCACCCTTTTCTGTTCTAATAAATTTATCGCAGTTTTAAATGTATCTTGATTATATGTAAAAATACCTCTCAATGTGATATTTTTAATAGCAATGCCATAGAAATTTTTTAGGTCTGTGATTTCAGGATCCATACCAATCATTGTGATATACCCTCCTCTTCTTACAAGATCTATTGCTGATGTAATTGTTTCACTTATTCCTACACAATCAAATATGTGAGCTGGCCCTATTTTATCACATAATCTTTGAATTTTTTTCCAGTTTTGTGGGGTGAATGCTTTATTGGCCCCCATCTCCAACGCTATTCTGTGCTTAGATTCTACTGGCTCTAACGCATAAATATTACCTGCACCTGCTACTTTTAACGCTAAAATTGTGATTAAACCAATAGTGCCCGTTCCAAAAACCGCAACATTATCACCTATTTTTATACCAGACTCTTGAACAGAATAAATACCAACCGCCAGTGGCTCGATCATGGCTCCTTCTTCTAATGAGATTGATTCAGGCAAAATGTGAATTCTTTCCTCGTTTACATTAATAAATTCGGCCATTGCACCATCAGCAAGCGATCCTAAAGCTCTAGGGGTAAATTTGCACTTGTTCTCTTGATTTTGATTACACCAATAACAATTGTAGCATGGAGCATTCGGATTTATAGTTACATGATCTCCAATTTTCAATTTTTTTACATTATCGCCTATTTCTTTTATTTCTCCAGATATTTCATGCCCTATAATTGTCCCTGAACCATACATACCTGCTTTTTTAAAAGATTCAACATCCGAACCACAAATACCGCAATATTTAACTTTGATTAGAGCCTCGTCTGGTTTAATACTAGGCATTGGTAAATCGTCTCTTACAACAATTTTTCCAACACCTTCATAAGATACGCCCTTCACTTATTTACACCTCAATTTATAAAAAATTTAAAAATTAGATTTAAAGGATTCCCATGGCTCCCATTAGTTTGGTTGTATCAGGGGTTTGAAATCCAATTTTTACATCTAGAATTGCTGGTTTCCCAGAATTCTTTGCTCTCTCAAAAGCAGGTTTAATTTCATTTGGATCAGTCACAACCTCTCCGTAGCAACCAAAGGCTTCTGCACATTTTGCAAAATCAAATGCTGGAAGGTCTACATCAATAAAGCGTTTTCCCTTAAATAACTTCTGTCCTGATTTAATCATCCCCCAAGCGTCGTTATTTGCGACCACATATATAAGGTTTTTAAGATTTAATCTAACGGCTGTTTCTAAATCTTGAATATTTATCATAAATGCTCCATCTCCTGCTATAGCAACCACTTGATTGTCCGGTTTTGCTAACTTAGCACCAATTCCGTAAGGGACAGCAGTACCTAATTGACCCATTCCAGTAGCTACTAATGTTGAGAGTGGTTTTCGTATATTATAGTCATATATTTGTTCTGCAGCAGAGACTGATATATCTCCACCATCAAGAATTAATATAGCATCTTCATCCATAGATTCAAATATATCTTTAATTAGTCTTTTAGGAACAATCGGTATTTTATCTTTTTCTAATTTCTTATTTAGGTTCTCAATTGTAATTTGCCGAGTTGTTTTCAATTCTTCCAACCATTCTCTCGTTTCTACTCTATCACCCTTTTTTGCTTTTTCAAGGATTTGAGTCAAAAACTGTTTACAATCACCAATAATTCCTAAGCTAACTGGCTTAGCACGCCCAATTATTGAAGGATCGATATCTACTTGGATTAATGTTTGAGAGTCCTTCCAAAAAGGCTCGTCCCCGTGAGCCATAGTCCAAGAAAACTTGCATCCAAGAGCAACTACAACATCTGCTTCGGGGATTATTTTTAAACCCACACCCGCGACTCCTGTTCCAAACAGGTATTGGGTATTTTTTGATAGTGTTCCAATTCCACTAGGTGACGTTATTACAGGTAGCTGTAAGTAATCAACAAATTCTTCTAATTCATTCCAAGCTTCTGCTCGAGATACACCTCCCCCAGAGATTACTAGTGGCTTTTCAGCCTTTTTTATAAGAGCTAAAGCTTTTTCAATTGGTTCGTCCCTAATAGCTGGCTTTTCTAAAGCTCGATATTTTTCTTTGTTTAAAATATCTATATCGTCTTCGTCGATCTCTTCAAGAAAAGCATCTTCAAATATTTCTAATAAAACAGGTTGAGGACGCCCGCCTAATGCTTCTCTAAATGCTTTATGGACTGCATCTGGAATCTCTTCAAGCTTTCGAATACTTTTTTGATATTTTGTAATTGGTTTATACATTGTAATTTGATCAAGACTACCCTGTAAAGTAAAAGAGTCTTGGAACTTAGAATTAACTTGAGGTACGATTGTAATCACAGGTATATTGTCAGCCCAGGCAGCTCCTACACCAGAAATTAAATTAGTTGCCCCAGGACCTACAGTTCCAAAACATATTCCCGGGGTGTTTGTTACTCGCGCCCATGCATCAGCTGCATGTGCTGCTGCTGCCTCATGTCTGAATAAAATTGTTTCTATTCCGGCTTCTCGTCCCCAGTTGTAAATAGCATCATACATGTTTAAGAATTGACCACCGGGAATTCCAAAAAGATACTTTACATTCTCTTTTAGCAAGCATTTAATTAAAACATCCCCACCATTAATCATTTTCTTTTCTTCACTCATTTTTACACCTTTATCTTATATTCTTATATTGATTTTAGAATTGAATTTTATTGCTTAAATAATTAACTTTAACAAAATTGTAAAAGTGTTTAAATCTTATAATAACTAAGCTTATCCAAATACTCATTCACAACTTTAGGAATTTCGCTGATTTGATTATTATGAATTCGCAATGTTTCTAAAATCTTTAAATTCGTAATTAATTTTGGAATTTCACTCAGCATGTTATAACTCAAATCCAAATGTTTAAGTTTAGAGAGTAAAAATAGGGATTTTGGCAAAAATCGAATATTATTTTTGCTTAGATTTAATTTTTTAAGTTTTCTAAGGAGAGAGATTGATTTGGGTATTAAAAATTCTTCAATATGAGTTAAATGAAATTTTCTAAGTAGATTTAAGTATACTACGGGATCCTGTAAATTAGATATAGAATCGAAAATACCAGGGTTTTTTTTTATATATCGCCAATTAAAATAATTAAAACTCAAAGATACAATGTGCTTGTTTTTAATTGTCAACCAAAATTCCTCTAGTTTTGGATCTTTGAACTTTGTAAAATACTTATAAGAACCTAACTCGAGTTCATAATTTTCTTCGGTGTGAGCAAATATAGCTTCTAAATCTAAAATAAACTTCGCCTCATTATGGACAATACCAACAGCTAACGCGATTTTCACTAAATAATCGGTTAATTCTTTATTTAATGACTTTAATCGCGTATCATTAAGTTCTAAATTTAAATCAAAAATGGCTTTTATCACTAGTGGTGATTTTTCATGTCGTACCGCCCACGTTAGTATTTCTAGTCCTTCTTTTAAAAAATGGAACCCAATAAGATTCACAGCGGAACATCTTACAATTGGAGACTCATCCGATAAAAGAGAGTTTTCTATGATTTTGAAAATCTTAGGATCGCGAATATTTAGTTTATTCAAAATGGAAATTGATTCAGAACGGATTTTTGGAGTATTACTTCCTTCAATTAAAGAAACTAATTGATCAATAGCGATATTTCTACTAATTTCTTTATTTTTCAGGCCAGTGTATATCGTTTCTGGTGATAAAAACTTTTCCATTTTTAATTAGAACTAAAATGCGATATAGTTTACACTAAATTGTCTTTAGAATTTAAATAATTTTTCTTAATTAAAACAATATAGGTTAGGTAGTATTTATTATCTGGTTTATAATCTTAATAAATTAAATTTATATAGGTGGGAAGTTATTTTCGTATTCAACATCTAATCTTTTTTAAAAATAAAAGGTGTTTTTCAAAATGAGTGAACAAAAAAATAAGAGAGATTCGAATGAACTTCTAAATTTTTTAATGATAATAATTGGCTTATTATTTATCTTCAAAGCTGTAATGGAATTATTAGCCTGGGCAGGTATTTACACTCCAGCGTGGCTTACAGGAACGGGAGTTGATGAAGCGCTCTCAATTTTCGGAGGTCAAGGAATAGTTTCGTTATTATTAGGTTTCTGGTGCTTAGTATCTGGAATAGGCATGTTTAAAGAAGAAGAATATGCAATGGGAATGGGATTGGTTGTTCTTAGCATAATGGCAGCAGTTGGTATTACTGCAATAGTAGGATGGATATCTGCACCAGGATCATTTGATGTTGCATATTGGCCAAATTATATCATAATCGTTGCTGCAATCGTTGGCGTTTTAGGATTTATCTGGTTAATCTTCACATACAAAAGATACGATTAAGAATTCAAGTAACTCTATTTTTTTTTTTTTATTTTTGATAAAATTATGTTTATTCGTTTATTTTACAGCAAACATAATCCAAAAAGTTGGGTTTTAGAATAAGGTTCGTCTTTGAAATCTTTATCTTCTTTTAAAAATTGATTTAAGGGTATTCCTTTTTCGTATAATTCATTAAATTTCTCATTAAAGATTTGATATATGTTTGCATTTCGAGAAATGTACGCCCCAATTAATTTATTCGTTGGATCGAAACTAGGTTGAATTAGTTCGCTATCAGTGAGATTAAAATTGCTAAAATCCTCATCTGTGACCCTAGCATCAAACTTTTTAAATTTAAGTTCGTACAAATCAAGATAATTAGACACAAGTTTAAATTCTTCACTTAGCAGTAATTCTTTAATTAATTCAGTGCTAAAAATAACCTGAATGTCAATATTGAATAGATTTTCTTTGATTTTTTTCATTCCGGATTTCATAGCTCCGTTTAAATCTTCTGGAATACTTGAGATCCCATATTTTTTAATCACTGAACTTAGTTCGTTTTCGTATCTAATGCCTAATGCAATCTTACATTCCTTTTCCGCCATAAAAGAAATATAAGTCTCGTCGAAATTATTCAAGTCATAGTTTATAAATTCAACGAATTCTTGAGTTACTTGTTCAGCAAAACTATAATTTCGTATGAAATCTTCCAACGCGCTTTCTGCTTTTTCTTTCCTTTCCTGAAAAAGTTGTGATAAATCCTCAATTCGGTCATTTATAATTCTCTGCCAAATTGCAATGGGAGGACTTTTTGCTAAAATCTTCATTGGCCGGTCGTAGATTTGAACGAGTCCTAAATCGTTCAATACCGCGCAAATTTTATAGCCTCTCTTTAAGGTTAAATCAAATTGCGTACTAACTTCTTTTAGGTTATCGATTCTTTTGTGTTGTAATAAATAGTGGTATATCTTCTCTATACCTTTTTCGATAATTCCTATTGCATCAAACAAAGCACTGAGAGCTAGAAATTCGCGTTCGGACATTCGATCACCTATTTTGAGTTTTTTCTAATGTAAGTTCGGTTAAAACCTCAAATGTCTTATTTACATTTTGGCCAGATTTACTTGAAATTTCACCAAATGATGCCATATAATTCTTTTCTGCTACTTCTATACCATGCTCTCGAGGAACTTCGCGTTGACTTTCCTCAAGATCGATTTTAGCCCCAACAAGCATGATGGGAATATCTCCGCTCTTTTGGTGAACAATATTTGTCCACTCACTAATATTATCTAGCGTTTGAGATCGAGTAATATCATATAGTAAAAATGCGGCATTTGCCCCTAAACAGTACGTAGGTAATAAAAATCTAAATCGTTCTTCGCCTCCAACATCCCAGATCTGGAGTTTTATCTTTTTTCCATGTAAATCAATGGTTTTTACATGAAAATCTACTCCAATTGTTAACCTTTCGCTTGGATTGAAAAGATTGTAACAATATCGCTTAGTAAAGGAGGTTTTGCCTACAGAAGCGTCGCCGAGAAGTAAAATCTTAAACGTATAATCATACGACGAAATTTTTTACACCTTTTTATTTTATTTGTCCCTTCAACCTTGTTGATTAGATTTTATTTTAAATTTTATATATTGGGTCTTAAATCCTATCTATATAATTAAAACTCTCTTTTTTAATTGTTTACTTTTCATTAAAAATTTAAGATAGTAGAACAGATAAGATAGAGGATAATCTTAAAAAGAATAAGATATAATAAAAAAAGTTTTTATTCCATTTCAAATACTTCTTTCAAATTTTCAGAAATAATAGGGTTTAACTCTTTATTTAGATGCTTTTTCAATTCATAATGGATTATTGGATTATCGATATGTTGGGATAAAAATTTTATTACGCTCCATCTTACGGAATCGTCAGGGTCGTCCAAGAGAGGAAGTAGGAACTTAAGATATCGAACATCGTTGTTTTCTTTAATCTTCATTACTGCTCGTGCCCTTACAATGAAGTCTGGGCTATAAATTTGTGGTAACAAATGATATTCAACGGTATCGTCTTTTGTAAAGTTTAAAATAAATTGAAATAGCTCTTTCTTGAAATTATGAGTATGGTCTAGTTCTGTAATAATATTTTTAATTGTTGTTTCTGGCACTTTATTTCCTAATTTCAATAAACTTTCAAAGGAAATGAAGAAACTATCCGATATATCGTATTTCAGATAATCTAATAGCTTTTTAATAATTTTGTCGCTAACTTTTGAAACTTCTACTATATCATAATTATTACTTTCTGCGTAGTGTTTATCATCCCCTAAATTTTTCACACTATCCACTCAGTTTATTTTTAACTTAATTATAGTATTAAATTACACAATTACCCTTATATATTATATTATTAAAACAAAAATAATTGACTTAATTCTAAATTAATTTTCCGATAATTAATTTGAAGTTGATAAAAAATTAATTCATTAATAACGATAAACTATCAGTGGAAGATTTAGAAGATTATCTAGAAAATATGAAAATAATAGCCATATTTCACATTCGAATTATGCTGTTAATATTGTTATAAAAAATTTCTTGCTTTTGATCGTTCGTAATGGGTAAACATATAATTTTATCAATTTCAAGCTTTAAGGGATTGGTGACGGGCGCATCTGAGCCAAATAACAACCGTTTATGACCAACTGTCTTTATCAAACTTAATAATGCATAAGGTATGGAACAAGAAGTTTCAAAATATATATTTTCATATTGTTTTAGGCTCAACCCAAAGTCTATTGCAAATTCCATTGCTAAACCGGCATGACCAAGCATAATTCTTAAATCAGGAAAACTAGTTGCTAGCTTTGCTAAATCTTTGCTACTTATCCCCCCAAAAGCTGAAAACTTGGGAGTAAAGTGAATGAAGAGAGGAAAATTTTTATTATAACCCTGCATAAAAGAAGCCAGCTTCATTATATCTCTAGGAATTTTAACTAAATGAATTCCTGAATGGATTTTAACGCCACAAAATCCTTTTTCAAAATGACGTTCTAAAATCTGGTAACTGCGTTCTTCTTCATCAGGATCCATTTTAGGGTTAAACCAAAAAAATTTATAAAATCTTTCTGGATCTCTATTTGATAAATCAATAACGTCTTGATGATCTAGTTGGTCCTTTGGCATTAATTTCCTTAAATTTTCAAATACTTTCTTTACAAGATTGTTTTCGGAATTTTCGTTTTTAGCTTCTAAATCATCTTTAGCGTAGATTTTAGAACTTGCTGCTCTATTTACTGTTGTAATAATTGCTTTCTCGACATTAAATTTATCCAAATAAGCTAAAATATCTTCGTTTCTTCCCAAGAATGTGCCGTATGTGTGAAGATGGGCATCGAAAATCCTATAATCTTGTTTTAGTACGGTAAATCACCTATAGGTTAAGTGAAGAAAATAATCAAATCATTAAAACTCTTTCAATCGTAATTTCTAAACTCAAGAGCGGCGTCAAACATAGCTACAATGTTTTGAGGAGGAACTTCAGCGGTTATATTATGAATGGGAGAAGCAACAAAGCCTCCTCCTGGTTTCAAACACTCAAAATTCCTCTTTACATCTTCTCTAATTTGCTCAGGAGTTCCAAATGGTAGTGTCTTCTGAGAGTTACACAAACCTCCCCAGAAGGACATAGTTTCTCCAAATCTTATCTTTAAAGAACATGGTTCCATATCGAATGCGCTAATCTGTACTGGATTAACAACATCATACCCAATTTCAGTAAAATGAGGAATAAATTGAGCTATTGAGCCACAAGAATGGTAATTTATTTTAGCATCAACCAGTTCGTGTATCTTGTCTGATAATATCCGTTCTAATGGTTTAATCATTTTTTCGTAAAGTTTAATGCTCATGATAGGTCCTGCTTGCTCTGCAAGGTCACCATTAATGCATACAACATCTAAATAGCTTCCTACTTCGTCTAGAAATGTTGTAACATAACTAGTCCAATATTTTAAAAGCCCTTCCATAGCCGTAACTATAATTTCCGGCTTAGTTCTCAAATATCTTAGCGTTTTTGTGAATCCAAATAAAAAAGTGCAATATTCGTAAACACAACCTACTGGAGGTGTTGATAAAGCAAATTCAGTGTCGTTATGTAATTTCTTAGCGTAATCTTTCAATCCTTTAAACGGTGTTCTATCCCGTCCATCAGGCCAATTATAATCTTTTACTTCTTTAATCGTTGTAAAATTTTCAAATGGATGAATAACTGGATCGTAATATAAGATATCATCCAAATTTTTTTCAGCATTATCTCCCCAAAATACGCCAAATTGATCGTAAACACCAATATACTTTCCCTCGTATAAGGGCTCCATATCTTGAACTCTTACCATACCGCCTAACGGTTTGACATATCTTATATCGATTCCAAATCTTTTTAAGACTTCGTTACAAGGCTTTACAATTTGCTGGACAAAATCAGCGTATTGGATGTTCTTATCTTCAATCTCAAGGTATTCTAGTAATTTTTTGTAAGCCTTAATATGTATACTTGATTGATTACCTCCCAAGTCAACCGGTACTTTATCTGGTTCATCATGGTTTAAGGTAACATTTACCCTCTCTCTTGAATTCATAATTATTCAAGTATTATATTATAATTGAACTAAATTATCTAAATATATTGCTTTCAATTCTCAATATGTAATAAATTTTTTAATTTTAAAAATGAATAGTTTACTAATGAATGATAAAGATGTAAAAATAGAAGTTGTTTTTATAGGAAAACCACAATGGGAAGCTGGGTGGCCTTATCTAGGCTATGATAATACCAAAACTATAGATTCAATTAAAAAACATCTAAACGAAAAATTCAGAAGAACTACTTTTAACTATAACGAAATTGTAACTAATTATAATGTTGAATTAATCAAAGAGATTAAAGAGGATATCGAGGGAGCTGACGGGGTTATAATTTTTACAATTGGACATTATGGAGAACCTGGGATTGTTCAAGCGGGCGTTGAATTGATTGAGACCAGAAAACCAGCAATACTAGCTAATTTTATTTATGCTGGAGACCATACTTTCACGAAAATATTCTCAACTATAAAAGATAAAGGTTTTCAAATAGTCTTTTTATCTTCACAAAATATTGAACATTTTGACAAAATGTTTGAAAATATGTTTAATCTCATGCGTTTAAGGGGAAAAAAAATCTTGGTTTACGCCAAAGACACCATTGAAATGAACTGGCAAGTCATACTAGGACTATTTAACCCTGAACGAAGGCAAATAGCAAATAATCATCCAGAATTTTTGAATCGAGTAGGAGAAATGAGAAGCGATGAGGAATTTGAATTTTATACCGATACAATTGGATTAGATCAAGCACACAAGTGGAGAAAGGATGAAAAGCATTATAACAAAATTTTGAAAAGTGTATTCGATGTAGAAATGATTAGAGGAGATTCAGAGGAGATTCTCGAATATTATAATAAGGTTAATATAGACCAAGCAAATGAGATCGCTCAAAAATGGACTAAAAATGCTACAATAGTAGAACCTACTGAAAAAACCATTTTAAATTCCGCAAAACTGTATATAGCTTTTAAAAATATCTTGAAAGATAAAGAAATTGACATTTTTGCTCCCGATTGTGGCACATTCTTATTGTGCGGTGCGTTTCCTGCTTACCCTTGCATGGCTTTTTTCGAGTTGAGTAAAGAAGGAAAATACGGTATCTGTGAGTCTGATATGGATTCGGCTATAAGCTTTCTTTTTGGTTTGTACTTAACTGGCAGACCGGGATATGTATCTAATCAAACTTTAGACATGGAAAGAAATCAAATTACATATATGCATTGTGTAGCTCCATGTAACTTGCAGGGGGCAGATGGTCCACAAGCACTTTATGATATCGTGTACCATGGCGAAACTCATTTTTTAGGTGCCTCTCCCCGCGTCATATTTCCAATAGGGAAGCCAGTTACGACTATTAAAATCAGTGTTTTTGAAAAAAAAATCTCAATCCGCACGGGGAAAATAATAGATAACATAGTAGATGAAAAAGGTTGCGTTTCTAAAATGCTTGTAGAAAGCAATGTAGAGATGATTATGAAGAATTATGATTGGTCCACATTTGGATGGCATAGGGTAACATTCATTGGAGATTGGAAAGAAGACTTCATGAATGGTGCGAAAATTTTGGGTTTAGAGATAGTTGAGGAAGATATATAATTTTGTCATAAATATAAACATTAAAATACTGAATGAAATAACTTTAAATTAAAATCTAAAAATAAGCAAATTATAAAATATGACGGAATCTAAAAGAAAAAAGGAAAAAGAAAAAGTACATTCTCGATTAGGGCATTTGCTTTATTCATTAGGAGCAGTACCCTCAGCACTACCATATAATATGATTGGATCTTGGTTATTAACCTTTTATACTATTGAAGTGGGGCTTTCGTTAATTGAATTTGGATTACTCTTCATGATCTATGGGTTTTGGAATGCGATAAACGATCCTTTAATTGGATTTTATATGGATAAATTAAAGCCTAAAAAAGGTCGTCGCGTGCCTTGGATTATCTACGGGACGATTCCAATGACCTTAGGTTTTATTGGATTATGGTGGGTTCCATTCAATACAAAAGACCTAATATTTCTTTACGGTTTAATTATGCTATTTCTTTTTGATACTGGGTTTACTATGTGTATGACCGCCTGGGGCGCCTTGTATACGGAAATGTACGAAGATGAAAGTGAACGAGCCTCAGTTGTAGCTATAAAGGACACATTTGCATTTCTTTCATCTATGATCGGTGTCATGATCCCTTCTATGATAGCTGCTGCACTCGGTAGTTGGGCTTTAGCAGGACTAATTATGGGTATTACTATACCAGTTACTATGTATCTTTCTCTTCTTGGTACAAGAGAAAGAGAAGAATTCCAGATAGACGAACCATTACCAATTTTGAAAGCATTTAAAGAATCTTTTTCAAACAAGCCTTTTGTTATTGGCTCAGTAACCTATGCTCTTCTTGATTTTTGTTTTGGGTTTACAATGATGATTTTACCCTTATATGCTAAATTTGTTCTTCAAATAGGCAAAGGAATGGAAGGTTTTGCAATGATTGGGGTGGCATTAGGGATCCTTTGTGGTGTACCTCTATGGTGGAAAGTTTATGCTAAAAAAGGACCAAAATTTGGATTAACTTTATCAATGATTATATTTTGCATAGGAATGGTACCACTTTTTCTCGCAGGAGATTTCATTACCCTTACAGTTATTGGCCTGCTACCAGGATTTGGATTGTCAGGTGTTTTAATGACCGAACCTGTGATTTCTGCCGCAATTGATTACGACGAAATTAAGACGGGAAAAAGACGAGAAGCCACATATGGTGGCATTCAAGCGTTCGTTGCTCGGTTATCCATGATACTATCTGCTTTAGCTCTAATTATTGTTCAACTAATTAGCGGATTTAATCCGGAGTTAGAAACTCAGACTTTCGATGCATTGATAGGATTACGATTTTCAATGTCTATAGTTCCAGCAATAGGTCTATTAATAGCTTTAATAATCTTTAAATTCTTTCCCCTAAATTTAGCGAAATTCACTGAGCAGCAAAAAAATTTAAAAGAACTCCATCAAGCACGCTTGGATAAATTAAAAAAATAAAAATTTTTTTTTTAAATTTCTTATGGATCCTCTCGAGGTAAGCGTTCTTCCATCGGAAGAAATTCCTGTTTTTTATGTGGTTCAATTTGATACCAGTATGCAGTTGATGAGTAGTCATCTGATCTTTGATTAGCATGCCCGTGCTCAATTTTTACCTTTATATTTTTATTAAAATAAATGGGATCCTCTATATGATAACGATAATAAGAAATTTTACCACTAAAGTTTTTACCACCAGGTAAAGTAATCCCATAATAAGGTGAACTGAAATATTCAGAGGGACTCCATGCTGTACAAAAGTAGTCCTCTGTACCTGTACCATAAAGAATTGATTCACCATCATCTATTTCAATGTAATCATCGCCTTCACCTGGCCAATAGGGATCTCTATCATTTTTATTGACTTTTTCTGGTGTCAAGAGGTTATGAATATCTAAATGACAACCTACATATACTCCTTGCCCTTCTGCTTCAAGAATTATGTAATCATTTTCATGAGTAGTATTTTTCTTGTTGTATAAGTTTATCCTTTGATGAGGACTATATTTTTTTCCTTTACAAGGATTTTCACGGCGCCATATTGCATGAAATCTTCCAAAATCAGAGTCTAATTGCTTGTGTTCTTCATAATCTATGTAGTAATATAATATCAGAATTCGTTCTGACTCATTTTCAATTTCAATCCTAGCGTTCTCGCTAAAAGGCATAGAAAAGAAGCAATTAAAGCTTTTGCCTTCTTTAGGGGCCATTGATAAGGGTAAACTCCAATAATTCACAGTTTTAGCGTGCCCTACTCCAAAAAAGTCTCCAACTGGTACCTCGACTGAAGGATAGGCTTCCAAATCCCACCACATTCTTAAAACTGCTGTGCGTAAATAATACGGATCTTCTGAAGCCAAGGTCATCCAAATATGCTTAATAATACCAGTATTTTCAATATTGCATAATTCAAATTTACAGTGGGGTTTTATTAATATATTATCTAAATTTGTACCTTTTTTATCGTAGCTAGAGATTCTATTTCTTTTTATATTTTTTCGAACTTTAGCTAAATTTGTAAGAGTATTATTTCTTGGCTCCATAAAAAAATCCCTTAATTTATAATATTTATTTGTTTGTGAGGTCCGTATAGCTAAATATTAGGAAAAATAAATTTATATTGGTTACTGAATTTCTTTACTAAATTTGAATATTTTGAGAAGAGGCTTAGATTTCTTTGGAAACAAGACTAGGTAAGCATACTAAAAATTTATTGATTGTCGTTTTACTATCTACAGCTTTCAGAAGCATGGGGATGAGCATCGTTGAAATAGGTTTACCTTTATTTGTAAGAAGTCTTGCTGGAACTCTCACATCTTATGGAATAATAGTTGGAACTTTTTCTGTAACGCAATGTATTTTTCAATATCCATATGCAACAATATCTGATAAGCTTGGACGTCGTAAAGTTGTCTTGTTCGGGATGCTCGTTTATCTTTTAGGAACCGTTTTATGCTTTACAGCACAGGATATAGCTCAACTTATCATTTATAGAGCTATACAAGGAGCGGGAGCTTACACGTCAATTCTTCAAGCTATAATTGGCGATATTTATAAAAAGGATGAGCATAGTAAAGGAATGGGCTATCATACTCTTTATATGAACATTGGTTACTTCTTAGGATTCGTACTAGGTGGATTTATGTCAAGCTTTTTTGGGTTTAGAAGCATATTTTTGATACAAGGACTGTTGATTATCTTCAGCTTTATCGTTATTTTTATTGTCCTTAAAGAAAAAAATAATGTTAAGCAGAAAAATGAGGAAGAAAAAAACATGGATTTTAATATAGCTAGTATTAAAATACTGCTTAAAGAACGCCAATACATTTATACGCTTCTACTCAATTGGGTAAGATGGTTTCTATTTGGATTTATTACGGTATATTTGATT
>JABXKC010000034.1 GCA_013375495.1 Promethearchaeota archaeon
AAGACGCCGAAACATGATGTAGCTATTGTGGGTATTGGTCAGACGAAATTTCGCAGTAAACGGAGAGATGTCAATATCCCCGAAATGATATATGAAGCCGTCAAAATGGCATTGGATGACGCACAAATGGAACCTAAAGAAATTGATGCCATCCTTATAGGTAATATTTAATATCAGTTCGGTATTAAATGCTAAATGGACCATTTTGAGGGCATTAATTTCTCTGAGATGTGGTGTGGAATTGACGCAGCACCAGGATATTTAAAACCCGTTGTGAAAATCGCAACAGGAGGAACCACTGGGTCATCTTTAGGTATTTGTGGATATTATAGTATAGCTTCTGGAATTTATAAAAATGTTTTAGTTGTGGGATGGGAGAAGCTTAATGAGGGAGGGGCAACTACAGGAATTATTACTGCTTTTGATCCCGTATGGGAACGCCCCTCATTAGCAGGAGCTCTGGGACCGTTAGCGTTAATGGCTAATATTTATGCTGCAAGATATGGAATTACATCTGAACAAGCAGCGAAGGTAACAGTTAAAAACCGGAGTAATGCTGCTAATAATCCATTTGCACATTTACAAATGCCTGATATTACATTAGATTATGTGATGAATTCTCAAATGATATCTTATCCTTTAAGGTTGCACGATTGTTGTCCTCAAAGTGAAGGAGCATGCGCAGTTATTTATGCAAATGAAGGAGAAGCGAAAAAAATAACAGATAATCCAGCGTGGTTTAAAGGTGTCTCAACAGCTCATTATTACACATTTGGTACGGATGATATCATGTATAACCTTCCAACAGCAACCATAGCATCAAAAAAACTATATAAAAAAGTAGGAATTAAAGATCCCATTAAAGATCTTGACGTAGCAGAAATATATGAACCAACTTCATGGTCAGAACTGAGTTGGACTGAAGCGTTAGGTTTTGCAGAACTGGGTGGTGGTGGAAAATTGTTGGATGAAGGTATTACCCAAATGAGTGGTGAATTACCCGTGAATCCTTCTGGAGGCGTATTAAGTACTAATCCAATTGGTGCAACAGCATTAGTTCGGTTTGCCGAGGCTGCAATACAAGTTATGGGTCGAGGTGGAAAGCGACAAGTACCAGATGTAGAAACTGCATTAGGCATGGGTTTTGGAGGTAGTTTATGGACAGAACTTGCAATACTAGGAAAAGATCCAAATCCATTGAGGTGATAAAGATGGGAAAAAAACAAAAAGAATTTCAGATTAAATGGAAAACAGATTTGCCCTATAAATATTCTATAGGGAAGTTGGCAGTTAAATATTTTGAGGAACTTAAGGAAAATAAAAGAATCATGGGAAGTAAATGTCCTAAATGTGGGAAAGTGCATATGCCTCCAAGAGCTGTTTGTGCAGATTGCTTAATAGAGATGAAGATTGATGATATGGTTGAACTTTCTCCAAGAGGTACGTTAGAAGGGTTCACAGTTGTTAATTATCCTTTTATCGACCCAACGACAGGAGGAATGCGTCCATTTCCTTACGGTTATGGTATATTCAAGTTAGATGGTGCTGATACATATATGATGCACTTTGTAGATGAAACTGACCATACGAAATTCAAAATTGGGCAACGTGTAGAAGCAGTGTTCAAAGAGAAAAGAGAAGGAAATAGTGGAGATATACCATATTTTAGAATTATAAGAGAGGAATCGGAGGGATAAAAATGAGTGAAGAGAAGGAAAAGAAGATTTATAGAGGTAGGATAAAGGTTCCTTACAAACATACAGCAGGAGCTTACGTTGAGAAATTCATAACAGAAATTGGAAAAAATAATAAAATAATGGGCGTTAAATGCCCAAAATGCAGTAAGATATTTGTACCTCCTAAAATGATTTGTTTTAAATGCTTTGAAAAGATGGAAGAATGGGTAGAGGTTGGAAATCAAGGAATAGTTAAAGGTTTTACAGTTGTATCGCATTCAACTCCTGTTTTACCTTTAAAACCTCCATTTGCTTATGCTATAATTACTCTCGATGGGGCGGATACTGATTTTGTACATATTATCAACGAGGGACAACCAGAAAAGCTTAAAGTTGGTATGCGTGTTGAAGCTGTCTTTAAAGATACACCAAGAAAAAGAATATTAGATATTGAATACTTCAGACCGATTTAAATATTAATATTAAAGAATTTATTCTTCTTTCTTTTTTTTTTAAATGTTATTTGCTATTTTGTAAGCTCTGTGAACAGCGTCTAGGACTGTTTGCGGTTTTCTTACATCTCCAATTTTCTCTAATTTAATATTTTCAAGCTGTTTTATCTCTTTATAAAGTACATCATTAGGTTCTACGCCAGTAGCATAATAAACGATATCGAAATCATTAATAATTTGTTCTTTATCAGCAGTATCAAGATAACTCACATAGTTTTCTCCAATCTCTTTTACTTTTGCACCAGTATGAAATTTGACTCCTAAAGCATCACATTTATCAAGAAGGACCCATTTAGTTGTTTTTCCTAGAGCTGAACCTAACTTTGGCAGTTGTTCCAATACGGTAACTTTATTTCTTCCCCTATGCAGCATGTTTAATGCTATTTCAGGTTCTAAAGCTTTGTAGAATGTAAGAAAATCAAATGCTTCAAGACTCAAAGAACCATATTTAGCTAAATAAATAGCAAGTTCGATTCCTGTTGCACCTCCACCAATAATAACGCTATTTTTACCAACTGGAGCATCCATACTAAAAACATCATTAGCCCAATAAACATTTTCTCTATCTATCCCAGGAATAGATGGCTTTATTGGTTTTGACCCTGTTGTTAGAAGAACTACGTCTGGATTGAATTCTTTAACTGTATCAATTGTAACTTCTTGTTCGAGGTGTAAGCAGATTCCATATTTTTGAATCCAATATGAATAATTTGCAATCATCCTCTTAAACTCATTTCTTCCAGGAGGTATCCAAATAATGTTTATTAATCCTCCTATTTTATCATCTTTTTCAAAAATATGAACCTCATGACCTCTCATTCCAGCAACTCTAGCAGCTTCTAATCCTCCGGGACCCGCACCAATGACCATTACTTTTTTCTTTTCTTTTAAAGGCTTTAATTCTGTCTTAGCTTCTCTACCAGCTCGTGCGTTCCTTAAACAAGAAATAGGCACTAGTTTGAAGATCGCATCAAAACATCCTTGATTACAGCCTATACAAGTCATTATATCTCGAAGTTCATTATTTTTTGCTTTCATTGGTAAATATGGATCTGCTATTAATGGTCTCCCCATGCATATAGCATCTGCTTTTCCAGCCATCAAAACTTGTTCAGCTAATTCAGGATTATTGATTCTATTGGAAGCAAAGATCGGAATGGATACTTGATTCTTAACATTTTCAGCTAAATATGTATAACACCCTTCTGGAACATCCATAGTTGTTTGAGGTGTTTTGGTTTCATGCCAACCTCCAGTTACATTGAAGTAATCCAAATACATACCGAGGTTTTCAGCTATAACAGCTTTTTCTTTATAAGTATTACTTCCTGGAACAAAATCGTCCCCAGAGATTCGGTAACCAATGGGGAGATCATCGATGCTTGATCGCATTAATTTAATAGTTTCAATAGGAAATCTTAAGCGGTTCTCAATATCTCCCCCATATTCATCAGTTCGAATATTTGTTTTTGGAGATGTAAATTGACTAAATAGATAACCAGCATTAGCGCATATTTCCACCGCATCAAATCCCGCTTTTTCTGCTCGGACTGTAGCATCAGCAAAAGCTTGTTGCTCTCTTTTAATATCTTCAAGAGTCATCTCTCTCGGAGTTGTTTTACTGAAATTACTATATACAGCAGAAGGAGCAATAGGGGCTTTACCAATTATTTGGGGATATGTGTAAGCTCCACTATGGTATAATTGGCAAACTACTTTTACATCTTCTCTAGCTTTATGTATAGCTTCAGTAAATTCTGTTAATTTTGGGAGATATTCATCACTTTCAACTGAAATCATCATAGGGACCCCTTTTCCATAAAGATCTACATAACATCCTCCAACAATTAACATTCCAGCCCCACCCTTTGCCCTTTCAGCATAAAAATCAATGAGTTCTTTTGTGATAAAACCATTATTCGCAAGGTTAAGATTCAAAGCAGGCATAACGATACGGTTGGAGACCGTCATATTCTTAATTTTAAAGGGTGTAAACAATTTAAAGAACTTCAATTTTAATCCTCAACATATTATAATTTAATAATAAGAATAACATGGTAATTTATTAAAATTTAATTGGATTAAAAAAGAGGGGGTTATATATTATACGTTTTAGTAAAAATTACAGCAGTTTAAATTATTTAACGAAAGCATGTGGCGTTTTTTTAATTAAAGAGGGAAATAAATAGTTTTTTTATCCAAATAAAATTATATTACTCAAAAATTAAATTTTAGAAGAGAATGAAAATGAGTGAAAACGCCGTTTTAATAGAGGAAAATGAAGATAAAACTATTACAACTATAAAAATGAATCGCTTAGGAAAAAAAAATGCCATGAATTATGATTTAATGGTCGGACTGCAAAAGGCAATTGATAAAGTTGAGCGAACTAACGCAAGGGTCGTCATCATCACTGGAGGAGATGATTTTTTTAGCTCAGGCATAGATTTAAATTTCTTAACTGGTCAAGAAAAAGATCCTGAAGGTGTCATTCCTGATTTAAGGATCCCACGGAATTTTAGATATTTTGCAAATACTTGGATCCATCCTATTTTTACAAAAATAGAAAAGATGGAAAAACCGGTTATCGCTAAAATAAATGGCTATTGTTATGGAATGGCATTTGAGCTAGCATTAGCATGTGATTTTCGATTTTGCACTGAATCAGCTGAATTCCACATGCTAGAATCTAAAATCGGTATGAATCCAGACGTGGGAGGTACAATTAGGTTGACAAGGCTTGTGGGTATCCAAAATACCAAAGACATTATTTTAACTGGACGTCAATTTGATGGATCTGAAGCTTATAGACTTGGAGTTGTAAATCAGGTTGTTAAAAACCATGAGGAATTAGATTCAATTATTAAAATGTATAGTGACGAACTAATGACCAGTGGACCTTTAGCAGTAGGACTTGCGAAAAAGTTAATAGATGATTGTTATGGGAAGGATACCGCTTTTGGATTGGAACTTGAAACTTTAGTAAGTTCTCAATTACTTCAAACTAAAGATGCCGTAAATGCTGCTCTAGCTCGTTTAACAAAAACTAAACCAAAATGGCGATGGAAATAAAAAAATTTTTTAATTTATAAAAAGTTCTCATAAGCCCAGTTTTTTTAATATTTCTTGATTAAGTTTTCCAGTTCCAAGATCCCATTGCCTATATTTGTAGTATTCCTCTTTTAATTGCTGAAAGTTAGGTGATTTACCAGCACTCTCAGTTCCTTCTAATGGTTTAAGTAAAATTTTAGGTAATTTATCATCTTTGGGGGTAATACCCATTTTTAGATTAAATAATCTTTTTATCATGAAAATTCTTTCACCAATCATTTTGAGAGTTTCTATATCACAATCTAGACCTGTGCATGTGCGAACTAATTCAGTAATTATCGATGGTAAAGGATTTGCAAAATTACACATAAGTAGAGAACTATAGAGAGCCCGATAATCCTGTAATCTCGCACACATTATAGCCATTTCTGAATCATCTTTATATCTTTCAACTGTTTTTATTCCAAATTCGTCCAATGGGATTCCTAATGATATGGTATACATATCGCAAGAATTATGACAAGGACCTCTAGGAGCAGCCAATGCATATGCTATTGACATTCCAAAATTAGCTCTTAGATCATGATATGGGACTTCCATTCCATAAACAGTTGCTATTTCATCTTGAGGAATTTTAAATTCCTTTCCAACTGCATTTGATCCTTCAGCTAATAAATTCCCTATTCCTTCTCTTAATGATGTTTTTTTAAGCATTTTTAAAGCAGGGTTAATATCACCCCATTTAGGGTTAAGACCATCAATTTTTTCAGAATTAATTTTACCATTGTTATATAAATAATATATAAATGCAATAGTACTGCTACCACTAATAGTATCAATTCCATAATCATTACATAAAACATTTGCTCTTACGATAGATTCAAGATTATCATTTAAAATCATTGAACCAAATCCTTCAAGAGCTTCAACTTCTGGCGCTTCAACTTCTCCTTCAGTTTTATACTCTCCTTCTCTTACAATTGCTTTTTTAGCGCAGCCAATTGGGCATGAAAAACAAGGATATTTCCGTGTAACAGTTTTCTCTAAAGCACTCATTCCAGAAATATTATAAGCACCTTCCCATTCTTCACCTAAAGTCCAATACTTTTTTGGTAATTCACCTGTCATGTTCCATAAGTCAATCCCCGCAGAAGTACCAATATCACCATACATTTTAGAAGTAAAGGCTTTATTTACATCATCTAGAGCTTTCTGAACTGAATGTTTGAAGTTTTCTGAGTCTGCCACTTCAAATTGTCTTTTTTTACCTCGAACAGTGATAGCTTTTAATTTTTTTGATCCCATCACAGCGCCCATTCCTGTTCTTCCAGCGGCTTTTTCTTCAGAAGCAATTATAGCATATTTAACTAAATTTTCACCTGCTTGACCTATGCACGTTATCCTCGTTAAATTTGAGCCTGATTGTTCCTTTAAAATTTTTGAAGTTTCTAATATCCCTTTTCCCCATAGAAATGTTGCATCCTTAATCTTAGTGCCATTTTCTGTAATTTCAATATAGACGGGATTTTCTGAAGCGCCTTTAATAATGATTCCATCATATCCTGCTTTTTTAAGCTCTGGACCAAAATATCCCCCACAATTTGATTCGCCCCAAATTCCTGTGTAGGGTGATTTCGCACATACAACAAATCTTCCACTGGTTGGAATAGTAGAACCGCAAAACGGACCAGTCATGAACATTAGAATATTATCTGGAGATAAAGGATCTGTATCTTTTTCGAGATAATCATAAAGATATCTACAACAATATCCAGCACCTCCAAGAAAGTCTTTTGCGATTTCTTCATTAAGCAATTCTTCAGAAATTTCTTGGTTAGTTAAGTTAACTATTAATAATTTACCCGTAAACCCTTTTAATGTACCCATAATAAAATTCTCCTTATTAAATTAAAGTGATGTCTTTAAAAATCTATGTCTTTCCCTTCATAGGCATAATAATATATTTTTCTGTAATATTCGTCTGTAATTGATCTTGGAGTCATTACACTAGTAGCATCTTGAAAACAACAAGCAACTAACATTTCTATATTATTTTCAAAATCAGTTTTTGAAACTCCTAAATCTTGTAATTTAGAGGGAAAGTCAACTTTCTTTTGAAGTTCTTTGATTTTATCGACAGCTTTAAATGCTGCTTTTTTATCATCATCATCCCATTTAGCCCATCCTAGCTGTTTAGCAATCTTAGCATATATTTCTAGAGTATCATCATCTTTATCAGGGTTATTTAGGCAAAATTGTGAGACATATGGAAGTAAAATTCCAACTGTTCTTCCATGATGGGTATGAAAAACCGCACCCCAACTATGCCCCATGCCATGACCAATATGAACCTGAGAATTACTGAAAGCTAAACCAGCCATAGTAGCTGCTTGATGGAGATAATCTCTAGCTTCTATATTTTTCCCGTCTTTATAAACAATTGGTAAATATTTAAAGATGAGCTCTATAGCTTTTAAACCCATTCCATTAGAAAATTCATTCTTCCAATTAGAAACCATACCTTCTATAGCGTGTGATAATGCATCAAAGGCAGTATCAACAGTTAAGTTGGGAGGCATCCCTTTTGGAAATATAGGATCCACTATAGCATACGTAGGAGTTATTCCCCGATGAGCATAAATAAATTTTTTCCATATATCATCCTCAAGTCGAGAAATAATTGTCCCATTTGTTGCTTCCGAACCTGTTCCCGAAGTAGTTGGAATTGCAATAAATTTAGCTTTTTTCCCCGTCTCATTTAAATCAGATCTAAATAGATGAATATCACCAATGTTCAATTCTGGAAATTCATATAGAACCCATGCTGTTTTAGCAGTATCTATTACAGATCCTCCACCTAAAGCAATAATTAGGTCGGGAGAATAAACATTACATTGTTTTCTCGCCTTTAAAACACCTTCTTCTCTTGGATCTGGAATAACTTCATTAAATACTTGAAATTCTTTGCCAAATTTTTCTAATTTTTCTGTTAATATTTTAAGATAACCAAGATCTTCAATATTTTTATCGGTAATTATATAACATTTATTTCCCTTAATATTTTCAATAAAACCTAAGCTATCTTCTCCATAAATTATATTTGGACTGTAGAAATACCACATATTTTTCCCCTATAAATTTAGTATAAATATTTTGAATATACTCCTCAAATATTAATAAAACTTAACTTTCTTCGAAAAATCAATTCTGATAAAAAAAATAAAATTAGAATATTTTTATAAAAATTCAAATTCGAAGCGCCCAAGACTGTTCACAATTTCTAGAGCTGCTTTAGTATGACGCATTAATTTTGCCATGTCACCTTCAAGTCTTAATTTACCAGCCATTATAGCTCGAATTGGATCAATTTCTTTTTTCGTAACTGCTACAAAGTTGTCATAAGGTCCAGCCATGATGTACTCTGTTTTTATTTCTTCACCTTCTGGTACCAGTCTAGTTCCTGTACATTCTCCATGATGTAATCCGATAAATACTCTAACTTCGTGATCTAAATTACCACTAGGTTCGATAAGAAGAAGCATATCTCCTTCCCAAGTAAGTGCTGATGGCTTATAGTCTGGATTTTCATTTATAGCCCTACCAAAAGCTTCAACCCATTCTTCTGATAAAATTTTCATTATTTTCACTTTAATTTTTTGAATTTAAATTTAATTTCTTTATAATTTTTTAATATATTAATTGTTAAAATTGAATTTAAGATTTCAAGTTTTTTCAATTAGATTAAAGTCAAATCAATATGAATGTCAGTTAAAGGGTATGAAACACAAGGATGAATATAACCATAATCCTGATCAATTTCTCTCATTGTCACTTCCGGGAGCATAAATATTTTACCGGATACAAGTTTAGTTCTACACAATGCACATGCTCCTGAGCGGCATCCATTATTTATCATTATCCCTAAATCTTTTTCTCTTTCAAGGCTATTTAATAAAGGCTCAACACATTGAGCATCAAATATTTCTTTAACCTTCCTTCCCCGTTGTATGAACTCTATTGTGACTTTTATAGTACTTGAAGCTTTGATATCTTTTGGCCAACCTACTATTCTAGTAACATCATCAGGGACTCCATAGAATTCATAAATGACGCGATGTCTGGGGACACCTAATTCTTTCATTTGTTCTTGTATAAAGGAATACATTGCTCTATTTCCAACTATATAAAAGAATTTATTTTCAATCGATTTTATCGCATCTAAAATCTTATCTTTTGTTATAAATCCATATGGCCCGTCCCAGTTTGGTCCTGGTTCAGATAGAATATATTGAATCTTTATATTAGGGCGTCTTGTTTGTATATCATCAAGTTCATCTTTAAATAGGATATCATCTTCAGACAAACATCCAAAAAACAGCCAAATATTCAATTTGAAGTTCTGTTCAGAAATATATTTTAACAATGAAATGAAAGGTGTAATACCAGAGCCCCCTGCAATAAAAACTAAATCCTTTCCGTGAAAAGTACGGTTATAGTATAAATCTCCTAATGGTTCTGTTGCTTCTAATATATCTCCTATTTTTAATTTTTCTAATAAATAATTACTAACAAATCCTCCCACTTTTCTTTTTACTCCCAATTCATAATAGGCAAGTTGATTTGGAGATGAAGCAAGGGAAAATGGTCTAGATGTTCTAACACCATTAATATCAACTATGAGACCAATATATTGCCCAGCTCGGAATGGGGCCAAAAGCTTGTTTGGTTTAGCTGAAACGAATCGAAATAACTTTGTATCCTTAGACAATTGTTTAATGTCTGTAACTTGTAGAAATTGCTTATCTGGGTGGATTCGATCACATAAATTTTCTAATCCATCAAAATACCAAGGTATTGGTTGGACCTCATCACGCCACTTTTTCAATTTCTCAAGCTTTTGATATTTCTTTACATCATCCATTATCTCTTTTTCCATTCCTTACCACCTCCCTTCATTTATATCCTTTAAATACATTCCAGCAGCAATCCTTCCGCTTAATATACTTGCTGAAAATCCACCACCAACATTTGTCCATGCACCGCACTGATATAACCCTGGTATTGACCCGCGACTTTTTAACCTAAGTGTTGGACCATTTAAAAGATCTTGAGTATATCCATATATTGCTCCCTCTAAATTTTTAGAATAACGATAATAAGTCAATGGGGTTGCGGCTTCTGCTACTTCTATATGTTCGCGAACATTAGGAATAATAGTTTTTTCCACTAGATCAACCATTTTATCAGTAATATAATCTTTAACTTTAAAATATTGATCAGGAGAGATTGATTGCCATAATTTACCCATTTGTAATGTTGTTAGACATAGTTGTGTCGTTCCTGGAGGAGATATATCTTCATAAATATGATTATAGCACCCAGCTACTATATATTTCGGTGGTTCTATTCTTGTAAATGTTTCAAATGCTTTATCCATGTCATATGATTCACTTATAGCCATCTCATGAGCATTCAACCCTAATTCTTTATATGAAGCATTTAGACCTAAATACACTGAAAATGCTGATGGTCCGATTTCAGGAGCATAAATTTGTTTTTTATAAGAATCAGGGACCACATCTTTAGGAAGCATTTTCATTGTGGTATAAATTGGATTAATATTCGATATTACTGCCTTACAGCGATACACATCACCATTGAGAAGTTCAACACCACTAATTCTACCATTTTGAACGAGCATTCTATTCACTAAAGCATTAAGCCTTATTTCACAACCCAATTCTTCAAGAGCTTTAACCATAGCAGTTGTTAAAGCATGGGATCGCCCTATTGGAAAGGCAGCACCCCATTTTAAAAAAGTAATTAACATAGCAGTATACCCATATGCGTTTAATCTAGAGGGAGGGACTCCGAGATACCCCCATAATTGTGATATAACTGCAATTAATCGTTCATTTGAAAAGAATCTTTTCAATAATTCTAATAAGGTAAGACCAGAAACACGTACGAGCCAAGGATGTTCTTTAAGAACTTCTGCAGCTGAATATTTACCTCTTCTTTTTATCATAAAGACAATGCCATCTAGTACCTTCTGACATACCCCTATAAAATCTTCTATACCTTTTTTCTCAGAAGGAAATAATTCAATTAATTTCTCAGTATATTCCTCTAAACCTATTGGTAAAGTAACATCATAACCATCCAAAAAAATACTTCTGTAAAACTCTGGTATTTGTTTGAATTGGATTTTATCAGGAATTACTCCAATTCTCTCTAAAAATCGATATAGGCTACCTTTATTTTCAGCGGTCCCAATATCACTTAATTCATGCAAAGCACTCTCAAATTCATACCTACCTCTTACAAAAGAAGATGCAAAACCACCAGGAACATTATGTTTTTCCAGTAATAAGACTTTCCTCCCTACACTGGCAAGTTGACACGCAGCACCGAGTCCCCCTAGACCAGCTCCAATAACAATGATAGGATAGGTGTCCACAACTTTACTTTCATCATAAATACTATCATTCATAAAAAATAATTCTATTAGATAACTTTTAAAAGTATAGATTTTAATTTGCAAAGTTCAATTTTCAACAATTAAGAAAAAGAAAACAAATATTTGTATTAGAGTAAGTGAAGATTTAGATTTGAAAGTTTTCATTAACGTCCAATGAACACAGGATCTCTTTTTTCTTTAATGGCTTTCATAGATTCATTAAAATCTTTCGAAGTAAAAGTCTTTCTTAATCCTCTATTTTCTAAATCTAAGGTTCTCTCCAAAATATCTCTAAAATATGAATGCATCGTTTTTTTCATCAATTTTAAAGATATGCTAGCAGCTTTTGGAGGTATTAGTTTTAATGCTTGTTCTCTCGTATATGGTATTAATTCTTCAGGTGGCAGGATTTTATTTACAAGTCCAAGTTTTAGGGCTTTTTGTGCGGTTATTTTTTCTCCAAAATAACATATTTCTTTTGCTTTTTGAAAACCAACTAGTAATGGTAAAATGAATGAGCATGCAAATTCTGGAATAATCCCTCGTTTTGAGAAAAAAAAACCCAACCAAGCATCTTCTGCCATGTAAATTAAATCAGCACAAGCTAGGGGCATCGTAATTCCCCCTCCTATAGCCATTCCATTAATTGCAGCTATAACAGGCTTAGTAAAATTCCAAAATTTCATACATACTTTTTTTTGAGCAATATCCATAAGATCAATTTCAGAATACTTTCGCATTTCTTCCATCATTTCTGGTTTGAAATAACCACCAGATGTAAAAGCATTTCCCTTAGGGTCTCCTGTAAGTATAAGTACTTTAGAATTTTTATCTTGTTCCATATCCTCTAAAAGAGTATATAATTCCAAGAAACTTATATAAGTTACAGCATTTCTAGCCTCTGGTCTTGAAATAGTAGCGGTACATATTCCATTATCTTCTTTTTTATAAATAATATCTTCAAAATCTTCTATTTGCATAATGTAAATTAAATCCTTTTATAATTTTTAATAATTTTTCATTGTTAGTGTATTTAAATCTAGGTATATAATAAATTTAAAAAAAATAAGGTTTTTAGAAATTATATAGATTCTTATTCTTCACGAAGTGCTTTTTTCAAGACTTTTCCTACTAGAGTTAGTGGAAGTTCTTCTTTGAATTCCCAGATTTTTGGTACTTCATATTTCGAGAGATTATCTTCTGAATACTTTTTGATACTCTCTTTAACTTCATCAGATTCATCAACTCCTTCTTTCAGTTGAATAACTGCTTTAACTATTTCAGCTCCTGGTCTATCAGGATTAGGAACTCCTATTATTGCAATGATTTGAATATCAGGATGCTTCGTCATCACTTCTTCAACATGAACACTGTATACCTTAAAACCACTCACTATAAGCATATCTTTTGTACGATCTACAATCTTAAGATAACCATCATCATCGAAAACACCAACATCACCCGTATGAACATAACCCTCCTTATCAAATGTAACAGCAGTAGCTTCAGGTTTATTATGATATTGCTTAACTACTTGAGGACCTTTTATCAAAATTTCACCGGGTTGACTGATTTCTTTTATCTCCGCTCCAGATTCCGTATCTATTAGTTTGATATCTGTATCTGGCAGAGGAAGCCCAACAGTCCCAATTTTTTTCTCTCCATACATTGGATTAGCAGATGCAAGAGGGGAAGTTTCAGTCATTCCGTATACTTCAACGAATTTGTTCTCTGAATGAAATTGCTTCTCGAAATTTCTTATTGCATCTGGAGGAAATGGAGCAGCACCACTAACATATAATGTTATGTTATCTAATGTCTCTGGTGGTATTGTTTTTGACTTTGGATTATTTTGAACCATTAAAAAAAGAGTTGGTACATTTCCAAAACTGCTAGGTCTCTTATCGATAATTTCATGTATAATGTGGTCAGTATCTCTTGGATTTGCTATTAATATTTGTGCTCCTCCTATAAAATTTAAAAATAGTCCAATGAAGTACCCTGCGATATGAAAAAAGGGAAATGCTGAAAGAACTGTTTCTTTACCTTTCTCTCTATTGAGCCATACATCAAATTGCTTCATATTAGCTATTAAATTGAATTGTGTAACTTGAGTTCCTTTTGGAAGTCCGGTAGTACCTCCCGTGTATTGAATTAGTGCTAAATCTTTCTTAGAATCCATATCCACTTTCTTTAAATCAATATCAATATCGATTGCATCTAGAAATGGGACAACCGTTTTTCCTGGCCAAGGTATAAGTTTACCTTTGGGGATTTTTTTTATTAATTTCCCCATGAATACTTTAAATCCCCCGAAACCCATAAATTCTGAAATATTGGACGGTATTATTACTTTCATATTGGGTAAGCGATCATAAATCTTTGAAAAGACCTTTTCATGAAGGATATCCATAGTAACTAAAAACTTAGCACCAGAATCCTTCATTTGATAAACCATTTCTTCAGGACTCAATAATGCGGAACATCCTGTAACAGTACCTCCAGCCATATATGTTCCATAAGCAGCAAAGAGATATTGAGGAGAATTAGGATAACAAATTGCTACTACATCACCTTTCTCCAAACCGTTTTTCTGTAAAAATGTAGCAAATTTCTGAGAATATTCTAATATCTCTTTAAAAACAAATATGCGGTCCATGAAATAAATTCCAACTTTATCAGCATATTTAGTCATATTTTGAGTTAAAATCGTCCCAATATCTTCTGTTGGATATGTTAACGTTGCTGGAACATGTTTATCATATGTTTTTAACCATAATTTTTCATTACTCACTTATTAATTCACCTTATTTGACACTTTTATAATTTATTTTTTGCTAAATTATTATAATTAATTATTTACTATCTCGTAAATACTTATAAAAATTGACTTTTTTTTTCTGAGAATTATTGTTTTGTATTTGTTTTAAAGCTAAAAACTAAAGATTATCAGCATTATTGTAGATTCTCTATTATAATTAGAGTAAATTTAATTAAATTTCAACAAGAAAGGAAGTAAATTATAGAAAAAAAAGAAAAAAATATAGTATATTAGAGCAATTTAAACAATTGTCTTAGAGTTAAACTCATGATATATTGCTGAATTTGTCTTGTACCCCCTCCAATTTCCTGTATTCTGGTTATGCCTAGTAAATCTTGCATCAATGTATTATCACAAACACCTGCTCCACCCATGAGATTTGCACATTCGTAGGCTGTTCTTTGGCTGAGTTTAGCACTTATTGATTTTAGTTGGGCTGCTGTGGCCATTAAAGCTAAACTAAATTCTTTAGGGAGGGCTCCAAATTGTTCCACTTTTTTATCTACCATATGACATACATTTAAAGTAGATAAAGTAAGATTCATAGTTTCTGCCCATAAATCTGCTAAAGGAAATCCAACCCCTTGATATTTTAAAATTTCTCGATCAAATTGCTTTCTCATGTTAGCATAAATGACTGCATGAGTTATTGCATTCCAAGCTTCTGCTGCGTTTAGAATGACAATTCCTAATCGTTCCAAATTTAATCCTTCAAAAAGATGTTCTCTCCCTTGACCTGGTTTACCCAATACAAATTCTGGAGGGACTCTTAAATTAGTGAATGTTTCTTTACCAAGATAAATTCGTGGAGTCCATGGAATATTAATTCTTTCCACTTTCCAGCCTTCCCAACTTGTATCAACTAAAAATTGTCCCATTGTATTTCCACTATTTTTTTCAGACACCGCATAAACTACTGCCCAATCTGCCTTAGGTCCATTTGTTTGATAAATTTTTTCACCATTTAAGATAAAACTTCCATCTTCTTGTTGGTCACAAGTAGTTAGCATATGAACTGCATCAGAACCTCTTTCAGGTTCTGTAATACAAATACACCCATTTTTCTGCCCAGTGACTAGTTCTTTTAATACTTTTAAGCGAATGTCTACGTCCTCATGATGTACCAATAAAGGATTAATTGCTAAGACATTAGCTCCCATCCCCATGGCAAGTTGTGGGTCAAAGAAATCGGTAGCCAGTGTTCTCATAAATTCAGCTGTTAATCCATAGGGTTCATAATTCAAATCAAGAACAGCGAAATTATTTAATCGTGTAATCAAACCCTCTTTACCTATTTCAGGAATCCATTCATAAAAATCTTCATTATGAGTGATATTATTCTTCTTTTCAAAGCCTATAAAGAACTTTTGAGCTTTCTTAAGAAAATCTAAATGAGGTTTTTCCAAAAAAGACATTAAGTTATAATTCAAGAACTTATATCGATTCTTTAATGAAAGCTTTTCAAGTATCTCATCATTAATACATTGAACTTCTCCTTTTTTTATTGCCATTTAAGTCAACTCTTAAAATATAAATTATTTTGTTCTAGTGGTAATATTGACCATTTCTCTTAAAATTATTTAATAACTCTATAAAAAGTAAAGAAAGGGAATTAGACTTTTTTAAAATTATAAATACTACTCATCATAATATTAATCATTATAAAATTTACAAATAAATTAAGATTAAAACTATGACCGAAAAAATTGTTGTTGCAAATAAAGGGCTAGTAAGGGCTGAATTTGCTTTTTGGGTCGGCCGTTACATGGATAAATTATTTGATGCTTTTGAAAATAAGAAAATAATTGGAAACAAATGCCCTAAATGTGGAGATGTTTTTGTTCCGCCAAGAAAAATATGTGGAAAATGCAATGCTACGATCCCTTTTGATCAAAACTGGGTGGATTTACCAAATACTGGTATATTAAAGAATTATACTATAACTTATTATAAAATAAATGATAGAGCTAGTCGAAAGGTCAAAAAACCTCAAATTATTGGAATGGTCCAAATTGATGGAAGTAATACAGCAATAATTTACCGTCTATTAGATATGGAATTAGAAGATGTGAAACTGGGAATGAAAGTTAAAATTGTATGGGAAGATAAAACTAAGGGAGACCCTTCAGATATTAAGGGTTTTGTGAAAATGTGAGAGGTGATAAATCAAGTGCAAAAAGTAGGTATTGTCGGATATTATCAAGTAAAATTATTTTCAGATGCAAATTATGGGCGTTATGAAATGATCTTTGAAGCAGTAAGAGGAGCTCTTGATAAAGCAGGATTAAAGAAAAAAGATATAACCACAGTTATTTCTTGTACAAATGATTATTATGATGGTAGAACAATTTCTAATGCCTTTGCTGTTGAACCAGGTGGTGCATATCTAGCAGATGAGTCAAAAGTAGAGATGGACGGAGCACATGCATTACTATATGGTATGTTGAGAATTTTATCTGGGAATCATAAATTAGCAGTAATATGGGCGGGAAGTATGGCTTCATGTTTTCCATATCATTCAGCTAGATTATTTGAGACTGATCCAACATGGGAAAGAACTACTGCGTATGTGAATGATATAACAGCTGTAGGGTTTCAGATGAGAGCTTATATGGAGAAATATGGGGTTAGTGCTGAGGAGGTTGCTGAGATTGCTGTTAAGAATAGAAGGAATGCTTCAAGAAACCCTCTAGCATTAAAAGAAGCCCAAAATCCAGATTTAACAGTGAAAGATGTTTTAAATTCTGATATCTATGCTGATCCCGTCAAAGAATTAATGGTGGCGCAACCTTGTGATGGTGTAGCAGCAATACTATTAGCTCCTGAGAAACAAGCCTTAAAAATTACAGATAAACCTGTTTGGATTACTGGAGTTGGGTACAATCAAGATGCATATTACCTTGGTGACAGAAATTTATCAGAATCTAAATCAATGGAATTAGCTGGCAAAATGGCTTATAATGCAGCAGGAATAAAAGATCCATTAAAAGAAATTGACGTTGCAGAAATATTTGAATCAGCTGCTCATGAGGAATTAATTTTAAAAGAAGCTCTAGGACTTACTGAGAAAGGAAAGGGTGCAAGCTTAAATTCTGAAATTAATGGAGATTTTTCAATTAATCCTTCTGGTGGAGCTCTTGGTGGTAATCCCCCTTGTGGAACTGGATTAATTAGGATTATTGAAGCTACTAAACAAATTAGAGGAGATGCAAATGGATATCAAGTCAAAGATGTTAAAAAGGCTATTGCGTCTGGGCAGATTGGCATGTGTGCTCAAAATAATATTGTATATATATTAGAGGGAGGGAATTAGAAATGGGAAGACAAGTTTGTATCGCTAGCGCTGGATTCAGTGAACATGCTTCAAAACGATCTGATGTGAGCATGCCAGAATTAATAAGTGAAGCTATTGAAGATTGTTTGAAAAAAGTTCCAAGTGTCAGTATTAATGATATTGATGCTTTTGTTAATGGGAATATGCCTGCATTTGAAGGTGTTAATATACCAGAATTATGGATGACCGATTGGATGGGAGCACGAAACAAACCATTATTGAGAATTACAACTGGTGGAACAACAGGAGGATCAGTCGCTATTGGGGGATACTATACTGTAGCAGCAGAATTACCCGGTATTGACACAGTTTTAGCAATAGCATTTGAACAACAATCCCAGGGTGACACTAGCACAGGTTTAGCTTCTGTAGCATATGGAGAAATATCTATTCTAAACACCTTAGGCATTACTTATGACCAGTTAACCCAACTATTATCAGCTGGGGCAGCAATAGGTGTTGCTTCTTATCAAGCGACTAACTATATGCGTAGAAGTAATATTACAGAAGTAGATCTTGCTAGAGTGGTAGTACAAAATAGGCATAATGCTGCTAAAACTTGGTGGACTCACCTAAAAATGCCAGATCTAACTATAGAAGATGTGTTAGAAACGCCATATATTTCATATCCCTTAAGATATGGTATGGTGTGCCCAGCTTCTGATGGGGCTTGTGCTATGTTATTTACCACTGAAGAAAAGGCTAAAGATTTATGTGATATACCAGTTTATATCAACGGAGTAGGCAGTATAGCTAATGAAACAGGAGTTCTTGGATATGATGGTAGTGGAGCTGGCCAATTAGATACTTCTGAACAATTGGGGGCAATGAAAACAGCAGAACTTGCATTTGGTCAAGCGGGTATTTCTTTTCCAAGGAAGGAAATCGACTATGCAGAAGTTTATTCTCCTTTTCCAAATCAAGAACTAATGTGGGTTGAAAGATTAGGTTTATTCGAGGAAAATACAGCTTCAGAAATGTATAAAACTGGGGTTACAGCTCTTAATGGAGAATTACCAATAAATTGTTCTGGCGGTGTTAATTCAACTAACGCCATTGGAGCATCAGCTATGGAAAGACCCGCGGTTGCAGCACTTCAAATAATGGGTAAAGCAAGTAATCAAGTACCAAAAACAGTACATACTGCTATTGGACATGGATGGGGTGGCATTATAAATTTAATTACAATGATGGTGATGTCAGATAAGCCAACAAGGAAAATTAAGTAAAATTTGGAGGTATTAAAAAAATGTCAAAAAGAACACAAAGAAAATCGATGGGTTATGTTAAAAAAGATTACGTTAGAACTAGAACGATACCCGGTAGCTGGTACCTTTCCAGTTATAAGTTTAAATTCAATATTACTCACTTTAAACCCTTTCAGGACAAATTGAAAGAGAAGAAGTTGGTAGGGTTACAGTGTTCGAGTTGTAATCGTGTTTTCTTTCCACCTAGAATTATCTGCGGCAAATGTATGGTAAAGCCTAATCGATGGGTTGATTTACGGGAAACTGGGAGAGTTGCTACATATACTATAACATATTTAAAGGATCCAGAAACGGGGGAAGTCTTAGAAAGACCCATTGTATTAGTACAACAAGATGGGTCTGATACTACTTATACTGCTCAATTAAGCCCTGATATTGATTATAAAGACACCTATATAGGAATGCCAGTTAAGGTCCATTGGGCTGAAGAACCTTCAGGGGGCTTAATGGATATTCAATTTTATGATTTAGTTGAAGATGATTCAAAAGACTTAGAATTACGTAAAAATTAATCTTTTTTTTTATTTTTATTTCAATTCCGTTGATTACTATGTAATTGTTATTTCAGGAGTTTAGTTGCTCAAATAAGTTCTTAATACTTCACCAATTTTTTGAGTAGAATATATTATATCATCTTCGTTGATTCCATAATGAGTTACAAATCTTATTTTTTCCTTGTTAATATTAAAAGACTTAATACCTTCTTTGGCAAGCTCAGTTACTATTTTAAAGATACGTGTTTTATTCATAAGTTCCACAAGTACGATGTTAGTTTCTGGTTTATGTAATTTTATAGGTAAATTGTAGGATTCAATCCCCTCAGATAGTAGTTTGGCATTTTTATGATCTTCCTCGAGTCTTTTAATCCAATTTTGTTCAAGTGCAATTAAACCAAAGGAAGCTATTATTCCTGCTTGACGCATACCTCCACCAAGCATTTTTCGATATCTCCTGGCATTTGTGATAAAATCTTTTGATCCCGCAACTATAGATCCCACTGGACATGATAGTCCTTTAGATAAACAAAACATAACACTATCAACATTTTTAGTGAATTCCGTAACAGGTACTTTTAGGCCAATTGCTGCATTGAATATTCTTGCTCCATCTAAATGTAATTTTAAATCATTCTTTTTTGAAAATTCACTCATATCCTTAATTGTTTCTGATTTGACAATCACTCCTCCATGATAATTATGAGTGTTTTCTACAGAAAAAAGAGTTGTAGAGGGTTCATGTATATCCTCTTTATCACGAATTAATTTTTGGAGTTGATCAAATGAAGGAACGCCTTTATTCGAAGGATAAGTTCTAATCATCAATCCTCCTATACGAGCTGCACTTCCTACTTCATTTTTGTATATATGGCTTAATTCTTCCAAAAGAATCTCATCACCAGGATTAGTTTGGGAAAGAAGTGAGACTAAATTACCTTGTGTTCCAGAAGTTACATATAATGCTGCTTCTTTTCCCATAAGTTTAGCAGCTTTTTCTTCCAACTCATTTACGGTTGGATCTTCCCCTTCAACATCATCTCCAATTTTGGAATCGTCAAGTGATCTTAATGCTTCCCACATTTCTTGTGAGGGTTTAGTTACTGTATCAGAACGTAAATCTACAATTTTCAATACAATCAAGACTTTATTAATAATAAGTTAAATCTCTATAATGTATCATAAAAATAAAAGAGTATGATAAAAAGCAAACATAAATGGAGTAAATATATAATTAAAATTTGTGAAAAACCTCAACAATTGACTTTCCAATTACTTCAATCTCCTCTAAAATTGCTATATTACGCTTTTTTTGTACTCTATATTTCAAAAATTTAACGTTTTCGACCCCCTATCCCATGATTGCGCTTCCAAATCGATCAACTGCCACAGGATCATCCCCAGCAGTTATCAAATCCATTTAAATAGGTTTTCATCTTAATTCCCATCACTCTGACGTAATAATTTAATCAATTATGTGAAATTTCATTAATTTAAAAAATGTCTCAGATAAACTGAAAGATCTTCCATCTGCAAGTATTATTTTTTAGGATTCATTTTAGCTTCTTAAATTAAATATTAGACAATTCCTTCCAATTTATCCATTGAGGTTTGATTTCCAGTGCTAAAATGGTCTGAAGTTACCCAATTAGGGTTTATCAAGATTTTGTTTTCTGAAACAGTAATTAAATCGTTTTATATGGCTAATTTAAGGATTCTTTTAACTGTTACTGGAGTAGTTTCCTCTGGTTCTCTTTTTGCTATATAAACCTTTTTCTTCATATTTTATATTAAAACAAAAAGATTGAAACACTAAATTAGTAAAAGTAATTAATTAAAAAAAAAAAATAATAAATTTTCTATAGTTAAGTAGATTACAAACCCGGAATTCCAGTTCGTTTGTGAAGGATATCTAATCCCTTGGAAATAATTGCAATTGTAATTAGAAAGATAATAGCGACAACTATGTAAGTAGTTAGCGATATAGCCGTAACTGACACGATAGATTTTGCCTGGGCAAAGAGTTCTGTGGCCCCCACTAAAGAAACAACAACAGTATATTTTGGAAGGTATGCTGCTTCATTAGACCATGCAGGGATAACACGGCGTAGAGCTTGTGGCAATACGATATGGCGAATACCTGTTATACGGGACATCCCCAGTGATTGGGCTGCCATTAATTGTCCAGTGCCAACGGACATCATGGAACCGCGGAGATACTCAGCTTGATAAGCAGCACTATTTAGGCTTAATGCAATAACACCAAATAGAACTCTATGACTCAAGAAAATGAATGTTATATCTTGATCTAAAATTCTGAATTCAGTTAAAATATACCATTGCCCAATAGGAACATTTAAGCCATAAAAAATGAAAAAGAGTTGTGCGATTAAAGGCGTACCACGAATAAATTCAATATAGCCTGCGGCAAATCGTGAAAGAATTCGACCTCCATATTGGCGAAGAAGAGCGAAAACAAGTCCTAAAAAAAAACCTATCATAAGTGCCCATCCATATAACCACATTGTTGCTAAGAAACCTGAGAATATTCGATCCCAGTATCCCAGTACAATAAAAATTTCCTCTATAGGGTTGGTTTGTCCTTGAAAAATCACCTATTTTCCTCCTCATCTACTAATTTTAAAATTTCTTCATGTGTCCCATACAATACTTCAAGCTGTTTAAGAAATTTCTTTACACGCTCGGATTTAGGTGAAATAAAGAAATGTTGGGGTGTTCCACGTTCTATAACAACACCTTCGCCGAGAAAGATCATTTCTGATGCCACAGCTTTAGCAAATCCCATTTCATGAGTTACTACAACCATTGTAGTACCTGATTTAGCTATATCTAACATCACCTGAAGTACTTCGCCAATTAATTCAGGATCTAATGCTGAAGTAGGTTCATCAAATAATATTACATCCGGCTCCATAGCTAAAGCACGTGCAATCCCCACTCGTTGTTGTTGGCCACCAGATAATTGTGCGGGATAATGATCTGCCCATTCTACCATTCTAACACGTTTCAGCGCCTTGAGAGCATTCATACGAGCCTCTTCTTTTGGTAACCCTTTCACTCTACGTAGTCCAATACTTACATTATCGATTGCTTTAAGGTGGGCAAATAGATTAAAATGTTGAAAAACCATTCCAATTCTAGTGCGTATTCTATTCAGATTAACACCAGGTGCTGTAATATTCTCTCCACGAAGAAAGATTTCTCCTTTATCTGGGGGATTTAACAGATTAATACAACGAAGCAGTGTACTTTTGCCGGAACCACTCGGTCCAAAAATAACTTTAACTTCTCGTTCAGCTAGCTCAAATGAAACTCCTTTAAGAACTTCTAAATCATCATATGACTTCCATATATCAGTTAAACGTAATACAGGTTTACTTATATCGAACCACCTCCCATTCCTAATTGCTTAAGTTTCTTTGTTTGACGTTCACCAATTATCCTTGTAATTGGATATGTTAAAAGAAAATATAGAATCGCAAGAATACCAATCGAGAGAGCCCAAAACCCTGTGAATGCATAAGAAAGATCATAAGCGGCTTTAGTTAATTCAACTATTCCAACCGCATAAGCAAACGAGGAATCTTTAATAACAACTGCATATTCATTGGACCAACTAGGTACTGCTATACGTAAGGCTTGGGGTATCACAATGTGACGGAAAGTTTGAATTCCACTCATTCCTAAAGCACGAGCAGCTTCTGTCTGCCCAGGATTTACAGACAATATAGCTCCACGAAAAATTTGGGATTGATAGGCACCACTTCGAAGTCCAAGTGCCAAAATTATACTAGCAAGAGGTCTTTGAAGGGGTTCTATGAACCAAAATAAATCCGACAATCCAAAAGCGAAAATATAGATAAGAACTAAGATGGGAATACCACGGAATATCTTTTCATATCCACTCGCTACCCAACCGAGTTCTATACCGCCATAAACTCGCATGAGTGCCAATATAATGCCTAATGCAAAACCAATTAATAGACCAAGAGCTGTGAGAAGTAATGTTTGGGCTAATCCTTTCTCAAGAATGTAAATAATAATATCAGTTACGGTTGGCATATCGTTCATCCTGTAAAGTTAACCAAACCAAGTATCAATTATAGTAATGATCGATCCATCTTGATAGCTTTCAAAAATAACCTTGTTTATCTCGTATAAAAATTCTGGTTCTCCGTGCCTAGTCCATAACGCTAAGGGCTCTGATCCCGTGCTGAATAAAACTTCAAGGTCATACGTATTTGCCCAAGCGGTATACACAGGTTCATCCACGTATGCAAGTTGAATACCTCCACCATCTAAGGCTATCATAAGATCATTAGCATTATCATATACTATTAGTTCTACGCCAACTGTCATACCTAGACCGTCAGGTCCTAATTCCTCATACATTACGGTTCCAGTTTGAACACCTACTACATAACTCGTGACATCATTAATGCTACTAATTGTAAAACCTGAAGCATTCTTAGCGATTACAGTCTGACTTACTGTAATGTAAGTCGTAGATGGTGCAATACTTTCTGCACGTTCTGCTGTGTATGTCATGGCGGCAGCGATCATATCTATGGTCCCTCCCCTACAAGCTGCAATCAGAGAATCAAATGGTATATCAACCATCTCAAGAGTAACACCTATTTCATCTGCAATCATTTCTGATACATCAATATCAAATCCTATGATCACACCTCCGGGAAAGGTTTTATTTTCGAATGGGGGGTAATCTGCACTAGTTCCAACTATAAGCTCCCCTCGCGCTATAATTTTATCTAATAATGATGTTCGTGTCTCTGAAATGGGTGAAGGTATAAACCATCCACCAAGTATTCCCACACCTAAACCTACGACTATAGCTATAATAGCTATTTCTCTTCTTATTACTGCTGATTCACTACTCATTAGATTTTAACCTCATATTTTATTTTAATTTTAATAAATCTTAAACTATTTTTTGGGTAAATTCTGATGGTTATCTATTTCATAAGGAGATATATAAACATTTCTATTTGTTTTTTATCTATAATCGAATTATTAAACCTATCAAAAACATTATTTTAAATTATTAAAATAAAACTGCTAACCTTTGACGAAATTGTAATAAATTTTGTTAAGCTAAAAATCTCCATTCTCTGTTTCATTTAATTTTATGAATCGTAAGCAATAGAACGATCTAAATGTATGGATAAATTAATTACATATGAAAAATTAGAGTTTTCAATAATTTATGAGATAATAACGGATAGATTTCAGGTTTAAAAAAAATATTAAACGAAACTTATGAATATAGATGTGAAAAAGTATAGGAGTTATAAAAGGTGGTTTATATACCACCTTTATAAGCAAAAATATTTAGTATTGTGTGTCATAATAGGGATAACTATCCTTACATTAACGAGAACCCTTATTCCTATTGTTATTGGAAATATCATTGATAATCTGTTCTTAACGCAGGATCAAGCTAATTTAATGATGATGGTTTCAATAGGTCTTTCTCTTTATCTTTTTAGAAATGCTATGGATTATATAACGATGATGGCAGGTCACAATCTTGGCTTGAAAACTGAACAGAATATGAGGAAAGAATTTTTTGATACGATTCAATTAAAACCGCTGAGATACTATGATAGTGCTCGAACAGGTGATTTACAAGCTTTAGCAACTAATGATTTACGTGTAATTAATACGATGGTCTCCCACGGTAGCTTTTATATTTACCCCTTCTTTCAAGTTGTAATGACTATGCTTTTGTTATTTGAGTTCCTTGATTTTAGATTAGCTTTAATTTCTACTCCCTTTATACTTTTATACATTTATTTTATCTTATATTATCGTAAAAAAATTTCTCCATATGCCTCTGCACGATTGAGAAAACATTCAAATCTGGCGGTTGTTTTACAAGATAGTATTACTGGTGCTGCTGTAGTTAGGTCTTTTACAGCGGAAAAAATGGAACGAGAAAAATTCAGTAAAGCCGTATATGCTTTTAGGGATAATTGGATTGGAGAAACCAAAGTTCAATCTAAATATTATCCTATGTTAGTTCTATATATTGCAATAGGAACTACATTTCTAGTTAGTTGTGTATTTGTTTTCCAAAATACATTAACAATTGGTGATTTAGCTGCGATAAATTTACTCTTGATAACGCTTATAGACCCTACTAATGTGATTTTCTGGGCTACCAATGATATGATGAGTGGTTTCGCTGCTTGTTCACGTTTATATATTGCCCTTTCAAGAGAAGAGAGTGAACATAGCAATGATACATTTAATGAATGGTCTAATAAATTCAAAGGCAAAATTGAATTTAAGAACGTAACTTTTGCATATAGAAATGGAGATGAATCAAATCCCCCCGTTCTTAAAAATTTGACTTTTACAATTGAACCATATCAAAGAGTGGCTCTTGTCGGTCCAACAGGTTGCGGAAAAACAACTCTGGTAAAGTTGCTCTTACGTCTTTATGAACCACAGAAAGGAACAATACTTTTAGACGGAGTAGATATTCGAGATTACCCTCTTCAAATATTAAGAAGACATATAGGTTATATTGAACAAGATATCTATTTATTTTCACGATCAATAAATGAAAACATTGCTTTTGGCAAGCAAAATGCGACCCTAAAAGATATCATTGATGTAGCAAAGCTAGCACAAGTTGATGAATTTGTACAAGAATTTCCTAAAAAATATAATACAATTGTGGGAGAGAGAGGAACACGACTCTCTGGTGGAGAAAAGCAAAGAGTTGCAATTGCTCGAGCTTTCTTAACAAATCCAGAAATTATTATACTTGATGATTCGGTTTCTGCTGTAGATAGTGAAACAGAAGAAAAAATCGGTCGTGCTATGGAAAATATTTTGAAGAATAGAACAACACTAATAATCACTCATCGATTACACACTATTAGGACTTCTGATAAGATAATAGTACTTAAACATGGAAAAATTGTAGCAGAGGGTAATCATAATAACTTATTACAAAGCTCAGAAGATTATAGACGAATTTTTGGAAAACATTTGCTTTTACCGAAATTAACAATTAAGAAAGCCTATGAGGTAGAAAAGTAAATGGGTATCTATTCTGGAATATTCAATGAACAAACTATTAGAAAGTATACGGACCGGGAGCTTTTTATTCGTTATATAAAACGTATGGGTCCATTCAAAAAAAATATATTACTTATTTCTTTATTTGTTTTAATATCAACAGTAGCCGAAATTATAAATCCTATTTTGGTAGGATTTACTATTAACGAATTAACCAAACTAAATCCAAATATACTATTAGCATTCGGGGCAGGATTAGCGTACCTCATTTTATCTATAATCATATGGACAATGTTTTTCTTCCAAAGAAGGGAAATTGGCAAATTTGCTCCATTTTTTCTTGATAAACTCCGTATGGATATTTTTGATAAATTACAAGAGCAAGATATGAGTTTTTTTGATAAATATGAAAGTGGAAGATTAAATTCAAGAGTTTCAAATGATGCATTAGATTTTGGTAACACAACCATCTTAATAACTGACACAGTAGGTAATTTTCTGATAAGTATATTGACCTTTGGAATTCTTATATGGTTAAATCTAACACTAGCTCTAATTACTTTAGCTTCTGTTCCAATTATAATTGTATTGATGTTTTCTTTGAGAAGAATAGCCCGGAGAGTAAGTAGAGCTTATAGGAGATCAATAGGGAATATCAATGCTGCTATGGTAGAATCAATTGAAGGGATACACGTCTGTAAAAGTTATGGCCAAGAAGCTATAGTTTCTGAGCAGTTTAATGAGACAAATACAGAATATTTTAAAACGGGATTTAAATTAACTGCAACAACTCATATGTGGAGACCATTACTCGAGACTGTAGCAGGAATTACTTTAATAATTATCGTTTATTTTGGCGGTCAATTCGTGCTCCAAGGAATAACAAATCCGGGGACAATCTTTATGTTCATCCTATATCTTCAGAGATTCTTCCGACCGATTATGGTAGTTGCTCTTTTTTTCCCTCAATTAAGTGCTGGTATGGCTGCATATGAACGTATACTAGATATCCTTGATTCAGAACCTAAAATGAAGCAAAATACACAAACCTTTGAAGTTGAAAAGTTAAAAGGAAAAATTGTCTTTGAAAATGTAAACTTTTATTATAGAGAAGGTGAATGGGTATTTAAAGGGTTAAACCTAAGAATAGAAAAAGGAGAGAAACTTGCTATTGTGGGCCATACCGGATCGGGAAAATCAAGTCTAGCAAAGCTTTTATCTCGTTATTATGAATTTCAAGGGGGTTCCATTAAAATTGATGGAATTGATATTCGGGATATAAGATTGGATTCCTACAGAAGAAATTTAGGTATGGTTCACCAAGATGTATTTTTATTTTCTGGCACAATAGAAGAAAATATCCGGTATGGTAGAAGAGATGCATCAGAAGAAGATCTTTGGAATGCTATTAGAGCTGTCCATGCAGAGGAACTCATTGAATATCTACAAGAAGGTTTACAGACTCAAATAGGCGAAAGGGGAAGAGGTCTTTCCACTGGACAAAAACAACTGATTAGCTTTGCTCGAGCACTCTTAATGGATCCAAAGATTCTCATCCTTGATGAAGCTACTTCAAGTGTTGATGCTTATACAGAAGCTATAATTCAAGAAGCTCTTGATGTACTCTTAGCTGGTCGAACTTCAATAATTATTGCTCATAGACTATCAACTATCTTGAATGCTGATAGAATAATTGTGATGCATCAAGGAAGAATTATTGAAGAAGGCACTCATGAGTCTTTACTCTCTACTGGAGGAAAATATGGACAATTGTATAAGCAGTATTTTGAACATCAACGTTTGGACTGGCAACCTGATCATATTGTCCAATCAGCAGAGACCTCTGAAAGATAATTGGGTCGTTTTTTTTCTATTTACTAGGATTTATATTGAGGAAAGAATTCATATAATACATTTTCTTCCAAATTTAAAAGAAATTTAGGTTTAATTTCATCTATAGACGATTTAACAGTCCTTTTTAAAGTAATCTCTTCATCATTTAGTCCATATCTATACCAATGCTTAAGGATACCAATTCGAGAAACTTCATTTGAATTTATAATTTCTAAAATAAAATTAGTCCATCTTTCGATATCTAAATGTCGTTCTTTTTGAGTTATAGAGCTTTTACTATGTGAAGGTTTATTTTGTAACTTCATTCTAATCCATTCATCGATCTCGCTTTCTGTCCATTTTTTTTTCCTTAGAGTTTTAACCTTCTTGGAATTCAGTAATTTCTGATATTCTACTTCTCTGTTTAAAAACCCTAAAGAAGTATCACAATCACAGTAATCTTTAGTTGCTCGAAAGTAGAGCTCTCCTGGACGGAGTTGAGAACTTAAATTATTATTTTTAATTGGAGACAAAGCCATATTGTATCGATCTAATATAGTTCTTATAGATTCAATATCAGTATTTTCTGGTAAGGTTGTAGTTATATAAAAACACATAAGAGTCAGAATAATCTTTGATTTTTTATTTTTATCTTAAATTCACCAATTTATGGAATTATAACCATTTCCAATTTTTTAAAAAAAAAATAATTTATTTTGTTTTTAATACAATTGTTATTGCTCTTGTAAGGCGAATGACATCCATAACTTTTCCTTTTTCAACCATAATTTGCTCTCGTGAGATGGCATGAGTAAAATCTCCTTTACCTTCGCATATTCTAAGGATTGCAGTAGGATCTCCAGACATTACGATGATTGCGTCAGAATAAGTACCGTCAGATAAAGTGGCTTTCCGATTCTTGATTTCTAAAAAGAAAGGCTCTTCATTATCAAGATTGAATTGAAATGACATTTCCCAAGTAACATCCTTTCCTGCGATATTTGTTACAAATACATCCTGAGCTTTTAGATTCGTGTTTAGTTTCTCTACAATAATACTTAAATTTTCATTTGCTTTTCCCATTGTTATTTTCCTCCTTCATATTCTGGTTTTGATATCCAATTTTCATACTCGTCATCGGGAACAAAGAAAAAGTCAGTCATTTTACCCTCTCTCTCCTTGTTAAATACTGCTTTTACTCTTTTCCCCTTTTTTATTTTTGAAGGAACTAAATTCTCAGAAAAAATACCTTGAAGTAAAGCAGTCTCCGCACCATCAAGTTTTATAAATCCAATTCCATATGGTACTGCTTTGATAAATGCTGAAGTGGTATACCATACTATCGTGCTAACCTCTATGGTTCCAGTTTGTTTGAGTTCCACCCAATCTGCATGTGTATAGCAATCAGAGCAATCAATCCTAGGAGGCATCCACGTCTTTCCACATTTAATACATTTCGTACCCAATAGCTTTTTATTTTTCATCAATTCTATAAAGAATTTGGATTGTCCTCCCATTGTGTATTTGTAGTTGATCCTTATTACATCTCTAATTTGATGCTCCTGAAATTCTTCATTCATGGTTTATCCACCCCTTCCTCATTTGTCATTACAATAATAGCAGCATATGCCGCTCCAGGTCCTCCTATAGAATGCGAAATAGCTCGCCCTTTTTCAATAGATACTTGATGTTTACCTGCCTCTCCTCTTAATTGTAGTGCTGCTTCTCCTGTACTCATAATTCCTGTGGCCCCAACAGCGTGTCCACATCCAATTAATCCCCCTGATGGACAACAAGGAAGTTCTCCCTCTAACCAAGGACCTTCTCCTTGTTTTTCGAAAGTGTTTTCAATCCACGGGCCACCTTCTCCAAATGGAACAAACCCAAGTTCTTCATAACTAATAACTTCCTGTCCACTAAATGCATCGTGTAATTCGGCTAAATCTATTTGGCTTTTTATTTTGTTATAATTTAGTCCTGCCATTTTATAGGCTGCTTTTGCTGCATAAATATTTGAATAAAGTCTTCCCATATCTTCTCTGTTTCCTATAAAACAATCAGTATTTGCTGCTCCTACCCCAGTAATCCAAACTGGCCTTTCAATCTTTAATTCTCTTACTTTTTCTTCACTTGCTAATATTAACACAGCTGAAGCTTCTGAATATAAACAACAATCTAACATTTTGAATGGATGACATATTATCCTAGAATTCATGACTTCCTCTACTGTCAACTTCATAGGTGATTGTGCCTTAGGATTTAATATAGCATTCCCATGATTCTTTACACTCACAAAAGCCATCTGTTCTTCGGTTGGATTCCCAAATTCCTCATAATGCGCATTAACCATCGAAACATATGAGCTAGCAGCCATCATTCCCATTGGATATTCATAGGTCATATCAGCGGAATATGCAATCGCATTTAAGACTTCTGGAGTAGTTACGCCGGTTTGTTCGTCGTAACAATCATTACACTTTTCTACACCAATGCAAAGGCATAAGTCTGAGAGTCCTGATGCAACTTCAGCATAAGCCATTCTAACTGTATAACCTCCAGTTGCACCTCCTGAGGCTATTCTTGTTCCAGGCTTATTATTCATTCCAAGATATGAATTGATAAAAATATCTGGCATAAATTGGCGTTCAAATAACTCATTGTAAATTCCATAAACCGTTGATTCAAGATCTTTATGTGTAATTTGTGCTCCATTTCTATTAGCATCTGTAAGTGCTAACTTAGTTGCATCAAATGCTAATTCAAAGTAAGTTTTATCTAAATAACGGGCTTTAAAGGGAGTTATTCCAATGCCGATTATAGCTACTTTCTTAGACATATTACTGTTTCACATCATAATTTTAATTTTTAATTTATTATTTAACGACCTAAAAAAAGAAATAAATTTAAAATAATTTTGCTAAGAAATTAATTAATAATTTATTAGAAGGGAATTAAAAAAGATAAATATGTAAAATTTGATAATTTAATCTTTAAATTAGGTTTTATTATCTACGATTTTTAACCTACTCTTAGCTCCAATCTTATTAAATTCACTAGGACTGATTTCTATATCTTTCCCGCAATAAAACAATCTATGGAAACCACAGAAAGATTGGGTATCAAACCAATTGTAGGGGAAAATATTGAAGATTTTGGAAAAAGATTCATAGAATTATTAAAATCTTCCTTACTAGTCGAAAATGCTTCACTTAAGAAAACAGCTGATGATTCTTATGTTTTTTCCTTAAATAATTGTTTTATGGCAAGATCAGCTCATACCGTTGCTGGAACTAAGGGTGTATGTCCAATGGCTATGGTTATAGCAGCTATGATTGAAAAGTACACAAATAAGGAAGTAACAGTGGAATACTCTGATCTAACTCCAAATGGAAGCGTTACTCGTATTAATGCTTCTACAACCGAGTTCGTAAGGAAATAGTTTTAGTTAAACGACTAACGATCAAATTCAAGCACCTTTTTTTTTTTCGCATTAATAATATCGTAAGAAAAAAGCTTAAATATAATTTCTATTATATAATTTTTGTAAAAATTCATTTTAGATTGCTTAAAAATTCAAATAATCAATTTCTGAATTTTTACCAAAATTAAAATGATTATATGAGATTAGAAAGAGGTGTATTATTTATTTCTCAAGATGAGATGAAAGATCTAACGACAAATTTAGATAATAAAGTAGTAAAAGCTTTGCAAATTAAGGTAGATTCATATCAGACAGAAGTAAGTGAACTAAAAGAGATTCTAGAAAAAAAAGATGAAGAAATTGCAAATATAGCAAAATATAAAGATGCTATGAGTTCTGAATTAGAGGAGACTAAAAGTAATCTAGAAGATAAAACCAATAAATTAGAAAAAATAGATTCTGAAGTTTATGATTTAAAAAAAACAGTAACTATAAAAGAAAACGAAAAGAACAAGTTGTGTGCAGAATTAGATGAATTAAAACAAAAAATTGAAGAATTGAGTAATGAATTCGCAAAAAAGGAAAATATAATAACAGAACTTAGTGAAGAACTCACAAAAAAAGAAAATAAAATAACAGAACTTAGTGAAGAACTCACAAATAAAGAAAATAAAATAGCAGAACTTAATGATACTTTAGCTGAAAAAATTAAAAGCATTGAAGAACAAAAAGATAAATTGGAAAAAGCTGAAACTGAATTATCAGCAATAAAACCACCCGAACCAACTGAATACACTAGCGAAGAGCGTTTAGTTTGCCCTAAATGTGGTGCGAAGGGGAAAGATTTAAAGGTTGAAGAAGATAAAAGTAAAGTACTTGGTTATATTGGTCACAGCCCACTTTATGCAAAAAAAAATGTGTGTAAAAAGTGTGGAGAGAAGTTTTAATTAATTCATGTTATTTATTTTAAATTTTTTATTGTATTTAACCTAAAATTAGATAATTTGTATTATCAAATTGTTTTTCTTATAGTAAAATTGACCTTCAAATATATTTAATTTAGATAACTTTTTTACTTTTTAAAAGCAAGAATAAACTATACTAATTTTAGTTTTTAGGTGAAAATTTAAATTGATCAAAACAAAAATAACTGAAAAATTTGGGATAAAATATCCTATTATTAGTGCTCCAATGGGTCCTTTTTATACAACTGAACTAGCTGTTGCTGTTTCTGAGGCAGGTGGGTTAGGGGTAGTGAGTCATGCCACATTACGAGGCAAGAATTCAGTTAAAGATTTTAAAGCGCAACTAGATTATGTTGTTGAACATACTAATAAACCTTTTGGTTTAAATGTGCGTGTTGCTCGAATCCAAACTGATCATAAAGTCTTGTTAAGAAAGATCCCGCAATGGCGTAATGAAAACCCAAAACTAAAAGAACAATTAATTTATGCTTTAACTAGTGCTGGAGGGCCTCGAATTGCTGCAAAAATGTTGAAAGAAAAAGCACCTGATATGGCTCATTTTCATGTCGGACCAGCCTTATGGCTAGTTGATAAAATAGTAGAATCAGGTTGTGATGGCATTGTAGCAACTGGCACTGAAGGTGGTGGGCACCAAAGCTATGAACAGATAACAACTTTAGTTTTAGTCCAACAAGTTGCTCAAAAATATCCTGAAAAAATGTTAGTAGCATGTGGCGGATTTGCTACCCCTGAAGGAGTTGCTGCAGGATTAGCTATGGGTGCTGATGCTGTTGCCATGGGAACCCGATTTATTGCATGTAATGAGAGCGAATTTCATCAAAAATATAAAGATCTTATACCTCCTGCTACAGCCCGTGATACTATGCTTACTACTGGTGGTTTTGGACCCATTAGACTATTGAAAAACAAGTATTGCTTAGAGCATGGTAAAATAATAACCAAAGAAGAAAAAATATCTCAAGAATTAGCTTATGATATGGATGAGTATCTCAAAGACCTAATGGCTTATGAGTTAGTTTATACTAAAGGTGATACTGTTGATGGCGCTGTTCCGGTAGGACAAACGTGTGGTTTAATCGATTCTATATTAAATGTTGATGATATTGTTTCAGATTATACAAATAAAGCTGAAAAAATATTAAAAAACTTATGTTCAAATATCTCGTAAATAAATTCTAATTTTCATTTTTTTATTTCTTCATTAAAAAAATGATAAATATATTATATAAGTAAAAAGAAAATGAAAAATAATTAATCTCATTCTTTACGTAATTCACGTCTTAATATTTTACCTACGATAGATTTTGGCAACTCAGGGACAATCTCAATCTTTCTAGGATATTTATATGGACTAATATTATTTTGACACCACTCTAGAAGATCTTCTTTAGTAACTTTTCCTTTATATTCGGGTTTAAGTGAAATAAATGCTTTAATTTCTTGCCCCGTTTCTGGATCAGGAACTCCAATGACCCCTACTTCACTTATCGCCTCGTGCATGTAAAGAAAGTCCTCAACTTCTCTTGGAAATACGGCATGACCTTTCCTTTTAATCATATCTCTTTTTCTATCTTTAATTCGCAAATATCCATCCTTATCAATGCATCCTATATCTGAAGTATAATACCATATAACACCTTCAGAATCTTTTCTTAATGCATATTCTGTATCATCTTTTCTTCCTAAGTATCCCGTCATAACTTGCGGACCTGTACAACATATTTCTCCAATATATTGAAACTCATCTTCACCACAAATCTCGCAAGTTTCATTTGGACAGTGTGGTAGAATTTTTGTGCCCGTATCAACATCCACTATTTTAAGTAAAGTATCAGAGAGAGGAAAACCAACCGTATTTACCTTTTGAAGGGATTTTTTAAAAGGGTTTAAAGAAACTACTGGAGAACATTCTGACATTCCATATCCTTCAACAATACTTACACTAGTAATATTTTCAAATTGATTTTTAACCTCTGCAGGTATTGCTGAAGCAGCACTTATACATGCTATAAGCGAATCTAATTTGCCTTTATATTTACTTGAATTGGGATCCTCGTTTATTTTAATATAAAGCGTAGGAACTCCAGGCATATATGTAGCTTTCTCTTTCATCATTATTTTTAATATATTTGATATTTTATCTGGAGGGCGTGGTAATAAGATCAATTTCCAGCCTTCTAATACAGAAACAGTCATACCAATGTTGCCAAAAGAGTGAGCAAGGGGTACCACTAACATCATTCCTCCTTTTCCCTTTAACTCATTCATTTCTGGTAATTGCGTTGAAGCCCAGATATCTGTCTGAAGAGCATTGATTACCATTGAATAGTGAGAAGTCATTACTCCTTTTGGAACTCCAGTAGTTCCACCCGTATATATTAAGACAGAAATATCCTCCTTAAGATTTATATCTACTTTTGGAACGTTTATCGGAAGTCCGTCTTTTAAAACTTCTTGAAATTTATGAAATAATATATCACCTACTTTTTCTGGCCATTCCTTCATTCTGGGAACTTTCCCAAGAGCAGTTCCAAGTTTAGCTTTCAAGGGTGGTAAATATTCCCCAAGTCCAGTCAAGATGATTTTTTTTAATGTCGGCATTTTGCTAAGATCTTTACCAAGGAGATATTCTTCATATAAATAATCAAGGATTATTAGTAATTTAGCATCTGAGTCGTTAACTTGATGGACAATTTCAACAAATCGGTTAACAGGAAGTATTGGATTAGACACTGCCCCGATTCGAACAGTAGCCCAATGAGCAATGACATATTGAGGTACGTTTGGCAAATCAATGCACACTACATCTCCTTTTTTTATTCCCAATTTAGCTAAACTTGTAGCAAATTGATCTACAAGGGTGTCTAATTCCAAATAAGTCATTCGGAACCCCTCAAAATAAATCGCTTGCGAATCTGGATATTTTATAGCAGTTCCACTTAAAAGATCTCCTAGTGGAACCACATCATAATCAACATGTCTTGGTACTTCTTTTGGCCAGTTTTTATTAATTCCATAAAATTCGATTAGTTCTTCATTACTCATTTTAATTCACAATTGTTTTTTTAGAAATATGTTATATTATTCATTTCGATATTATTTAAAATTTTAATAAAAATAAAACCAAGAGACTTAATTTTAAATATATTATACTATAGAAATTATACTTAAATTCGCATTTTATACAAAGTTTTATCTGGGATATAACTCATCATAATTAAATCATCTCTGATTTCCCAGCCTAAATTCTGATAAAACTCAACAATATCTTTATTATATTTTTCAATAAATAAATGAACTTTATGTACTTTCAATTCAAGAAATTTACTCATTAAGTCATTCATTATCTTTTTACCATATCCCTTCTTTTGATGATCTGGACCTACAGCAAGGTGATGAACATATCCTCTTCTCCCATCGAATCCTCCAAGAACTACACTGATAATTTTTTTATTTAACTTACCAATTAAGAACAGATCAGGATTTTGTTGAACCACTCTTTCAAGCTCTTCTTTAGTATCTGTGGATCCTACATTAATTCCTGCTCTTCTCCAAAGTTCAATAACTTCATCATAGTATTTCATTGAGTACTTCTCAACAATCATGGTAATGAGATATTATGGAATTAACTATTAAAAGTTTCTAATGATAAATGTTGAATTTTTTTTTTTATATCAGTTTTGGAGTTGATAATTTTTTGAATATACTCTGAAATTTCCTTTCTTTTATTAATTTCAGAAGGAATAGGTAATACAACCTCCATAATTCGATTTCCTATAGTTGCTATCGTTCCTTGAACAAATGTTATGGCTGCTATTTGCTTTTGAACAATATCCAAATTTAATAAGTATAAAAGGAGGAAAGGATCAATAAACTCACTATTTTCTAAGGTTTTAATCTGGAAGATATGACTTTGTATTATTATTTTTGTATCTAATTGAGAAACATAAGCTGTTTTTCCAATTAAATTAGAGCCTCCATCCTTGACTAATAGAATATCACCTTCTTCTATATTCTGTTTAAGTTTATATTGGTCATAGACTTCCCGGCTAGTTTTTTTATATGAGTCTAAATTTATTTCCCAGTTATTTAATTCACTTGTGCGTATAAATGGAGTATCACCTAAACCATATACATGTGAACCTATTTCGTCTCCTCGTGGAAGATAACCACCTTTATTGGAATAGATTATTTCTCTCTCAACTAGATCACTAATAGTTAATAGTATGAAATTTCTATCATTCGCAAGCTTTTTTAAAGTTTTTTCTACACCAGTATAATAAATTGGTATAAGAATATTATTTTTAATATGACTGTATTTAATTTTGAAGATTATTTGTTCCTTCAAATAATTAAATTCTTCAGCTTCTTTTATCTTTAAGTGTAAATCTATGAGATCGTCATTTACTATTGGATTTCCAGCAGAATCTAACTTTTTACTTCCATCCTTATTCAACCTATAGAGAATTTTTCCATCTTTATCGTGTCCTACATTTTCTACTATTGCAAAATCAATTACATAATCTTCCGGGATATTATTTAACTTTTCAAAAAATAAGATGCTTGTTTTATTACATGTATAAGGTTGGAAGGTGTTCTGATCTAATGAACCAATTCCTAAAATTTTACCATTCGAAGTTAAATATTCCCAAATATATCGATCTGTAGGATTTCCAAAGATTCCCTCTGGTAAAACTATGGCTAATTTCCCACCATCATTAAGGAGCTGAACACACCTTTCAATAAACAATACTTGAGGAGCTTGTTGTTTTACTAATTTATTTTGCATTTCCCATCTATCATCAGCATTTTTCCAAACATGTCCTAGCTGATAATCTATTAAAATTGCTTTATCATTTATAGGAATTTTAACTCCGAATGGAGGATTTGTAAAAATATAATCAAAAGTATTATTTTTTATAATTTTCTTTGCTAGATCTCTATAGCTCTTTGGATCTAACGAATCTTCACAAAAAATATTAGATTTTCCATTACTTAATATTTCTAAATATAATTTACTGATTTTTGCTAAGAACAAATCTTTATCAATGCCAAAAAGATTTGAAATTGAACTAATTCTTTTTTCTTCTGATTCTATTTTTGACCATAACACTTCCATTGCTTCGAGTAGAAATCCACCATGACCACAAGCGGGATCCAGGATTTTTGAATTTACTCCGGGATTTAAATAATTAACCATAAATTTTACTATATTATGAGGAGTAAAAAACTGTCCTGCTTCATCCTTTAAAATCTTGCTAACAAAAATTTCGAAGGCATCACTTAAGATGTCTCTAGATGATTGAAGAAGTGAAATATATTGTAGTTCTTGTACAACCAAATAAACAAGCTCTTTAGTCAATGTGATTTGTTCATTTTCATCCATAACATCTTTATATTTCTCTCGTACGTTTTCATTGAAAAATTTTTGAATTCTTGCATGTAATTGGTTATTATTTTCGCCGTTTCTTAAGGCGAATTCCATTTCTTCATCATTTTTTTTATTAATTTCATCAACTAACTTACATAAAAGGAGATTAATAATCTGTTTAGACCGAGCTCTTGTATCAGTATCAGTATATTTTAATTTTCCATATAAATGCTGATTTATTAATGTAAAAACTTGTTTTAAGTTCTTTATTTTCTGTAATTCGTTTTTCTTAATTAAACCAGATTTTTCCTCTAAAAAATCAGTAATATGAACGGGCATTTATCAATTATTAAAAGAGTTTATGCTTTCTATCAACTTTTACTTCTCTATAATTCATTTATAATGAACTAATTTATTATTGTTTTTTATTAATTGAAAATTAAAGTAACTTATGACTTCAAATAATTTACAATTTGGAGAATATATTGATTTCACGGTAAAAAAGCGATTTGGAATTATAACGCTTAATAAACTTCATAGATCAAATGCATTTGATATTGAACAATTTGAAAATTTAGAAAAAGCTTTAGAATATTGCCAGAAGGATGAGAAAATTAGAGGATTAATTTTAACTAATAATGGAACTTCTTTTAGCACGGGAGTTGATTTAGGAGCTATTGAGGGAAGCAATCATAAAGCAGTAAAATATCTGGAAGGAACGGCAGCAAGTATTTGTAAAAAATTATATTATGGTAAACCAGCCATTTCTGCGATAAATGGAAGAAATTTGGGAGAGGGGGTTGTTTTTTCAACATGTTGTGATTACAGAATTGCTACCAACGATAGTTTTTTTCAAATGCCAGAAATCTTTTCTGGAATATTTACTGGTACCGGTTGTTTAGTCCTCTTTTCGAGAATACTTGGAATTCCTTGGACTAAAAAAATGTGCATGTTTGCGGAAAAAATTAATGCTAAAAAAGCATTAGAAATCGGTTTAATAGACCAAGTAGTAGAAAGTCGTGAAGAATTAATGAAAGTTGCATTGAATAAAGCAAAATTTCTGTTTACTAAAAATCAAACAGTATTAAATGCGATTAAACTGTGTAGCAATCATTTAGCAGATAAATCTTATAATGACGCGTATGGGTTAGAGAAAATGGGATCAAATTGGTACCAGTTTGAAGATAAAGAACAGTATATCAAGAATTTAAGAAAAAGATTTGAATAAAAAATTAAAAATGAATAAAGATGTCATCAGAAAATAAAGAATTTGGAGATTTTATTGAATTTTCGATTAAAAAAAGGTTTGGAATTATAAAACTGAACAGAATCCATAGAGGAAATGCGATTACTACCTATATGGCAAAGAATCTAAAAAAAGCCTTAGAATTATGCCAAAATTCAGATAAAATTAGGGGAATTATATTAACTGGCAATGGGTCATCTTTTACTACTGGAATGGATATTGATGAGATTGGTGGTAGTGATCACAAGGCTGTAAAAGAATACGAAAAGACTGCAGCATCTATTCAAGAATTGATCTATTATGGAAAGCCCACCATCTGTGCTATTAATGGTAAAGCAATGGGGGATGGAGTTGCGTATGCTTTATGTTCTGATTATCGGATTGCTGTTAAAGACTGTTATTTTATGATGCCAGAAATAAATATAGGTGTTTTTCCAGGTACAGGTATTATTGTATTAATGTCAAGAGTCATTGGAATCCCATGGACAAAAAAAATACTTATGTTTGCTGAGAAAATTAGTTCTGAAAAAGCATTAGAAATTGGTTTAATAGACCAAATAGTAGAAAAACGCGAAGAATTAATGAAAATTACATTGGATAAAGCTAAATTTCTGTTTACTAAAAATCAAACAGTTTTAAATGCGATTAAACTATGTAGCAATCATTTGGCTGATAAATCTTATAATGAGGCTTATGAGTTAGAGAAAATTGGTTCAGCATGGTATGAGTATGGGGATAAAGAGAAATATATCAATGATTTTAGAAAAAAGTTATATTAAAAAATCCTTTTTTCCTCATTTTCATTTTAGTTTTTATTTTTTTTTTTATGACATATTCAAAAAAGAAGTTTGAAATTGCATAACATTAAAATCTAAACTCAATTTATAAAACTTAGTTATCTATAGATGATGAACCTAAGATAAACTGCAATTAAGGAAAACAAAAGAATCTAACTATAAAAAAGAAAAAATTTAACTTAACAATGAAAAGGTGATAATTTTTGCCTGAAGGAGATGATTCAAAGGTTTTTATTGGCAGAAAGAAATCAATGGCCTATGTAATGGCTGCCATGGTTGTTTTAAATGAGAAACCTGTGAGATTATTAGCTCGAGGACGATCTATTTCTCGAGCTGTAGATGTAGCTGAAATTGTAAAAAACAAATTTGTTTCAGGATGTACATACGGGGAAATTCTGATTAGTACTGAAACAATTACGAATACCGATGGCACGAATAGCAATGTCTCATCAATTGAGATTGAAATATTTCCGCCAAAAAAGTAAACAAGGATTATTCTAAAAATATACAGGAGAAAATCAGGAGACTTTCTCGCTTCTTTTTTTTATTTTATTTTTTGAAAAATCGTCATTTTGAAAGAAATTTATAATGATTTTCATCAATCACTGGACGATAGCCTATTTTTTGATAAATACTATTCGAGGTAGAATTGCTAAAATCTGTAAATAAGAAACAATACTTATTTCCTTCTTCTAAAAGAAGTTTGCTTAATATTGCTACGCATTCAGTTGTATATCCTATTCTCCTCAAAGATGGTGGAGTCTTATTAATCATTTAATTAATAATTTCCTAATTTATTGAATTCAACTAAAAAGTTAACAAAAATATAAATAGATTATAGTAATCATAACATAAATGACAGTAAAAAAACCCATACTATTAATTTTAACAGTTTTATTGATGAGTTGTACGGTTAATTTTGGTATAACTGATACTGAAAACCAACCACACAATATCAATTCTATTTCGCTTAACATTTCAGCTACTAATGGAACCGTAGACTATTTAATCATTACTACTGAGAATTTTGAAACTATTCTTGAACCCCTAGCTAGATGGAAAACACAGAAAGGCGTTATTTCGAAAATAGAAATTGTAAATGATATAAACCTTGAATACTCAGGAGGGAGCCTTCCCGAAAAAATTAAAAATTGTATCATGGATTATCAAAGTAATAACAATACTCAATGGGTTCTCTTAGCAGGGGACCAGAATCACGTTCCTACTAAATATATAGTATGCGACGATGGGTTTAGCGACGATGGTGACGTGGTAAGTTGTGATTCTTATTATGGCGATATCGATAATGATTGGTCTCTAACTGATTTCGATTATGAAGCAGAGGTCTATATAGGACGATTAACGGCGAATAACGACTCAGAGATGCAGAGTTTAGTCCAACGAATATTGACTTATGAAAAAAATCCTCCGATAGGGAATTGGATGTCCCATGCAATGTTCGCTGGCGCTATACTTCAATTTGATATAGATTGGGATGAT
>JABXKC010000035.1 GCA_013375495.1 Promethearchaeota archaeon
AAGGAAGGAACTTAATAAGATCAAGGAAATGATCGGTGTTTGCCCCCAACATGCAGCTATCTATAAGTTTCTTTCAGGACGAGAAAATATTGAGCTTTATGGAAATCTCCATGCAATAGATAAAAAAGTGCTAAAGGAGCGAACCGATGAACTTTTAGAAGCAGTAAATTTTACCGAACAAAGCAAGCGAAAAGCAAAGAAATATAGCGGTGGAATGCTGCGTCAGATTAATATGCTGATGGCCTTAATTAGCGACCCAGATATTTTATTTCTTGATGAACCTACAGTGGGCATGGATGCACGAGTACGTCGAAAAACTTGGGAATTTATCGCTTCTCTCAAGGAGAAAGGAAAAACCGTTGTTTTAACAACCCATTATATCGAAGAAGCAGAAGCTCTTAGTGATCACGTTGCTATTATTGATTTTGGTGAGTTGATCGATTTAGGACCTCCTAAAGAATTAATGGAAAAGCATAATGTAGAGGATTTAGAGAAAGTATTTTTAAAAATTACAGGTAGAAGAATTACGGAGGGGATTTAAGAATGAACTTACAAAGAATTATGGCATTGTTAAAATTGGAACTTAAAAAGCTGATACGAGATCCTACTTTTCTTTTCTCTTTGATATTATTGCCTGTAATATTAACTCTAGCATTTGGATTAGCTATGTCAGGTATTCCCACTACCTCAAATCCTGAAGTCAGTATTTTTGAATTCATGGTACCGGGGATATATGGGTTTACTTGTGTATATATAGTCATGACCGTTGCTATGGCGTTTACTGACTACCGAAAAGAAGGATTACTCGACAGAATTAATACTACACCTACAACTTCCAGCGAATTTATGGGAAGTCATGTAATCTCTAATATACTAATATCTCTTCTACAAGTAGCAATTATAACGGCTTTGGCCCTTATATTAGGCTTTCGTATTAGGTCTTCGGGATTTTTCTTAGCATTTGCCTTCGTAGGATTCCTAGGGATATCCTCTGTTGGTTTTGGTCTTATCTCTGCAACATTCGCAAAAAGCTCTGGAGCTGCTGTGGGAGTATCAATGATATTCTTCATGCCACAAATGCTTTTTGGTACTTGGATCCCAATGTCAGAAGCTACACAAATAGTCGGAATATTTTTTCCAATCTATTATTCTACTAATTCAATACAAATGATCTTTAATGGTGTTCCATTAACAGAAATAACTATTTGGATTAATTTAGTAGTCTTAGCTGTTTATAGTATAGTTATTTTAATTATCGGAACAGTAATATTCAAAAGGTTTGGAAAAGCGTAAATTTTTTTTTTTTTTTTTAAATGAAAAATCTTAATTTAAAATTAAATATTGGAAGAATTAATAAATAAATAGGTAGATTTGTATGAAAAAATGGACAGCATTTATTACTGGAACAATTTTAGTTGTAATTTTTATAATTACAATGTTTGTATTACCCCAGTTGTTAAACTGGACTAATCCTACTATTTTAAGTTGGCAGGATTTTTTAGATTCTATTAGCACAGCTGAAGGCTTGATTATCGGGATCGTTTCTCAAGCGATTCCCGTTATATGCGTGACGATCGGAGCTATATTTCTGATAATTTTTGTGATTAAATTAATTCGGGGCAAAGAATAAATAAATATTAATAATATCGTTTTTTTTTTCTTGATAATTTAAGGGCTTAAACTAACTTGTAAAACGAAATTCTTATAAAAAATAATGAATAAGTTTCCATAATCCAATAATCGAAATATAACTCTTATTATTTTTTCTTTCAATCCCCTTAAGTTTAAGATTTTGAATTCACGTTTGAGCCAGGTTTTTTAGATGCTCCGGTCTTAAAAGTTCCCAAATCTCAACAGAATGGTAAAAACTTTGGTATTTTTTGTATTAATTCTTATCCATTTCAGTGAAAAATAATGTAGATTTCAAAGCATTTCGTCATTCTCAACTTTTATGATTTCGATTAATTATCATTCTCTCATTTTAATGATTATGAATCCCCAAAGTTAATTTTTTTCCTTCTTAGCGAACAAGCTCTTATTAGAGCCTCAATCTGTATTAAATTTAATAATTAAAAAAAAATAGTAAATCGAATTGATCGCTAAATACGATTATCGATTTCTAATTTTTAATGGAAGAAAAGAAAAAATTAAGAAAGAGAAAAAAGGTAGATAAAATATGGAAGATGTGAAGATAAATGTGAAGTTTAAGCTTTCCGCATTATGGATAGCTTTAATGTTTTTCTATATATATGCAGATATTTTAGGTTTTTATGCGCCAGGGCATATAGCGGCACTAATGACAGGAGAGATAGGAGGAATTCAAATAACACAAGAATTTTTGTTGTTAAGTGCAATTTTAATGGTGATTCCGAGTCTTATGGTTTTCCTGTCCCTAAGTTTACCAGCTAAAGCCAATCGCGTTGCAAATATCATTATAGGTATAGTCTTAGCTCTTGTACTAGGAATGACCTTTTTTGTAGGAGAAATTTCAGCTTATTATTTATTATTTGGAATTTTAGAAGGTGTGGACCTTGTACTGATTGTTTGGAAAGCATGGAACTGGCCTAAATAACCCATGAAAGAATAATTTATGCTTTAATTATTTTTTTTTATTAAACTCCCTGAACTAAAATCTCTATTATTTATATCCTCTTTTGAATTAAATGAGATTATCGAAATATAATAAGTATATCAAAGATAAGACGAAAAATCTAGACTCCGACGAAGCTCGTAATTTAAATTGACATGGAAATAGTGTAGTAATATATTCCATATAGAACTCCAGCGATTCTGGGTTTCTCAGAGCGGGACTATTTGCTACTTCCATGCCATGGTTGGTTTTTGTAAACGTAACTTCGACTTTTTTGTGGTTGAGGAATACTTTCAAACCATATAATTATTAAATTTTAAAAATATAATATTAACACTAATAATTTTTTTTAGTTAATAATATGGATGAAATTGACCTTATCATTCTGAATGAACTGAGAGAAAACTCTCGCTTAACATATAGAGAATTGGGGGAATTGTCCAATATGACCGTGAGCGCCGTTCATAAACGTATAAAAAGGCTTGAAGAAGATGGGGTTATCACTGCTTATATTGCAAGAATAAATAGATTAGCATTGAATTGTCTAACTATAGTGATTTTTGGCACTTCTAATGCAAGATCAACTGATGCAGTTTGTAAAGAGCTGGGGCAACATGAGAGCATTTTTACTACTGCTATAGCGAGCGGAAAATTTCTCTATATTTCTGCTATGCTAAGGAATATATCAGAACTTCAAGATTATAGTAGTTATGTCTCAAGAACGGCACAAATTAATGATCCAAATATAGCAATTCTAAATGTGGCTTACACCTCAATTCCAGAACCACTTACTCGTATTGATTATAAAATACTAAAGTCTCTTAACAGAGATGCAAGGAAGCCAATAATAGATGTTTCGGATGAAACAGGACTTTCCGCCAAAACTGTTAGAAAACGTTTAGATCGAATGATTGAGCATAATTTAGCCTCATTTTCGATTGAGTGGACACCATTGTACACAGATAGTTTTGTATCAATTTTTCATATAGAGTTGAACGAAGGGACGAATATAAAATCTACAATTAAGCATATTAATGAGAAATATTCTCAGAATATTGCAGTTATCGCTAGCTTTAGCAATATTCCCAACTTTATTCTTTTAGAAATATGGGCAAAAACTGCTCGAGATTCCCGTAGAATTCAGGAAGAACTGCAAACCGAAGGATTCAAAGATGTGATTCAACACGTACTCTTGTCTATAGGGTGGTATGAGTTTTGGGTTGATCAATTACTTAGAACCAAATGAGATTATAATTTGGCTTCCATACCCAACTTTCAACTAAATAGGAAAAAGTTTGGAACTTATAGTTTCATTATATTTCCATCTGAGTTGAGAAATACGGATTTTATAGATATTTTTGATTAATTGATAATTTTAGAATTTTATAAGTTCACCAATAAACTTGCATTCCTAATGTTTAATAACGATTAGAACCTATTTTTGGATTTTTTCCGTATTCGTGAACATGCCCTTAATAGAGCCCCAATCTGTATTAAATTTAATAATTAAAAAAATATTAAAAATAGGTGATAAAAAATTATAAAATCAAAAAAAAAAAAGATAAATAGAATAATAAAGAAGAGAGAGTTGATGTTCAATGTCATTGGAATTGTTTGGTCAAGTGGCCAAAACAGGAGGACTAGCCAATGAAATCTCTATTGGTTGTGTTTTCATACCATCACAATAATACCCAGAAGATTGCGAATGTCTTTGCGGAAGTTCTTGATGCACAGATTAAGACGCCTCAGAGAATAAACCCTAAGGATCTTCAAGAGTATGATCTAATCGGCTTTGGCTCAGGAATCTACAGTGCGAAACATCACAAATCTCTACTTGATCTTGCTGATGAACTACCACAAGTCACCAACAGGAAGGCATTCATTTTTTCAACTGCTGCTTTAACTGGAGAGAAGAAACTCACCAAAGATCATTCAGCGCTTAGAGAAAAACTGCAATCAAAAGGCTATGTGATTGTTGATGAATTTCAGTGTAAAGGTTTCAACACTAATAGTTTCATGAAATACATTGGTGGGATGAACAAGGGTAGACCCAATGCAGAAGATCTTCAGCATGCAGAAGAGTGGGCTGAGTCACTAAAACAGGAACTGCAACATATGAAACCTGAACTCATTGTTGCTAGAAGTATTAAACAGTGAGGGGGAAAGTTGGATGACAAATCGCATAACTGTAATTTGGCAACGTGACCCTGCAAGAGTTGCAGGATTGTTTTACCTTATTCTCACAATACTTGTTTTCTTGGGAGCAATACGCTTCCTGATTGTGCCTGGAGAAATCATAACCCCCAACATTATTCTCATAGCTCGCTTCGGATTTGTGGCAGATTTATTTAGCATAATGTTCTTCCTCTTGTTGGCTTGGGCTTTGTTTGTGTTATTCTCACCAGTGAACAGAAACCTCGCTTTACTTGTTACCTTATCCATTTCGGTCAGTGTAGCTATTCAGGCTCTCAATACCCTCAACTATTTTGCTGCCCTGTCAGTTTTGAGTGGGGCTGACTACATGATTGTTTTCGATGCAGATCAGTTGCAAGCCTTAGCAACGTTTTATCTTGAGCTGCATATGGATACAACGCATATTGCTGAGTTCTTTTGGTTCCTTTGGGTATTTTCAGCAGGTTATTTAATTTTCAAGTCAGATATCCTTCCCAAATACCTCGGCATCTTGTTGATGGTTGGAGGCATTGGCTACCTACTTGTAATTTTCGGATTCTTCCTTCTCCCAAGTTTGGGAGTAGTAAGTGCCTTAGGTGGAGTGCTTGGGGGTCTTGCGGAAATTTCACTAATGTTGTGGCTTCTGGTGAAAGGTGCTAAAATACCTTCAACGGGTGCTGATAAAGAGAGTAAAGAAGAGTAGGTTGAAGTAAAAACTGAAAACAAGCCTGAAGAGGAGAATAATAATGAAAATCAAGAAGAAAATCTACGTTATCGGTTTAAAATTGTATGATAGGTAAATCCTATCATTTTTTTTAATGAAAATGGTGAATGAAAATAAAACTTTGGATAATATATAAGAATGGAATTGGATTTTCAAAGATTCTTGCTGAGATGCTTCAAGATAGTTTTGAAGAATTCATTGATGTCGATGTAGGAAAAGCAAAAATGATTGATCCCGCCTTTATCGTCGAAGAAAAGTTAGATTACTTGATTATTGGAGACATTATAAATAATAAAATCCCAAGTTTAGAGATTCAAGATTGGTTACATAAGTATCGAGTTCATTCAGAAAAATTAAACCTTATAGTTAAATCTGTATCAGGTTTTTATGTTACTAGAACGGGATATTCGGTTGATCCCATCTGGGAGTCAGTTCTTCGAAAAAATGTGAAAGCTGAAATAATATTCCCTCCTATACTTCATTTAAAGATGGATAGTGTAAACCTAAATCTTGAAAAAGGAGCTCTTGAGTTAGTCAAAGCTTATTCACATAATTTTATTGAAATTTTTACTAACAGTAATATTAAATTGAAATGAAATAAGGTTTTAAAAAATGGAAGATCAAAGGCTAATTGAAACAGAAAACCTCAAAAAACACATTAAGAAGCTTGGAGTTGACATTTATGGAATTGCTGACATGCAATTGTTAAAGAAAATAGAAACGGGACTTCCCACTGATATGAACGATTTTATAAAAATGTTTCCGTACGCTATTGTCTTAGGTGCTCAATATGGAAAGCTTGGAAAAAAAGCATCTGGAGGTAAGACCGCGTTTTTTCTGGAAGAGGTTGCGTTTTCTATAATGGAATATCTCGAAGAAAGGGGTTATCGGCAACTTATTATTCATACTGAAGACGAGTTTGATCCTATTCGTCGATTAGGTTTTATGTCGCTTAAAATCTTAGCAAAAACGGCGGGACTTGGTTGGCAAGGAAGGTCACTTTTAATTATTTCTCGCGAATATGGCCCTCTACATCGCTTAATTGCGATTCTAACCGATCTTCCTCTTCAAACAAATCAAATAATTGAAAATGAGTGTGGTACTTGTCGAATCTGTATTGATTCGTGCCCTAAGAACGCACTCACTTTTGTCAATTTTAACGATCATCCTTCCCGTAGAGAGGATGTTTTAAATATTAACTCCTGCCTAGGAGATAATGGATGCATGGCATGCATTTTACCTTGTCCTTGGTTAAAAAAGCTTACATAGAAGTGGAATAAAATGGAAAAAACAGAAATAAAAAAGGTAAAAATTTTCAAGAGGACATATCTATTAAAATTAATAGTTAAAAATAGGTGGTTAAAAATTACACAAAATAAAATAATAAAAGAAAATCTAGCTGATTCTCGAAACGAAAATTTCATGAAAGCCTCAGTAATCACAAAATTCGGGCCTCCGGAAGTTCTTCAGCTCAAAGAGGTAGAAAAACCTATTCCCAAAGACAATGAAATATTGATAAGAGTACAAGCGGCAACAGTAACTTTATACGACTGTTGGGGACGAGCTGCCACAGGTCCTCCTGGGTTCGGGCTGCTAATAAAATTATCGTCTGGGTTGGGAAAACCAAAGAAACCGATACTAGGGACGGAATTTGCAGGGGAAATTGAAGTAGTAGGTAAAAATGTATCCCTATTCAAGAAAGGTGACCCCGTTTATGGATTCACTGGGGATAATTTGGGGGCTAATGCAGAGTACGTGTGTATGCCTGAAGACGGGGCACTAGCTTCAAAACCGACTAATATGACGTATGAAGAAGCAGCCGCCATTCCTTATGGAGGATTAACCGCATTGTATTTCCTAAGAAAGGGTAATATCCAGAGCGGACAAAAAGTCCTTATCTTTGGCGCGTCTGGAGGAGTAGGTACTTTTGCAGTTCAACTTGCCAAGTACTATGGTGCAGAAGTAGACGGAGTATGTAGTACCCCGAAAATAGAATTGGTAAGATCTCTGGGAGCCCAGAAGGTATTTGATTATACTAAAGAGGACTTTACCAAAAGCGGTGAGAAGTATGACATTGTTTTCGATACGATAGGCAAGAGTCCGTTTTCAGCTAGCAAGAGATCGCTAAAGAAAGAAGGATTCTACGTTTTTACAACCTTTGGGTTGGGACGAGCTTTTCGAGTACTAAGCAGTAAAAAAGCCATAAGTGGGCTCCTAGAAGGGAAGGCTGAAGATCTGATTTTCCTCAAAGAACTTATTGAGGCAGGAAAGATAAAAGCGGTCATAGATAAGCGTTATCCGTTGGAACAGGCTGCTGAGGCTCACAGATATGTCGAATCAGGGCAGAAAAAGGGACAAGTAGTATTAACTTTAGACCACATTTAGGTGGGTTTTTTTTTTTGTTTTTTTTTTTTCTTAAAAATCAGCTATGGGATGATGAGTGAATAAAATATTAGCCATCCTCCAATGATTACTTCAAAAACGACCGCCAACAGACCAAAGATAGATGACATGGCTTCATAAACTTTAAAGTCAGGTTTTACAAGTCTTGCCACATTAGCGAAGCCAATAACAATGCTAGCAGGAATTCCTAACCATCCAATAAAGGGGGGCACCGCTCCCACATAGGCAACTAACACGATTGAAAATGCGAGCGTACCAATGGACCAACAGATCATTGCAAATGCGAATCTAAAGCTTTTTGTTTTGAGAATATTACGATATGAATCAAATGAAGAATATTTTTCAGCACCACTACTAACTGAGTATTGTTTTGCTATGTTGAGAAGTCCCCAGTAGTCTTTTTCAATATATACTTGGATGGAGCCTTCTGCTACTCGAAAGATTCCCCAAATAATTCCAAATATTATGTTATAACGACTAAAAACAATAAACAAAATTATTGGAAGTGTAATGACGCTAAAATGTTCAATGAGCGCTAATACGACACCAGTTTGAAACTTTTTTGGATTATTGTTAAAGTTTAGCAGCTTAGCATCTGATTCATAATGCTTCGGCGTTGGTTCTAATATATAACCAAAAACTAAACGCAGCCATTGCAATTTGCAAAACCAAAATAAACAAATAGAGAAAACCAGATAAGAACATTTCGATATTCACAGGGAATCCACCTTTTTTTTCTACTTTATTTCACTCGATAACATTTTAATTATCATTTTCCCCAGTCTACTACATGAATGTACGAAGGGAAAAGGATTCTATCGTTTTATAATTAATTTATTAATTTCATCTACCATAAAAATTTTGACACTAAAATATATATAAGTGTTAATAATTACATCTTTTAAAAATTTTTTAAAAAATCAGGAACTTTTAATGGTTACTTGGACTTCGACAAAGAAGATTAGAAATATCAATGGGATTTCCGAAATTCAATTTTTAAATATAAACAACACAAGACAATATTTTCTCATTAGAGGAGAAAATGTAAAAAATCCTATTTTATTATTCTTGCATGGTGGGCCTGGAGCATCTTCAACTTCAATGCTACGCAAATTTAATAGTGATTTGGAAAAACACTTTACAGTTGTGTATTGGGATCAAAGAAATGCTGGAAAGTCATACAAAAAAAAGTTCCCCAAAGAAGAGATTAAAGTTCAGAAATACATTCAGGATGTGGATGTTTTAGTTTCGTACTTGAAGGATAGATTGCGCGTTGATAAAATATTTTTAGTTGGGCATTCTTGGGGTTCAAGATTAGGAATGTATGCAATACAGGAGCATCCTGAAAAATTTAGTGCTTATGTGGGTGTTGCACAAGAATTGTATTCTTACGAGAGTGAGTTGATTTCATATCACTACTCATTGAACAAAGCAAAGGAATTAAACAATGTTAAAGCTATTATAGAACTTGAAGATATGGGCGAGCCACAATCTGGGGATTATGCCAAAATGTATAAAAATGGAATAAAAGATTATTGGAAGCAGAAAAACTGGCTTATAAAATTAGGTGGAGACAGTTCCGGTAAATCAATCTATATTAAATGGATGCTTTCAATTTGGTTTTCAAGAGAATATTCTTTTTTCGACTTATTAAGATTTAGAAAATCAGCAAGTTTTTCGGCTGATAATATTATTCATGACCAAGATTATAACAATATTGACTTTTTTAAGCAATTTCCAGAAGTTAAAATACCAGTATTCTTTATATCAGGTGTATATGATTATATTAATCCTTGGACTTTAGTCGAAAAATATTGTGCTACTCTTAAAGCACCGTATAAAGAATTTATAAAGTTTGAAGATTCCGGACACAATCCGCTTTTCGAAGAACCTGAGAAATTTAATAAAGAAATTATAAGAATTTATAACTTAATAAAAGAGTAATTACAGATAAAATAATCTTACAGCAAAGAATTAATGTTTTAACTGATTTTTCGAATCTAAAAAGGAGATATTTATTTCAATAGGGATAATATTAATTATCACTTCTCACTATTAATTATCACGTAGAGGATTTTAATGACTAGTAAAAAAAAGAAATCGATAGGCGAATACGAAGTGATAAATTTTCCCAAAGATCGTAAAATGGTTATTGACATTATGGAACAGGGGATAAAAAAGCACTATATTAAAGGTTTGGTAGAATTCGATGTGACTAATGGGAGAAAACTATTAAAAGAATATAAAGTGAAGAAAGGTGTATCGTTATCCTTTACGGGATGGATATAGAAATGTATTGGACAAGCAGCGAGCGAGCATAAAGACGTACATTTATTAAAAAAGGGAAAGAAGAAGCTCTATAGATTCGACGATGTTGATATTTCAATCACGGTTGAAAAAACCATTAAAGGTGAGAAAGTTGTGCTACCAGTTATTATTAGAAAGACCAACGAGAAAACTATCGAAGAAATTACTCGCGAAATTAGAGATGCTCAAGCAGAAGAAGTAGATGAAGATGTTCTACTTGGACTTAAAAAGGAAGAAAAATTAAAGAGAATTTTTACTTCTCTTCCTAAATTTGTAAGAAAGATTACTTATTGGAGGTTTGGTCGAAATCCGCTCCTACTTAAAGATTTCGCGGGGACTATATCACTTACTTCCGTAGGGATGTTTGGTGATTTAATTGGGTGGGGAATTCCTATTGGGGTTCAACCGTTGATGTTCTCTTTAGGATCAGTCATGCAAAAACCTAGCGTAATTGAAGATAAAATTGAGATTAGGAAAATTCTTCATGCTACTATTTTATTCGATCTCGATATCATAGATGGTGCTCCCGCAGCGAGATTCTTAGCTGAGTTAAAAATTTTGATTGAGAATGGTTACGGTTTGGATCCATAAGTCATAGACAATATAACTATTATAGCCATTGGTTTCAGGTTAATTTTACCTTAAGTACTACCCATTTATAAGAGTAGTTAGCTAAATGATACATATAATCTACTAAAAAAATGTCAAATTAAATATTTTTTAAAGAGGTAATAAAATTATGGGAAAAGGAGGAGTAATCCTCGGCTTAATAGGACTGTTGCTTGGAGCAGGGGGATTAGGCTTTGGAATTATCAACTTTATGAACCAACCTACAATTTATTATAGCTATCATGACACCGAATTTTATCCTAGCTCCGTTTCAATATATGTTCCTATCACAAATATAGCATTAGTATTTGAAATTGGGGGTCCGGTATCTCTTCATCTTCTATTTACTTGTAGCGCAAGATGCTTTGGTGATATTGCTAGTTTTTCTGATTTGCTTTTTTATTTTATGATAAATGACGTACAACAAACAGATATGCCTTGGGCTCGGACTGGCAGTCATCAAGGTAGCTCTGACTCTGATTATACCACCGTCGCACTACAGCATTATTTTACCGTTACTGTTCCTGGGATATACAACATTACCGTAGTTGTACTTACAGAAAGACTAGGTAACTTTATCAGACAATCTTCACTCTGGATACAAGCTTATCCTGCTTAAATATTAAATTTAAACTTTTTTTTTCTTTAATTTTGGGAATTATTTCGTAAAAAGTTATATAGATTAGGAAGATTGATTTATTATACAGTTGAGGTAACTAAAAACGATGTATGATGCTAATTTTAAAATCATATTGTTTGGAGACGAAACTGAAGGTAAGAAGATTTTAACTCACAAATATATGATTAACTTATTTACTTCAAGTCAAGCGGATACGCTCGGTGTAGATTTCGAAGTAAAAAGCCTTTCGGTAAATGGTTTTAAAGTGAAACTACAGATTTGGGATATAAGTGGTGATAGGAGATTTAGAGATTTGCTCCCTACTTACATTAGTCACGCTAGAGGAGGATTGTTTGTTTACGATGTCTCTGAGAAGTCATCCCTAACTAACATTAATTTCTGGCTTTCTCTTATTAAAAATGTCCTTAAGAAAGATGAAATTTTCCCAATAGTGGCTGTAGGAGTTAAACCAGTATCGATAAACCAAAGACAAATTACTTTAGAAGAAAGTAAAGTATTGGCAGATTTATATAATTTAGATGATATCCTTGAATGTTGTACCAAATCAGGGAGTAACATAGAAGAGATGTTTGAAACACTTTCAAAAATAATAATAGAGCGGTCTCCTCTCCCAATTGAGCCTATAAATTCCATAGATAAGCAAAAAACGAAGAGAAATGGACTTTATGCAAAGAAAAAGAGTAAAAAAAAGAAAAAAAAGCGAAAATCTAATCATTAAACAGAATTCCAAAATATGAAAGACATAAAGCAAAAAGTTAGAAGACTGATAAAAACAAATATGTGGTTAGTTTTAGCCACTGTTGACGAACATAATATTCCCTATAGTTCTGTTATGGTATATCAAAGTGATGGGGAAACAATTATCTGTCAAACAGGAATAGATACTTTGAAAGCTAATAATATAAGAAAGAATAACAAAGCTGCTATAACAATTCCAATTAGGAAGAATTTCTTCCATAAGCTCTTGCCCGCACCTCCTGCAGAATTACATTTTACAACCACAGTAGAAATTAAACCTTTTACTGATGAGCAGGCAAGAACAATTTATTCAAAATTTTTGAAACATTCAAATAATATCGAACTACCACAAGAGTCTATTTGGATTAGTATTAAAGTACCTGATAAAATAACAACATTTGGGATAGTAGTCCCGTTATTTAAAATGAGAAATCCTTTAGAAGCAAGGAAGATCATTAATTTAAATTCATAATTTAAAGAAAGAGACTTTTTTTATCTCAGTTTAAATTTAAGTTTGAATGTGGAAATTTACCATTCAAATATATCAAATTCTGGATCATCAGTAAGTCTACCATCTTTAATCCAAATATTCCTACCATAACGGTGTTCTGAAACCATTTTTGCTATTCTAGGATCATGTGTTACAATTATCACTGTTTTGTCTTTTTCTGTCAAATCTATCAATAATTCTACAATTGCTTTTCCCGTTGTAGAATCTAAATTGCCGGTTGGCTCATCTGCAAGTATTACAGAAGGATCATTTATTAAAGCTCTGGCAATTGCTACTCTCTGAGATTCTCCTCCAGATAATTTACCTACTTTACTATGAATTCTATCCCCTAAACCAACCATTTCTAATAATTCTATTGCACGCATCCTTTCCTGCAATGAGATTCCATAAGGTATTAGTGGAATTAACACATTATCTAACACATCAACATTTGGAAGTAAGTAATAATTCTGGAACACAAATCCTACTACCTCTTTCCTAAATCTTGCTAATTTTCTTTCAGTCAATCTACCTATTTCATTTTGTTCCACATATACTTCTCCAGAGGTTGGATCGTCCATGGCTCCAATTAGATTTAATAAGGTACTCTTTCCGCTTCCTGAAGGCCCCATGATGGTTACAACTTTACCTTCCTCTATTTCCAAGTCGACTTTATCTAATGCTTTAATTGTTTTACTTTGTTCACCATAAACTTTACTGGTCTTTTTTAGTTTTATTAAAACTATCGCAATCACCTCATAATTCCTTTAAGACCTTTACAGGTCTTACTTTAGAAGCTTTAATTCCTGGGTACAAACCACCTAATACCCCCAATAATACTGCATATGCTACAACTTCGATAATTCCTGGTACAGTTATTATTATGGGTGTATTTCCAAAAGCAGTTAAATTTCCACTCAATAGAAAAATCAATAATACTCCGATTGCTAAACCCCCTGCAGCACCCAATAAGCTTAGAGTGAGTGATTCATAGATAATATTTGTTATAATGTGTCTTCTTTTCCAACCAGTGGCTTTTAAGATGGCAAATTCCTTCATTCGAGAAGATACTGACATAAGCTGACCAACAATAATCGCCATCCCTCCAGCTAAAGCAGTAATTGTGCCTAAGATCCCAGTAAAACTATTGATTATCTCTAAATTTTGTTCTACCGTTTCATAAAATGCATATAATGAATAAGCTGAGATGTAAGTAGGATCATATCCTCCGATATTGGAAAAATTATTAATTCGGTCAACTATAGTTAAAGTATCTTCATGAGTATTTACATCAAATCTAAGAGAAATCATTGTATAAATATCCGTTTCATCTCCAGATTGATTTCTAGCATCCCAAATTGTTTGAATATCTGTAAAGATTGCATAATTCCTTGGAACAAATGGTGGAGTTCCATCCTCAATTTGCTCATATATACCAACGATTTTTAGGTTTAGAGTTTCATTACCAAGTAAATCTAATGTCAACGTAATATTACTTCCGATTGAAACTGGAAAATCGGCAATACTGGCTAATCGTGAGCTAATGATCGTTTCATTTTGTCCGATTTCGAAATTTCTCCCTTGGATAATTCTAGTGGTAAAACCGCGCCAATTAGCGTCTAAAGACTTGTTTAAACCAACAACTATTAGTTTATCGTCCGGATTTTCGAGTTTATCCCAATACTCAATAGTATATGAATAGGGAGCTTGTGATTCAACATTATAATCAATGATGAATTCTCCTACCTCAACAGTATTTATTAAATCATCTATTATGGTAAGTGGAAGATTACTATCAGGTGTTGGTATTAGAATTTCAGTTTCCTCAATTATATTCACAATTCCTAAAGTTCTTGTCAGATTATCATTAAATTGTGCCTGCACTCCTGCGGTATATGCACCAACTACAAAAACTAGCATTAATCCAATTGACACTCCTAAACTTGATAAAATAGCTGTGGATTTCTTACGAAAAGCATTTTTAGTGCTAAATTTTAACAAATATCTAAATTTTAACCTTACCATCTAATTCATTCCCACTCTTAACTTTTTAACTCATTAACGGTAAAAAAATATATATAATTATGGTTCCAATCAATACAGTAATACCTAAAACTATTCTCCACGTTCCGAGGGATTTAAAGAAGTCCTCCATTTTCTGCAGTCCACGAAATTGTGCTGTCATCTCAGTTAATTTTTCTTTGTATTCTTTATCCTTCCCTTCTTTTCTTAACTGGACAAAGAGTTTAATTTCGGGAATTTGACTTAAAATAGCTACAATGTTTATTAAAATAGCATAAATTACATAATTAATGTCAAATGTACGGAGTAAAAACCAAGGAATCATCATCCACAACCATAAATAGGAAGCGAAAACAAGGCTACCTAACAAAGCAAATCCTAATAGGTTTCCTAGAATAATATTAACAACAACTGCTAACCAATCGATAACTATTAAGCTCCCAAGCATTACGGAATGTCCTCGACCACCTTTGAATCGGTAATATATAGGCCAATTATGACCGATAAGGCCAAATGCTGCAACGTAAAGAAAATAAGTTTCTGAGGGGAATATGAAAAATCTAAATAATATCAACGGAATAATAATTTTGAAAATATCAAGTATTCCAATTATAATTCCCCACTTAGTGCCTAAAATTATCGATGCTTTGTTCGCACCAGAACCCATCATTACTTTGAATCTTTCTTGAGAATTATCTAATTCGATTTGAAGATCATCTAATGATTTCTTTGGAGCCTTAATTTTCAAAAAAATCCTAGAGAATGAAATGGAACCCAATAGATAACCGATTAATGATGAAAAAAATATAAGTAAAAAATTCATTATTATCCTCTCTAATGTTTTTTAAGAATTTCATCTTTAACTAAATTATCTAAATTAAAGTTATCATTTAATATTGATATTTTTCCTTTAAAAGCATCTACAGCAACCATCATATTGTCTTTTAGTATAGTTGCACCCTCAACAGAAACTACAGCGGGTATTTTATATTCTCTCGCAACAATTGAAGCATGAGATAGAATTCCTCCTGACTCTGAAATAACAGCTCCTGCTTTAATAAATAAAGGCGTCCAACTTACATCGGAGTAAGGGATAGCTATTATATCCCCATCGTTAATTTTATCCATATCATTAATCCCGTTGATTATTTTAACCGGTCCAATATAAAATCCCTTTGAGGTTGGTGTCCCCATAAGTTCATTGTTAATTTTATCTTGATTTATAGGTTCTGGTAAATTATCATCATATATGATATCTGGAAGATGGAAATTTGCATATTTTTTCATTTCTGTTTTTCTCTTAAGAATCATGTTTTGCATATTAAATGCAATTTCATTGTTTTCAGCAAGTTCTTTCACTTCTTCAAATTTTAAATAAAAAATGTCATCTTTTTCCTTAATGAGCTGTTTAGTGAGGAAAATTTCACTAATTCTCAGAAAAAATTTTCTAAATAGCCCATATCCATAACTATAAAGATTTGTAACTGATAGCCTATATTCAAGGTATTTTATAGCTCTGTTAAATAACATGCTTGATAAAGGAGAGTTAAAAATTTCTTGTTTTATTTTTGGTAATTCTTGTTTGTCAATTTTTTTTATTTTGGGATCTTTATAATCTCTAACCATTTTAAATATCAAATCAGGAGTTTCGCTCCATGAAGATTCTGAAAAATCATTCCCATTGTCCCGAAGATATCCAAATTCTGAAAGAAATCGCTGAAAAGATTCAAAAATCTTAGTTTCTTTATACTTTTTATGGAAAGCTTCATAATTCATTTCTTTATTAAACTCTGGTAATTTATTAATCTCTTTATATAGTTTTGAAATTTGAGAACGCGGATCTAGATTATTTAATCGGTTATTAACGACTGAGAAATCTAAATTTTCAAATTTTATATTTTTCTTATTTAATTTACTTTTCAAGAATTTGTTATAAACATTATTAAGGATTTGAGTAATTATAACCACATAAGACGCTTTAGTATTTATTTTGAATAAACGATAAATAATTGCAAACACCTCATCTTCATCCAACTCATCAAGTTTTATATTGTTTATCTCGGTATATGTTTTTTTGTTTGATCTAAGAAATTTTTCAATTGTTTTTGAAAAATTAAACATTTTTAGGCAAAAAATGACTATTCTTGGTAAATAAAAAAGAGTTCGACCGGATGGTTTAAAAGAAGGTTTATCCTTACCTTCACTATCTATACCAGCGAGATTTTCTAATAAATCTCTCGGCATTCCTAGTAATTCAAAGATATCGCCCATAATTTTCATGTTAAAATAAGCCCTATAATAAAATGGATGGGCAAGGTTATATATATCGATATTTTTAGCAGAAGAACCAATTAATTCCTCAAAAATATGTTTCCAAGACATACATACCACAGGGATGTTTACTGACCAAATTAATGGTTTTATCATTCCAGGAAGCATTTGTCTCGAAAGCTTGTTAGAATAAAGTTTATTATTTTTAAGAGTGGTAATTTGTCTTAATTGGATCCAATAAAGATTTCTTCCATCATGTGCCCATTCCAAATCTAAAGGTTTTCCATATTTCTTAGCAATTTTCCTTGATTCTTGTACAATTTTAGTAATAAAATCTATTTTAATTTCATAATCAAACGGTTTTTCAATCCAATCACCCCATTTGTTAATCCATCTTTCTGGTGTTTTTCCTAATTGAACTAAATTATCGCCTAATCCTTTTACAGACTCAATTATAGTTTCATTTAATCCTGTGACAGGATTTCTGGTAAAAACTACCCCAGAATACTCGGGAAAGACCATTTCTTGAATGATGACACTCATTCTTATTTTATCATTAGTTTGAGCAAATTCTTTACTATATGTTTGAGTTTTATTAGTATCTTGGGAATTCCAAACCTTGATTATACTTTCTATAATACTGTCTAATCCCTTCTGGTTCAGAAAAGTTTCAAATTGCCCTGCATAAGAAAAATCTGAATCATCTTCAATATCTGCTGAAGATCTTATAGAATAATATTTTTGCTCATCTATATAATAGTTCAATTCCTTCCTTAAATTAGATAATACCTTATCTGCATTAGATTGATAATCATCAAATGATTTATGACTGCAAATAATGGTCTTTGGGGTTTTAAATCCCTTTTTGTGAAGAAATTGTAAATTTATAGCTTTATTTCCAATTTTATCTTTAATTTTAGGTTGCTCAAGTTTAAAGATATATTGAATATTATTTTTATAAAATTCTTGTAGTTCTAATACCCTGCCATTTCTCATTTTAATCAATCACACAATTTTTTTAATAAAAAGCAGTAGTTAAAGAATTCGTCTTAAAATTATAAATCAACACCCAGTATCCTTATTCATTTTTTAAGCTTCAATAATTTAACAATAATCAAAGAAGAAAGTTTAATATTTAAATACTTGATTTTTTCTGCGTATTTATCATTTTCATTTTAGTTTATAAAATATAAAAACCTTGGATTTTACACACAAATCAATCATATATGTGTTCAGATTTATTACTTTGCGCTTACTTTGAAGAATAAAATGGATAAAAGCAATATTTATATATTAAATAATAACATTTAGATTTGAGATATGAATAAAAAAATATTATCGCTTTGCTTGATAATGTTAATTTTTCTTATTTTTCCTCAATTTGCTATTGAGGAGCAATCAATTATTGATAAAAGTCTTCTAAATTCTACAGGTCCTGAATATCCTGGTATGACTATGATTGAGTGGGAGCTGCTCGAATGTCCAGGAGATAATCGCCATATAATAATGTATATTCCGGATAGTTATGACCCTGCTAATGCAAGTGCAGTTGTCTGGTCTTTACATGGAATGACCCAACATATAGATCAAAGCCAATTTTTTATCTATCCTGGCTACATACAAGGATCTAATTGTTATCAATTGGCAGATTATGGGAATGCCATTGTTATAGTTCCACAAGGTTATAATGGTCCAATTTTTAATGGTTTTGGGTGGAATTCCTCCAACCCGAATCCAGATAATGAAGATGTGGAGTTTTTCAGATGGTTTATAGATGATTACTTGATTAATAATACTGTAGGAGATTTTGGAATATTAAATATTAATCGAAGACGAATTTATATAGGAGGCTATTCAATGGGGGGTATGATTAATACCTGTGCTGGAAAAATTACGAATGGGGAATATTATGCAGCTATGTATCACCTATCAGGTGGAAAATATTTTAATGAATCCCTAAATGTTACTAGAAAATATCCTGCACATGTTGTAATTGGAGAAGAAGACACCATTTCAGGTGAATCTACCCAGATGCTGATAAATACCTACAGTAGCAATAGTCACCCCTATCATTATCAAGAATATTCTGGAATAACACACATGGATGCTATGATTACTCAAAATATTGATCCCTTTCATAGCCCTAAAACTTATTTTGAAGAATGTTGGGATTGGTTAATTCAATGGGCTTTAAATAATGAGGCAACATTAGTTAATGGTAAAGCTGAAAAAAATATAGATTCTCATAAATTTTCGGTATTATGGAAAGATTCTGATAATGATGATCCTCGGTATGGAATTACAGCTATTATAGATAGTGTAAGATTTACCCTTACAAAAGAGAATCCAAATGATTTAGATAACACAGATGGTTGTTGGTATTCAACTACAATTTTGGATTCTGAATTAGGTAATGGATTCCATTCTTATTATTTTGAAGGGATAGAAGGAGATCATTATGGTCCTTATCATGTGATTAAAGCGGGTCAAGGGCCATTCAGTAAATCAATAGCCAATACTGAAGTTTATAATTTTACTATTACTTCAGCGAATCCGTCTATTCCTGAGAAAAATTCAGTACCAAGTTATCCTTTTTTATTGTTTTTGTTTACTTTCTTAATTTGTATTGGGATATTGATTAAAAAATCAAAAAAAAAAATATAATAAACGAAATTCTGTTCCAACTAATCCTAGTGTATGAGATAGATGATTTGAAATAAGTTAATCCAGAGTCTAATTCTCTAATATTCATAAAATTCACCTTATAATGAATAATTATTTGAAGTTTTTTATTAATTATTCTCAGATACTTGGAAAAGATTAGAATTCGAAAAATATTTGAATTTTTATTAGCAGAAAGTTTAAAACCAAGAGAATGGTTATCATAATAAAGGAAGTAGGAAAATGACAAAGATATTAATAGTTTATTATTCCCTTACGGGTAACACGCAGTTTATTGCGGAAACTCTAAGGGATACAATTGAAGCCGATATTCTCGAATTAAAACCTATTAAAGAGCTTAAAGCTGATAGCGGTACAAGATTTATGTGGGGCGGTTTTCAGTCTACCATGAAAAAAAAACCAGAATTAATGGATTTTGATATCAATCCCCTCGCATACGATCTTATAATTCTTGGTACACCGGTATGGGCATGGAACATTAGTCCTCCTATGCGTTCATTCTTATCCAAATTTGACCTAACAAATAAAAAAGTAGCACTTTGGATGTGTCACGCAGGAGATGGGATAAAAGCAATGGGCAGATTCAAGGAGACTCTAAAGAGTGCCGATATTGTTGAAAACATAACTTTTCAAGAGCCATTAAAAAAAGAATCTGATAAAAATAAGGAAAAAGCAATTGCTTGGATAAAAGAAGTCGCTTTAAAGGTGTGATTTGATTTGGGACAATTTAAAAACCTCTTGAAATTTAGGAGGTTAAAAAGCACTTATCAAAACCAATACACCCACTAAGATAAAAATAGATACAGCGACCACTTTAAGATAAAATTTAGGAACTTTTTTAGCGATTGCGGCACCTGCAAAAATACCGATCCAAGCCACGCTAACAAGAGCTAAAAAAGCGCCTAACCACACTTCGAACGGAGCAGCATGGATTGAAGCAAGGGTTATCGTTAGAAGTTGGGTTTTATCTCCCAATTCCATAAGAAATATAAAACCAAATCCTGCGAGGTATGGATTTTTCTTAAGCCACATGAACTTAGTTGCTTCCTTAGATTCTATTTCTTCTTTTTTATTATTCCTTTCTTTCATACTTTCATTGTCAGAGATTAATTTTCGCTCATTTAGATAAAGAGATTTTATGTTCCGTAATTCAAATAAGCCAATAGCAATAAAAAGCAATCCAGAAATTAGTGATATAATCCCTAAAGGAATAAACGCTGTAATTAACGACCCAAAAAGTATTCCTATAGTTACGATTAAAGCAAATCCGAGAGTCGCACCGATTCCCACTTTATAGAACTTTTTATACTCTAAAGCGAGGTTAAACACAATTAATTGCGTTTTATCTCCTAGCTCTCCGATAAACAAAATGCCATAAGTAATAAGTATAACTGCTATATCCATTAATGATTGAATATAAAATTACAGATAAATTTACTTGATTTTTTTTTCAGTTATTATACCTATTAAGAAATAGTATTGAATATGATAGATTGATCGAACCATATTATTAAACTTCTTCAAAAGATATTTTTTTTCGTTTTTGATCAATTTTTAAATCCATGCAAAATTGTATGAGATCATGTCCAATGAAAAATTATCGTTGAAGTCAAAATTTGCTTTTGGCGGTCTTGGAGCGGGTATTGGTTTACCTTCTCAAATTGCGTTTTCAGCTATAACTTTCTTTTACAATACGATGTTAGGATTAAGTACTGAGTTGACTGGAATCGCTTGGCTAATTTTTTCGGTTTGGAACGCGATTAACGACCCGTTGTTTGGATTCATTGAAGATCGCACTAAATCAGAAAAGTATGGCAGGAGGATCCCTTACATAAGATTTGGTGCTCCTCTTTATGGAATTGCATTTATCTTCTGTTGGATTCCTCTTGTAGATGTTAATGACCAATTTGCGTTGTTTTTCAATTTAACTATTGTTCTATTTATTTTTGACACATTATTTACGATATTAGGACTCATAAATTTTACACTTCCGGCTGAAATGGCAATAACCGCAAAGGAAAGAGCTAATTTATTAGTATATGGCGCAGCTATTTCTTCTATTTCATATGTAATTGCTTTTATATTACCTCTTTTGTTTTTAACGGGAAATGAATCACCAACTGCTGCTTTAGAATTTCTCGTAGTAATGATATTTGTGGGAGTTATTTGTGCAGGAATATTATTCGTAAGCAGTTTTTACTTGAAAGAGAACAAATATACGCAAATGGAAGAGACGCTCCCGGTTATTAAGGGAATAAAAGAGACGTTTAAAAACACTCCTTTTTTAATTTACGAAGTCTCTAACTTCTCTTTCACATTCGCTCAGACAATCCTTACTACTGCTATATTTTACTACGTTAATTACGTGTTAATTTTGTCTGGTTTCATGGCCACACTTCCATTACTATTAGTGTTCGTTATGATATTTGCCTTCTTTGTGGTTTTTAATAGATTAGTAGCAAAATATGGAGTAAAAAAAACCTATGTTTTAGCATTGGTTTGGTCAGGGATAAGCTTTCTTCTGACTTTTTTCGTTGGATGGACTATTTACTTTGCCATAATCGGATTTGTTCTCATAGGTATTGGATTTTCAGGTTTCATGCTTACAAACCAAGTAGTTATAGCTGACATTGTCGACTATGACGAAACAAGAACTGGAAAGCGCAGGGAAACAACTTATTCAGGTATCAACGCACTAATTACCAAACCAGCAATCTCCATTGCAAATTGGTTGTTTTTATTGATAATAAACAACTTTGGATTTGATTTGGAACAAAGGATTCAACCTTTCTCTGCTCAATTGGGTATAATGATTGGATTCTCGCTAATTCCGGCTATATTTTTAATATTTAGTTCGATTGTAATGCTTTTTTATCCCTTAGACGGCCCTCAATGGCTTGCCCAAAAAGCAGAATTGATCAAAATTCATGAGAAAAAAGAACTCGACTACCTAAAGTATGTAGAAGAAAAACAGAAGGGAAAATAGCTGTTTTATAAAACCAGTGCTTCTTTAAAATCTAAATACCCTCTGGAGTAAGTAAACAATCCAAGTCTTAATTAACTTCGGATAAGATATATATTGAAAATAAGGATTGTTAGGTAATTTCGTCTTTAGAGATATGTTAAATATTGCTTTGATGTAATCGGGGGGACACCCTTCAAAATATACTCCGTATTTCTTATATTTTCTAGCACAATCCCCATATACGATGGTTTTCTTTTTTTCTAATTTTTTGAGTTCTTCCTCAGGAATATCAAGATCTTTTCCCACAATAATCGTCATCCCAGTTAAAACATCCCATCCTAAATTTCTACCGTAAGAATCCAAGTAGGAGCGAATAAAAGCTACGCAACCCTGATTGCAGATGTCTTCACCTTTATAGACTTTGAGTCCAGGATGCACGTTTAAATTTAAGTCTGGACCACTAAAATGTTTTCTCTTGGAATCTAAATATGCTTTGTTAGTCATTTCCACCTCGTTAATATCTAACGGACCAATACCACGCTCATTAAGTAGTTTCAGGTGCCTTACTTCATTCGGGTCTTTTTCCATTAGATAACAACAAACAACATCAACAGCCAAACAGTTGCTACCTACGATTAACATGCTTGTTTTTACCGGATCGGTTTCGGAGGGACCATTCCCTTCTCCCGATACTATAGCATCAGTTATAACGAGGTCTGGTTGACGAATCAATGCAATATCTGCTAAGTGCTCGTGAAGCCTATCATCATGATATCTCAACCTTTCTTTCTTGGAAATCAAACCTAAGTTGTTCTTAACACTCAAGGTAACTCCTGCATAATTATTTCCTTTTAGCTTCGGTATCGATACGAAGTAATCAATAGTCTCATCAAGCAACATTTTTGGATATTTAATCGCGTGGCCTTTAATAAAAGGATTTTTAATCGCTACGCTCTTCATAGCCTTCTCGTCTAAATAGCAGAATATGACATTTTGAATGCCTTCAACGGCTTCCTTTATTCCCACCATTGCGAATGTATATCTTGCTCTTCCCATCGTTCTATGTTCTGCGATGATTATCTTACCTGCTCTTCGCTCCGAAAAAACCCGTGCAACTCCAGCAACTAACGCTATGTGCGTGTTTGTTGCAATCGTTCTATCCTGATCATCTACAGGGAATACAAAAGATGGCTTTAAAAAAATGGTCTTGTCTACAAAATCGATTTCTTGCTTGTCTAAATACGTTCCTACCTTTCTCGTTATCTCATCGCTGTCGTATTTCTCCTGTGGAATTATAGTAACTTGATACTTGGACATAAATTACCCTCTTCTATATAAGAAGTTAAGTTTCTCCAATATATAAGACTTCCCGTTTATTTGAAATAGTAAAAACTAAATAGAAATTAAAAAAAAAAATTATGGATTAGTAGAAATTCCTCAAATCTGGAGCGCAGAATCAATTATCATCGACAAAATATAAATCAATAGCGACGCATGAAACATAGGCAATGCCTTTAGCCAAGCTTTCGCTTCTTTTCCTCTCATTATAATAATATTTGCAGCAATAATTAAAATCCATGAAACAGCAAATCCATAGATTGCCACTACTCCTAAATCAAACAATACAAATATTGCTGAGGTGACAAGCTGAACTGCGGAAAAGGAATGAACCCATATTTTATTTCCCTTAACACCATATAATCCTGTTATTGTTTTAAGATCCTTTGCTTGGTCGTTCTCGATGTCTACGAGATCGTTAGCTCCAAGATGAGCTAACGCCCAAGGATACATAAAAAGCAGATAATAGACAATTGTAATGTTAAATTGACCGAATAACAAATAACCTGCAATAGGAAACAAGAGTAAATCTGTTCGTCCGAGAATCTGGGCAATTGGAAACTTTTGCTTCCTCTTTACCATCTGATAAAAAACCTCCATTGAGTAGGCATACATCATAATAATATAGATGTAAATAAGGTTCGGATAGGGAATAAAGAGTATTAAAACCACCGTAATTGCCACAAATACTATGAATACCAAGATCGCTTCTCTTAAAGATATCTTTCCCGAGGGAATTGGTCGTTCCTTGAAAGGTCTCCAATAATTTGTAAGTGTGTCTTCTTTGTCCTTTTTATCTATATTATGATCAACAATATCGTTTAGTACCATGCCTGCTTCAAAGCCAAATAATCCTATAAAAATAGCTAATATCAGTAATTCCCATGAGAAGAATCCTCCATTTCGAAAAGCTAACATTAAGCCCGAGACAAAAAGCAATGGCCAGACAGGTGCGAAATGCGCTCTCGTGAGATCGATATACGCTTTAAATTTTTCTTTAATCGACAATGTTTTCAACGTAATTTAAAATAATTTGAATATTAGGACTTAAAAAAATGCCAAACTAATAAATTAAATGGAGACCTATCCTTATTTTGAATAATTATTAATATTGAAAAAAACCGAAAAAAAATATTTAAAGTTGCTTAAGGTATTTATATAATACATCTAACTCGGACAAGTTATCGATGGGTTTGAATATAATATCGTCCGCGCCTGTGCTTGCTAGAACTTTCTCTTTTTCTTTTTCCGAAAAAGCTGCGGATATTAGAATTATTGGAATAGAATTGTAACTAGTATTCGATTTTAGTTTTTGGCACAAATTATCTCCATTTATATTGCTAGTCTTTAAATTAATATCAAGTAGAATCGCTCTAGGAGTCAGGGTTTTAAGGACGTATAAAGCTTCATCAGAAGTCTCCACCGCTTTAATATCGATTCCCTTTGCCTTAAAAAAATGTTCAAGAGTTTTTCGTTCTAATTCATTGTCTTCAATATATAGGATATCAATCTTTTTTACAAATCTTCTTATCGTTGGTTCTTCAAAATGGCGCTTCACAGTAAGTTCTAACTCCTCTAAAGCGCCAATTGCATTTTGAATACCCTCTAATAGATTTTCTTTATCGTCAATGTAATTATTTAGTGTTAAGAGTGAGACTTTAAGAGGTGAGAGTTTTTGCTTTAATTCTTCATAAAAATGGTTCCCAATTTCGTATTCTTCTATTGCCTTCCTAATTAAAGTATCAATTTCCGTTTCATCGAAATTTTGAGCATCCTTACATGATTTCTTCTCGAATATAGCGTTTATATAATCTATAGTGTAATTTACAAAGTTTCTTATGATTTTCGCCTGGTTCTTAATCTCATACTCATTCATGAATTGCTGTAATTTGGAGTCGAGATGTGAATCTACATAAGTATACCACTTTATATCTTTCTTCAATTTAACATTTTTTATACTTTCATAACTATTTGTCATTAAACATCACCTTTTTTTTTTTTATAAACGGAATTAAGATTACGAAATTGCTGCCCTTTTTTGTATCTCCCCCTATACGGTTTTCGACCCAGATTTCTCCACCATATAATTCTATTAATTTAGCAACTAATGAAAGCCCGATCCCCATACCGTTAGAGTTTCTACGTTTTAAGTGAGCCTCTTGAAATATTATATGTTTCCTATCATCGTCGATACCTATACCATTGTCTTTGAATTCGATCTTTACATAGTTCTCAGAATTAAAATCAACTTTGGAAACTACTATTTCTATTTGAGCAACTTTATTTTTATTATACTTAATTGAGTTTATGATAATGTTTTCAAACACTTCACTCAACAGCTCGTTTGCCATAGCGTATAGTTTTTTATAATGTGAGATAAACTTAACTTTAATCTCCCTATTAGGAAAACTATTTAGAGTAAAATTGACCGCGTTCCTTAACTCAGAAAACACTTCCACAGGTTCTAAAACCATTTCATATTCTTCCAAATCTGCGAGATTTCTTACATTTCTAATTAACTTTTTACCCCGAGTTAATTGTTGTGCGATTAAGTGGAAATATTCCATGATATCTTCCTTTTTTACTTCATCTTTTAATAACAATCCACAGAGTTCTATAGAATTACTGATTATCTGAAATAAATTTGAAATGTCGTGGATGAATAATCCTTCAAGACATTTTGTTTTGTAATAAGCGTCCTGATACACATTTTCTACATCTTGCATGATTTTTCTACTTCATAATCTATTTTGTTTGTTATTTTAAAGTAGAATAATAATTAATTTATAGTTTTTAGTGCGAAACTTTCCGCAAAGTTCGAATGAAATAATAAGTAGGGAATAGTTTATAAAGTAAAAAATCCATTTATATCATATACAACTCAAATTATTAAAGGGTATTTCTGCGAAATATGGCCGTAATAAACTATCCTCCAGAAGAAATCTATAAGAATATTAAATTTGGAAAGAAAGATTCTGAGCATATTATTCTTTGGATGCTCGCTAATAACGATCATTGTCAATGGTCTAACTTCAGGCAAGAACCACTTAGTTTTACTGAATCTACGCTTTCTAAATATTTAAATCTGTTGCTAAGCAAGAATTTTATTCTTCGATTCGTTCGCGGTAGATATAAAATAACAAACGACGGGCTTAAGAGATTTCACGAGATATCGAAAACTCACGGTGAGATAAAGAGATTAAATTATCCACCGGAAGTTATTACTCGAAGAAGAAACTATGAAGATTGGATCCTCTGGATGGTTTATAACAATAGTATTTGCAAATGGTCAAATTTTCTTGAACCTCCACTTGCTATTAATCAATCTTCATTATCGAAGAAAATTAACCTTTTATTAAACAAGGAATTAGTTGTAAGAGAAAATAAGGAGTATAGTATAACTAATGCTGGCAAAATCGAATATTCTAAAATGTTAAAAACTTACGATCTGGATAGGCAGTCTATTTTAGACGAAGAAAGTAAAAGGATTGACGAGATTACAAAAAAGACAATAAAATTTTTTGATGATTATAATGTGGAGAAGGAAAATGTCCAATTTAGGTTTCTCGAAACTATTTTAGAACTTGATTACAATAGAGTGAAAACAATGCTAACAAACGAAACAGATTTTGAGAAAATTATCCTTTATCTTACAATTAATCATCCAGATCAGTTCCCTGACTATATTTCGCTTGAAAAGTTCGCTAATAAATATGGCATTAAACAATCGAAATTGGAATATTATATTGATGAAATTGTCGAGAATCATATTTATCCTATCAAATTTTTCACTTTGAAACCGTCAACAGAGATTATTTACTATTTTCAAGAATATGGGAAGGTGGAATCAATGTTGCGGACTATTACTGAGAACCATATTACTAAATTTACTTATCTAAACAGGTTATTTTCAAGATCTTTCGACGCATTCACCATCGAAAAAGCGGTTTTAGAAGATATTTGTGGTTATTTGTTTAATGACGCGCTACGAGATTCGCTAAGAAATTTCTTACCTAGTTATATTAATTATCTTGCCTACAAATTTGAAGCAAAAGTTGAATTAAAAGAAACCTACGATAAATTAGACGCGATTATTTGGCAAAATATGATAGACATATTTCAATCTAGAAGTCCTGAGGATCTTAAATATCAATTTATGGGACAAAGCGAAGTAAATTATCGAGTAGATACAGTGTTTTTAGAATTACTCATGCCGTACTACGAAGAGAAACTGGAGACCTATGATAATGATTGTCAACGATTAATAGACGACAAAGAATATTTTAAAGCTCTAGAGAGTATAGAAAACACCATAACATCGCATGAAGATGATAGAATTTTAGCAATCGTCAAAGGGATCGTTTTATGTTATTTGAACAGGTATAAAGATGCACTAGCATTATTAAACGATGAGCTAACATTACCCCATAAGGAAGATATAAACTTGATTCTTTCTTATTTCCTTACCGCCTTTTCAAGCATAACCATTGGAGATTTCAAGCGTGCATTAGAGTTAGGTAATGAAATCATACGGAAATTCCCAGGGCACCCACTTTCTCACGCGACCAGAGGAATAGTACTTGCCTACAATTATATTTACAAGTTCAATAATGAAAAAGCAGAGCAGGATTATGGATTAAACGATCTCGATAAAGCTATTGTGATGGATTCCTTTAAGTCTAATACTGCATTATTTTTTATGCTAAAAAGCCGTGTTTTACTTGAATCAAACAATTTTGAAGAATCAATTGAGTTAACAGATAGAGCAATTAGTATCGTGCCAAACAAGGTTGATTTGTATCTCTCGAAGAGTACAATTCTCATGTATTTCAACGAATATCCCGATTTGTTAGATCTACTTGATGAAATGCTTGAAAGATTCCCCAAAATTGAAAGGGATCTTAAAATGAAAAAAGCGTCTGTATATAAACTACTGGGGGATCTGGAGGCAGGGTTCAAAGTTGTTGACGAATTACTCGAAAGGAATCCCGGAGATAAAGAGTTACGCAGTTTTAAAGCTTATTGGTATCAATATATGAACAAAAAGGAAGAGGCTTTAAAACTTCTTGAGGAACTTATTGAACTTGAGCAAGATAACGGGGAATATTACGACTCTTACGGTGAAATTTTAATGAACTACGAGGAATACGAAAAAGCAGTTAAACAATTTCAAAAAGCAATTGAGTTGAGCAGTAGTGGATGGTTTATTTATCAGACATATATTAAACTGGGCATCTGTTTTAAAGAACTTGGAAATAACGAGTTAGCTATTGATTATTTAAAGAAGGGTAAAGAGTTTACAAACAAATGTTTCTGTGATTTTGAACTAAAAAAGAAATGGTTAGTCATCGCAGATATTTTTATAACAGATATTGAAAGCGCCTAATTCTAAAATTTTATATACAGAAACATCTAAATATACTTGAGTGTAATTAGAATTTTAAATTGTGATTTTTAGTTTGGAAGTGGAAACTGTTAAGAAAAAACTAAAGATAAAAGTTACCGTTATAGGAGACGGGAGCGTTGGAAAAACTTCCTTAATTCAAAAATTCACTCAAGGAACCTTTCAAACTGATTATATTAAAACTATAGGGGCACAACTTACTAACTATAAAACGGAAATTGATGGATATAGGATTGAATTAATTTTCTGGGACATCGCAGGACAAGACGATTTTCATTTCTTACGTCCTTCTTTTTATAGAGCAAGTAAAGCAGCGATTATTGTATATAGTTTAGAAGATAATGATTTAGGTCGACGGAGTTTTGAGCATATAATTAAGTGGTATGAAGATGTTAAACAATTTTGCGGAGAAATTCCTGTCGTAGTTTTTGCCAATAAAGTTGACTTGGTAAATGAACAGAGTCTGGACAAGAGAAAGATTCAAAATCTTGTAAAGGAGCATAATTTCCTCGGTTACTATATCACTTCTGCTAAAACAGGTCAGGGGCTTGACGACGCTTACAAAGCTTTAATTAAGGAGATACCTAGATAACTAAATCCGTTTCTTCTCAGTTTTAAGGATTTTATAAATCAATTTTATCGACAATGTAGATAAAAATAATTGCACCTTTCTAGGATATTTTAGACAAACTTGTACAATTTTAATTAGTAGCAACCAAATTTCTACCGGTTAAATTATGAATTTACTGGTAAGTTTCAGTGTAATCTTTATATACAATAATCGACAACTAAAATTTGATCATTATCAATAAACATATTTGATGATGAAGCTTGGGAGAGATTAAGAGGGCGATTGAAAATGACCGAAAGAATCTTTAAGATAGATACTTTGGACCAAATCGTCACAAATTGCTAATTTTTATTATATAAAAGGTTTTTAATTGTAGGATTTAAACCTACAATTTTTACTCTTTTTTTTGTTACTCGAGAATAGAATTGAAATTTAACTTCTTAAAATTTGAAAATGCCCGTTTTCCACTATTCTTCTGCAATTCTAAGAGTATTTCATTAAGCCTCTTAAAAAAAGGGTATTTCTGAAGTTCAGAGATAGTCTTCATCTTAAGGACATATGCGGCTTCGTTGGTTTTGGGCATCTTTGCTCTCATATAACCCCCAGGCGTGTATAATTTATCAGTTTTAATCTCTAACTCCGTACTTATTCCAAATTCTAATAGGATATCAAAAATAATCTTCCAACCTTCCTCATTGTTCGGGAGTGATATAGGTTTTCTATTATCGTATAAAGTGCCGCTATCGATGCTTAATTTATTTTCACTAATATCACCAAATATTCCAATAATCCAAAGAAATCTCCATAAAAATTCTTCCCGTTCTTTGTACAGTTCGAGACCAGAAACAGTGTCAACACCCTTAATCCCCAAATTAGAGTTTGCAATTTCAATTAATTTATCGTAAACAAATTTGAAACTAGCATTCTTAAATGTTCCCGTTAACTTAGGGATTTCTCTTTTATGTTCTACAAGGTTTGGATTCTTTATTTGATTATCCTTCAGTTGACTCCGAATTTGCTTTAGATTTGTCATAGAATCAAACATTTTGATATAGCATTCGTATTCCTCATCGCTAACCTCTTTTCCTAACTTTTCTGAAACTTTTTCCTTAGTAAACTTATCGCTTGCTACAGTATTCGCACATGGAAATCGTCCACAATAAGCGCAATTTGAAATCTCATTATACTGCCCACATTTTCTCGTACGACATTTTTTCAAGAAATTAAAAAAAGGATGACTAGGCAACTCTTCAGTTGGAGTGTGACACCCTACGCACCCCTCCCATTCGTATTTAACTGGCTTATATCCAGTGTAGGTTTTAATCTGTTGAGAATACTCCTCCCAATCATCTTTAGTAGTTTTTTTACGAACGAACATTGACCAGGGACATTCAGAACAGATGTTTCCACAACGAGAGATTATTTGCTCCATCACTTATTCACTGATATTATTCAATCGTAGTTGATTTTTAAAGGTATACTCATCTAATATTTTTGTATTTTTTCAATTAAAAATCATTTTTAAAAGACACTTTTTCTCTTTATATAGGATGATCTGATATTGATTCATTCATTTATTGCCTTCATTTTATCTTTGGTAATTTTATCAATACTTAGAATTTTGGTGAAAAAGACACCGATAGTTACTATTTCAGCCATCAATATTACACATAACCAGAAAAAGGCGTAAATTCCTAATAAATCGGCGAAGAATCCCGATAAGATCATCCCTATAGGAGCTACGGAGCTTGTAATAACGATGAGTAGCGACATCGCTCTTCCTTGTTTTCTTGGAGGGATAATTGTTTGAATTAAAGTCATTAGTAGGGCGTTTATAATCGCTGTTGCGAATCCCAAAATCAAAGGACCTATTCCGAGTAACCAAAAAGCGCCTTCGGGAGCAAAAAGATAAAAAAATATACCTAATAATTGGAAATACATTAATTGAATCATTGTTAACACGTATTTCTTCCACTTTTTCTTAATCATTACGATTAATGCTCCCGCTACAATCCCACCTTGATAATAAGCCATCACAAGCGCTAAATCAAATGGAGTTCCAGAACGGGTTACTTCGATATAGTAAGGAGTAAGTATGTAGAATGGGATAGCGAAAAAGCTTATACCAGCAAAAATGATTAACAAGGATATTAATCCTTCAACTTTCTTGAATGCCGATAAACCCTCTTTAAAATCTTTTACAAACTTCGACTTTTTCCTTCTTCTCCTTTTATCAATTGGGAGTTTTAAGAAAACGGAAGGAACTAAAGCAATTGAAAACGTGATTATATCAATCCAGAGAATTTGACCTATGGTTAAAAAGGTCATTAGAAAAGAAGCAATTATGGGAGATATGATATTAAGTAAACCCATTAATAAAAAGCTAATAGAGTTAATCTTTGATAGATACTTTTGAGGAACCATAAAAGGGACAATTGCAGCTATAGCAGGCTGATGGAATGCCTGACCAAATCCTCGAAGCACAATTAAAACTAATATAGGAATTAAATTAATTGCTCCAACAAGAAACATGATGATTAATCCCAAAGTAAAGATCGCTTGGGAAAGATCTGATATAATAATTATCTTCTTTTTATTCCATCGATCGGCATAGACACCAGTAAATGGAATTAAAATAATTACTGGAGCAAAACTTAGGAAGGAGGTAATCGATAAAATTGGAGCACTTTTAGTCTCAATAGTAATCCACAAAATTATCGTAAACATGACTATAGACGATCCGAAAAGCGAAGTCAGCTGACCAATTAATAGAAAGATGAAGCTTCGAAACTTTTCTTGGTCAGTAGGTAGGTTTTCAGTAAGATCTTTATTATTGGAATTAATGATGCCGGTTTGCTCCATATCTCTTTTAATTTTAAATTTTATAAAAACTTTAATTTTAATTTCAATACAAAATATATATAATATTATGAAAGCTGTTGTATACGAAGAATTTGGTTCACCAGATGTGCTTGAATTAAAAGAAGTGGAAAAAACTACACCTAAGGATGACGAAATGCTTGTTAAGGAGCACGCAACTTCAGTAAACGCCTTAGATATTATTTTTCGGAGTGGTGCTTCGCTGTTATTTGGTATGACAAAATTAATGGCGGGATTTAAAAAACCAAAACATAACATTTTAGAGCAATTATGGTCTTATTGCAATCTTTAGAACAACTAAGTAATTAGGTGTTTAACTTTTAACATTTAAAAGTAATGGAATATAGGCAGATGTAAGAATCTAATTTAAAAATTTAAGTGAAGTTTATATGGATTTATTCGATTGGATGTTTATCGTTTCTGGTTTCATTTTTTTTGTATCAATGATTGGTGCTATACTCTTAATGACCAATAATAAATTGAAAACCGTTAAAATATTTGGTATTATCCTTGCCGTTTTGATGCTTCCAATTATAGCGATTTTTATAAATTATATCGTAATTGGGAAAGATTTGCGATTTATTATTTACCTTGTTTTAATCTTCATTTATCTACTAGCAGAATTCTTACTTGATAGCGTTTTTAAAATTGATTTTCGATCAAAAACGAGTACACACGTTCCATATATTATCATAGAATGGGGTGCAGCCTTTTCTTTCTTGTTTGGTACGATATATCTTGATACGACTATAGGTTGGATTATCGCAATCTTTTTTTGGACCTTTATCGCTGTTTTAATTTATTACATCATCAAGCGAAGAAAAAATAAAGAAACCTAAGAGGAAGGAAAATTAAAAAAAAAGGATTTTATTTTTTTTTTTTTTCTCAAACCACGCGAATATTACTCCCATTTCATCCCCATTAGAGCGTAGCCATCTGAAACTCCCATTAATGGTTCGACTAGATATCTAAAACCTTCAATATTGATGAATGGTATGAAATATTTAGTCAACTCTCCCATCGCTTCTTCCGCTTTACCTCTCTCTGTATAAATTAGATGATATTGTTTAATACCGTCTATTCCTCCAGAAGTATTAAAAACTCTCCATTTAGAAACGAATGGGATTTCTCTCGGTTGTTTCAGATATAACTTTGCCATATCAGTAGCTTTATGGGGTGGATACCACACAGTCAGCATAAAGATGCCCATTTTTTTTTACCTCTTATGTGAATTAATTATAAATTAAATTAGATTTCTTGGAGATGAAAAATTAGTGCTGATACCTATATATATGTTGACATTCTTGTGAAAATCTATTTAACATTTTAGCATTTTCAAAAATAAAAAAAAAGTTTTAATATTATTAAATAAGATTTCTTTATACTTCGTATCCCATAAAGAAGACTTTACGACCACATGCAAATGCGCATCCTTTTTTCGAAATATGAACAGTTATCTTACCACACTCATTCTTTCCTTTGTACATCTCGTTCCATGTGGAAACATGGTGAAAGTAAATATCCCATGAAACACGTTGTTCCTCAATTCTAATTTCGATTGTAGTAGAATTAATATAGATCGCAG
>JABXKC010000036.1 GCA_013375495.1 Promethearchaeota archaeon
CCTATGTTCGATAGCTGGCTGAGAAGGTATAGCTTTAGCATTGTCAAAAATTAATTTGGCTTGTTCAGCAATATAGTCTGGACCTCTACCTAAATTAATACTCTGATTTTTTAAAAATGCGAATAAATCTGTAAGTTCGATATTTTGTGGACATACTTCATCACACGTGTGACAATCTGTACAACCCCAGATTACTAAATCGTCCCCCTTTAGAAGTAAATCTTTATAGAGTAAAAGAATGGCTAACACATTCCTTCTTGGGTTATAATTTCCCATTGTAACCTTAGAAACAGGACATTCAGATGAGCAAATTCCACATTGCAAACATGGATAAAGCGAAGGGGTTTGCTTTAATAATTTTAATGCCCACTTTCTACTCTTTTGTGAAACGCCGTCCTTGCTTACATCGTCCCAGGAACTTTTACGAAGCACATAAGGGTCCTTTATCGATCGAAATTTTCGAATCAGCTTATGATAAATCCATCCGATAAATGTAATGCTAAAGAAAAAGGAGTATACACCAAGCATGAACAACGAACTTGTTGACGTGAACGATAATAATGCATGGAAAAAAATAAGAGCCAATCCTACAATAGGAATGTTGTGGAGGATTTTATTGATTTTATATCTAAATCTCCGCTTAAAAGCTGACGCTCTCATTTTTCTGACTATATTAATCCTCACTAGGCTATTGGACATGAATATTATTGCTAATATCATTACAATTACGAGAGATGTCCATCCAAAAACTCCTGAATGTATTTGAATATCCTCAAATTCTACTCCTATACGCACTAATGGATAATGGAGAGAACCGAGTATTAATGCAATAGCAGCCATCCACGTGTGGAAATGAAGTAACCAATCCAATTCAAAATTAGTTTCTATAACTTTAATCTTTGTCATTATAATGACATTAAAACACATCCAAACAAAAGAAAAAATGCCAAAGACACTTCCAATTTCGTGAATAATGTTAAGAGATCCTAGATAACTGTATGGCTCTTCAATCCAGTAGACTATTGATGCAATTGTAGGGAGAATTGCATAAATTAGTAGCAAGTAAACCTTATTTAGGTTGATTTTCATCCTACTTCTCCTTAGAATTCTATATTTAGTATCAATTTTAACATTCCTGAAAAATATCTGTAAGTAGAATATCCTTGATCTATATAATTTTTAATTTCTTTAATAATCTCTGAAACAATATTATATCAAATGTTATAAAAGGATTATTTCAAGAAATAATTAAGCCTAAAAATTAGATCGGGTCTATAGTATAAAATATAGTATTATGAAGCTAACTCCATGCAACTTTGTTGATAAATATTGACCATTCAAGCACTATTAAACCCTCATCTCGCGTATGAGCTATAAGATAATCTCCTTCTTTTGTAATCGAACCGACTATATTACCTTTTCCACCAACTATATTTTTGGCAGCTAATTGAATATCATCATTTTTCAAAATCGCGAATCTCAAGTTTTGAAACATTAAAGCCGATTCTTTTTCCTTCCACGCTTTTAAAATTGCTTTAGCTTCTTCACTTAATAATTGAAAATCTTCTGATTTGAAAAGGATATTACCATTAGAATCTAATACGAAAATTTCTTCCATACCTTCAAATTCTCGTAACTCATTTACTAAATAATCAAAACGTTGTTGTTTCATGGCTTTTTTCACAAAACTCATATGGTTATTTTTAATGGATCATAAAACCACACCAATTTAAATTTAATTAGAACGAAATAAGTGAAATTTATTGGATTAATTGAAAATAACGAGAAATTATAGATTGGAGAAATCATTATAAAAACTATATAATAACTCCTATAATTTTGAATTCTTATGGTAAAAAGCCTAGTTCTTTACGATAAAATCTATAATGTATATAAAGAAAACGATAAAAGGGAAATTTCAATTAGGTATATCAAATATCTAAACGAGTTAGCTCAGAGTTTTCCTAACACTAAAATCCGAATAAAAAAATTAAGACAATTTGATAATAGATTTGAGGTTTTGATCTCTGGTCCTGAAGAAATCTTTATTTTAAACATGTTAAAAAAAAAAATAGGAAGCGTAGTTGAATTTGATAAAGTTATGATTGGGAACATATATAGAGGAGTTATGTTAGATGTTGGAAAGGTAGGATTTGGAATTTTTGTAGATTGTGCAATCCTTAATCCTAATGTCGATGTATTACTCAATCTTTACGATTTGAGAGCCCAATTGTGCAAAAGTAGAGGTGTGCCATTAACAGAAATAATTAGTACCTACGATTTTATCGATCGCTTTCCTGTTTATGTAAAAATTACTTTTATTGATAAAGAAAAAGAACAAATTCAAGGCGTTCTGGATCGCCAAACCTTAGAATTATACGAAAAATTAATTAAGGAGAATCTTGAAGGACTTTTCATGAGCGGTGAAACAAAAGGACAATTAAAAAAAGCTCTTGTAAAAACTGGGCATTTTAGAGACATAGCTTCAATAATAAGATATGGCTTTTTGGAAAACATTGTAATTTTGAGAGAGAAGACTACTGCTCCAGGTATCATCGCAGATATAGGGAAACACCTCAAAAATTGCAAATTAAGCGCAATTAGACCTGAAAGGATTAAAAAATTATTTTATTTATAAAAGAGAATGGTGGGCCCAGGGAGGATTGAACTCCCGACCTTCTCGGTGTAAGCGAGACGTCATAACCACTAGACCATGGGCCCGTGTTTTTTGAAGCTTATAAGAACGCAATCGGAGGGATTCGAACCCTCGCATCCGTTGGACACTGGATTAGCAATCCAGCGCTTTTGGCACGCTTTAGTGTTCTACCAAGCTAAGCGACGATTGCTTAATGTTGAAATAATCTTCAAGTGGTATATTTTGTATATAAAAATTTAAAATTTTAATACTTTTTCATTGGAATGAGCAGTTTATATTTAAACTAAACATATGGATAAAAGAAAAAAAAAGATTTTTTAGTTTTAAACCAATTCTTCTTCTTTTCTGGGCTGATATCTTTTATGAAACAAGTAATAATCTCTTAGCTTAGAATCAATGTAATGCCAGAAAACTCCACACGAAACACATATCACCCAGTTAATGATTAAGTACAAATAAATGGTTAAATTATATGACCAATTAATCCCTAAGATACTTGCTCCGTAATGATCTCCATAAACTGAATAAACAACCGAAAAATATAATATCTGCGTTAGTAGGATGTGATAGGTAGATTTTCCTATCTTCGAGATAGCTCTAGCAAACCAATTATCCCATCTATTCGGTAGTAGTTTGATTCCTAATAAAACTAGAAACGCTGAATAGGGGAAGACAAATAAATTATAATCCCCTCTAATAAAATCATAACTAAAATCAAAAAATTGGTATTGGATTAAGTAATAAAGACTTAGCAGAAAAAGAATCCATATAAAAAAGTTCTGTTTGGCAAAGAGATTAGGTCTTTTCGAAAACCACATCCCTAACCCGATCGCAGAAAGCATGAAAAACGGAGTTGTAAATACAAAATTAAACCAATATCGAAATTCAAAATACGCTTCCCAAGTTGGGAATGGAGGTGGACCAAATATATTGAAGAGTGCTAATTGTAGCGATAATTCTATGGCATAACATAAAAGAAGCGTAACAATTCTCCAAATTAATTTACCAGAAAATCCTTTATATAATAATGGCATGATTAGTATTGTCCAGAATATAACAGGTAAAAACCAATTACCTGGTCCCCAAAACGGTAATATTCCAATAAATAAATGATAAAAATGCCAATAATTAGATTCGTATTGGTTTAACGCGTCTAAATCGAATCCGTTGATCACCAAACCAATTAAAGAAGATACTAGCCATAAGATTATAAATGGGTAAATATAGCGCCAAAATTTTCTCTTAAAGTAACGCCAGGAATACAGTTTTCTTAATCTTTTATCTTCCAATTTACTAAATGATAAACCCATATTAAAACCCATAATCACCAAGAATATGGGAATAGATATTCTTTCCCAGAGTGCAACTCCGAGTTCGTTCTTAATAGGGTCCCATGGAATTGTGTGGTCGAAAATGACTAAGAATATCATCACAGCTTTAATGAAATCAACTTGAAAAAAGTGTTTATGTGTATTATTAGTCTCAATTTCATCAGGTTTAATTAAATTTTGATCTTCAACATCCATACCGATATACCTAAATTCCATTTTGAAGGTAAATAATACTCACGGGTTTTTATATTGTTCAGAGCATGTATCATTATAAGCTTTGCTCAAACTAAAAAATAAAAAGAAAAAAGGAAAACCAATTAAACTAAACTCAAAATCATTCTTGGATAATCTCAAAGACCATCTTTTCAATCAATGGTTTCTTTGTATAACGCTTATCGTAGTACCAACCTACTAAATGGCCTGCTAACTCCTTTTCAGGGATTTCAGGAATTATTATTATCATTACTCCATTTGAGAGATATTTTAAAATTCTCTTATCAATTTGGTGCAACTTGTCGTTTCCTGAAGGATGGGTATGCGCCTGCCAGACTATGTCTACATTAAGTTCCTGTTTAAACTTACGCATATTATAGATCTTCGACTTTTTATAGCGCATCCAACTCCGTGGTTTTACGTGAGTTTTAGATTTTCTTAAATCTGGATTAACAATAAATTTATTAACAATTCCGAAGTTTTCTTTACGATCTGCAAAAATCCAATAGTGTTCGATGTTTGGATAAACCTCTGCAGCTTTCTGAGTAAGTTCTTTAAACAAGCGATCTGGTATTAAATACCTAAAATTTTTTGCCGCACTCATTTTTACAACATCTCAATTATGGTTCAATGTAGCATAAAATTTATATTTTTCTTTAATTTGTCAACCTAAGATATGGAATATACCAGAAAAATAAAAAAAAATTTATTTTATTAAAAATAATCTATTTTAATACTTATATCGCAATTTAAAAAATTAAAATCAGCAAAAAATAGGATATCTCTTAATAGAAACTATTCTACGATGTGCACCTGTAGCCTAGTGGTAAGACGCTGGCCTTGAGTGTCTAATACAATCAAGTAAGCCAGTGCGCGAAAGCGCTCGGGGGTTCAAATCCCTCCAGGTGCGTTTTAAATTGTGGTCTCAGTATTATGGGCTATTAGCGCAGTCAGGTAGCGCATCCGGCTCTTAACCGGCAGGTCGGGGGTTCGATACACTCAATCGGAAACGATGAGTGCGAAATTCCCTCATAGCCCGCTCAATTTTTATTATAGGAGAAGAACGCTCTTTCTATAAATACTGAAAAATAACTTCAAAATCAGAGAAATCGAATGGTTTTAAGATGTAACCATCAGCATTACTTTCTTCTAAATTCTTTTCTACTTCAGAGCCTGGGATGGCTGTTAACAAATAAACTGCTATATTTCGAAGGTTTTTATTTGATTTAATTTGTTTACAAATGTTGTATCCACTATAATCTGGCAAAATAATATCTAATAAAACCAACTTCGGGGGATTGTTAGCTATTTCTTCTAAACCCTTTGTACCACTTACCACACCTTTACAGGTATAACCTTTACTTCCAAAATAACTCGTTAATAAGCGAATTGTAGCTAAATCATCCTCAATTAGCAATATATCGTACTGAGTCGTTTCTGTTTTAATATTATCTAATATGTTGATAATTTTTTTCTCTAAGATTAAGGACTGGTTGAAGATGTTCTGAACTGTATTAAAAATATCTTCCTCCATCTCATCTTTGTAATTTTCAATTAATAGTTGGGAAAAACCTTTAATTGATGTCAACGGCTCCTTCAAAGCATGGGATATGTTAGTGAGGGTCTGACTATCAAGTGTATTCAAATTACCATTAGCTATACCAGGTTTTTGCTGAATAAAGTAATTCACGCTTTCTCTTATGAGTTTTGAAATGGTATTATACTTATCTTTATGAGTTTTGATAAATTCGCTCCACTCTTCTTTGGTATCATCTGAAACATATAAAGAAATCCGTTCTTTCTCTCGATCATACATTTTTTCTCCCTTTAACCATTTCATGAACCCTTCCGTTATATTTCCACGCCAATTCGCATATTTATCTGTGGTGTCCTCATATTCCTTCATTAATTTTTTTGCTTTTTCACTCTCCAAATCAAGCTTTTTGATCTCTTCCTCACTTAATTTTGGGCTCGAATAATTGTTTTTTCCGTTTGAATTAGTAATTTTTAACACCCTTTAACATTTTTACTACAATTTGAAATTTTAGATGTTTATTAGTTCTCTACATTATATAATTTTACACAAAAATTAAATCTTATTCATTTATTTAATACGAATTGATAATAAATTTTTGAAATTTTGAATTCAATTAATTAATTTGCCTTCCTATTTAAAATTTCAAAAATAACGTCAAAATCAGAGAAATTAAAAGGTTTTAGAATGTAACCATCTGCTAGCGAAGTACGAAAATTTTTTGTCACTTCAGATTCTGAAATTGCCGTGAGAAAGAATATCGGTATTTTCTTAAAAGAATTGTCAGTTTTTATCGTCTGACAAATATCGTATCCACTTATGTCTGGTAAAATTATATCTAACAAAATTACTTTCGGTACGGTTCGCTTCAATTCTTCTAATCCTTTTGTTCCGCTCACTACCCCCTTACAAACATAATCTTTGTTTTCAAAATAATTTGTAATTAATCTAATTGTTGGCAAATCGTCCTCAATTAATAAAATATCGTAGGGATTACCATCAGGTTTAATATTATCTAAGAAATTCTTAATTATATTTTCAAGTAAATTACTCTGATCGAAGATATTTTTTATAGTTTCTTCGATGTGATTGCTTAGTTTGCCCCTGTATTCATCGCTTTCGAGTAATAATTGAGAATAACCTTTAATAGATGTTAAAGGTTCTTTCAATGCGTGAGAAATATTGGATATTGTAGTCGGATTTAATTTTGATAATTCATTTGAAACTCTGCTTGAATCCTCGATAAACGAATTGACGCTCTGTCTTATTAATTCGGAAAAGGTTGGAAAGGTAGGTTTGTTAACATTAATGAAATTTTGCCAATCAGTTTTTACCTCATCCGCAACATACAACGAAATTCTCTCTTTTGCTCGAGTATAGACTTTTTCTCCTTTTAACCATTTTTTAAAGCCTTCTGTTACAGCTCCTCTCCAAATGGCATACTTGTCGGTCTCTTCTTGGTAAATTCTCATATATCGCTTAATTTTTTCATCAGATAAAGTAAGGTTTCTAATTTCTTCTTCACTCAATCGAGGACTTTCTTCAGTTTTCTCTTTTCTCGAAATCTGGCTATCCCTTTCTGGGCTAGTCTCTTTTTTATCTGATTTAGTCCTATCTTGCGTGATGAATTTTTCACCTCAACGAAGATTTACAACAATATTTGATCGTTGTAATTACTAAAAAAGTAGTGAAAAAAGTATTATTTAAGATTATGGAAAAAGAAAAGGATATGTGAATTACTCGTTTCTGATTTCAAGGTAAGTTTAAAAAAAGTCGAAGATTCCAAGCAAGAAAAAAAGGTATTTATGATTTCGAAACTGGGAATGAATAAAAAATTTTAGCCGACGGTTTTATTATGATAAAAATATTTCTCAAAATATATACGCAAATGATACAACTATTATTAATTAAAAAAAAAATACTTATATTCAAATTCATTTTTGTAATTCGAAAAAAATGAATTAGTATACAAAAAATAAAGAATTGTTAATGTTGTTAGTAAAATTTTACAAATGATAGAAACATTTAAATATGCAACACGCATATTTTTGTTATAACAGTAAAGTTGTGTGTTCAAAAGTTTTTTTGTTGTCATAAAATTCCTTTGAAAACAAGGAAAATGTAAAAAAAGAGCCGCGACAAAAAAAATATAATAATTTGTAAGGGAAGTGGTATGGTAAAATGGTCGTTGAAATAGATGCGTTATCAAATTTATGTCCCGAGTGTGGGGGATCTACCGTTATTATACAAGAAAGAGGAGAAACAGTCTGTCAACAATGTGGGCTGGTTGTAGGGGAACGAGGTTTAGATGTTTCTCATAGTGGAATAAGAGCTTATTCAAAGCACGAAAAAGATAGAAAGGAGCGGACAGGGTCTCCAATGTCTATCTTGATGCCAGACATAGGTTTAAGTACTGTTATAGATAGGACAAAAATCAAAAACCCCGACTTAAGGCGTGCTGCTAAGTGGAATACTCACTTATCCTGGGAAAAAAGAAATATGTTGATGGCTATAACCGAGTTAAAAAGAATCGGGGGCAACCTAAACTTCCCTGAACGAGTGAAAAAATCAGCAGTTCGATTATATAAAGAAGTGTTTAAAAGACAGCTTTTACGAGGTAGATCCATTAATGGTATGGTAGCTGCTTGTGCGTACTACGCATGTAAGGACGAAAGAGTTCCTATTACGCTTCAAGAAATCTTAGAAGAGGCTTCAATTAACGATAACATCGTAAAAAAGTGCTATAAAATATTAGTTCGGGAATTAAACTTAAAAATCTCTCATATTGATCCAGTTACACTTATTCCGCGATACTGCGCAGATTTAAATTTAGGAATTGAAGTAGAAAAGGAAGCAATGAGAGTACTTCACAATTTCATAGTAAGGACTTCCATATCTGGTAAGGACCCTAAAGGATTATGTGCGGGTGCAATATACCTCGTATCTAAACTGAGAAACGTGAAGGTATCACAGAAAGACATATCTCATGTAATAGGGGTTACGGAAGTCACTTTACGCTCCAGATACAAAGAACTTCTTAAAAATATTAGTTTAAATTTTAATACTTAAATCTTGTTTTAGTAGTATATATTATTTTCTTCATTTTTTTTATGAATTAGTTTTTTTTCTTCCTAAATTTTTAAAAGAATTACTAAGTTCTTTTATATAAAATGTTTGAATCTAAAGAGCTCGGGCACTTGTAAGAAGTACCATAATGTAATCCGCTACACCCTCTATAGAATCGGAAATAGCCTCCAGAATGTCGAATATATTTCCAACAGTAAATATTGTAAAGAAATTAACGTCATACTTCGTCTCTTGAAGACTTTCCCTTAATTTTATGTTAAGAAGGTCAACATCATGTTCAAGCTGGTTTATTATACTAGCATATTCCTTCACATTTTTCCTCTCTCCCACTAAATCAATCACAAGCTTATCTAAATAATCAACAGCCTTTACTGTTATCTCTATTATCTCTAGTATTAATTTTGTAGATTCTTCACTACTTTGATCCCAAAACCTTGTTGGGATTGTTGTTACCCTACGAGCTACTCCAGTACTGCAATTTGCTACATCATCTAATCTTTTTATTAAATGTGATAAATTTAATCTTATACTAGGATTTAGCTCTCCCTTAGAAACGTCTTTAAGGACTTCTCGTCTTATCTTGTCTGCTTCGTCTTCTAAAAGATCAACTTTATGGAAGTTTTCGCGGGCTTTTTCGAGATTTTCCTCTTTTAATAATATTTTAAGTCCGACTTCTAATTCTTTAACGCAATCTTGGACGATCTGAGCGTGTTTGATTGTTTTTTCTAAGACATTTAGAGCTGTTTCACGTTTTAAAAATTCTATTAATGAACCCATTTTTAACACTCAATTTCCTTTCTTTTCTATTAATATATATTAATAATTAATTTTTATACTTTTTTAGGTTAATCCAAGTAAATTAAATCCGAAATAAATAAATCCTGCAAGAAATGCAGCAACTGGAAATGTAAGAACCCAGTATATAGCCATTTTCCCTAAACCTTTATAATCCACTTCTTTTCTTTGAGCTAAACTCATCCCAATTATACAGAAGACTATAACGTGACTATGTGAAATTGGTAAACTTAACAATGTTGCTATCATAAGGATTAAAGCTGAACTTAATTGGGTAATAAGACTTTCGCTTGGCCGAGAATCAATCATCTGAGAAGCTAGATTTCTTACAACATACCGTGCGGCAATATAAATTCCTAGACAAGAAGCAATACCACAAAGGAGGGCATAAAATACATATGAGCCTAGATTCAAGGAACCTTTATCTAATAATCCATAGAGAATTCCTAGTGCTTCACCTGAGTTTGCACCAACCCATATCTCAGCGAAAATTACCGCAAATAACAATAGCCATTTAAAATTTTTTTCAGATTTCTCGATCTGATTCAAGCCTTTTAAGCGGGATAAATAAGTTTTAGCAAGAATCTTAAAAAGCACATATGTGATAATTAAACCAAAGGTAGGAGATAGAAACCAACCCAGAATAACATTATTCAATTTTACCCAATTAAACGCTGTTTCAGGATTAACATCTCCTTGTGTTATAGCATATATAAAAACAACTCCCACTATGCTTCCTACAAGCGAGTGAGTGCTACTTAAAGGGATTCCTGCGAAACTACCAATGATTAACCAAAATATGCTGCTTATCAAAACAGTTAACAACATAAAATCGGTATAATTTAATTTTTCCCCTAATAAATCAGCACCTACAGTTTTTGCTACAAAAGCAAAGGCAAAGGAGAACATTCCTGCTCCAACTGCTATACCACCAATTAATAAAGCTAATTTAAATTTTAAAACTCCTGCTCCAACTAAAGTAGATAAAGTTTCGTCATTTGCGCCTATTGAAAATGCAAGAGCTATTGCTAAGACAACTAAAACGATTACTATAATTGAAGCTATGTCAACTGCCATGTCAAATCGAATCTGATTTTTAATCGAAGATTAAATATTTAGTTGCTAAAAATTGAATATACTCCGAAAAACTTTTGATGTGGTCAGCCAAAATCATAATATTTTCTATTAACTCCTTCAAATATAAGAAAGTTCTTGATAGGTAATCCATATCATAATTGTACAATCGATCAAGCACTTGCCACTCCGATTTTCTCATTTTGCGTCTTTCGTCTTTAATATTTTCACAGATATGATGAGCTTTACTCAAATCTGACCCAATAGTTTTTATCGCTTCTGCTAACTCATTAGAAATTTTTTTTAATGATTTCAGAATAACAATTATTTGAAGTTTGAACTCTTTGTCAGGAAATACTACCTTATAGAGAAGCATTTTATTGGCAAAAAATTCCCCGATATTTTTAATATCGTTAATTTTATTAAATAATTTTAATCTGTCTGCTTTTGAAAACATCAATTTAGATTTGAATATTTTAGATTCAAAAACTTTCTTAATTCTTACTTCTGTATTAGTTTCAATAACGTAATTTAGATTCTGGGTGAATTTATCGAACTTTTCATCGACAAGAAATTCAATCCCTTCAATTAAGGTCAAATTTTGTTCATTTATATTATCTAAAAATAAGTGCGTTAATTCGTCAATATTCAGCTTCTTTAACTCTTTATCACTTATTTCTTTCATTATGAGTCTAACCTTCAAAATATTAATGTTTTTTTAAAAAATTAGTCAATAATCTATATAGATATAATAATACCCCTTGAAAATTTAACTTTGCCTTTCGTTTATTAACCTTAAAATATAATTTTTACAGGTTAGAAAACTTTTAGTCTTATTGGAATTATAAATCTTTCTTTTTTATGTTACCTTACGATGCCCAATGTCCAAAAATTCTACTTTTTTCGTTGCTATCATTGTGGTGAATGGAGTTATAGTAATAAAATAATTAAAACTAAGAAATGTTGGAAATGTAATCGGTCTTTCCAATTCAAGAACTCAGCTAAATTTTCCAAAACAGTAACTCTTCAAGGAGCAATTAAAATTATTAAGAATTTGAAAATGAAAGGAGAAACGGAACCCCTCTTTAAATTTCTGAATATGTAAATGAATAGAACAACTTATAAGTTCAAAAAATAAAATTATTTAACCCTCTCTTCTTCAATTTTTTAAAGCTCTCAATTTTTATTACGAATTGATATTTATGTATTTATTGTGGTTTGAAGAATTCTATGGAGACTAATGATGATTTAAAGTTATTTGATAATACCTTTATTGATAAACTACATCGAGAAGCTGAAAATAAAATCGAATATTGGGATATAAGAGCAACGTATACGGAAGGAACAACTTTAGATTTCACCGATCAAAAGAGCACAGAAATATCATCTTATGATATAACCAATTGCGGAATAAGAACCTTTGTTAACGGAGGGTGGGGATTCTTTGTTCTAAAAAAGATTAACAAGGATGAAATAATATCGAGTTTCTTAAAATCAATAAAATTAGCGAAATTGACGGAAACACTATCGAAAAACAAGTTTAAGATTAAGGAAAGAGATCCATTAAATGAAGATTTTAAGATTAACAGTAAAATAAAGCTGTCCAATGTTGATATTGAAGAAAAAATTAAGTTGGTAAAAAACCACGAAAAAATCGCCTCCGATTATTCTAATATGGTAAAAAATACTCGTACAATTTACATGGATGGTGTTAATAACTATGTATTTATTAACTCATTTGGAAGTCAGGTTAAACAAAATCTTTCGTATTTACGACTTCTAAATATAGTTTATTCCCAAAAAGCGGGTATTATTCAAAGATCAATTAACTCTGTAGGAGGATTAGGTGGATTTGAGATATCTTCTACAGAGAAAGCGGAAAATTTGAGCAAAAAAACAGCAGAAGAATCGATTAAACTATTAGATGCTAAATCTCCTATAGGGGGTAAATTTTCCATTATTGCTGATTCAAAACTTGCAGGAACCCTAATTCATGAAGCGCTTGGACACGCTTGCGAAGCAGATTTAGTCTTGAGTAAAGAAAGTGTTTTGAAGGGAAAAATAGGTCAAGCAGTGGCTTTAACTGATATCAGTGTAGTAGATGATCCCACTATGGGCCAAGGAAAAATGTTTGGGTTGCCATACGAGTTATTTGGGAGCTATTTTATTGATGATGAGGGAATTCCTTCACAAAAAACAAATATTATTGAAAATGGGATATTAAAAAATTATTTACATAATATAGAAACTTCCTCAAGGATGGAAGTACCTCCCAACGGTCACGGGAGGGCGTCTTCCAGTTCTTCGAAGCCTCAAGTACGTATGGGTTTTACCTATATCGAACCGAAAGACTGGAAAATCGAAGAATTAATAGAAGATACGAAGAACGGCATTCTTTGCGAAGATTTTTTGTATGGTTATACAAATCCAACTACCGGAAACTTCCAATTCAAGTGTAAATTTTCATACAAAATCGAAAATGGAGAAAAAAAAGAGTTGATGCGTGATGTCGCGTTATCTGGAATGATATTAGAAGTTCTAAATAGAGTTTCTGCTATAGGCGACAAAAATACATTCAGCTACTCAGATGGAATCTGCGGAAAAGGAGGTCAAAGCGTTAGAGTCTGTGATGGTGGCCCATACTTAAGAGTTGAAGACATAACTGTAGGTGGATTAAATTAAATGGACAATGAGATAGACATCTTTGAACTAGCCAGTTACGGAATAAGATTCGCCGAGAAAAAATATCCATCTTACAAGTGTGCTGAAATTTTTGTTGGAAAGAGTCAATACACCAATATTGAACTCGAAGAAAATTCAATAAAATACAGCGAATTAGGAAGCGATAACGGAGTTTCTATTAGAATATATAATAATCAAGGTTCTATAGGATTCGCCTTTACAAATAAATTAAATAAGAAAGTTATCGAAAAAATAGTTACTAACTCTATTAAAATGATGAATGCAGGTACTCCAGATCCTAATTTTAAAAATTTACCTAGAGAATATAAAAGTTATCCCACTGTTGAACGTTTATATGATAAGAGTATTGAATCTTTAACCATAGAGGATTCGATAGAGCTAATTAAGGATTTGATTAAGGTGTGCAATGAGGATGACCAGGCAATATCTCAATCTGGTGATTTTACAGCAAACTACAATATGTCTCATGTATTCAATTCGAATGGTATTGAAGCTTGTGGAAAAGAAACATTATTCTCAATTTCGTCCAATATTATTGTAAAAGACAAGGAAACCGGAGAAACTTCAAACGGTTATGAATCCCAAATGAAAAGAACATTAAAGGAAATTGATGGAACAACTACAGCCGTAGAAGCTTTAAAAAATGCAAAAAAAAACCTTAACCGAATAAAAATAAAGACCAAAAAGATGCCAATTGTTTTAACACCTAAAGGAACGATAAACTTAATTTTAAATCCAATTGCGTCTGCTATAAACGCGGAACTGTTCCAGTATAAACGTAGTTTTTTAGTTGATAAAAGAGAAAAAAAAATTGGCTCAGAACATTTGATTATCGAAGATAACGCTTTAATCAACGGTGCAGTAGGATCTAATATATTCGATGGAGAAGGCGTTCCATGTAAAAATAAGAAAATCATAGAAAAAGGAATATTTTTGAAATCTGGTTTATTACATAACAGTTATACGGCAGGTAAGGAAGGGGTCGAAAGCACGGGAAACGCTTCTAGAAGGTCCTTTAGTTCCGTTCCTTTGATAGGTATATCAAACTTAATCTTACAACCCGGAACGGTTCCTCATGAAGAAATTATAAAGGATGTTAAAGAAGGGATATTGTTAAATTCTACAGCAGATTCTCCAAATATAGCTACTGGTGATTTTTCCGGGTTGATTTCTCAAGGAAATTTGATTATTGATGGAGAAGTTAAGCAAGCTTTAAATGAAACCATGTTTGGAATAAATTTATTAGAACTTTTTAAAAATATAGTATGTATTTCAAAGGAATTTAAAGTTTATGGCTCGTTCTACGCTCCTTTCGTAAAGGTTGATAATGTACAAATAATTGGAGCGAATTCTTAGGATGTAACGTTTAAACGCATCCAATGGATCTCCCAATATTTATCATTTGGACCAATATTAGTCTCCCATAATTCTGCTATAATCGTCTGATCATATCCTGGATCTGAAAAAGAAAAATTGAAACTCGAAATCCAACTATCTCCGTGTAGTAAAAGTATTGTTGACGAGTTTAAATATGATGTCGCGTTTACCGAGCCTGTCGGTCTTAAAATTGTTTCATTATCTCCCTCTAAAATTTCTATGCGAAATGAGAAATCTCGATTTAAATAATTTCCTACAGATACATAAAAAGTGACATTTTCTCCTACTGTTGCATTCGTGGGATAATTTTCTGCTTTTCTATCAGAATTCAAGAGACCAAATGTTATATAGCCTGGTTCGGGGGTAAGAACAGCATAAACTATGAACCCAGATATAATTACTATACCAATAATTAAGAGAATTTTAAGTAGTTTATCAAATTCTTTATAATTTTTCTTTACACTATTAAGATTTTTTGTATTATCCATTTTTGACATTATCTTTGAACCAAGCCATAGTTTTCGTTAAACCCTCATTTAAAGGAGTCGTGGGTTGCCATTTTAGAATCCTTTTTGCCTTACTTAAGTCAGCACATCTTCTTACAGGATCATCAATAGGTAAGGGCTTAAAAACGATTTCTGATTTAGAGTTTGCTAATTCTTTAATTATTTTGGCTATTTCTAAGATTGTGTATTCTTTATCGTTACCTAAATTAATAACCTCTCCAATGGCTTCTCTGTTATGGACGATTTTTAAAATCCCTTCAATCTCATCAACGACATAAATAAAAGATCGAGTCTGTGAACCATCTCCAAAGATCGTTATCTCTTCGTTATTCAATGCTTGATGTATAAAGTTAGGAATAACTCTTCCAAATTCGGGACCATGTCTAATTCTTGGTCCTGATGTGTTAAAAATTCGCACTACTTTAGTTCTAATTCCGTGTTGGAGTTCGTAAGCCTTGACAAAAGCTTCTCCTGCCCGTTTAGATTCATCATAACAGCTTCTTGGGCCTACAGGATTTACAAGTCCGAAATATGTTTCTGCTGTTGGAATCGCCTCATTAGGAGGATTGCCATACACTTCAGATGTGCTTGTATAGAAAAATAGAGCATAATGTGCTTTGGCAATACCAAGTGCGTTCATAGTTCCAAGAGTGTTGCTTTTTAGAATCGGAATTGGGTATTTACTAAACTCAAATGGAGACGCTCTGCTTGCCATATGCATAACAATATCAATTCTCTTAATATTACCAATACAAATCCCGTTTGGATGATGAGTTAACCCAAAAAACACTGGTTCCGAGATATCGTGATTTATAAAGCGAAAATTATCTTTTTCCATTAAATGAGAGATGTTTTCAAATCTTCCTGAAGAAAGATTATCTAAACATATACAATTAGCTCCTTGCTTTACTAAGATATCACACACCCAAGAGCCTAGGAAACCTGCTCCACCTGTCACTAAGATTGTTTTAGCTCGAAATGAAATACCATCTTCCTTTAAACGATTTAAGATTTCATCCTGATCTTGTTGAATGTCGTAATTCAAATTAAATAACCAACTAAATTTAGATTAATATTTTTGTTAAGAGTTTTATTTTTTAAAAAGATATATATTCTTTCTTTTGATTATTCAAAAAAAAGCGATTGTAGAATTAACGAGTTTTCTGTCCACAATATTGACAATATTTAAGCTCTAAGGGGTAAAATTTACCGCAACTAGTGCATTTTTTCAAAGAATTCTTGATAATCTCTCGTCCAAGCATCTCAAAAACATTTTCGACGTTTTCTCCAGTTTTTGAAGATACTCCATAAATGTCTCCTTGAAATTTATATTTGTCAAAAACAGCTTTAGCTTTATCATGTGTTACTTCTCTCTGCTTTTCTAAATCGATCTTTGCTTCAATCAATAATTTGGTTTTTGGATGGTTAGGGACAGAAGTTATAACATTTGCCCAATCATGAAGATCGTCTAAGGATTCTTTATTAGTAATGTCATAAAGAATTAAAGCCCCTGAAGCACCTGAAACATAGGAGGGGAGCAGAAGACGGAATTTTTTTTCTCCAGCAAAATCCCAGATATTGAGGAGTATTTCAGTATCATCGACTACCACTTTCTTTGTTTCGAAATCTACTCCTATCGTTGATAAAGTTGATCTATCAAATTTCCCCGTCGCATACCGCCTAATGAGAGATGTTTTTCCCACATTTTTAGCACCCGCTACAATTACCTTAAATTTTATAATTGTAAATCACATCAAGTTTTTTTAATGACATTCTAGTTATATTACTACTAAAATAAAATATTAATCTTTAATCATAAAAATTTTGTTATTAATATTAACTAATTGTTTTTAGGGTTAAATCCATCAATTTATACATAAGAAGAATACTTATAGTCATCGATTAAATATTATAAATATTTTAATGGAAAAAAAAATTCTGTAAAATCATGAAAGATAACTCTAATAAGAAGTTTTTTGGAACTTTATCGCAAAAAGAGCTTCTGAAGTTATATGCAAAGCATGTGAATTCGCCAAAAGTTCGCTTTTTTAAAGGATTTGGTCTTGGATTAATCCCTGGTGAGAGGAAGGGTGTCAAAATTAAAATGTTGGAAGGATTAAAACCCACTGATCCACCAATGGAACTTTTTAATTGTCACACATGCGGGGGTGTTTATAATTTAGGGCACGGTAACCCAAAAATAGTACAAATCCTTAAAGACGCCTTAGATAGTGGATTGGATATAGGTGATCACTTGCAGCTTTCAGAATGGAGAGCTCTGTTAGGTAAGAAATTAGCAGAACTCATGCCCCCCGGAATTACTAAGACCACCTTTGGAGTTAGTGGCGGTGAGGCAGTTGATTCTGCCATAAAATTTTCAAGGGCTTATACAAAAAGAAAAGAGTGCATATCTGCTATTGGAGGATATCATGGTCATACTGGTTTCGCATTAGCAACTGGAGATCCTGACTTTAAAGAAAATTTCGTTTGGAATATCTCGGATTTTAAGCAAGTTCCTTTTGGTGATATTGACGCTTTGAAAAAAAAGATTTCTGAGGATGTTGCCTGTGTCATTCTGGAAACAATCCCAGCAACTGGAGGAGTGTTAATTGCTCAAGAGGGATATTTCCCAGAAGTTCGAGAGTTGTGTAATGATTTTGGCGTTATGATGATAATTGACGAGGTCCAAACGGGGCTTGGACGGACAGGTCATTTCTGGGCTATTCACGGAGGACTCTATGAACAAGAAAAAGTAATACCTGATTTTTTGGTTTTAGGTAAAGGTATGAGTGCGGGAGTTTATCCGATCTCTACTTGTAGTTATAAACCATTTATTGAGAAGGCAGTTTTTAAAGATGACCCATTCATACACATTTCAACAACAGGAGGTTCTGATTTAGGTTGTGTTGTTGCTTGTGAGATGTTAGATATTCAGTCAAATCCTGAGTTTTTAAATCATGTGAAGGAAATGGGTAAATTATTTGGTAAGGGTTTAGAAGAAATTGCAAACGATAATCCTAAATTAATAAAAGATGTGAGAGGAAGAGGACTAATGTGGGGTATGGAGTTTAATAGCGAAACATTCGGACAGTTGGCTATGCTTTCTATAATAAAAGAAGGTGTACTTCAAAATTATTGCGGAAATAAAAAAGATACTCTCATAATGATGCCGCCTTTAATCGTAAAAGAACAGGAAATTGAACAGATTATAAAAAGAATCGGTGAAGGTGTTAAGAAGATTAAGCACTTAGCTTAAACATTAACAATTTCTAAACTTAATAGTCATTTTGGTATTTAAATCTACTTAGTTTATATATTTCTTGAGCTATTTTCTTTCCAACATTCTCAACTTTCATTAAATCCCCAATATCGGCATTAAAAATCTCTTGGAGCGATTTTAATTCACCAAGCAAGTTTTTAGCTCTAAGAGCATTAATACCCGGAATACCTGCAACGATATATTCTAATAAACTCGAAATTTCTATTGGTTTTTTGTCGAACCTCAACTTTACGTCCATTTTGGAGTCTGATTGTTCCTTTTTCGCAAGCTGATATAAAAACATCGCAGAGTCTGAGGGATTGCCTGTTTTATAAATGGTAATTCCTAAATTCAAAATTATTGATGTGATCGCACCATAAAGTGCGTTTTGGTTAATACTTGAATGTAAGAAAGGGTCTCCTTCTAATATTAGTATGGGTCTAACAAATTTGTTTTTTAAATCAAATAACTCGTTAAATAACCTTCCATCTTTTACCGAATCGTTAAAGTCTTGAGCTGATTTTCTTTCAATCCCAACTCTTTCTGAGAGTATATAGTCCGCAACGGGTAATTGTTTTAGTTCTATGTTAACTCCCATCAGTGATAATGCTCTCACGACAGCAGAGGCAGTCTCTCTACTATCACAAATTATTTTGTAATCCTGAGCATCCTTAATCTTCTGGATAAATCTTAAATCTGAAGCATTATCGACATTACTAGAGTCCTTACTGTCTTCTTCCTCATTAATAAAATTTAAAAGATTTGACTGTCCTGCTTTAAAACTTGAATCATTTTCTTTCATACTTTTTAAACTCTGCTTCATCACCCGTTCCTTAGCTTTTTCAGCCCAAAAATATCCTTCATCACGAGTACCTTCAGCCATTAATGTGAAGACTTTTCCTTCCTTTTTTCTCCCAGTCCTTCCACGACGTTGAATCGAACGAACAGCGCTTGGAATAACGTCATAAAATATTACTAAATCACACTCCGCTATATCTAAACCTTCTTCTCCAACACTTGTGGCAACTAATGTATTGTAAATCCCTTCTTTAAAGTCTTCAAGAAGTTGTATTTGCTCTTTTTGAGTTAAACCCTTATCTGAAGATTTAGTTACTTGACCAACAAATTTGTGAGCCCTTATAACTTCGTCAATTTCTACAAATTTAACAATATTATTGACCGAGTCTCTGAAATGACAAAATACCAAAATTCTCGAATCACTATTTTCAATTATCTGATTATGTAAAATTTCCACTAGTTTCTCCAATTTAGGGTGAAAAATCCCTTTTTGTTTGATAGTTTCAATTAGTTCAAGAATATGTTTTATACCAGAATCTCCAAAGAGTTCTTTTAATGATTTATTTGCAGTGTTTTGTTTAATTTTTTTAATATTCTTTTTCATATAGTCATCTAATGCGCTTACTCCTTGAGTCTCAATAAGCTCATCCATATAGGACAGTCTTATGGCATTAGCAACATTCTTCTTAGCAGTAAATAATTGGAACTTCTCTTCTTCTGCTCTTGAGGCTGAAACTCTTCCATTAATTATTTTATCTAAAGCAAGTAAATCTTTTCTTGTAACCTTAGTGATATCTGACGAATTTAATAAATCTTGTTGCTTTAAAGATTTATAAATTGTTCTTAATTTCTCTGTAATAATTTTTTTAACATCCAAAAATTCACTTGGAAGCTTGACTTTTATCCATTCATTATCAACATTATGGATGTAAGGTTTAACGTCTGAATCTTGCTCTGTTCTAATTTCGACACGGTCAATATACAAATTATTTTTTATCTCGTTTATTTTCCCTTCCGTAGATCCTGGACTTGCGGTAAGCCCTAAGATTTGATGGTTCTCAGAAGATTCTACATACTTCTTAGCAATAAAACAGTATGCGTAATCTCCTACACTCCGATGACATTCATCAAAAATAATTAAAGATACATCCTTTAACGAATAAAGATTGGAAATAATATCATTTTGGAGCACTTGAGGTGTCATAAAAGCAATTTTTAAATCCTTCCATATATCTCTCCGTTTTTCTGGCGATGTAGTTCCAGTAATTGCTTTTAAGTTTTCCTCAGGAATAACTGTTAAATCTAAAAATGATTTATAATGTTGATTTACAAGAGGCTTTGTTGGAGCTAAGAAGATAATTTTAGAGTTAGGTGTTTCTGATAATCGGTGTATAGCAAGCATTAGCGCTATTATTGTTTTTCCTAGTCCCGTAGGGATAACTACTAAACAATTGCTATTAAGGCAATTTATAAATATATTTTCCTGATATGCTCTTCTTAAAACATAATTTTCCTTAAGTAAAGGGTGTGATATAAATTGCTCCTTATTCGATACGAAAATCACCAGAAAATAACAGATTATAATCTCTTTTAAGAGGAATCTTTTTCAGATTTGATTTAAAGTTACAGAGACTATAGAATCTCTTAAATTATATTAATACCTTTTTAATAATTATCGTTAGTGTTTATTTCACATCAAATAGCGCGAGTGGTTTAGACGTATAACGACACTTTCACTATAAAAGATTAGTGTAAAGCGTTAAACGCTCACACCGTGTAAATTTTCGCTAATTTAAAGCGTTAATCTCGACGGTCGGGGGTTCAAAAGTTTGAAACTTTCTTTCAAATTGAAAAATTCCCCCCTTGCGCATTAATTTTAAGCAGATAAATATAATGAATTTACTTGATGTGTGCTGAAAAACAAAAAAGTTTTATTTTATACTACATTTTACGACTCAATTACTAATTCTTAGGATTATGTTATGTCTTCTTTTTTAGAGTCTCGCGAATTGAGAAAGTTGTATAAAGAAGTTCGAAAAACCATTAAAGTTGGTTCGATTTTCCTTACTAGATACGAAAAAGCTCGCATCACAGGAGCACGTGCTCTCCAGATAAGTTTCGGAGCACCTATTTTGATCAAGAAGTCTAAGAATGTTATTGATCCTATAAAGATAGCATTGTTAGAATTAAAATCTAAAATTTTACCACTAACAATAAGACGAGAGTACCCTAGCGGAGAATATCAAGATATCTCGATTAATAAATTAATTCTTAAAAAAGATTAAATGTTATTGAATTCTGTATTTCCCTCTCTCTGTAAGAATATAAACGTTGTTACCTTCAATCTGTTCTACTTCTAAATAACCTTTAGAAATTAAAGTATCTAAGATTTTTTCTAACTCAGCTTTTTTAAAAGGTTCAATGCCTAGAGGGATTCTACTCTGATTGGCAACGATAGCAATACGCGATAGTAACATTCTTTTATTATTAAATGATTCAAGAATTGTAAGCTCGTCGTTAGAAAGGCGTTCAAATTGATCGTGTTCCAACAATTGATCTTTAAGAGTGTTTGCGAGATCAAGTGTTTCAGGACTGATTTCTTGTTTCTTTACTTCGACGTGTTTTAATTGGACAAGGTCTTTTGCAACCGGTGACTTTTTAGATTGAGCCATTTGTTCTAAATAATTGCGAATTTTTTCTTTATCCCCTAATTCTTCTTTTTTATCCTTATCTTCTTTTTCATTCTCCATAAATATACGATAAGGAATTTAATTATAAAAATTTATATTTAATTAATGAATGAAGTCTTAAAGTTAAAAACTGGAGAAAAAATCCTCATTAGGCATATAAATGAATTAGATATTGATGGAGTTTGGAATAACTTCAATGAAGTTGTTGAAGAAGGAATTTATCTTCCTGTTTTATTCCCGGTTAAATCAAGATTTGAAAAACAATCATGGTATAATAGTATTAAAAAGGATAGAGAAATTTGCATAGTCGCTGTTCACCCAAAATTAAAAGCTCCTTACAATATCCTTGGACAATGTGAAATATCAAGTCTAGACTGGGACGCTGCAACTCACGTTGGTAGTTTAGGTATAATTGTGCAAAAAAAATACCGCGATTTAGGAATTGGTTTTAGTATCATTAATATGGCTATTCGAGAATCTAAAGATTTAAATAATAAAGAAAAAATCATTCTAAGCTGCTTTTCAAATAACGAAAGAGCTCTCTTTCTATATGAGAAATTGGGTTTTAAAATAATAGGTAGGAGATTAAAACAATTTTATATGGACTCTAAATATTACGATGAAATATTAATGGAATTATGGATTGATGATTATTTAGTTAATAATCCTTGAATTTTTTAAAACATAAAAAATCATTTGTATACACAAATCCTTACTATTGAGGCTTCAAAAATCTGGATTTTGTTCACACCACTTTCTATACAAAAAAGCTAGTAATCGCACTTGTTTGGCTTAATCTTAAACAGAAAAATTATTTTTTCGGAAAAGGTGTTCTTTTGTGTCGCATTTTTTTTGTAATAAAAAAAATTTATATATATCAAATTTATTATTATGATAATTTGAATTTGTTATAATTTATCGATGTTATTATACACTAAAAAAATAATATAGATAATGCTATTTCAAATGAAATAATTTTATAGAACAATAAATTAAAAAGCTGAATATTATGGCAGAAGAAGAAAGTTTTTTAAACGCGAAAGCCTTAGTAGTCGATAATGGAACTGGAATCTCCAAAAATGGTTTTGCCGGTGAAGATCAACCTCGTTCTGTGTTTCCAACTCTTATAGGATACCCTAAATATGAATCGATAATGACTGATGTAGAACATTATACTCGTGAATATTACATAGGAGAGGAAGCTATGCAACTTAAAGGTGTTCTAAAGTTAATGTTTCCTGTAGAACATGGTATTATTGAAGATTGGACTGCAATGGAAAAAATTTGGCATTATACCTTTTACACTGATTTAAGAATCGATCCTAGCGAACATCCGGTCCTTCTAACCGAAGCTCCATTGAATCCAAGACCAAACAGAGAAAAAATGGCAGAAATAATGTTTGAGACGTTCAATGTTCCAGCCCTTTATGTTGCAATGCAAGCTGTCTTGTCTCTTTATGCCTCTGGGCGAACGACGGGATGTGTAATAGATATTGGGGATGGAGTCTCTCACGTAGTGCCCATTTTCGAAGGCTTCGCTTTAAGTCATGCAATCCAAAGAATCGATCTTGCTGGCCGTGATATCACAACTTACCTACAAAGATTACTCCGTCAAAAGGGATACTCATTTACAACTTCTGCAGAGAAAGAAATTGTTAGAGATATCAAGGAAAAACTCTGCTATGTAGCAATCGACCCAGAAAAAGAGATGATGCTCTCTAAGAAAGTTGCTGGGATGGAGAAAAGCTACATGCTTCCCGACGGAGAGACAATTAATGTAGGTGTAGAAAGATTTTTAGCACCCGAATGCTTCTTCAATCCATCAGTAATCGGGAAAGAATTAGAACCTCTCGATGATGTAATTGTCGGTGCTATTTCAGAATGTGATGTCGACCTCCGTAGAGACCTTTATGGTAATATTGTACTTTCTGGTGGCTCAACAATGTTCCCTGGAATTAAAGAACGTTTAACCAAGGAAATTAAAGAACAAATTCCAGAATCAGTTGATGTCAAGATTATAGCTCCTCCAGAACGTATGTATTCCGTATGGATTGGTGGCTCGATTTTGAGCTCTTTGAAGACATTTCACCGCATGTGGGTCACGAGACGCGAGTACAAGGAGATGGGCCCTCAAGTGATACACAGATGCTTCTAATGGGCTAAGGAAATTAACCCAAATTAATAACCGAAGTTTATTTTATTTTATTTTTTTATTACTTTTTTCAGTTTTTTAACATTGAATTGTATTCAATCCTTTGAAGCCATAATGGTACAAAATGTAGGTTAAATGATGAAAATACAAAGACATTCTATTTCAAGTAGTTTAGTATAACTCTAGATTAGTACGATCTTCAAAACTATATAAAGGAAAAAAAGGCGAAAAATGAAATATTTAAATAATTTAAAGTTTAAATTAAACCTATCAAACATCAAAAATCTATTTTAAATCAAATTTAAAAGGTGAAATTTGTATCAAAACTAGTGCTCTTGGACTTTCGCTAGCAGGAGGGGCTATATCTTTATTTTTAGGTTTTTCCATACCATTACTCTATCCTGAGTTTTATATTTTTGGCGAGGTATTTGTCTTATCCTTTCAAACCATATTTATACTTGGGGGCATTATTACAATATTCGGCTCTTTTCTGTATCTAAGGAACCTTCCCTACTCTGGTATTTTACTACTAATTGGATCATTAGTGGGAGGGCTAAATATCATTTCAATATGGGGTTGGAGAATAACACACGACGAGCGCAAGCTAATGAAAAAAAGCCTAAAGTTAGAAGAGGAAGACAATATTCTGAGAAAAGCTGAAAAATTATTAAGCAATTATTTGGTAGAAAATAAAGGAAAAGCGCTTACAGCCAAAGCTTTACACAAAAGGTGTGTTGAAGATAACCATCTCGATGTGTCCTTAACCGAAACTGAAAAAATTTTACGCGATTTGCATTTATTAGGAAGGATTCGCTTAGATGCCAAAGAAAACGTGAATTATTACTTCGTTTCTTAAGCATTCAAGAACAAAGTCTAGTAATCGAATATAGCTAAACTTAATTCTTTTTTTTTTCTCTTTTTCTCTTTTTCTCATTTCATAACATTTTATTACTACATCATTGCTTTTAAGCCCATTTGGGCAACATCTTAAATTTTATGAATTTTTTTATTTTTCTTTTTTACTTTGACTACTTTATTTAAACAATAACTTTTAAATATCTAAAATATAATCATAAATTTGACTGTATTGTTGAATTTTAAAATATCTCTAAGGATATTTTAGGGTTTAGTCCAAAAGATTTTCACGAAACAATAATGAAGTGATAATAAAATGCCTGAAAGTAGTGATATTTTAAACGATCTTAACAAAGTTTTTATACCTTGTAGAACGGTTTTAGAGATGGAAGCATTAACTTCACTGTTCTTAGAGTATTATAATTATGATCTAATTAAAGAAATACCAAAAAGTCAACCTGAAAGTCAAAAAATTATTGAAGTTTTCCGGATTTTAGACTGCCAACCTCTTGAAAATATTATAAAATATTTTATTGATGGCGTTGTCCAAAAACTCAAACCCATAGTAATGTATGAAAGGGATCATCACGATCGGTTTAGAATGGGGAATGTTGTGGCTTATACGAAAACACGCGTGTGTCTTTATTTAGCTTTACATAGATTGAAGTTAAAATTTATGTTCATAAAACATTTTATGGACATTTTTAAAGACAATGAATTTAAATTAAACATACCGGAAGAACGAGGGGATTTAGCACCTCACATGTTTATTTCTTCCTTCTATATGGATTATACTCATAAGAATAAGATGAATCTTAAATTGATGCTTTCATCGAAAAGAGTTTCAGACAGAGTTAGGAAATTAATAGATCTTAAGGATATAATTACTAACGAGGATATAATTAATGCGATAACTTTTAAGAGGTATTTAGACGATAATAATAGAATAAAGTTTATAATGAGAGAAATTAAAGCTTCAATTTTCGTTTGTAAAGTAATGTTCGCACAAATGGATGTATTTGATCCGTTTTCTGAAGGAAAAGAAGTCATGATTGATGCTGAAGAATTTATGATAAACCAAGATTTTATTCCAGTATTAATCCCCGCAATATCAAACGCTTATTCTGGTAGCAATAAGGCTCAACTTGAAGATCTATTTCGAGCGTATGATTTTATGATGAAAAGAGTATTAGAGGGTATTAATTACGCTATAGAAATAGCTTCAGGTGGGCAAATCCTTCTGGGTTTAGAGGATACAATATATAACTCAGGAAATATCTTCGACATCTAAATCACAATTTCGAAAAATTTTCAATTTTGCCTCCAATACATTCAATTTTAGTCCACTATAAAAAATGTTAAAAATTAAATTAGATTAAATATTTAGGAATGCAAATATACACACATTTCGAATTTCCATGCTTAAAAGGGGACAAGATTCCACTCGATTTACGTCAGATTTTAACCACATGTTAAAAATCGTTATTCTAAATAGCTTAGGATTTTTTTTTATCGGTTTTTTAGTTCCAATAATTGCGCGATACAATATGGTTGCCACTGCTATACAAATTAGTTTGATCGTCTCGTTTCAAGTATTAGGTCGAACCATTAGTGGTACTTTCACGGGATTTTTAACTGATCGAATGAAATCACGGAAAAAACTCGTTTTAATAGGGTCAATTGGTAGAGGAATCTCATATTTCATAATTTATACCGCTATAATTTTAAATTCTTTAATAATGCTAGGAATAGGAACCTTTATTCTAGGTTTTATGGCGGGTGTTTTCTGGGTGCCATTTAATACTTTAATAGCAGAAAAATCGAATAAAGATAATCGTTCTGAAGCTTACGGAAAAAGAAATTCTGCTAATGCAATAGGTCAAATGATTGGGGGCGTTATAGGTTTTATTCTTCTAATGATACTTGGTTATTTCACTATTAATCCCCTTCTTTTATATGCTAGCATTCCAATATTTGGTGTTGCCAACTTTATTGCGGGTTTTAAATTCAATCGGGAAGTGGACGAAACAATAAAATTCAACGAAATCTCCGACCATCTTAATAATCCACCCATCAAAGAAAATACCGATGATCAATCTAAACTTGCAGGATCTATTATATTAGGATCAATTATCCTAATGTTAGTATTACTTCTAAGTAATATTAACGGTACAATCGCAAAACCTTTTTTAAATATTTATGTGATTGAAACTATTGAAAGTAACGTTCAATTAGTTACCTGGGCTTATTTACCTGCGGGAATTGTCGCAACACTTTTAGCTCCAAAATTGGGAGTGTTTGTGGATAAGTTTCGACCTGCGATAGGTATAACAATTACAAGTACACTAGGAGCGTTGGTCACGTGGTTATTAATAAATTCAGCTAATATTTGGGTTTTTACATTCCTTTTATTAATTGATCTTACAATTATGATTGCCTCAGGATTAATTTTTCAGAATTTACTAAGTAGGATATCTTTAAAAAATCGTGGTAAAATTTTAGGTTCAGGTGAATTTTTTCAATTTCTTGGAAGCTTTATTGGACCACTTTTAGGAGGTTTAGTTTGGGATTTTATTGATCCAAGATATCCTTTTATTATATCAATATTCGTTGAATTATCACTAATACCACTTTACTTAGTCGTTGTTTATTACTTAATACCGCATTTAGCAGAAACTTATAGTATAGAAAATGAAAAAAGGAGTAGTAGGAAAAATAGTAATACTTAAAATTTTTAACTATTTAAGATCTTTTACTTTTAAATGTGGTTTCTGCTCGTTCAATTTTCTTTTTACTAAATTCTTTAATTTTTATCAGCATTTCATCTTTTTTATTTAGTTCATTTAAATCTTTTGGTTCTTTGATATATCCTTTATTTATAGCGTTTCTATAGAGTTCTTCCCCAATCTTAGTTCGAATAATCGCTGTAGTTAATTTTTCTTCTGATCCGAGACCTCCAAAAGAGATATCTGCATATATATTGGAAAAATCAGGGCATGCAAAGCAAGCAGGCCGTCCAATTTCGTGTAAATCAGAAAAAGAGATATGTAATACTTTATTATTTTTGAAATACAGGATAAGATCTTCCCTAATATTCATACTCTCAACATCCTCAAATGAAAACTTAAATTTCTCTTCAAGCATTTTTCTATCCTCATCGCTAAATGAAAAATTTAAATAACAGAATAAACCTAATGCGTATTTGACGATGTGCGCCGGAAGTATGCTTAATTCTTGCATTTTTCTAATTGAATTTATCTGACAAGGAGTTCCAACAACAGCTATATTTAACAAATCTGGGCTCATAACTTTTTTCAAAGTAATATTGGTAGCAATAAATGTGTTATACTTTTCCAAACCGACAACTTGACTAGAAATATCATAATGAGACCCAGCAGCTTCTATTAAATCTTCTTTCGTTGTAGCAAAAAATGGAACTCTATTAAAAAGTCCCTTTCTTTTACAAACAATTGCTCCGTCTATTAACCTGTTATCTAATAAATAGCTTAAAATAGCGGTAATAGCACCACCATCAGTACCTTGCTTTCTAATTTCTTCAGAAGTAGCATGACAGGAAGCAACTTTTATCTGATTTCCAATAGGAGCCTTATATTTAAATTTGGCGTTTAATTGATCGTTTAAGACATGTGTTTGAGGACATACAAAATAACAAATACCACATTTAAGGCATTTATCTTTATCTACATATTTTGGGGGTCCTGACTCTGACATTTCAATAGCTTTCATTTCCCCAGCTGAACAAAAACTAACACATCCCCCACACTCTCCACATAATCCTGGTTCATGAACTTCTTTTATTAAATCTTCAAATGTTTTTGAAATTGCATTTTCAACCATTTATTTTCACCTATCTTCTATTAATTTTAAAAATTATTTTTATCTTATTCTAATATTCATTTGGCATTTTTTTAAGTTCTGCGAGTGAAAAAACAGGTCCATCTATACAAACGAACTTACTTCCAATATTACATCGTCCACACTTTCCGATTCCACATTTCATTCTCATTTCTAAAGAATTAAGAATCTGCTCGTCTTTCCAACCCACTTTCACTAATTCATCCACAGCTGTTCGTATCATAATCGGAGGACCACAGATAATTGCTACAGCATTATCTGGGGAGGGCGCAACTTCCTTAACTATTGCCGCAACAAATCCAACTTTTCGAGTCCAGCCTTCCTCATCGCGATCGATAGTTAAGACAACATTTATATCGTCTCGTTTTTCCCATTCTTCCAAAACATCTCTATATAAAACTTCGCCCGAATCTCGATTACCATAAATTACCGTTAGATCTCCGTAATCTTTTCTGTGTTTTTCGTCTAAAACATACAAAACCAGTGAGCGTAAAGTCGAGAACGCAAAACCACCGCCAATGACGACTATATTCTTTCCTTTTAACTCTTCCATTGGCCAACCGTTCCCTAAAGGACCTCTCACGCCAATAGTATCTCCAATCTCGCTATTATGAAACGCAGAGGTAACCGTTCCCATTTTTTTAATCGTAAATTTAATGGAGCCCTCTTCAGTTGGGGATGAGGCTATACCTATAGGACATTCTCCCTTTCCGATAATGCTAATCTCAGCAAACTGTCCAGGGTTATAATCAAAAGCTTTATATTCTACTTCATTTTGAAATTCTAATTCTACTGTTTTGATGTCGTTAACTTCATTTTCAGATACCATTGACTTTACTTTCGTTAATATTGGAATATATGGATTAGGCACTTAATTTCTCACCCTCTTCTTTTTTTTCAATTTCGAGAATTTTATCAATTATTAATCGTAGTTCGTTATTAACGGGACATGCGATAATGCATCTCCCGCACCCCACGCACCCTAAACAATCGTAATTCGAGGGATAATAGCTAAATTTGTGCATTATTCGGTTTCTACACCTTTGTATTTTTTCCGGGCGAGGGTTGTGACCACTCGTTTCAAGCGTGTAAAGACACGACTGACAAGTGTCCCAAATCCTTATCCGTCTACCACGGTTATTGTATTCATCGTTTTCGTCGATAACGTCAAAACAGGTACAAGTAGGGCAGAGAAACGTACACGAGCTGCATCCGATACAGCTTTCGCTAATTTCTTGCCAAACGGGATGTTCGAAGTTTTCGTCTAACACTTTTGTAACTAAATCGAAATTGAATTTAGTTGTGAAAGAATCTTCCGCTTGCTTGGCTAACTCTTTGGATTTTTCTAAATCCTCCTTTTTCGCGTCAGTAAGCCAAGATAACTTAGTTAAGAGGTTCTTACCTTTTTCGCTTATGGCCTCAACTAAAAATTTATCTCCTAAATCCGACAAAAATATATCTGTGCTTTCCTTTTGAAATGGGTGACCGCCTACAGACGTACAAAAGCACGATTGCCTCGGACTATTACAACCAATACCGATAATCGTCGCGTTTTCACGTTTTTTAAGAAATACATCGTCTTGAAAGTCACCGGAAGCAAAAAAATCCTCTAACAGCTTAAAACTATACGCATCGCAAGGTCGGACTCCGAAAATTAAGAGTTTGTCCTCGAGATCTTTTCTTTCTTCAATTATAACGTCCTTTCCTTCGTATATATACTCAAAAATAGTTTCTTTTTGAGGAAATAATACATCTTTCGGGGGAACTTTCGAGTTCAAGTAATTTAAATCAATTTCTTCTGCATTTGAAATCTTCTTAAAGGCTATATTACCTTTTACTTTAGTGGGAGCGTAAAATTTGTATTCATTTACCAACTCGTTATACAATTTTCCAACTTCTTCTTTTTTTAGTAATTTTTCAGCCATATCTTAACCACTTCTCTTAATCTTCTTCTAACATAAATTCTTCTGCGTCTTCCATTTTAAAATCTACCATTGGCGGTAAAGTATCAGGATCGAGACCCGAAGTAAAACCAAAGCGTTCCTTTACTATTTTTTCTAATTTTCTATTGATGAGGTTTAGATCGATTCCCATTGGACACACCAACGAGCACGCGCCACAAGCAACGCACCTACCCGCCATGTGCATCGCGCGGATCAAATGGTATACGATAATATCTGGTAAATCCGTTGTCTTCCCAAACCAGATTGGTTTGTTCTGATCGACAAAACAGAGACTGCAATAACACATAGGACACGCTTCTCTACACGCGTAGCACCTCGTACACACGCTTAACGCGTCCGTAATATATTCCCATTTTTCTTCGGGCGTTTTCGAATCGAACTCTTCAATGTCGGTAAAATCGTCTACTATGTCTGAATATTCCTCGCACTCGCCCACATATAAATCCGGAAACTTTGAAACTAAAGGAGGTTTCCTAATTTTGCACGTTTTGCATAAATCATTTACATACTCGTCGAATAGAAACTCTTTTTCAAAATCTTTTCCCTTAACAATAACATTATTACCCAACACGGAGACCTCAAGAATCTCTCTTTCTCCGATTTC
>JABXKC010000037.1 GCA_013375495.1 Promethearchaeota archaeon
AAAAAGAAACCAAAGGTGGTAAGCGCAAGCAACGCATGTTCTTGCGGAAAGCATTAGCTAGAAAATTAAAAGTTCCTGCAAGTAGTCTTAAAGGAAAAACTTTTGAAGAATTAGCAGATTTATTAGATAAAGAAGATTTAAAAGGTGTATTAGCAACTTTAGATAAAGCTAATTTACTTTTAGGAGATGATGAAGAAGAAAAAGAAGTTGAAAAAGATATGTCTAGAGGATTAAGAAAACAACGAAAACAAATTAAAAAAAAATAATTTAATAAAAAAAAAAATTTTAATAAAAAAAAATAAAAAATTTGAAATTTGATGTAGATCTACCAATTTTTCTTCAATTCTTCTCCCATGAGTTTTCTAATATGATCAATTGCCCATAAAACATACTTATAACATTTTTTTCCCCATGTACCGTCTTCAACGTATTTCATCAATGCATTTGGATCACTGAAATCATACCCAGATAAGTTGGGGCAAATTACCGAACCAAACTCCTTTTCGAATTCTTTCGCAAATTGTGCCGATTTCATATAAGCAACGGGAACTAAATCACTCGACATCTTTTCTCTTCCTTTTCCTCCTAAAATTGCACCTACTGCAGCACACCCTCCAACGATAGCACCACAAGGACCACACCAGTCTTTTTCAGACTTATACCCACCTAGTCCACCCGATAAGGGAATCATAATGTTATTGATTAATCCATCTTGGATTCCTAGTATATTTAAAATGCCTGTCAATGTTGCTTCTGCACAGCCACCTTCAATAGGATTTAGTTTAGGAAAAATCTCTTCAAATTGCTTAAGTGCTTCATCAAACTTTGTATCAATTTCTCCCTTCATTACTTTTTGTTCCATAATTTTTTTCATCTCTTTTTTTTGATTGAATTTGACATTGGATTCCTTTATTTGATTTTTGTTATTTTTTTAGAATAAAACTAAAATCATAAAAAAAAGGATTAAATTTTCTTCTTTAATATCATTTTACCCATCATTTTTAAAGTTCCTCCTAGTCCCTTTTTCTTCATCATAATTTTCTGGTACATAGCGTCTTGATTTTTTGGGGGTACCATTTCTTTCTCTTTCTTTTTTAAAGATATTGCACCATTTTCACATGTCGCAGCACAATTACCACAGCCAATGCAAAGATCTAGATTCACATTAGAGTGATTATTTTCAATAGTTAAAGCGTTCATTTGACATAGATTTATACATGTCTCACAACCCGTACATAATTCTGGATTTACTTCTGCATAATAATTTGATGAGAAATACTCAGCTGGACGAGGAAATTGCTTTACCATTCTTAAATTTGCACAACAATCTCCACAACAACAACAAAGATATGAAGGATTTTGAGCATTTTCGGGCTGTAGTATAAAACCTAATTCTTGAAACTTATCTAATAGTTCTAATGTTTCACTCTTAGTAATTTCACGAGCACCCCAACTTTTAAGTGCTTCTTTAGCCATGTTCCCAAATCCTATACATGTCTCGCGAATATCATTTACACTGCAAGAATGACCCAACACATCCATACACTCTCTACAAACACACCTCGCAACCGCAATTGGACCGTCTAGATTCTCAATTATTTGTTTTATGTTGTCATAAGTGCTAATGTGATGCTCTGGAGTGATACTTTTTTCTATTGGGATAGTTCTCATCTGAGATGGGGTATCTTTCTTATAGAACTCCTTATAATAGACTTCATCCATATATTCATGTGCAGCTTCTACAAAATCCTTGGTAATTGCTATAGTCTTATAAAGTGGAGTGAATTCAAACATTCCTACTGCAAATGGTGCAAGGCTATATTGTTTTTCCCCTTTTTTTCCTACCGTCATTTCTCCTCCCATGATTGCGCCCTTCTGAACTAAAGTATCTAATTTCTTCTCTAATTCTTCATAAGATATTCCGCTTTCTTTTACACGATCAAAAATTCGTTCCAAAGGTTCTGGTAAAACACTAAGGTTCATAGCAAGTTTAACTTCTTCAGGAGTAAAAACTTTTTTTAAGAAACGAATCTCAGCTCCAGATTTAGTTGGAGGAAAACGAACTGGCAAATGTTCATCCAAATATTGCTGAAATTGACGATAAATATCTTGAATAACTACTTGTTCCAAAATTTTTTTCATCTCTTTTTTTTGACTAAATTTAATATTGGATTTCTTTTTTTGATTTTTGTTAGATTTTCCGAATCGATTCGCCTAATTTTAGCATACTTTAATAAACGCAGTATATACTCAAAAATAACGGATTCTTCATTATTCGGTTTTATTAATAAATTAGATTACATTCATATTTAAATATTTCGATATTAATCGAATAATGGAAATCAGAGTTTTCAAAAAAGCTTTTATAAATTTATAATAAAAATATGAATTTATATGAATCGATTCGATTTAATCCAACAAAATAATATAAAAGTAATAAAATTATTAATATAATCGATTCTTTATTATTCGTATTATTAATAATAATTATATACTTGAATTGATACTATTAAAACAAATAAAGCGAAATACAAAGTGAAGTAAATAATAAAAATTTGTTTTTTAACATTCATTAAATTGTCTTAAAGGTGGTTGATATGGAAGAAAATCAAATAAAACCAACAGTAGATATTTCAGTTTTAACAGGAATACGATTTAGAATATGGGGTCTATTAAACGTATATCCTGAATTAAGTTTTACTGAACTAGCGAAAAAATTAGGAAAGTCAAAATCTACAATACATCCTCATTTGCAAAAATTAGTCGAGCTTGGAATTGTTGAAATTTCTAAAAGAGAACATGTTAGGGCCAATATAGAAGCCCATTATTATTCTCTAACTCCTGATGCTGAAGAAATAATCTCAGTAGGCGCCTATGATCTTTCACATGGTTTTGATAAGGAACTTGTTCAAAAGATGGCTAAATCAACAAAATCTATAGCAATCTATAATAGAAAGGTTTTGGATAAATATATCAAATTCTGCGAATATGTTGAAGAAACTGATTCTGATGATATAGTAGAAATTAGTAAAGAAATTTATAAAACGGTAAATCTCACAAAGCTCGATACTAGTCATGTTTTTATGGGTGAGTTCTTTCTAACTGAGAATCAATGGAAGAGATGGCAAAAGCTATTTTATAAATTTACTATGGAATTTGAAGAACAGTGGATCAAGGAGCAAAAGGAAAACCCTAATCAAGAAAAATATATTTATTGGTTTCACATGGGCATACCTGTTAAAATTCTATTTGAAGAAATTGAGTTAGAAAAATTTACAAATAAAAAATAAAAATATATTCCTTTTATTAAAAGCAATAAATCTTATTTATTTACTTTTTTTGGTAAATAATGTTTTTCTTTACCATTCTAATTGGTTTATATGACTCTTTAGCTCTTCTCAAACCATCTATGCCTAAATCTTGTTCTCTATTTACATAAATTGTATCTACACAGCAAGTTTTTAAAAAGAAATTATTGATAGCTTGATAGGATCCCTCATATTCCATATGAGCCTTCTCAATATGAATTACTAAAGTCTTATTGTTTAGCATCTCACCAAATGTATAAGCAGCACATTTATTTTCTACACATAATAATCCACCTTTAAAACCAAGTTTCTCAAAATTGTTTAATGCCTCATATATGGCTTCTTGTTCTGCCTCTAGACTCTCATCCTCAGTACATGCCCTCATTATACACCATTCCAATTGGAGCTCTTTGCATTTTTCAACAAGGTTACCTGTTAATAATTGGAAATCATAATCATAATTGTCTAAGAACTTTTGTAGCCATCTTCTATTTTGTCTGTACTTGTTTCCCACTAAATTAAGAATCTCTTCTTTGTTATGGATATAATCCCAATTATTACGATCTTCAAGGCAATCCAAATTTAATTCAGAAAATTTCTCATTTTCTTTTAAGCTAACACAGATATCCTCTGAAACTCTATGAATTTCTATATTACTAATATTTTCAAATAATTCAATGATAATTTGGTCAGGATTTGGACCAATTGGGGGAAAGAAGTAAATATAATCATTAGAGTCAGTATTAATTGGCTTCCTTCTATTTTTCAAGTAATCATTAGAATATAAGAGTAAATGCTCCTTAAATTCCATAAAAAAGAAATTATAATAGTTTCTCCACATAAAGATGTTTGTAAATGTAAATTCGGAAATTTCTGGAGGATATTTGTGAAAAAAATCATCAAAAAGTGTTTTATCTGTTATTTCAATTGGTTTTCCCGTTCTAAGATCCATGGATTATTTATTATTTAAAGAACTTTAAAAGGATTATTCTTTTATTCAATTAATTAAACCATCTTTATAGAATTTTAAGAGGTTAATATCAATGGATATTTGGTTAATTTTCAGAACCATCTTTCTGATATTTCTAATAATTCTGGGAATTTTCTTTTTTATTGTATTTGTCATATTAAGAATTATACGAAGATATCATAAATTTCCAATCCCCAGTTTTATGACACGTTTAATTGACAATCCCATTAGGAGGAAATTCATACAAAAACCTGAAACTGTTGCTAAACGGATGAGGCTCGAACCTGGTATGATTGTTGTTGAAATTGGTCCCGGAAAAGGGAGTTATACTAAAGCATTGGCGAATAGCGTCTTACCAGACGGAAAAGTATATGCTATAGATATTCAAGAATCTATAATTAACCGACTAAAAAAAAGGTTAGAAAAAGAGAACATTGCTAATATTATTCCTAAAATAGATGATGTTTACAACCTTTCGTTTGAAGATGAAAGCGTTGATCGTGTTTTAATGATTGCTTGTCTTCCCGAAATTCCTGAACCTATAAGAGCCCTTAAAGAACTTAAAAGAGTTCTAAAACCTGATGGTTTGATATCGTTAAGTGAAATGCTCCCTGATCCTGATTACCCAAGACGAAAAACAGAAAAAAAGTGGGCAGAGGAAGCTGGTTTCGAAGTAGATAATCAATATGGAAATTGGTTTGTTTATCAATTGAACTTTAAAATAAACCAAAAAAAAAAAAAATAAAAAAAAATAAAAGTTAAATCTCTATAATTTCTTTACGATTAAATCTGCCAAACGATTGCTGTAGCCCCATTCGTTGTCGTACCAGCTAACCACACCACAGAAAGTACCACCGATTACCTTTGTCCACAAGCTAGAGAAAATAGAACTTGCAGGATTGCCAACAATATCGGTAGTTACTATTGCATCGTCAGTATATTCTAAAATTCCTTTTAGATAACTTGTTGCAGCTTCTTTCATTTTTGTGTTGACATCTTCTACTGTTGTGGATTTCTCTAGATTTACTTTTAAATCAACAACGCTCCCGTTTGGGGTTGGAATACGCATTGCGATACCATCCATTTTACCGTTTAATTCTGGAAACACGACACCAATTGCTTTAGCTGCACCAGTGGATGTTGGAACAATGTTTGCTGCACAAGCTCGACCACGAATCATTTTTATGGGATCTGCTGCTCTTGCTGTATCAACCGGTCGTTGATCGCCTGTATATGAATGAACTGTAGTCATCATTCCGTTAACAATTCCATAATTATCCAGTAATACTTTTACTACTGGTCCAAGACAATTTGTTGTACAAGAAGCATTCGAAATGATTTTATGTTCGTTAGTTAATTTATCGTCATTACAACCTATTACAACAGTAAAATCAGGGTTTACTGCAGGTGCGCTTATTAAAACTTTCTTAGCTCCAGCCTCTAAATGCTTTGCGGCGCCCTCTCTTTTCGTAAAGAATCCAGTGGATTCGAGAGCAATATCAATATCATTACTAGCATGCGGCAAGTTTGCTGGGTCTCGTTCTGCAGTGATTGGAATTTCCTTTCCATTTATAATTAAGGATTTTTCTCTACTCTCTACAGTACCTTTAAACCTACCAAAAACAGTATCATATTTTAAGACATAAGCTAAGTATTTTGGTTCAAATAAATCATTAATTGAGACGACTTCGATATCATTAGGATACTTTTCAGACAATGCTCTAAAGAAGTTCCGTCCAATTCGCCCGAAACCATTTATCGCGACTCTTTTTGCCATTTGTTTTCACTTTATTAAATATTCATTTTGGTTATTCATATTAGAAATGACAATCTAAATATGTGGTAGATAGTTTTTTAATTTTATAGTTTTATATTTTTCCACATCTAAGAATGATATATAGGAAATTTTATTGGGAAAAAAATGGATGAGTTAGAAAAAGTTATTCTAAAAAGAATTGATGATATGAAGAATGAAATTATTAAATTCCATCAACAAATAATCCAAATACCCTCGGAAAATCCACCTGGTAAATACAAGAAGGTAGCTCAATTTACTGAGAATAAAATGAAAGAAATAGGGTTAACGACCCTTATCAAAAGGAATAATATAATTGGGGAGATAGGAAATGAAAATGGGAAGCGCTTAATTTTATATGGACATTATGATACGGTTGAAGCTTTTAAGAAATGGACAAAAGATCCTTTTGGAGGAGAAATAATAGATGGTAAGATATATGGACGCGGTGCATCCGACGATAAATCATGTGTAACCGCTGAAATATTTGCTACGAAAGCGTTAATAGAGGCTGGTATAAAAATTAATGGGAAATTAATTTTGGCTGCTGTAGGTGATGAAGAGATGGGAGGTTTAAAAGGAACTGAATACTTGCTTAGTAACGGTTATTTGAAGGGTGAAGTTTGTTTAATGGGAGATGCACCAGCAGGGTATCCAATTGGATATACTGGGGGTACGATGTATGTAGTTTTTACAATCTATGGAAAGCAAGGACATGGTTTAGGAGCTCCAGATTTACCACATCCATATCGAAACGAATATTCAGGAATTAATACTGTAGAAAGAATGGTTAAATTTATGAATTTCTTAATGGATTTGAATGAAGAATTCTTGGAAAGAGAAACAACTTATAATTTACCACAAGGTTCTACAACTAGAGTTAGCCATATTAATATTGGACAAATTCATGGAGGTAATAAGATTACTACTGTACCAGATAAATGTCTTTTACAATGTAGTATTAATACTATTCCAGAACAAGATATTGAAAATATAAAAAATAGAATTTTAGATTTCGTAGAAGGCTTGATAAAGCAAGATCCGTATTCAAAGATAGACGTTCGAATTCCAATTTCGATGGAACCTTTCGTGATCGATGGTAAATCCGAATTTGCTAAAGCTGTGAAAAATTCATTTAAAAAAGTCTATAAAGAGGAGAGAGACTTCATCTTATTTATGCCCTCAACGGATGCTCATTGGTTTCAGGAAAGAGACATAGAAACTATTTTAATCGGAACTGGTCGCAATGACAATAACTGCCATGCTGCTGATGAATTTGTTTATATTGATGATTTACTTAATACAACCAAATTATACGCATTAACAGTATTGAATTATTTAAAGTAATCTATAAAAAGATAAAAATAAGGATATGTTAAATATAGTGATAATTTAGGCTTCCTCTTCTTCTTCAAATTCCTTTCCCATTAATCGCATAACGGCATCAGCAAGTTTATTTTGACTTCGGCTCATAATACCTTTTACTTTTCCTTCCTTTCCAAGTACTCTTAACATAATGCCATTCCACACAGAGGAAGGCTCTCCCTTAATATTTTTAAATCTATCCCGGTGTACTTCGACACCTATTTGATCATAGTTCTCAGCAGCTTCAGTGCATTTGAAACATAGTATACATTTATCCCGATCTACTTCAATTTCTTTACCTTTTCTTTCCATAGCACTCACAGAACACTCATCACAAAAAGCATCCAAAACCTTTGTATCCTTCTCATTACAATTTATTGTTATAGAGCCTTCTACAACCTTACGTACTTTTAGTCCATTATCTAACTCTCGTACTTCTTCTTCAAATTCTGGAAGCGAACCATTCTCAACTACATTTAGTTTTTTCTCGCCATTAATGAAAAGTTCTAATGTATAGCCAGGACAGATCCATGTACAACTACCGCACCAGACGCACTTCTCAGTATCAACTACGATCTTTTTATCAGATTCAATTCTCATAAATCTTGGGGTACCTATAGCTGTCTTTTTCAAGGGTTCGTCGTAAATTGAGATAGTAACAGGACAAACACGTGTACAGAAACCACATTCAACACATTTATCTTCGTGGTATCGGAGTTGCATAACATGATTTAACATCTTGTACTCATAATCTATTGTATTCTCATCCACTTGTATAGTTTTTTTAGATGGTAATGACATTATTAATTTTCAATCTCAAATCTTTTTTATATAATAATATTAAATTTTTAGAATTTAAAAAAACTTTTAGTTATAGTGTGTCAAATATATTTTAAAGATAAGCTTAGAATGTTATAATAATGCACTAAAAATTAGTAATTTATAAAAATTCTAATATTCGGTACTTTTTTTGGGTTATACTACTCAAGAGAACTATGTATAATTCATTAGGCATAACTTTTAAAGCAATTATATTCATTTTATATTGGATTAAGAGTGTAAGGAGCTGAATTTTAAAAATGGACAATAGTGTATTGGAAATCAAGATTCAATATTCAGATTTATTTGAATATTCACTAGATTTCATATTTATTATAGATCTGACTGGTAATATTCTTGATGTGAATAATGTAGCAGTAGAAACGCTTGGTTATTCAAAGAAAGAAATTTTATCCAAGAATATAACTGAAATCATCATAGAGGAAGTTGTAAATCCAATAAAAAATACATCAAAAGAACTACTTGATATCGGGAGGATCTCAAAATATAATATCTACGTTCTCGAAAAGAAAGATGGTGAGCGCATTTATCTAGAATCACATGGAATTCCTTTAAGAGAAAATGGTGAAATCAATACCATACTAGGGATAGGGCATGATATCACTGAAATGAAAAAAACTGAGCAAGTATTAAAAGAACAAAGAGAAGAATTTTACTGGTTAAATACCATAATCACCCTAGGGAACGAATCAACAAGTCTTCAAGAGTTTTTAATAAAGTCTTTTGATCAAGTCTTAGACATTGTAGGTTTCGATAGAGGCGGAGTTTACCTATATAATCCTGGGACTCATCATCATATACTAGTACATCATAAAAATGTTCATCCTGATTTTATAGCAGCAGTAGAAGATGTAAACATATCAGAAGGTATTTTCAACAAGATATTTGATAAAGATAAGCCATTTTATATCGAAGACTTCTCAGAATTCATGAAAGGCTCAAAAGAGTTAGGTGTATATTCTGCTGTAATCATTCCACTTCATTCAAAGGATCAATATGTTGGAAGTTTGAACATAGGTTCTCCAGTTCATCAAGTTCTATCTCAAAACGAATTAGAGTTATTGGTAGCAATAGGCAAACAAATGGAGATCATTATTCAGAAATTTGAATCTGAAAAATTACTGAAGGAATCTGAGGAAAATTATCGGCTAATTTCGGAAAATGCAAATGATTTAATATCTGTTTTTAATGACAAATTTAATTTCGAATATATAAATGAGAATCTTCACAAGAATTTAATGGGCTATTCCAATAATGACCTTATCGGTAAGAATGGAATTATACTGATTCATCCCGACGATCAGAAAATAGTTTTACAAGCTTTAAAAAAATTAATTGCAACTGGTGAGGGTTTAGCAGTAGCAAGAATTAGACATAAAAATGGTTCATATATATGGACGGAAACAAAAGGAAAGACGTTTCAAGATACGGAAGGAAAACAAAAAATATTAATGGTAACTAGGGATATTACAGAACGCAAACTAGCAGAGCAAAATTTAAAAGAATCTGAGGAAAAGTTCCGAACCCTAACAGACCAATCGCTAATGGGAATTGGAATTTTACAAGATGAAATATTAAAGTATGTTAATAATAGATTAGCTAATATTCTTGGATTCACAAAAGAAGAAATGAAAGAGATAAATTTTCAGCAGTTTCTTGAGATGATACACCCAGACGATAGACAAAAAGTAAAAAAACAAGTTCAAAGAAGAAAAGATCGAACACGAGATACAATTACTTTTTATCAATTTCGGGCTTTCAAAAAAGCGGAAGAATTAGTTTGGGTTGAAGTATACTCTAAAATTATTAATTATGAAGGAAAACGCGCTAGCCTACTCACATTTCTTGATATTACCGATAAGAAAATAGCTGAAATAGAGTTAAAAGAATCTGAGGAAAAATTCAGGGCAATTACTGAACAGTCATTCATGAGTATTATGGTTATACAAGACGGTGTTCTAAAGTATTTCAATGAAAGACTACCGAAAAGCATAGGATATTCTTCCGAAGAAATAAAAAAATGGGTTCCTAATGAATTTGCTAAAGTGATTCATCCTGATTATAGAGATTTTGTATTAAAGCAAGCTAAAAAAAAGCAAGCTGGAGAAGTAGATGTAGTAAACAACTATATATATCGCTCGATAAGAAAAGATGGGACATTTGGATGGGTTGAGAATTTTTCAAAATCTATTAATTATGGGGGTAGATCAGCGGATTTAGTAATGTCAATAGATATTACTGACAAAATAGAAGCTGAACAAAAATTAAAAGAATCTGAAGAAAAATTCAGAAATATTGCTGAACAATCATTTATGGGAATTACTATAATTCAAAACGGACAGCTTAAATATATGAATAAAGCTATGTCTGTAATTTCAGGATATTCTGGTGACGAAATGCTAAATTGGTCAGAAAGAGAGATATCCGAGTGGATTTATCCCGAAGATTTAGAAACAGTGTTAAACAGATTACAAACTAATATTGAAGGTAATATGAGTCAATTTTCTAGTAAAACTTTTAGAATAATTAATAGAAACGGCAAAGTAAGATGGTTAGAGGATTATACCACTAGAATACTCTATGAAGGAAAACCGGCAAATCTAATATCTATAGTTGATATTACTGATAAAAAAGAAGCAGAAGAACTTATTATTGAAGAGAATAAAAGATTATTAGAACTTAATGATTTAAGAAGAGATCTTATTACAAGAGTCTCACATGAGTTAAAAACTCCAATTACTTCAATTTATGGTGCGATCCAAATACTTCTAAAAATTCATATAAAGGAATTGAGCACGGAAATGCTAAAGTATGTTGAAATGGGGCACCGGGGATGTCTTAGATTAAAAGAATTAGTGGATAATTTACTAGATGTCTCAAGATTAGATGCGAAAAAATTTCAATTGGAACTACAAAAAGAAAACCTTGTAGAAATTATAATTGATTGCGCTAATGATATGAAATATTTATCATCTAATCGTCAACTTATAATGGATCTAGATCTTCCATCTGAATCGTATTTAAATATTGATAAACTTAGATTCAGACAAGTTCTTACAAATATTATTTCAAATGCTATTAAAAATACACCAAAAGAAGGTAAAATTTCAATAAACTTAGCTAAAAAAGAGGATTATATTGATATTCAAATAAAAGACACTGGTGTTGGCTTTACCGTAAAGGAAAAAGAAAAATTGTTCGAAAAGTTCGGAAAAATAGAACGATATGGTATGGATTTAGATGTAGATATTGAAGGTTCAGGACTTGGATTATTTATTTCAAAAGAAATTATAGAATTACATGGAGGGCAAATATTTGTGGAATCCGAGGGAAGAAATAAAGGGTCTACTTTTACAATAAGATTATTTAAAAAATAAATGTATAAAACTTCAATCTATAATAAAAAATTTAATTGGAATTGGCAGAATCACGCTGTATCCAAATAGTCATTTGACTTTTACCACGATTAGCCCAAGTGTAATAAGGGATAAAATGAATTTTTTCTAAATGTATATCATTATTATAGATAGGACCTGTAATAGTAACAATCCCATTAAGTAGATCACTCTTATATTTCTCTTGGAGAATATCATTATCGTTTAATTTAGCACTAAATATTGATTCATCATTATTATCAATACTTTCAATACAATAAACAATGGGACCTCGTTCAATTGCCACTTTATCGATATTTTCTTTAACCATAGGATTACTTAATACTCTTCTAATGGGCATTGGTATGTCTATTTCAATAACATCATTATCGTTCCATAATCGTTGAATTCTAGCAAATCCAGTATCTATCTGAAATTCTACTAATTCATTATTAACATTTAACCTTACTGCCAAATTAGTTGGTGGAAAATAGCGATATAAATCACTTGGTACAGGCATATTCTGTGCCCAACCAGGAATTCGAATTGCTATGGTAAATTCTTTCATTTGAGTGAGTGAAACTGTAATTTTAACTTTTTCTTCCCAGGGGAAATTTGTCTCTTGAATAAGTTTTACTTTGACATCTTGGAGATCAATTGATGCAATGCTTCCGATGAAAAGATTAACAAAAATACAATCATTTTCTAACGCATAAATATAGCTCGGAATCTGGGGTATAAAACGTACAATATTAGTAGGACAACAAGGACATTTATACCAAGATCTTCTACTTACATTTCCTTTTGAAGCGAGAGGATTAGTATAGTAAAATTTATTTCCTTCTATTGAGATTCCCGACAGAAAACCATTATATAATGTACGTTCCAAAATATCAATATATTTAGCATCACCATACAATAAAAAAAGACGGTGATTCCAGAAAATATTTCCAATAGCTGCACAAGTTTCATTATATGCCTTGAAATTTGGTAATTGATATTCATCCCAGAAACTTTCTCCAAATTCATGTGATCTCGACCCTATTCCACCTGTAATATACATCTTTCTTGATACAACATTATTCCAGATTTGATTAATAGCAGATCCATATTCAGAATCCTTAAAAAGAGTAGCAATATCTGTAACAGCTGAATACATGTACGTTGCTCTTACAGCATGCCCAACTGCTTCATCCTGTTCAATAATTTTTTTATGACTTTGGTTGTACTCAAGGGCGCTTGTTTCTTGTAATTTAGGATTATCAATTTTCAATTGAGTTAAATAATCTGGGTTCTCAAGTACATCAATAGAACCACGAATATCAAGAAAATGTTTTGCTAATTTCAAATATTTATAATCACTAGTTATTTTAAATAATCTTACTAACGCTATTTCAATCTCTTGATGCCCTGGAATTCTTTCAATTTTTCCAGGGCCAAAATCGTTCTCTATTAAGTCCGCACATTTGATCGCCATATTTAATAATTTTTTTTTTCCTGTAGCTAGATAATAACCAATAGCAGCTTCAATAAGATGCCCCATATTATATAATTCATGACTTAAAATTGAAACTGATTCCCACCGTTTTTTACCTGCCCAGATATGAGGTTTATCTGGATTTATTGTACGTGTAGTATATATATATCCATCATCTTCCTGACCAGCAGCAATTTTAATAATTATATTATCTACAAATTCTTCGAGTTTTGGATCAGGATTAATCATTAATGAATATGCTGCGCCCTCAATGACTTTATATACATCAGAATCATCAAAAGGAAATATAGGTCTTTTTCCATCGTTTAACAATCCAGCTGCTCTTGAAAAATTACCTATTCGACCAGTTTTTTCACACTGCTGGAAAAGATATGGAATTGTTATCTCATGATTCACTTTTATTCTTGGAGCCCAAAAATTATCGATAATTTTTACATTGTTAATTGGAATTGATTGAATTGCTTTATCTGAAGAATTTAAAATATCCACCTTAAAAAAAAATTAAAACTCCTTAATAATTTTACCTAGAATCTTAAGAAAACAAAAAAAATAAAATTTAAAAAAATTAGGATTATGATCGCAGAATCAATACATAAAAATCATAATATTTTGAAATATCGAATTAATCAAGCTATATAGAGGTTTAATTATCTTAGCTTAAATAGTAAAGAATTTTTAATCTATCCAACTAATTTAATTAAATTATTAATCTAAGACCAATAAATTGAATGGGTAACTGATTTTGAAAGAAAAAGAATTCTTAAAATATCTCTTAAAGAATAAAGTCTCTCAAGAACAAGCTGATATATACATTCCTAGATTAAACGAATTTAACGAATTTCTGGAAAAAGAGAATAAAGATATTGATATATTTCCTAGTGGAGAAATTATTAAGTATGCAGATATTTTGGTCGAAAGAAATAGTGATAATGTTTTAGATTTTTTAAGGGCCTTAATTAATTATGCCAATTTTATAAAAAATTATGATTACATAGTTGAGATTATCGACATCTCAGAATCTTATAATGCAATGGATAATCTTTATCAAAGAATTGCTGAACAACATGGTGAACAAATACGTAATGAAATTTTTAAAAATATTAGTATTCCCCCTTTAGGAACTCATCCTGAAAAAAAGCCAGAATTTACTAAAGAGATAATGAGAAGATTGGTACAAAAAATTGGTGAAGAAAAAACAATAAAATTATTAAAACCATGCTTGCATGGTCGTCCTGGGGATATCAAGAAGGATAGAAAAGATTTCTTAAGATTAAATGATACTGATGAATTTTTAAAACTAAAAAAGCAAGAATTAATTGAAAGACTTGAAAAACATCAAAAAAAAGGAACTCTGGAATTTGCACAGTATATCGATGAAGAAGTAATTGAATTTATCAAGAATACACCTTCAATTTCTCCAGGAATAAGAAAAGGGAATAAAATTATCGCATCTAAAATGCCTTATCAAACAAAGAAACATATACAAGCAAAAGACAAGAGAATAAAAGGCTTTTATAGTTGCTATTGTCCTTGGATACGAGGCGCGATTAAAAATGGTACTGACAAAGAACTTTTTTCTCACTTCTGCTATTGCAGTGCAGGATATACTAAGAAATACTGGGATGTAATATTCGATCAGCCAAGCAAAGTAGAACCAATCGAAACACCTCTTACAGGAGGAGTACTCTGTAAGTTTGCTGTTTATATTCCCAAGGAATTTCAGAAATAGAGTGACGTTATACTTAATACTGAATAAAATAATAAAATATTAGTCTAATAATCCTCTAGTTTAACTGGCTTTTTTTTCATTTCATTCTTGATAAATTCAATATTTTCTTTAAAAATTACACAAACAGGCTCATTTCCTTTCTCAAGATGATCTAAAATCTGGATTTGGTCTTTGAATAGCTGTAATACTTCGGGATTTTGAGATTTATTATAGTATGCTCCTTGGGTCTTAGAAAACTTAAATGAAATACCTTGTAATGCCGTGATTAAAACCCAAAATACTATAAAAGCTCCCAACATCCATTCTAATATTATATATCGTGTGATGAGAAATATTATCAATAAAACTCCAACAAAAATGCCAAAAAACACTAAGTATGTTTTAAATAGTGGACCTTTAAATATTATAGACTTAGAACGTTTGTACATCATTATACTGTAAAATACAATATGGATTGAAGATCCCAGAAAACCAACTACAGCTACAAATGCATGAAATGCTTGAAAAAATTTTATATTTTTTGGGTTTGGAGGTATTCCAACTAAAGCAACACATGCATTAGTAAAAATTGTTATTACCGTAGTAAGTCCTCTAACACTTTCTTTTATATTTAATAATTCTCTTTCCAAATAGATGTAAAAAGGGATTAATAATAAACCCCCCACTATAAACCCAATACCATATAACAAATTTGCAGTGCTATATCCTAAAGAACTTATGGCATTTCTTAAAGGGGTAAATCCCGGGGTAAAAAATGCTGTTAATGGAAGAAAAATTAGAAAAAATAATGCTCCAAAAAGACCAAATAGTACCCCAATTCTAATATTTTTTATTACTATCGAAATAAGTTATCACATTGGTGAGTTATATATTAAAAACATTTGATATTAATAAATCGTTCTATTGTTTATTTAAAAAACGATTAAAAAGAATAAGCAAATCACTTGATGATATTATTTCTCTTTGTTTTTAATCATTGCGGTAGAGATATACTAAGAAATACTGGGATGTAATATTCGATCAACCAACAAAAGTAGAACCAATCAAAACACCTCTTACAGGAGGATTACTATGTAAATTTACTGTTAATATTCCAACAGAATTTCAAAAATGAATATTCATCTATTTAAATTTAAAATTGATAAGCTTAAACGCAGATCTTGAATCTCTTTAATTTTTAGTTCAATTTAGATTCAACTTCACAAATCCTAATTATTGTAGTGGTGGAAACTAGCGTAAGAAATATGGGAAACTCATAAAAACAAAGATAATCAAAATAATAACTATTATCATAAGTATAAATCGTATATCATCATTAAGCTTTCTAATTCTGTCAATTTTTTTCACAATTTCTTTTAATTCATTTTGGATATTTTCATCAGTCATAATAATACTCTAAATTTTGGCTTTCAACTTAATATTATAAGATAGAGAGATATTTAAAGTTTAATTATGAATTTACTATAGATCTAACTCTATCTAAAGATTAGATTTAAATTTTTTTTCAAGAATGAATGTTAATTAGTATCTATAAATCAAAATCAATAAGAAAATAATGAATTTAAAAAAATTAGTTTTATGTTTTTTCTAATTCCATCTGGGAAATTGCTTTTCCAGATCGAAATGGAATGTCTTCAAGAGATATACCCGGTTCATAATCGAATTTCTCTTTAAAGGCTTCATTTAACGATTGAAAATATAATGATAGTGGCAAATTCTGTGGACAATTATTTGAGCAATTCCCGCACTCAATACAACGATCTGCGTCATGAGCTATTCGTGTTAATTGATAAGTTACATTATCAATGTTTTTATCTTTCTTTTTCTTTGTTAGAATGCAATCTACACAATAGCAAACAGGACATCCACGAATGCAAATCCCGCATGCTGTACACTTAAATAATTCTGCAATTTTATCTTCTTGTGAAAGTTTTTCCCATTCTTCTAAATCTTTTGCTCGTTTTTCTTTAGCGTTTTCAATAATTTCGTTGTATTTATCTGAATGGGCTTTTTTAATCTTATCTGGTAGTGCTTTTTTCTTGATTCCTGATTTATCTAAAATTTCACTTCCTTTATCTGAATATACTTTTAAGATAATCTCATCTGAATCGACTGGAATACCAAGATCACTAACTGTTAAATCAGCGATTACCGGAATTTTACGATAACATCTCAAACAATTCTCAGCAACAGTAAGATTAAGCTCTTTTGTGCTTCCGTCTTCCATCTTAACGATAAGACCCTTATCTCCTACTTTTTCTTTTACGATTTTCGTTGGATCAACATCTTTATTCGATCTCATCTCTCGCCCTGCTTTAGGCATCATACCTCTATCTTCAATACCGATTATAAAGAGGTTATCGAGATTTACTTGCTTGATTTTTGCAAGTTCTATTAATGCTCTTGTATCACAGGGACGAGCTATAAGCCCTACTTTCTCATTCATTGCTCCTGTTACAGATTTATGTAAAAATTTAGAAGCCGAATCTGTTCTTGCGTACCCAAAAGCAATTAGAGGGGTTAATGGAAAATCTTTTACATCCTCTTCTTTTTCTGCTAAGATAGGTTGAACAGTAAATCTATCAATATTACCTGATTTCTTATCAACTCTCAATTGAGCACCAATGATTTTATCTACTACTTTCTCTTTTAACAATGTTGTTAAAATCTTTGAAAAATCTTCTATCTTTATCAGATACTCATCTATTGCATCCATGTAATTCCAACTCAATTATTATATTTAAATTATTTATTTTTTTCTTAATTTCCCAAATTTTTTGATATATTTTACAATAATTTTAATTAAACCATCTGAAAATTTTTTTTATGTGTTATATGGTGCTCCCATTTCCTCAACTGAATTCTCATTTTTTTAACTCAGTTTCATCAGTAAACACATTATATTTTAAGCCTTAGCTTTCGCTTTCGCTTTCGCTTTTTCTTTAGGTGTGCCGCCTTTTGTACGTAAGGGACTAGGTCCCAATTTGCGTATAGTTTTATCTATTTCTATAGCTTCCTTTTGAAATTTTTGACCCTCAGCTGCTGTGCAATATATCATTTTGATTCTATCTGGACTCATGCCAACAGCTTTTAATATTTCTTTAATGTATTCGACTTGTCTATAAGCGTGATAATTTCCAGTTTCATAATCACATTCACCAGGGTATCAAGCATTAATTACTACACCATCTGCGCCTCTTCCAAATACTCGCATAATTAAGTCAGGTCCTACACGTCCAGCGCAAGGTACTAAAACATTTCTAATCGAATCCGGATATTGGGCTCGAATAGTACCCGCCATATCAGCTGAACCGTAACCTCATTTCCAGCAAGCATAAACAATTATTTTGATATCATTATCTTCTGCCATTTTCCTTACCTCTCTATTCCTCTATTGGTAGTAATACATCTACTAATGCCATATATTGATCATCTCTAAAGTATGTTAGTTCAATAGCTTTTGAAGGACATAAGGATGTGCAAGTCCCGCAACCTCGACAGTTGATTAGGTCAACAACAATATTTCCTTTTTCATTCACCGAAATCGCGGTATATGGGCAAGCTTCAATACATTTATAACATTTAGCACAACGTTCATCTGATGGTGTTGCTCGAATTAATTCCATAGTATATTCTCCCTTACCCATAGGAATTCCCGCTACGGATGCTGCTCCTCTCGCTTGACTTACTGCTTTATCAATCTCCTTCTGTCCTTGAGCAGAACCACAGATATAAATACCGGGGACTTTTGTACTAATTGGATCTAACCGAGCATGGTATTCTTTTAAGAAACCGTCAGAGCTTCTCTCCATGTTTAATACCTTCGCAATTTCAACTGTACCTTGAGACGGAAGTGAAGCAGGTGACAATACAACCATGTGGAATTCCATAGAGACAATAGTATCTGTTCCAACTGGTTCAAATTGTACTTTAAGGTTTTTTGTCAAAGGATCTTCTTCAATTTTTCCAACTAATCCTTTAATAAAAATTATTCCAGCATCTCTAGATCTTCTATAGTATTCTTCATAGTCTTTTCCAGCGCATCTCATATCTATATAACAACAAACAATTTGTGAATCTGGGTACTCTGATTTAATTAACTTGGAATTTTTAAGAGAAAGATTACAACAAATAACGCTACAATGAGCATTCTTATTTACATCTCTGGAACCAACGCAATTAATGAACAATACTTTTGTAGGACGCTTACCATCGGAAGGTCGCTTCAAATGACCATATGTGGGGCCATTAGGGGCAAGGATTCTCTCTAGTTGTATTTGGTTAATCACATTATCGTAAATACCATAACCATAATCATCTCCTTGATAGAGATCCCAACCAGTAGCAACTATTATCGTACCAACTTTGAGTTCAACAATTTTATCCTGTTGACTGAAATCTATAGCTGATTGTTCACATGCATCTACGCAGGCAAAACATTCAATACATACATCTCTCTCAAGTTGTGATATTGCAGGTACTGCTTGAGCAAAAGCAATATCAATCACTTTTCTTGCAGACAAATTTTCGTCAAAGTAATTGCTCGTATATACAGGACATACATCAGTACATGTTCCACATCCAGTGCATTTAGTTTCATCGACAAATCGAGCTTTTCTATTGACTTTAACCTCAAAATTGCCAATATATCCATCGATTTCCGTTACTTCACTATAAGATAAGATTTCTATATTTGGATGGCGATTAGCTTCAAGCATTTTAGGTCCCAAGATTCATATAGAACAATCGTCTGTTGGAAAAGTTCTATCAAGTTGGGACATACGACCACCAATCGTCGTATTTTTTTCAACTAAATATACTTTATATCCAGCGTCACCTAAATCGATCGCAGTAGATAATCCCGCAATTCCTCCGCCAACTACTAGAGCTGTGGGTTCTACCGGTACGGTTTTAGTAGGTACATCCTCTAATAATTTTGATCTGGCGATCCCAGCTTTAATTAATTCAATTGCTTTTAGAGTAGCTTTTTCACGAACTTCTGGTGCTTGATGTACAAAAGAACAATGCTCTCTAATGTTTACAAATTCTAAGTATCTTGGAGGTAACCCCATCTCTGATAATATTGCATGAAAAACAGGTTGATGAGTTTTTGGAGTGCAAGCAGCAACTAAAACTCTATCAAATTTAAATTCTTCATGTTTTTCTTTAATTTCAGTAGATCCACCTTCAGTACATAAAGATAAATACGGATAAGCCCAGACATTATCTAATTTATCTATTTCTTCGACAATCTTTGGAATATCTAAGATCCCCGCGATATTGATTCCTCAATGGCACACGAACACACCTATTCTTGGCTGATCTTCTTCATTATTTTCTTTGGTCTGTTTATCAGACAATTTATTCACCTTTAGTTAGCCGAACCTCCTAACTTTTAAAGATCGATTATCTCTTAGATTAGTTTTTCATACTAATCCCAGAAATACTAATGATAAAGTAAATAGTCTATATTATTAAAATTAAATTATTATAAAAATTCAAATCTCCCTTAGTTAAATTTGGTTCTAGGAAATAAGATTTTTTATTAATGTGATTTAGTTAATTAGATTTGCTGAAGATCATAAAAGAGAATTAAAAAAATTATCATTCTCAAACATTTTATATTAGAAATTTATTATTTTCGATCTAATTTAATTAGAAACTCTAAATTCATAATTATTGAGTCATCCTGAATTTCTTTTAAAAATTCAATATGAAATTCTATCAAATTGTCTATGTCATTAAGACTAGCTTTTCTTAGTGAATACATAATTATTATTTAACATGATTCTAATATGTTATAAAAAATAAAGAAGAAAAAAAATTTTACATTTATTGATTATTCATACCCCTAAATCCTTTTACAGTCAAGATAACAAAAATAAATCCCAATATAAAAAAAGACATTCCAATAGGTAAATAAGTGCCAATTGTGAAACCCCCAGCAATAAACCATGAAATGGCTACAATTAGGAATAGAATTGTCTGATTTTTCTTGGATATCGGCATAATTAGGTGTAATTAACATGCTATTTAAATTTAATGATTTAAATTTTTCTTCCGTTTTATTTTATGTTTATTTTTATTCATTCATTTTAAGTTTAAGAAAAATATAAACTCGATAATATCTTCTCCTTTTACAGATCTGATAAGTGAAATAATCCGCTTCAATTTTTAACTATACTATTAATTACAGCGTGGATACCTAATATTAACGGAATTATCAGAAGCTTATAAAAAAATGTTGAGATAAAAGAAAATTTAGCTAACTTATTTTCCTGAAGTTATTTTATAAACAATTACCTCCATGAAATCAAATAATAAAATAAATAAAAAAAATAGCTTTAGTTATTAATACTCGACGATTTGAAATTAGCTCTAGAGAGCCATTATATTACCTAGCTCTTTCATTTTTTTCGTTCCTTTCACTTTTAACTTCCCAGTAAGCATTTTACCTATCATTGCAATTTTAGATAATTTTCCACTACTAAAATCAAAAAATAATCCCGCTGAGCATGCAAGTAAACCATCTACTTTCAAATTTTTTAATGTTTCCTCATCATTCCTAACATGATCTACTTCTAATCTTCCATTTTCTACCGTAATCAAGGCACCATATCTTTGGTCAGTGAGATTATATAAAAAACTCATCTTTGCATCCGCGTATTGCTCCTTAAATTTAGGGTTATCATTAATTTTTCCCATTTGTCCCCATAATAAACCTGCTAATCCTCTTCTCTCTTTCTCTTTTGGAGCTTTCTTCTTCGCATCTTCAGTATTTTTCCATACATCAAAAGACTCTCTCTTCGGCAGTACAAACTTTACATCATCTAAGTTATCTGCGATTGGCAATTTTCCATACGTATGAGTAGCAGCTACAGCAGCATGGATGTGATCTGAAGGAGTATCATAGGGTACATTCATTAGGAAAATACTTAAATTATGATCACGAGCAAAGGCATCAATATATCTCTTAACTGTATCTACAATTTTATCAACTGGACCATCACGTAACAATCGGGCATTTATACCTGCAGTTACAGTTACAGCTTTCCCTTCCTTGCGAAACTTTTCTGTGTAATCACGAACTGCTTCAAGAGGATACTCGTGCCAACGTCCCATACCTAAAAATATAGCAGGAGTTCCTCCCATACTAGCAATTTCTACATCAAAACTGTCATGAAGGATTTTAGGATCAAATTTTTCTATCCTTTCTTCACAATAATCTCCACTTATATTCATTGTGGTGACTCCGATCTTATTCACATTCTTTTCAAGCCTTTGATTGTAAGGAACCACCCATTTCTGCATTTCTTGAGGAGATAAATTTGGTACACAAGCCCAAGCATCAGCTCCTATTCCCATTAGAGCATCAGTAGCTTCATTTTGAGCCTTAACCGAAGGGGTTAATACATCATCAACGATAAATTTAAATACTTCATGAGCAAAATCTGGTTGTTTTCTCATCGCTTTAATAAGTGCAGGAAACCCCATCAATCCTACTGCCAAACTAAAGGGTGAGCAAAAAGAAACCATTGCCATTTCGGATTGTACTAATCCACCCGACTTCATTAATGACGGATATCGACCAGCTGTATGGAAATCGACTTTTTTCATTTTTAATTTTTTAAGATCTTCTGGGCTCTTAATTAATGGTTCACGAAAATCAATAGTAGGCATCGAATTTTCACCATAAATTAACTTTCCACCTAATGCTTCTACTTCAAGATCATATATATCATGACCTCCTGCAGGGCTATCCAAATTATAATAACGCCCTACTAATTCACCCATTTCGTAATTAAAGGCAAAATCGCTATAAAACCTTTTAGCGGCTGATTTTGTAAGATACATTACATGGTCATGACATTGAGCTCCAATAGTGAGTGTGCCTTTATCTCCTCTTGAAATGAGACTTCCTATATCTTTTTTCACTTCACCTGTTTGAGACAATTCATTACACCCCCATCAACTTTTTTGCTTTTTCTACAGAGTCAAATGCATCTTTCCCCCAAGCATCAGCGCCAATTTCATCAGCATATTCTTGAGTACAGGGGACTCCACCTATCATTACTTTAAGCTTATTTCTTAAACCTTCATCATTAAGTTTATTAATTATATCCTTCATTTCTAACATAGTGGTTGACATATAACATCCTAAACCCAAAATATTCGGGTTTAATTCCTTTACTTTTTGTATAAAAGTATCTTGAGATACATCCTCCCCTAGATCAATAACTTCAAAGCCCCCGCCTCGCAGAGTTGCGTTAACCATAATCTTACCTAGGTTATGCATATCTCCAGCTACTGTTCCTATAATAACTTTCCCTGATTTTGCAAGCGCTCCCGCTGACAAATTTGGTTCTATGACTTCCATAGCCAATCGGAAAGCTTCAGCACATAAAATTATATCTGTATGAAAATAAATATTTTGTTTCCACAATTCACCAGCATCTTGTATTCCAGGTAGAATTCCTTCATTTACAATTTTAAGAGGTTCTATTCTTTCCTTTAGTGCTTTCTTAGCAAGTTCTTGAGCAAGATCATCATCACCCTCAAGAACTGCTGTCTTTAATTTCTCTAACATACTTGAAACACTCATTACTCTTTCACGTAATTTTCATTATTATTGAAGATATTTTTTATTTTAGAAATTGAATATCTTCAATTCAAATTTCAATTTATTTGTTTATATAGTTTTATTTATTTCAAAAGAAACGAAAAATATTCTACCAGCTTAAAAAAATATTTAGATCTCTTTTCTTTAATTATAATTTTAAGATCATTTCTTTATCACCATCATTGTCTCTAAGACCATATTTCTCATATAAGGGTCTTCCAGTTGGAGTCGAATGTAGAACTACTGGTTGGATCCCATTCTGCTTTATTTCTTCAAATAATTTTTCAAGTAATTCTGAACCGATACCTTTTCTACGCCATTCAGGTTTAGTATACATATTCATTATATAGGCAAATTTTCCAGTCATATTGATAAAATGAGGTGGTTTTTGTAGAAAAGATAGTCCGCTTGTAGCAATGATCTCATTATCTGATTCTGCTAACCACGCAATAAACTCATTGGATTTCATTTTTTCTAAAAAATAATCCTTTAAAGATTTTCTAAATGTCTTAATTTCCTCATCAGAGGGACAATCCTGAATTTCTTTCAAAAAATGAATACGGAACTTTATTAATTCGTCTATATCATCAAGATTAGCTTTTCTTAATAAATTCATAATTATCCTTTAAGTTGAAGAATATTTAATCCTTCACATTAGTTTTTAAAACAATTCTTAATAATTTATCCACTCACTTAGAGATTAGCAGTCCCCAAAGTTAACTATCTAATGAATGTTGAAATTAAGAAAAAAAATAGAAATAATAAAAATTTTAATTTACGCTTCAGTTTCTTTCAATATATCGCCAAAGAGTCGTTTTACCGCATCAATTCGCTTCTCTTCACCAATTTGTTCTACATCTTTTAACGATATGGCTTCTTTTGGGCAGACATCGATACAAGCAGGATATTTTTCTCCTCGTTCAGGATCTATGTAATCTTCTTTCATAGTATCGCAAAGATCACAAATTAGAGCTTTCTGAGACTGGATGTGTAGACTAAGTACACCGAAATCGCACGCTCTATTGTAAAAAGATTTTAAATAAATCTAATTTATACAAAACGCGCAACCATTGCACTTATCATCATCTACTATAATAGAACCCGTTTTTTTATCTTGCTCTAAAGCTTTTTCAGGACAGCTACGAACACATGGTGCATCATCACATTTCTGACATGCTAATGCGACATTTAAAATAGGCTCAATCCGAACTCTATGAATCCTTGTATTAATAGGATTAAATTCACCATCATGCACAAAAGAACAAACAGATTCACATGTCTCGCAACCTGTACATAAATTTGGGTCAACAATAATAAATTGGTGGACTACTCCACCCCTTTTTTTTGTACCACTTTTTGACATCTATTTCTTACCTCCAGCGGGCTTTAATTTACCAATTACAAAATCTAAACCAAATGACTTTAATGTTTCATCAGTCGGAATTCCTGTTTTAGTGTCCCAACCACGAGCTTCAAAATATCCGCTCAAAACTTTCTGATATCCCTCTTCCTTCAAAACCACACCTTTGGCCGGACCTTTAGTGTGCGGTTGTTTGAAAAATCTTTCCGGAGGTTTATCATCGTCTCTCGTCCATCCTTCTCGAATATTAAAACATTTAGAGAGGTTAACAATAGCATCACCTCTATGTTGTATGAATTTATCAGTCACAGGGATTCCAGTTACAAGATCAAAAACTTTTGCCATTTCAGCATCATTTTCATAGATTCCTCGAGTAAATTTACACACGATATATGAATCGATTATAGCATAGATATCTTCTAAATCTTTAATTGCTTTCCCTCGTTCAACTGGTTTATCATAACCGAAGCGGTCAAATTTCCCTTTTGCATCTAATCCGTATGCTCCATTACGTAAATGACATGCTCCACGAATAGAAACACTCATTCCAACTGCAAATGAACTCATCCCATGTACATCAAAAGCAGGGATTTCTAACCCCTTTACATGCATAGCATAATAACTTGCATTTTTTCTACCCATTTCTTCTAATCGTTTTCCAGCTTCTCTTGTTCCATCTCCAAAAATCTTACCTGCGAAACCTTTACCAAGAATCATTTCTTCGGTAAATTTCACGAGATTCACGGTAGATCCAAAAGGTAATTCATAGCCTAAATCATCTTTGGTGATAATGCCTTCCTCGAAACATTCGCAAGCCATAGCAGCAGTTGCGCCTCCACTAATAGCATCAATACCAAGATCATCTGTTAATGATACGCATTTAAATACAGTGGGCCAATCATAATTACCACAAGCAGTACCAAAACTATAACATAATTCTTGATCAATGCTTGAATAGAGATTAGGCCAATTAGGATGGTCTTTAGGCACCTTAGTAATATGATCACACCCTATTGAGCATTGTGAACATGCTACCTTCTTTACAACCCAATCTTGATTGAGAATATCACCTGTAAATGTTCCGTCATCGATCTTATCCCAGGTACCTTCACGATGATTAAAAATAGGCATCATTCCAAGCTTATTATAGCTAGTTATTCCCGATGGTGTACCTAAATCGCGATATTTAGCTGTGGCAGGTCCATTTGCGACTTTTATTAATTTTTTAGCTAATTTAAAGAATTCAACTGGTTTAGCTACACTGATTCCTTTAGTACCTCTAAAGCATATTGCTTTAAGGTTTTTTGAACCCATAACCGCCCCCATGCCAGTTCTTCCTGCTTGTCTATTGCGATCATTAGTGATACATCCCATATGACTCATACGCTCTCCGCCTGGACCAATTGTCAATATTCCAAGGCGTTGGTCTTGAAACTCTTCTCTCAAAATTTCTTCTGTTTCCCAACAACCCTTACCCCAAACAGTATCTTTACATGGAACTAAATAATAATCATCGTCATCAACAACCATGTAAACAGGTTCTGGAGCTTTACCTTTAAATACTATCATATTAATGCCAGCGCGTCGAGCTTGAGCAGCAACAGATCCAGAAGAAATTGCCATTCCAAACTGGCCGGTCAATGGAGATTTAGCAAATACACCATATTTGGAGCTTGTAGGAAGAATGGTTCCTGGAAACGGACCATGTGCATATACGAAAACGTTTTCAGGGCTTAAGGGATCTACTCCAGCAGGACATTCGTCCCAGAGTACTTTAGCACCGAAACCATATCCACCAATCCAATCACGACAGAATTCATTAGAAAGCGTAGATTTATTAATTTTTCCGTTAGTTAGATCTACATCAAGTCTTACTTGTGTAAAACCCGAAACTTTATCAGGAACAGGTATTTCCTTAGTTTTACTCATGTTTTTCACTAATAATTCTGAGTTATTTTTTTATAGAAAATAATTATGAAAAAATAAAGTATCAAGATTTATTAGGTTTCTTCTTAAGCCTAAAAACAAATCATTTTAAATTAGTAGATCCTTCATTACCAGAATTTAAATATATTGAAGTAAAATAAATTTACAAATTTGTAAGTAATAGAATAAAAAACAATAAAATTAAATTAAAAAGAGGAGTTTTCCAATAAAACTTACAAGATCTATAACTTTTATTTTCTCTTTTAAATCTCTATGTTCATTTAGATAGCAATTTAAATGAGAGATACATTTAGGACAAGCAGTAATTAGATATTCCGCTCCAGTCTCTATTGCTTGATTAATCTTTTTTTCCTGTAATTTTTTTGAATCTTCACTACAAGAAATGTAGGCAGAAACTCCACAACATTCAGCATCTTGCATTATATCCTCCATTTCAATTAATTCTACAAATGGAATTTGTTTCAATACTTCACGCGGAGCATCAAAAACATTACTCATTCGTCCAAGTCTACAAGGATCGTGGTAAGTCATTCTTATTCTATCAAAACTAGGAAATGTTATATTTTCTAATAGATTCTCTTTTAAAATATACTCTGTAATGTGGAAGATCTCAAAGTCGAAATCAGCGTTACCTCTAAACAAATTTTTATATTCATACTTCCAAGTATAATATCCTTCAGCACAACTAAAGATTAAAGTTTTAACACCTGCATCTTTGAACAATTTTACGTTGTATTCTGCTAACTTCTTAAATGTCTCAGTATCTCCACGCCAAAGACTATCATGTCCGCAGCATTTTTCTTCTGATAAAACGACTGGAACTATATCATTTTGGTTTAAAATACCAATTAGACTTTTAGGGATTTCAAAATAATTAGGGGCATTTAGTGAGGGCAAACTTTCTTGACTCCCATAATCACATACCATAACACCTGAAGCATCAAGTGCTTTTTCAAAATCTTCAGGTATTTGGTCAGAATTACAACACAAATTACAGTTTAAGCATCTATTAGCTTCTCTTTTTGCTTGATCTTCAGTAAACCCTAATTCCATTTCATCAAAACAGACAAGCCTTTCATTACCAGGCATAAAATTCATTTCTTGACATGATTGTGCTTGAATATATTTTTTAGGTATTGCTGATCGCTTTAAATCATTCTTTCTTATTCTTTCTTCTTTTAAATCAATGCCTCGGAGATAACGATCAATTGTGAATGCCGCTTCCCTTCCATCTCCAATGGCATCAACAGCACACATTAAAGAATTATTTATTATATCTCCACCAGCAAAAACCCCTGAAATGCCAGTTTCATAAGTTAAATCATCTACTACAATTTTACCTCTTTCAATTTTTAGTTGATTACCTGTAGCAGCTCTAATAGGTTCTGGATCAAGTCCTTGACCAATAGCAATAACGATATGATCGACTACAATTTTAAATTCTGAACCTTCAATTTTACTTAAGGGTCTCCTTCCTGTTATAGGATCAGGAGCACCCCATTTAATTTTATAACAATTTAATGCTAATTTTCCATCCGGTTCTTGGGTGATGTTCACTGTTGATGTTTCAAAATGGTATTTTATGACTTCTCTCTCAGCTTCATGTAAGTCCTTAAGTACATTCTTTAATGCGTCTTCAGTTAAAATATCTACAAGATCGGCTTTAGTTGCTCCGAGTCGAAGAGCTGTTTCACCAACATCAACCGCTACTGCTCCTCCTCCAATAATTCCAAAAGTCTTACCCTTAAACTCTTCTAGATTATCCGCACATTTATATTTCCACTCTAAAAGAAAATCAAGTGCTACGTCTACATTAGGCAAATCTTCACCCTCAAGTCTGAGAGTTTTGGGGACATACAAGCCTATAGCAATAAAGATTGCTTTATAACCTTGCTCCCATATATCTTCCATTGTAAAATCTGGCCCAAACCCCTTATTTAAAACAATTTTTACTCCCATACTTTTTATAAATTCTACATCATGATCAAGAGCTTCATCAGAAAGCCTGTATTGTGGAACACCATACCTTACAACACCTCCTGTTTTATCGCCTTTCTCGAAAATAGTTGGTTTATATCCCATTCTTGCGAGAAAGTATGCTGCTGATAATCCACCCGGTCCCGCACCAATAATAGCAACTTTTTCTTTATTCTGCGGTACAGGTTTTATCTTACTTTGATTAGGATGTTCTGTTTCCCAATCAGAAACAAAACGTTTAAGTTCACGGATAGCCACTGGATCATCAAAATTTGTGCGGTTACAATTTAATGCACATTGGGCTGTACAAATCCTTCCACATAAGTATGGTAATGGGTTTGTTTCTCTTATCAGATCGATAGATTCTTGAAATTTACCCTCTGCTATTAAGGATACATACCCTTGAACATCAACTCCAGCAGGACATCCAACTACACAGGGCGCTGTGCCTGTTAAGAAGGGAACACATCCCATAAAATATCCAATATCTCCTTTATCTGTTATTTTTAATCCTGTCCCTTCAAGAAATCCTATTTTATTAGTAAATGTAATTTTGTCTTCAGCCATTAATTTTGGCAAACTTGAGTATACTCTTTCATGATTACAGCTTAATAATCCCTCTTGTAATGGTTTATACTCTGAAGTAAGAGAGCGAAGATCTTTAATAATTTGGTTGAAATTTACTCCACTATTTTCTTTAGTCATTGGACAATAAATTGAACATAACCCACATGTAAGGCACTTCCATATATCATTATTTTTTAAAGCTTCTTCTGGTGTTAGGAAAGTTAAATCGGTTATTAGGCTACGTGGGTAAAAAGTGTTGAGAAAAGCAGTTGGGCATACATTATTACAACGATTACAATTATAGCAATAGTTAGCAGCAGCATTTACTTTTTTAAGCAACTCTATTGAAGCTGTTCCCCTGATTTTATCACTAGCTACTTTATTATCGGATTCAGTC
>JABXKC010000038.1 GCA_013375495.1 Promethearchaeota archaeon
AGATCCCAATCGTAATAATCTATAATCTCCTTAAAAACCGGAAGCGTATCGTGAAAGGAGAATCCTATATGCTTGATAAGCCCCTTTTCTTTAGCCTCTTCCATCTTTTCAATTAAGTTTAATTCCTTTACTTTCTTAAACGAATTTCTCGATAGACCGTGGAAAAAGTAAGCGTCTAAGTAGTCAGTTTGGAGGCTTTTTAATTGCTGGTTGAGATATTTGTAAAAATCTTCTGTTTTTCGAACAAGGAACATGGGTAATTTTGTGACGAGGAAAACCATTTCTCTATATCCGTCCTTTAATGCTTCTCCCAGCACTTTTTCGCTTGCTCCAAGGCCATAAATCCAACCCGTATCAATGTAATTTATTCCTTTATCGATTGCATAACGGATTAACTTTATTGATTCGTCCCAATCTACTCGGGGTAAGAATTTTTTTGTAGGAAGTCGCATGGCTCCAAGTCCAAGCGCGGATACCTTCCAGTCTATTGACCCAAATTTTCGATATATCATTTTATTCCCTATTTAATTTAATTCCTAATTGATTTTTAAAATGTATACTCTCTTTTTAACATATGTCTTTAAAAATAACAGACTAATCCACCAAATTGGTCTATGATAGCACCTGCTTCAGATTCTTTACTGACAATTTTAGTTTTAATCTCAAGGTTTTTTGCGATTTGTAAAATGCGATAAGTTTTGTTTCTATTTTTTGGATTTTTTAGATATTCTTCAGTGAGAGTAATATAATTTGGCTTAGGCAAATTAGGATTTTTTGTTATAAGCTTAAGCTCATGATCGATTTCTTTCCACGTATAAAGAATCTTTGAGAACTTTTCATTTTTATTTATAATCTTTGCCAGTTCTGCTAATATCAACAATCCCTCTTGATTGGAAGTTTTATTAACTATATCTTTAAAATGATCCTGTGTTTTTAGGTAATATACATCCTTTTGAGTCTTCGCTTGATTGCCAGTTATCTTAGAAAAAACAACTTGGTTATCCCCCTTTTTTAACAACCACGAATGATGCTTAGTAATGTGATCAAGAAACTCATCTGAATAGTCTTTTTTTGGAGGGGAGAGTAATATTACGCTTCTGATACCTTCTTTAATTATAGGTCTTAATATGTTAACGATTTCCTCGTGAAAATGAAATAATTGCTTCTTATCTTGATTTCTTCGCTTCCTTCCGCGATTGACTTTTAAGTGCAATCTAATTGTCTCACTGAAGATTCTCCAAAATATCGCGTCATTATCGTGTAATCCAATAAGAATTGCTATTGGATGACCTCGTTTTACGCGTTTTTTTCTTTTTTTAGCCATATTAAAGTAGATAATGTAATGTTTCCTAATTTTTCTATATTAGGAATTAGCATTTTTTTAAAATATTACTTTAAAGTTTTTAATCTTAGTTGTATCAGTTAAACATATGGAAAATGGTTATGAAAAGTATGGTGACAATTTTCAGCAGAAGTCTAAATACATAAGAAATAAATTACCAAGGCATGTTCTAGATTGGGGAAAAAAACCTAAAACCTATAAAGTATATTCAGATGCTATTAAAAAAATAAAGCTACCAGAACCTGAATTTGATCCAACTATTCCATTTTGGGGCGTAATTAAAAATCGACACTCAACCAGAGAGTTCACCACTGAACCGATTTCTCTTATGGAGCTTAGTCTCTTTCTCTTTGGTATGTCAGGATTAAATAGGATTTTTCCGCAATATGCTTTTAGAACGGTGCCTTCAGCGGGTGGATTGTATCCTATAGAAATTTACCCTGTAATTAATAATGTAACGAGCTTAGAAAGAGGTTTGTACCATTATTACATTAAAGAGCATTCGCTAGATTTCTTAAAAGAAGGAGATTTTCGAGGGGAGGTCACGAGAGGGTGCCTAGATCAAAACATATCCTTTACTTCAGCGATTAATTTTGTTTGGACGGCAATCATAGGACGCTCTCAATGGAAGTATTTACAGAGGTGTTATAGATACATCTATTTAGATGCAGGGCACATTGGACAGAATTTTTATTTAATTGCTCAAGCGCTTGGTATGGGAGCTTGTACGATTGGTGCGTTATATGACGATGAGTTAAACAAATTTCTTGATATAGATGGAAAAATTGAAACTGTCGTATATGTTGGTGTAGTAGGAAAAAAATAAAAAAAAATAATTTGAAATTTGATGAAAAAAGATTTCTTACTTCTTTCTTCCTCGTAATAAGAATATTAGCAAAACTGCAGCTAAAGCTCCAAAACCGATAACTAAACCAATAATTAATCCTAGAATGAAAGGATCAAACGGAACAGGAGGAAGTTCTGCTGATGTACATATATTGTTTTCAAATAGATTGCCTGTGCTCCCTGTTTCGTTAAAACAAACGCCGTTTCCAAGAAATATATTATTGAAAACAATATTATTATTACTCGCGTCCAGGTATGTTCCATTATTATTATTATTAGCAGTATTACTCATTATGGAATTACCAGCGCTATTTAATAGATGTATCCCATTCATTACATTAGAATTTGCTATATTTGACGTAATAAAATTATCATCAGCGCTTTCTAAATAGATTCCGTGCTCAGTATTATAAGATGCTGTATTTTCATAAAGGAGGTTGTTATCAGTATTACTATATAAATAGAATCCGCTTAAGTTGTTATAACGTGCTATGTTGCCTTTAATAATATTATATCGACAACTGTTTTGAATCCTAATTCCATCCCAATTATTATCGTGAGCATTATTTCCTTCTATTACTGATTGATCAATATTGTTTAGTAGTATACCACTCTCTTTGTTGTTGTATACAATGTTATTCAATAGTGTCATATTTACTTCTGATATTAAACTTATTCCCGTTAATGTATTATTAAAAGCGGTGTTACCGGAAACTAAACTATGATCACAACCTACGATGTAAATACCATTTACATCGTTATTGTTGCAGATGTTATCTCTAAATTCGTTGTAATCACATCCCTCAGCATGAATCCCATTATTAGTATTATCATTGGCCGTATTTTTAGAAACTACATTAAATGTAGAAGAAGAATCCAAGAAAATACCAAAATCGTTGTGAGTTAATGTGTTTAGCTTTATAGTAAACATATTACATGTAAGTATCGCCATACCATATCCGTCATTTTCATTCACGTCATTATTTTGAATATTCCCTCTCAAACATCCACTTAAAGATATACCATCAGCACTATTTGGTCCGATTGTATTTCCTTCAATTACAGTATCATTTGAATTAAGGCCAACGATTCCATTAGTGTTGTTGAAAATTATATTATCATCAAAAGTAATTCGATTACTCCCATCAAGATATATTCCTGCACTGACACCCTCAGTAACTGTATTTTGAGTAAATGTACAATCCACACAATTATCTATATCAATGCCCGAACCAAAAGCTGTTTGATCAACTAAATTCAAATTAAAAACTAGATTATCTGAATCGCTAACGATAACGCTTAAACCACACAAAGTTATGTTATTATCAGTAAAGGTAATTTGACTGCAATTATCGATAACAATTCCTCCAAAAATATTTGTAATATGGTTACCTTGAACTCGTCCGTTTGTGTTGTTTTGTAAATAGATCGCTGCTGAAAGCCCTGTGGTTATGAAGTCACAATCTAAAACCCTAAAATGTTTACGTGAATTTACTATTTCTAAACAATCGCCTCCCACAGTAATATTAAATAAGTGATTACTGATTATATAAGGATCACCTGCAGTCCCTGAGCCAGTACAAACTCCTTCAGACTTTCTAGTTTCCCAATTTTGTGCGGGGATCGTATCATCAATTATAATTGTTGTATTTAATACTGCCGAAGATTTCGGTAACTGATTATGAAATAGGTTTATGTTATTACCAGAATTAAGATTCGAGTCATTAACAGTAAGACTAAATGCTGAAATGGACAGAAAGATTACTATTAAAAATGCTAGTTGTTTTTTATTTGATTTCATTCAATTTTACCCTATTATATTAAATTTTTTTATAAGAAATTATGAACTTAATGTTTATTTAAATTTATGGTATAATCTTTCCCTATAGTCGAAAGTTTTAAATTGATATAAAAGGAGTAAATTCTATTTTACCTTACATAGTAGTTAATATTAAATCTTAAGTAGCTATCTTTCATATCATATATTAATTATTTTAGAAATTGTAATATCTAATTTAGATAGGATGGAGTATACTTTTTATGCCTGATCCAATGACCCGCTCAAAAATAGCCGGTAAACTCGATAAATATTTTCATAAAATTTTTAGTCCAAGTCATATCGCATATACTATTTTCTTTTTCATTGAAGTTCTAATCCTAATACTGTTTTTCTTTTTAGGTAGCACAAACTTAGGCAATATTGGATTATTTTTAGCTACTGCTTTTTCGTTGTCTTTCATTATCCTGATGTTTCTTGGCGTTAATTCTAAATTTGATCGATATCTTTTTACAAAAAGCTTAGATCAACAGAAAACACTGATTTTTGTTGGTTCTTTAGGTTTTAGTGTTATTATAATTCTGTTGTATTTTTTATTTGGGAATTCCACCCAGATTCCTATTCAATTTTTGGGATGGGATTACATTCTTCCGGGTTTTTTTATTTTAATATATTTTGGGTGGAATATGGCTCAAATCTTTTTTCTGAAGTCTAGTTTTGAAAATATCTCCGAGAGAGCAAATTCTAAGATTCTGCCAAATAGGGAATCAAATAGAAATAAGGTCTTTAGCGTAGTGTTTTTAATACTAGCTCTTTTAATACCAGTTTTAACTCAATTGGGAACATATTTTGCGTTCATACCGTTTTTTAAACCTCAAAATCCAGGTGATTCTTTAGAACCTCTCTGGTGGTTTAATGGATGGAATATCGCGATGTATATTTTGATCCTCTTAATTTCCTACCGACTGGTTTTTCTACACATAAAAAGCATGAAAAATGATACTCACAATATATTTTCCTCGGTCTTTTTCATTTTGATATGGTTAATTGCCTGGTACAGATCATTTAGTTTTATTAATTCTTTTAGGAGTGTTACTGAAGCATTAGGTATTGATGCTTTTCGGGCAGTTATCGATGTGTTATTGATGATTTTTACTGCAGTTTTAGTTATTCGAGGTTTAGGTAGCAGAACTTTTAAATTTCGGATTTTTAATCCCAACAATTTAGCCTTTTTTCTATTTGCTTTCACATTAATATATATTGAAGGTCAAATCGTAATGATAACTGGAGCAGGTTCAATTTCTGGAACTTATACAAGTCGTAGCCAAGTAAATTTGACGAATAATTTTATAGCTTTATTGATTACAATAATCTTCTATTGGTTTTATTCAGAGTATGTATTAGAGAAAAAAGGTTTGATAGTGAAGAAGTTGTTCAAGCAAGAAGAAGTCATTCAAATTGTGACCGATTTCAAAACCTATCTTATAAATAGTGGTGCGCTCGATTCTAATAAAGTAACTGATTGGGAATTTCAAAATTACCTTAAAAATAAGAAGTTAATTGCAGACGAAATAGAAGATACTGAAGAACTAAAAGATTCAGAAGAGGCAAATGAAGAAGAAGAACCCGAAGAAGAAAATAAATCGAGTCTAAATTGATTTTTAACTTGTTAATTATCAAGATTTCCGTATTTTTTTAAGATGAATTCAAGATCTTCTTCATCATCAATGAGCTCGTTAAAAAGCTTAATCAAAATTTTTATAATTGCCCTAGGATTTCCATGAGTGTGTTCGAAAATACTTTTTAACGTGAATTTATTTAACGGGAAATAGGGATCTTCAAAAGCTTGTGTCAATTCGTTGCTTTCAATACTATCATAGAATTTACTCATAGTGTTCGTGTAAAATTCAAAAATGTCATCCTCACTAAAATCCTTTAAAAACAGAGGTTCTCTTATTAATGACAACAATTCTGAATCTAATTCTTGATATTTTTTCTTGATTTGTTCTAAGGATTCAATCGATTTCAATGTAATTATTATGCGTAATCCCTCAATTTGCTGTAATTGAATTATTTTATTGAAGATTTTCTCTGAAGCGATATCGTTTGGAGACATTTCAGGCCCATATAGCCAACTTGGGTCGAATACTTCTTCGGAGCTCTCGTCTTCTGGTAGCATTATCTTAATAATTTTTTCAAAATCGTCAATAAATAGAATCGTTCCCAATTTAGAGTTTTCAATAAGTAATCTCAATAGGATATAAGCATTTTTACCTTTATGAAGATCTTGAGAGAGGTTTAAAGTTGATAGTTCTTTTGCATCCATTAATTTTCCTAACAACCATCGTTCAGCTTCAATTTTCTTGTACGGATCTAATTGATGAGTTGTAATTCCATTTATAGCATCAATTAAGGTTTCGGGTTCTATTTCGCTATATTTTGTAGATAATTGTTTGATGGCTGTCTGCTTTACTTTTTCAATATCAACTACGTGGAAAAACCCATATTTTTTTTCTAAAGCGCCCCAATTTTCACATAATTGATTTACAACGAATTTTAAAGGCCCTATTCCCAGACTTTCAATGAATTCAGAGTAAATATTGTAAAAAAACTTTTTATAAACCGATTCTAGCGAAATGTAGAAAGCGTTATAATAATAAAGATTGTTTTTTAGAGCCCAAAAGAGATGAGTTTTTCCGGATCCAACGTCTCCTACGATTGGAAGGATAAAATTACTGTTTTGTTTTACAATAGATTTGATGTTTTTGATAAGATTATCCCTTGATTTCACTAAATCTAATTCTTCTTTGATTTCACTGGTACTTACAAACTTTTTGAACGGATTATTTCCCCATCTTATTATGTTGAGTAATCTTTCCTCATTATTTTCATGTAATATCATGCGACTTCTTTTTATAACTTCAATTCTTCTATTCCTAAAATAATGATATATTTTACATCGGTTAACGATTTCTTGACATTCATGTAAGGCTCAAAAGAAACCGAAAGATCCTCTTTTTTATCTCGTCCAACGATTAAGCAATCGTAAAATACGGGATCAATTCTTTCATCGATAACTACTCTATCCGCAACGATAACTCCGTTACCAACGAGAGCTACTGGGTTTCTAAGCATTTCTTCCTTGAAAAATTCTAAATGGTTGATACCATAATGATAATCATCCAGATAAAGAGCTGCTGTATTGAGTTTATTTAGTGTGTAAGGGAAAGCGTCTGAGAATTGTCCTTCGTCGTAAATTTGCATTATATCCTCTGAAATTAATATTGAATATTCAATGGACTCATAATCCTCGTACCATTGAGCTTCAATTTTACGAGAAAAAGCAACCTTTTTATTGTAATTTAATTCAAAGCCTACTCTAAAACCATCAGTTATAAAAATACCTTCCGAGTTCGAAATTTTTAGATTATCGGAAAAGATAATAGAATCGTTGTCATCTTTACACCGTGTAATTATTGAACCTTCAAATTCTCCGTCTAATTGTATCCCTTTCACTGAATCGAATAAAACTTTGTTATCTATGCCGCTCATAATTATAAATAAATCAAGATCACTTTTACCTAACAACTAATCATACTATCGTATATATAAATATAATAGTATCTAATTATTAAGTAGAATGGGTTCAATTAGGTTATCCAATAAAATTTCCGAATTGTCTAAATTAGAGTTACTTCAACGAGCAAATGATTTCATATTTTCTACAGGTTTAAACGATGGCGCTTCGAAACTATGCAGAGCGAATATGAAATACGGTTTAGCGCAATTTCAACTCATTCAAGAAAGATATGGATTTGAACCTAAAGCAACCTTTATCTCGTCTCCTGATGAAACGATTTCAAGGAACAATTTTCGATGGAATTCCGGGCTTGGGTATGGTGGAAGGTTAAATTGGGGGTCTGGAAACGACAAAATCGTTTTTTTAAATATTAAACCAAATTGTTGTGGTATATTGGCAGGTGGGTTAGATGAATTGCCAGATGCGTACGAGATCATAAAAAAAATAGACAGCGTAAAGAGTACAGAATTATATAGTGGAGACATATTATTAAATTGGGATTATGGGATATCTAATCACTTTATTAATTGTTATGAAACAAAAAATCTCTCAGATATAGAGTTACCTCCATTTATTTTTATGATACACGGTTCTGCTCCGGAATTTCGCGATGATAGGTACGGTTTAGGTCTATACATCGACAGTTCAAAATCTTTAATTGATCGGGCAATTAAAGAGCCTACTGAATTTGGAAATCAATTTCTCCTGTTAGACTCAGATGCAAAAGAATATCTCGAATTTAACAAGAAGGCTATAAACTTTTCAAATGTAAAAAGAGAGATAATTGCTATGAATCTATTCAGTTCTGATTATAAAGTAATTTGTAATACTCCTCACCAATTTTTGAAAGATTACAATAATATGTATTTAGGTAGCAACTGCACTGATGATAACTCAACTAATGTCTTCCCAACCACATTACGAGCAGATTTAGCAGGCTACCTTTTTAGAGGACGCAAAAGTTTTTCTAAGACTACTTTAAAAAATAATGGATTTTTAGAAAGAGCAGAAAATTTTGAATTACTCGACCTATTAATGAATGCTAATTTGTTGCCCCACGGAGGGGGATATCTGTTACCTGACATTAGCCGAGTGCAAAAAGTGTTAGAATACAAATACCAGAGATATTTTGCTTGTGAATTAATAAAAGATATTAGTAAGTTAAAAATTGTCCGTAATGTAAAGGATCTACAATTCGAGTACAGAGGAAGAGATGTAATACTTAAAACTCTTCAATTGGAGCTTGGCGAAGTTATCGCTCGATTAAATCCAATATTTTCTTTGAAGTTATAGACTATTCTATTTTCGCTCCTGAGGAGATTTCCTTATCAGGCGTTAGAACAGAAACGATATCTCCATCAACCGCAGCAAGAAGCATCCCTTGGCTTAGAATCCCTCTTAATTTTCTCGGCTCTAAATTAGCTAATATTACGATCTTTTTACCTTTTAATTCTTCTACTTTATATTGTTCCGCTAAACCCGCAACTAAAGTCCTCTTTTCGTCTCCTAAAGTAATAGAGAGTTTATATAATTTGTCTGCTCTTGGAACTTTTTCCACGCTCTCTATAAGTGCTACTCTTATATCTAATTTTTTAAATTCTTCGTAAGAAACCAATTCTTTACCACCTATTTTATCTTTATTTTCTTTAATTTCTTCAAGTTTACTCTTAATTTCGCTAATGTCGAGTTTTTGGAAGAGAGGTTCTGGTCGTTTAATTTTTTGTCCTTCTTTTACAGAGCTCTCGTTAATCGTATCCCATTTCAAATCGCTCGCCATAGGTATATTTAAATAGGACAATATCTTTTCCGCAGTTCCGGGAATAAATGGACTTAATAAAACACCAAACGCGTAAACAGCTTGAGCGCATACATTAAACACATGTCCTGCAGCACTTTTATCTGTTTTTATCAAATGCCAAGGGGCTTTATTATTAAGATAAACATTCCCTTCTTTTCCAAAATTAACAATATCTCTTAGCGCTTTTCTTAATTTAAAATTGCTTATACTCTCTCCAATATCTAAACCAACCTTATTTATAAGTTCGATGAACTTTTTGTCGGTGTCATCGTACTCTAACTTTTTCGGTATAACTCCTTTGAATTGTTTATCGATAAAAGTTAAGGTCCTGTGAATAAAATTACCTATGTTATCGTTTAAGGTTTTAATGTTATTTTCAAATTCTGACCATAAAAACGAGGTATCACTCGTTTCTGGGCGATTATATACTAAAGTAAAGCGCCAATAATCTAGGGGAGCTAAGTTTAACGCTTCATCGATCCAGATTCCAATTCCTCGCGATTTAGAGAATTTGTCGTTTTCGTACATTAGGAACTCTGTGGAAGATACATTGTAAGGAAGCGTTAATTTCTCGCCATCGTTCTTATTTTCGTTGAAAGCTAATAATAACCCAGGGAACACGATTAGATGAAAAATGATATTGTCTTTTCCAATAAAAAATACTGTTTTCGTGTTTGGATCTTTCCAGAAGTAATCGTATTTTTTTTCGTCTTTAACGATATTATCAGCCCATTCCTTTACAGCAGAAACATAACCTAATACAGCTTCAAACCAAACGTAAATACTCTTATTGTCAGCACCTTCAAAGGGCGCAGGAATTCCCCACTCTAAATCTCTAGTAATAGCTCTCTCAGGAATACCTTCTGCTAAGCTATTAAGACACATCTGTCTTGCATTCTGTGGAATTATTTCGTTTTGGTTTATTAGACTTTTCAATTGATCGTGTAATTTAGGAAGATCCAAATACCAGTGTTTTGTTTTGCGTAGTACAGGTGTATTGCCACATATCGCACAACGAGGTTTTATTAACTCTAAAGGCGTGAGCAATTTTTGACATTTATCACATTGATCACCTCTTGCGTTTTCGTATCCACAATGAGGATGAGGGCACACTCCTTCAACAAATCGATCGGGAAGAAAAAGCTTATCACTCTCACAATATAGCGTTTCTAATTCATTTTCAAGTACATATCCATTTTTCTGAACATCTAAATAGAAGTTCTGTACAAAATCGATGTGAGTTGGATTGTGGGTAATCGTGTAGTTATCGTAGGAGATTTGCCATTTTTCAAATAATTTTTTGATTATCTTATGATACTTGATTGCTAAATCCTTTGTGGGAACATTCTGTTGTTTAGCCGCTACTGCGACGGGTGTTCCGTGGGAATCGGATCCAGAAACGAATACAACTTCGTCTCCCTTTAGCCTACAAAACCTCGCAAATACATCAGCGGACAAGACGCTTCCAATCATGTTCCCTAAATGAGGTATAGCATTTACATAAGGCCATGCTGAAGTAATTACCCATTTAGTAACATCGTTCTTCGACATCTTGTATTACCTCCTTCTTTTGATTGGACGAGCGTGAGTTTTTTCTTATATATATAATAACTTATAATGATTGTTAAAGTAATCTACTTTAGTATTTCAACTTTATGTGAGAGAAAGAAGTCGAGTATTGTTTGTTCATTTGAAAGTAATCTGTGCTCCACAATTTCTACACGCATTGATTTCGTTATGCATTTTATTTAAGCACGGTTCGTGGTAATAAGCTCCACATTTTTCGCATTGAAATACATTATAATCACCTAAAAATATGCTATGGCAATAAGTACAAGACGCATCGATATTTTCGATTTCAACTTCTGGAATCTGAGTCATTTTTGTGACGTTTATCCCGCTTTCATCAATTAATTTTATTTTTGGTTCTTCCACTTCAACTTTGTCTTCGACTAATTTTGACGCGCTAGGAGGGAGTTCAAGTAAGAAAAAACAAAACGGGCATCTAAATACATTTTCCTTATATTCTGTTTTCTTTGCCCACGTGGCAACACAAGAAAGATGCATTGGTCTTTCACAAGATGGGCAGTATCGCCCTTCGCTATAAAAATCGGCTCCTGTTATTTGAGCTTTTACAGAATGGCAAATCTGGCATTTTTCCTGCCCTCGTTCTTTGCTGCTCATCATTAAACGAATATCTAATACGTTGGGTCTTCTCAGTTGTAAGGCAATTTCGCTAATTAAAGGAGCTATATCGCTTTTTTTGTCAGGTGAAAAATAATCGGTACTTTCTTTAAGTTCTTTTTTTGAAGCGTATGAGGCTCCCGCATTTAATAACGCTTTTGAATTGTTAAAGAAGCCAAATTTTCCTCCAGTGATTTTAGCTATCTTCTTTAAAATGCTTTGAGAATTGTCTTGTGTTTTCCCTAATTGACACGCATCAATATAAACTCCCAAACCTTTTGCAATATCAATTATTTTTTGAATTTTTTCACTATATTCTAGTTTGTTATCCGAGATGATGAATATTCTATTTGTTTTTCCTCCTAATTTTCGCACCTCTGCAACTAAAAATTGAACTGAAAATGCGAGGCCGTCGTTAAGCGAACCATTCCCAGAAATTTGAATTCTGTTTAAAGCTTTTATCAGCTTTTCTTCTTCATGACTAAATGGACTCAATTTAGCAACATTTGTCCCAAATGAAATTATCGCTATACGATCCTTAGGATCTATTAGGAATTTCTCGTGAATAAACTTTTTTGCGGTTTCTAATGCAACCAATAATCGATTTGGTTTGAAGTCCTTCCTTACCATAGATCTTGAAGAATCTATAAGAATAACGCAGTCTTCTATCTTTACTAAATCTTGCACTTTCTTGTTTACTTTACATCTCTTTATTTTATGGTAAGAAATCTATAAGCAAAGATTGTATAAACTTTAATAGCTCGGATAAAATCTAGGATTTCAATATTTTCATCAATTGCATGAGCGTTTCTTGATTTGCCAGGTCCGAATAAGATAGTTTGTAGACAATATCCGTCATTACGCATATAATGCGCATCAGCAGAACCGGGCATAAGAAAATAAAATGGTTTTTTCTCGTAGATCGTTTCAACAAGCTTATAAAAATCACGTAAATCGACTGATTCTTCCCAATTTTCCCAATAAGAGCCTTCAGAAGCTGTTACTACTTCAATCTCAACAAAAACTTCCCCCGGAGGACTAATTGAATCATCCTTTACCAAATATCCTACATCATCCCTAATAAGTTTCTTTAAAGCCTCTATAATAGGTTCGATTTTTTGTTTTGGTAAAAGTCTTACATCAAGAATAGCCTCACAAGAGTCGGGAATTACATTCTCTTTAATTCCCCCCTTTATCATGGTAAGCGCTTTTGAATAACTAATAAGAGATTGGAGTAAGCTTTGAATTTCAGGTTGTTCGTTTAAGATTCTATTGAAAAGATCTTCGCTTGGAAAAGAATTTGCTATTAATTTTTTGAGTTTTTCCAATTTAATTGGTGGTTCGCTTTTAGGGATATAGTCGTCAATTTTATCAAGTTTTTCAATGATTTCGCTCATCATATAAATTGCGTTTTTACCTATTGCGGGGAACGAAGAATGACCTGAAATCCCACATGTTTTTATTTTTATGATAAGATGCCCCTTTTCCCCTACATGAATTACTTTCGTAAGCGGACTAAAATCTGTTGGTTCCCCTATCACCGCAAAATCACACTTTATAGGCTTTAATGGATTATCGATACACCAACCAGTCCCAAATTTTCCCCCTGTTTCCTCATCAGCAACGGCGTTTAGAATTAAATTTCCCGTATCTTCTATCTTCAACTCTTTTAAAATTTTTAAGGCAATAACCATAGCAGCTAACCCGCCTTTCATATCAGTAGTGCCCCTACCAAAAATAAGCTTGTTTCGCTTAACTAAAGCAGATAGAGGTGGATATTTCCAATCTTCTTCGGAACCGGGAGGAACGGTGTCCATATGTCCATTAAATAACAAATTTCTTCCATCAAAGGAATCGTTTAAATACGCTACTAAATTGGCACGATTATTCCCAAATGGGAAAACATCGGTTTTGACCCCTACATCTTTCAAAAATTCTTCGATTATTAAAGCAACATTTTTTTCGTTTCCAGGTGGATTTATTGAGTCGGCTTGTACAAGTTTCCTCAAGAATTCGATATATTCTTCTTTTTCTTGCTCAATTTTGTTTAAAATGAATTCTTCACTCATACTCTAATTCAACCATCTTCACATTTAATTTTTTATCGTATTATATATTTTGAATATCTCGTCATTTAGTAATCTATCGAATAAATTTAATATAAATTGGCAAATTTTAATATTCTTAAATTATTTAATAACTAAAATATTGACAATAACGGTTGGTTTTTTTGATTCAACGACGAAAAAAGGATGTTAAAAGAATTATAGTGGCAAGCATATTTATGATCTCTATGCTGTTAGTAAATATTCAGCTTTTTAGTAATTTTAATTTTGATGTAAATAATAACCAAGAACAAAATTGGTTAAATAACGATAATAATATTAAGTCTTCTGATATTGACCCGTACCTAACAGATTACTATATAACAGGTTCAGGAGACAATCAGGACGTTAGAATTTACGCGTTAAATAGTTCTTTTTCTAACGATAATAATCAAGAATCTTTTGACATTCCTTCTATGTCAACTACAGACACAACGTACCTGACATACGGGAATTTCAATTTCACTTTCCAGAACAACTTCACAACTGACTATGTAATTGAAGACACAGGTGCGTTATATGCAGATGATTTTATAAAATTTGTGTATAATGAAGGTACTTCCTCTATGAGTATTAATACTGGAACTAATCTTGATCCTATAAATTTTAATAATTTACGATTAGAATCTTCGGCGGGTATATTGAATTTTACAATTTCTTCAAATTTTGCTAGTACTATCTACGATGGATTTTTATTCGATGTTAATTTCGACAGATCCCTGATATTAGGTTTAATTTCAAAATTTTCGAGTAGCCTTAATAGTAGTGCCTTTTTAACCTTAAAAATGTTCGATATTTCTGACACTACTTGGAAAAATGTAAGTGATAGGATGTTTATAAATTACAGTTTAGGAACTCAACCCTTCGAAGAGCGATTCGTCAACGAAAATCTAAACTACATTAACGCCTCTGATATTAGTCAAATACAATTTTATCTCCAAAAATACGATTCTACTGATTTTGTCTTTACACTAAGAGATTTCGAAATGGCGTCTACATATGGATTTGATTTACCCATCACCGACAGCAAGCAAGTAGCTTTAGAGTTTGATTTAAAGGGAGAAAGTTCGACGATTAACGGTTTTTACGCCTGGATTAGAACTTTAGACCTTAGCGAAGCTGTGAACGCAGAGTTAAACATTACATTATACGAAGCGAATGCTACAATACCACGAACTCAACTAAATTTAGCTTCAAATAATCTAAAACCTGATAATGCTAAACCTATTGATTCGATGATAGTTGATTTTAACGAATACCATGGGGATTCTTTAGCTTACTTCGAATTTAATCCAGTAAATACTCAAAACCTACAACTTTACAACTATTTTGTAGTGATAAAATCGAATCGCACAGAAGAGATATATAGCTTAGTAACGATTCCCAGGCAAACTTACGGTGATCCAGATTCTCAAATAGATCATCAATTAAGAACTTCTACTAACGGGGGCACTACATGGGGTATTGCTACAAAGCAAGTACCTTCATTACCAACATATCTCTCCGAACAATTAGATGCAGCAGCATTCAAATTGAACGTAACAAGGGCATATATGCCTTCAGATTTTACTAATCCTTACGATAGTCAAGATACTTTAAAAATTCAAGATATACCAATAAGTGATCGAATTGTTAGCGATCCTCCTTATGACATAAGTTCATCTTTAACTTGGGGATTAGGTCAATGGCTTAATAACTTTACAACTGAAATTGTTAATGATGGTTCATTCAATTTTCCAATAGATCTTTCATGGAATCGAAGCATCATCCAAGGATTTGAATTCAATGTAAGCTATACGGCAAGGGCATATTGGATAGAAAACGCAATTAGTTACTATAATGTATCGTATGATACAACTCCTGAATGGCAGTTAAATTTCACGCTAAACTTCGCAGATCCGAACCTAAACGATTGGAACTTCCAAGAATTTTGGTTCGTATATCCTAACGATTATAGTGCACACAATTTGACAAATCCTAATTACATTGATATTTATAGTGAGGTTTTGAACAAAACAGGTGGGGAAAGAAGTCTACTCTCCAGACCCTCATACGATTTTACAGCTGTTTCTAGCGATGTAGTCAAGGGTATTAGCGGTTTATATTCTCTAGCTTTAACTAGTAGCAACGCTATATACAATACGCATAGTTATATCAAATATAACACTAATTTATGGGAAACCAATGGTTTTATGTATGGAGATAGCATTTCTACTAGTCTTGATATTCAAGGACCTGGTGGTACACCACCTTCTACCGGAAACGCAAATGTAATTTTATTTTATCCTAATAATAGCACTAAATTTCCAGGAGCTGAACTGAATTCTGGAGCTGGAGTCATCGATGGTAATTATCTTAAATATGATTTTAACAACCAAACAATTCTAGATGTTGCTCAAGATACACCTCTTCTAGGAAATTATTATTTAGGCTTCTTTTGGGAGAACGGTTCCGCAATTGGATGTCAAAAGTTAAAATTATATATTGATACTTACGATGTCGATATGAACGATTTCTTTTACGAACCAACCTTTGACCAAAACATACTAGATGGAATCGTAGATAGAGTTTACGAAGAATATTCAATATTAATTGCTACCGTAAATGTTACAGATGATGGGTACTACCCAGATTTTTACGCTGTTAATGACTCTGATGTTAATCAAGAATTTATTCATATAGTAAACAATGAGAAAATACCGATACTAGTAGAAACCTTTTTGCAGAATGAAACAATCTTGAATCCTGACGAAGATGTTAGAATTGGCACTCGAATTCGCAATTTACACGGATTTCTTGAATTAAACTTGAAATTAAACGTTCAATTGGTATCTTTAGCTAATGAAGAATGGATTATTGCTGAAAAAACTACGGGGATTAAAACGTTAAATCCTAGTATTGATCCTAATGGTGACGATGCACAAGAGTTTTTTGTTGATCTAACAATACCTACCCTGTTTGGAGATGGAGTTTGGCAAGGTGTCAATGCCCCTATTCGAAAAGGAGGAGCAAAAACGAAGATTACATTATTTTTAGAGTACAGCGGAGAAAGTCATGAAGTTGATACTTTTGATAGTAACGAGTATTCATTACTTATAAATAGCACTCAAGCTGAGTTTGAAGGTTATATAATTGCTTTGAAATCTAATATTGATATTACAGGCGCTTCAATCTTAAAACCCTTCGAAAGAGACGAATGTTTATACTTACCAAATCAAACAACATTCGTAATTAATATATATGATAAAAATTTCGTTAGCAGTTATAACCAATTCATTAGCTCGTTCTCCCTGAAAATAAATAGCAAGTTCGCAGATACCGTAATTAATCCCAATACGCCAATATACGGGCAAAAATTTAATATAAGCTCTGTTTTAAGTACTGAGTTTGGTGACGAAATTCCGAATAAAAATATTACGCTCCAATTCTTGGATACTGATTTATGGGAAAACCTTTCAACTCAAATCACCGATATTAATGGATCAACAAATTTTGAAATCGATACTTCATTATTACCGAGTGAAGACCAGTTTAAATTTCGGTTAACTTGGCAAGGGGATCAATATACTTTAGCAAATTCGCATAACATTACAGTTTCAATGTTTCGAGCATTTAACAACATATCCGTACATATAACTTCGAACGTAGATCAAATGTTTAAAAACGGTCAATCGACGATACAGATAACTTTAAGTAATATAGGTGATTCTGAGCTTAATGTGCTGAGCCCTAATATTTCTATTCAAATTTCTCCCACTTTAACTTATAGTATAGTGCAGATAGATTATATGACGCTAGCACAGTTTAAGCCGGGAGAGACTTCGGAGATATTGATAAAAATTGATGTACCAGCTATCGATCAGATGAGCATTTCAGTATCGATCGAGGCAAGAAATGAAATTACCCTAGAGGAAGTAACATTTCAAGCCTCTGAAATGTTTAATATCTATGACGCTCTTCTCGATAACTTAATCATCAGCTTTTTTACATTAATAATGATTAGTATTTTCGTGGTGATATGGGCAGTAATGGTTATTTACATTAGAAGAACAATCAAGAAAATCGAAACTCCTTTCGAAGAACCAATTAAAACCAGAACCAGGAGAGGAAAATATGTATCTGTAAGCGAACTACCACCAGAAGAAGCGGAAGAAGAAATATTAGAACCTTTGACGAAAAAACCAAAAAAACTAGGTAAAAAGAAACTTAAAAAAAAAGAAGTCGAAGAAAAAGAAAAACCTAAACCTGCGACTGATCTAGATTCATTATTAGAAGAGAAAGGTCTTAAGGATAAAGAATAAATCTTAACTTCTTTTAGTTTTTATTTTAAAAAAGAGGAAATAAAGTTATAAGTTTGAAATCGAAACTAAATTTCTTTTAAGAAGAGAAAGAGATGCTTTCCCATCCAATCCTGCTAAAGCAATTAGTATCCCAGTATTAGATCCAACAATTACCGCATATCCGCTTTCTAATTCGATAGTGGCAGACTTTAATGCTCCTTTTCCTGTATTGGTACCAAGCTCATTAGATTCTTTTATTATTGCGCTGCATTTTTTTGCGATTCCACTGTGATCCATATCCGTTAAAGTTTGGCCTACAATTACTTTACCATCAAGATCCGATGCAATTAAGCCTTCTGCTTCAGGTACGATATCAAATAATTCTGCCAATTTTTGTTCAATAACTTTTTTGTCTACCATAGTAACGCGACTCTTTATTTTTTTATTATTGGTATGAATTCTGAATTAGCTTATCTAAATTAGTACAAATAAATTCTTAAATATATATATATTTTAAAGTAATTTAAATTTATTTTAGTATAATTAGTCCAGATAATACTTTCCAAATTACCCTTAAATTATTTATATCTTATTAAAAGAATTAAAAGAAGATGATAATTTTTTAAATATTGAATATATTATAATTATATCATAGAATTTAAAATTTAATTTATTTAACGTTTAAATGGTGAAAATTAGAATTTGATTAATCGTCAAGAAGTCAAGGCTATCATACGGCGTTTTGAGGAAAGAGAAGGTATTCGTGGCGTCATAATTTGCGACTCAAGTGGCTTACCAATAGATTCCAACATGGATATTGAAATTAGCGAAGAAATTTCTGCTTATGTAACGTCGCTAATCGGTAAAGGTAAACAAGTGGTCGAGGCTTTGAAAGAAGGTGGCTTGAAATTTATACGCTTAGAAACATCGAAAGGAGAAACGATGATTGCTTTAGAGGAACAACTTATTCTAATTATCCTAAAGTAAATTTCTCTTTTATTATTTTAACTTTACATAACTCTATTATTATTTTTAACAATAATCATATAGATATCTCTTGAATAACTAAAGGAAATACTTTCTGAACATATTGTGTGCTCTCTCTTCCCCTATTGTCGTCAGGCCCATGTGTCCGGAGCAAACGATAAAGTCATCGGTTAGATTTTTATTATTCATTATTTTGTTTTTAATACTTGAAAATAAAAGATTTTGATCACCACCTTGAAAATCAGATCGACCAACGCTTCCATTGAAGATTAAATCCCCCGAAAATAATATTCCGTCCATTTTCTTTCCACTAAATTCTTTAACATCGGTTGAATAAAAGCATAAAGAGCCAGGACTATGTCCGGGTGTTTCTAAAGTGTGAAGAACGATATCTCCAACATTGATGATATCCCCTTCTACTAACCATCTGTTAGCTTCCTTTTGGGTGAAAGTTCCAGATTCGTATTCTTTTTTGCTATACATCAATGGAATTTGATATTGGCGCAAAATCCTGCCAACTTTTGTAGTATGATCAAAGTGTCCATGAGTTAACAAAACTGCTACTGGTTTCCCACCTAATTCCTCTATAGATTTAATAATTGTATCCGCGTTTCCTCCGGGGTCTATTACAACAAGTTCATTCGTCTTTTTAGAGCCAAAGATGTAGCAATTTGTTCCCAAAGGTCCAACAACTAGTTTTTTAAAAATCAATATATCCTAACTCCTAATTAATAAATAAAGAGATTCTATAGTTTAAAAAAAGAAAGAAAGATTAAAAAAATTTTTACAAAGTTTTAAGAAACGCATAAGAAGTGTTATCTACTTGTTATTTATTAAGTTATTAATTTCTACCAGCTTATTATACACATCTAAACCCTTAGGGGTTAGTTTAACGAATTTCTTTTTGTTATTCTGCTCAATCTTAATCAAGCCTCGTTCGATTAAGTCCTCCTTAACGCGAAAATATGAGTTGTAATAGCTGAACTTGTTTAGTTCGCTATAGAAGGCGTGCTTGTCGATCTTGTGGCCCTTAGAGTTCATAAGGACTTCTAAAGTATCTCTAAAACCTTTCTTTTTTAAAAAACTTATCAAATCGTCAATAGTCAATCTATCCAATACCTCAATTAAATGGTAACATTATATTATACTAAATTGTAATAAATAAAAACTATCAAATTTAAAAAACATTATGAAAATAATTATTAAGTAAACAATTAACCGTACTTATAACTAAAACATAAAACTTAAAAGATTATCCGACAAATACTCTTAGATATTTTAAACACTTAAAAGCCCTAATATGATTACATTTATCAACTTCGGAGTCATTTATCAAACTTTTTAATTCGATGTTTAATTTTTTATCTTGAATGGATTTTCGCAAATATTTTGAATTCGCTGAAGGCTCCACGCCTGTGATTTTATCTTGCCCTCACGGAGGGTATAAAAAGCCTATAAGGATACCAGATAAAATTATTGGCCCAAAAATCGCCGATAAGAATACGTATTTTATCTCAAAATTAATTATAAATCTATTAAAAAAAAAAGGAATTAATATTTACTACATTCTAAAAAAAGTTCACAGAAGTAAGTTAGATTTAAACAGACCGCCCCATTCGTCCTTGGCTTTCAATAAGTCTTCAACAGAAGCGAACGGAATTTTTTATGCCTTTCACGACCAATTAATTAAGTTTTCTCAATCTTGCCTTGCTCAATATGGCAGAGCTCTGGTGATAGATTTTCATGGATTTACCCGTCCATATAAAAATTATCCTGATGTTATTTTTGGCCACATCTTTGGTCAAACACTTGATCTTATCCAAGATAGCACGAGCAGAGCCTGTGAGAAATTTTGGGGGTGCCATCAATTAGAAGAAGAAATATCAAAGCATTTTAGCATTGATAATGGATTTGCAGAATCAGAATATAGTTTAGCGTATTCTGGTGGATATATTACTCACCAGTTTTATAATATAAAACAAATAAACACAATTCAAGTCGAAGTCGCAAAATCTATTCGTATGGATTCGGTACTAACTAAAAAATTGGTCAAAGCGTTCACAAAAGCCATTGTTAATTCTATTAATAAAGTGTAAATCGTATCTTAATCAGAAAAAGCGCTTAGCCTTTCCGAATTACATAATGGAGCGCAGAAAAGAAAAAAAATCCCATAAACATAATTATCGTTACCATTATACTTATAGAAATCTGATATTCTACCCAATTTTCAAATTCTTTGACTACAAGAAATGCTATAGAGAATACAGAGCCAATTAAAAAAACCACGAAGAATAATAGGTTCTTTAGAAAAGCCTTTTTCCGTTCCTTCTTCATTAATCAATTAAATGTAAGGCTCTCTTTAAGAATTATGGCTTAATTTTTAAAATGAAAACAAATGTATTTTTGGACCGCAAACTCTCTTGCTATCTTTCTTCCTCATACTGATTGGTACCTCTACTCATACCATAATGCCCTATTTGGACGTCTGGAAAGAGAATGCGAATTTCTTCTTCAAATCTCAATTTGGTGAAAATAAGTGTTCTATAATCTGTAGGTATTTGAAAAAATTGAAAGAACTCCTGAAGCTGATCAATAAAATTCTCTATCGTTGAAATAGTCATGACTTCATTAAAACCATAAACCTTATTTTCAAGTTCAGTACTATTCTCTAATAAAAGGTCAATTTCCCGGTTGAACATCTTTTCAGAAAAGGTATATGGATGTTATCCCTTATATCAAAGAAATAATAGAAAATGGTGTGCTTGGAGAGATTAATTTGATTCGTTATTTTTTCGGGCATCGTGGTCCCTATACTTCATGACATGCATCTTCTGAACAAAAATGGTTTTTTGATAGTAAAATGGCCGGTGGAGGTGTTATGTTGGATCTAGGAATACATGCAATAGATTTACTTCGATTTCTTATAGGAGAGTTTACTGAAATAGGAGGGTATAACGATAGTAATAATTGTAAGAAGATTAAGGATGAAGATACATGTAATGTCCTCTTTAAATTTGAAAATGGAATACTTGGGAATATTACTGTTTCATGGTGTTCTTATCCATCAGAAGTTTTAGAATTATATGGAACAGAAGGAACTTTAAAGATAGATCTGCAATCCAACAAACCCTTCACATTTCAACCTAAAAAATTAAAACGAAATTCATATTTTAAAGAAGTTTTGAATGAATACTGTAATACGAATATAATTCCACAGCACAAATTAATAAATCATTTTGTTAATTGTGTATTAAACAAAAAACAAGAAAATCCTAATTTTCACGATGGAAAAAGAGCGGTTGAATTTGTATTGGAAGCCTATTCTTATAAGAAATAAGTTTATAATAAAAGAAATCTAAATGCATTTCCAGGAATCAACTATTATTTGATATTCAAAAAACTCATCATGGATTTTATATCTGGGATCATTTCCTTTATTTCCAACCTTAATAAGTTCTCCTGTTAATTCAACATTGGTTTTACAGGTGATTTCTTCCTTGCTATAGGCAACTATTTGAAAAGTTTCATTTACGTCAATATATTGCATATATGGATGGTCATTAGCATTTATTGTAAAATGCTGCCACATAACATTAGAAATCTTGCCTTGAATTTTTACGTTCCTACCAACATTTCGTTCGAACTCACTTCTTTTAGTCAACATTTTTATTCCCCAAAGCTATTTGTTGAGGAATATTAATACATTGAGATATTTAAAATTGTAAAAAAAAAGAAAATTAATTCAAAATCTATATAAATAGAAAAATTTATTATTTAGAGGATTTTTATGATGGTAAAAGGGTAATTGAATTTATATTGGAAGCTTATTCCTATCAAAATTAAGACTAATTTTTAACATTTATTCAATTTTAGGAAATACTAATATAAAATTTGTACTTTTTGAGGGATCTCCTTTGATCTTATCTTCAACAAAAAGATCTTAATAGAGTTTGAATTAAAGTAAGACCGAGAATGAAATTAAATCAAGAAGATCTATTCAAGAATTTACGGTAATATTCCATTTAAGATAATTTCTCAATGACTTTATTATGTTTTTTACGCCCATCGCAAAAATATAGTTTTTACTAACTGAGCAATAAATTATAAATTGAAAGCGAAGAATTGTTATAACAAATGATATCTCTTGAATTCCGAAGAATAAATTACAGGTTCTCTTGGAAGAGTAGTATCATATTCATTATATTTTGTCCTTTAACTGCATTCTGTATTATTATGATTACAAATTACTTCTGGCTATATTTTTTTCCTCTTTACATTTTTCCAGCTGGGATTTTAACAAGCATATTTGTAGGTAAAATCTGCACAATAAGTTTGAATACTAATTATACACTTCAAGTTCCCGACTCAGTAGGGGTTTACTTCACACTTGGTTGTTCTCCTTATCCAGCAATAGTGTTATTTCTCGCAATATGCCTGATAGCTCCACACAATAAGATTAGGGGGATGAATAAAAACATATGGAAGAGGAAAATACTAACTTTTATAATTTCCTCCATAATTATATTCATCGTGAATTCGTTTCGAATAGCAATAACAATATACTTATATCATATTGGAACCCCATATTACCCAATGCACGATATACTCGAGTATATCACTACTTTTATTGCTGTTTTCACATTCTTTATATGTACATATTCTTGGTTGCCAGAAATTTTAATATCTGGAATTTGGAACATCGAAAGCATTAAAAATAAAGTATCAAAGAGACATTCATTAGAAATAAAGAATATGTCACATCAAGTTAAAAAGATAAAAATTAATTATATTCTATTATTTTGGATGCCAATCTGCATCTTTATTGGTACAGGTTTGAGTATTTTGGTATATCAAAAAATTTTTTAATTAATATATAACATTTAGGAAAAAGCTTTCTTACTTTTTATACTTCTTAATCAAGGATTTTTTTCAAAGGAATTTTCATTGAAATCAGACTCTGAATTTACCTTTCCATCCAATTTTCACAGAAAATTGAGACAAAATTTAAAAAGGCTCGAACCTTGTGTCTCTTAACACGGAGGAAAATACAAATGAGCGAAAAATCAAAACCAAACCAAAATAAGTACACCTATAAATATATCCAATTTACCGCCACACCAACTGAAAAAAAGCAAATCAAACATTTTGCCAATAAAGAGAATTTCAAAACCACTTCCGAATTCGTGAGAAGAATTGTATTTGACTATATTAGGAGACAAGAAAATCCTGAACTATTCCATTCCGCTTATAACAATTCCATTAATCCGCTTCAAATAGAACGGATTGCCAAAAACATCCGTGAAATCATGAAAAACCAAGAAATTATATTGCAAAGGGAAGACAAATTGGAAGAAATGAGGGAATTGGTGATAAATCTCAATAAACTTGCCGAATCCAATGCATTAGCTAAAGAACGGGAAACTATAATTCAATTACTTGAAAAACACAACTCCCTTTCCCTGCGACAGATCCAAGAAGAGACCAAACTTGCGGAAGAGATCATCTTTAAAATCATTTCCGACATGAACTTATTTAAAATTACATCTACAGGAAGGTTTGCCTTAAGATGACGGAAATAACCAACCAACAGATTATTGATCGATATCTAAAGCGATTTTCTCATTCCAAAGCATCTCAATCCATGAGGAAATATTGTCTTCAATATTTCTTCCGCTCTAAATTTTTTGGATATAACGAACACGTGTTTAAAATCTCTAAGCGTGATGTCATTGACTATTTCGATTATTTAAATCACTTAGATGACATATCCCTGCAAACTAAAAAAAATAAGTGGATGATCTTCCGCAGTTTTTTGCAGTTCATCATGGAATATTACGATGATATTTTGATTGTTATTCCAAAATATAGCACCCAATGGAAACCAATTCATAAGAAACCAGATTCTAACAAAGATGTAGTTATGAATAAAGAAGAAGTGAAAAAAATCTTGGATTACATGTATAATCGGAATTATAACTATTACATCCTCTTCAGATTGCTAGCTGAAACAGGGATGCGAATTGGTGAGCTTCTCAGCTTAGATTGTGAAGATGTAAATGTCAAGAAACGATATGTTGAAGTGGAAGGAAAAACAGGAAGAAAGATTTACTACTTTTCCGAAGGCTTGACAATGCATCTAACCATATATTTGAAAGAGCGGATGAACAAAGAAACGGATACTAACGCATTGTTTCTATCCATTCAGAAGAAGAGATATGCACTACGCACCATCAATCATTATATTAGGAGATGTGTTCTCCGATTAAATATGGAGAAGTGGATTTCTTGTCATACTTTTAGGAGAACCTTGAATACACTTAGAAAGAAGATGGGATGCCCAAAAGAAGATCGGAAAATCTTACTATGCCATAAAGTCAGCGATGTGAACTTCAGTTGTTATGTGAAGCTCAATTATTATGATTACATTCAATTGTATGATAAGTGGAATCCGTACAAGAACATATTCGATAATTAAAATTGAATTTTAGTTTTTTTTAAACTCCTTCTATTTATATTACTTATTCTGTTTTATTTCATATATTATTATATCCGCTTAGTTTAGGATTCACTAAAGTTATGATAACTGTGGCATGACCATACCCCCCTTCATTAATTTTCCCCTCGAAAAGCATCCTTTTTGTGGATGGGGGTAACTAAGGTGGTCTGCGAACTTATTGCATTTTTTCTAATAATATCTATCTTTAGATGTGGTATTTTGGTCTTTCGGTTATAAATTTTTACAAAAAAAAAGAAAGGTAGGATTAAATGTGTTATTTTCCCACTTCTATATATAAAGAAGAATAAAGGGAAAATAAGAGAATTGGAAGGTAGTTTAATCAATTAATTTCAGCTTCTTACCCCTTCCTTTCATGCTATTAATCTTACCAGTGCTTTCAAGCGTGTCAATTGCTCTAATCTTATCTTCACCCTTACCCTTGATTTTCTCATAGATCATGCTTTTAGTTAAATCTTCATAGGCTCCATTGAGCATTTCTGTTCCAATCTTTAAACTATTTATATTAAGATAATCTGTTGGTTCAACGACATCCTTGAGAGAGTTTGATAACAAATAGATGACTTTATTCTCATCTCTTATTGGTCGAATTCGATGCATTGCTTGGAGTTCTTCAGCTTTTTCAAACCATTCTATCTCTTCGAAGTTATAATCCCTTAAACTAAGTAACATTTGAACTGCGGGTGTTAGACCATATCTTCCAAAGACAATGATATTTTCGCAATTTTCATGCTTGTTATAACCCCTGCTGTCTCCATAGTGACCGGTCTTCACTTCAGGAAAATTCTCACGGAAATGACTTTCAAATTCTTTCTTAGTATAAATCAGGGTTTTATCATCCATTGGAATATTTAAAACCTTGAAATAATCTTCTGCATTTTCCAATTCTTCTTGAGTCTTCGTTTTAGTCATGAGATCTTCAAGTAAAAATATCCTGTTTTCCAACCTTTCTCCATCCAAGATTATGATTTCAAATTCCCGATTAAACATCTTCTCTGCTACTGAAAGTTTTGTTGTAGCACAGTTAAAAACAACGGTCTCAATTTGTTGTAAGAAATCAAGTGGGGTGTCTCCAATAATAACATGATTTCCGCTGTCATCTTCTACCGCATAAATGTTATCTAAAGTGTCATAATTATATTTAAAAAAATGTTCTTCTAAAGATTCAGGTTCAAAACCATCCATCTCAAGCGTTTTATAGAGAGTAAAATAACAACCCCTCTGTCCCCTGTATTCCTTACGCCAGTCAGAACACTTATTTCTACACATGCAGGTATTACAGTTAACTCGATGTAAATTGGCTTGAGGTTGCAATCTTTCTGGTATCTTAATTCCCTTATGGGCAAGTTTTTCTATACTCTCATCAATAATAAGGATGTCGGGATTATATTCCTGAACTAAGTACAAATGGTGTGGGACTATAAAAATTACTGGTTTTTCTCTTGCCATGGTAAATTGTCCGATATATAGACAACTTGTTTTATGCGTACAGTTTTTACAACCAATTAAATAAGCATCCGCATCATTTCTTAGCTGACAATACGCAGGTTTACCCCACAATTCAATGGCTTGATCTCTATATCCTGTCATCCTACTCATGAATTCCTCAACATTGGCATGAGTCGGTAAGCAGACCATCATTTTCAATTGATGCGTTACTCCGTAATCAATAATTTCATGGATTTTTCGGCTTTTGCCAGTTCCACAGGTTTTATTATTGAAAGTCCACTTCCCGAAAAACTCTTCCACGGGATATTCCGCCAATTCTTCTGATGTTAAATAGATTTCATCCATTCACATCAACTCCCAAATATATTTAATTGCATGCTTTAGCTTTCCTTCGATTGAGGTTCCCTTGGTTCTTGCTTCAATTTTAATCGCTTCATTTAAGGCTCTTTCAAGTTCTTCTTTTCTCTCTAAAGCATAAATTAGGAGATTTTCTTCAATATCTAATAAGATATACATTATATTATCACTCCAAATGACATTTTCTGTCATTTTTGGTTGGGGATATTTACCCAGAATAAGAATTGATAAAAAGTGTAATATTAATTGCTCATTTGGAATGAAATTATTGCATTTTTCAATTAAATTGACTACTAAATTCCATTTATTTGGCTTTAATTCGCTTGGTTTTGGTATATCCTCAAAATCTTCTAGAATTTTATAAATAACTTTTTTTGATTGAAGAGATCCTTCAAAAGTAGCGCTATCTCTACTCTCTTCAACAGGGTTCCAATGCGTAATTTTCTTATAAGTCATTTTTGAAGAGATATAATATAATTATATCCCTTTAATATATTATAAAAAATAGAGTATTTAAAGGTTTCGATTGGAAAAAAAATCGATTGGATATTTTATATTTGGGTGGAAGAAAATTGCACACATATTGCGTGCAACATTTTCCTCACGAATAGATAGTTTTCATCCTACAATTATTGTGATCAGATCAAGGAGAAAGTTACCTTTTCATCAGATTGTGTCTTTAAAATGATTAATATCTCATAATTTGATCGATAGTTTTGAGACCCAGAAAATTATCTCTTTAACAAATTAGTAAATTTTCAATCTGATCTTTATTTAAATAACTCAATAGTAATTAAAAATAAAGAAAATTAAATTGATAATAAAATGAGTGAAATTTTAAGTATTACATTAAATATTATTACTATTTTTATATCTCTTACTGCGATTATCATAATCGTATTCGATCGGATAAAAAATTCTATTAATTTAAGAAAACAAGTAAAAACTTATTATGAAGCTGTAGAGAACCTAATTTTCCACTATTATGAGAGAGGATATTTTGAAGAGTTAATTGAGAATGAAGAATATAAAAAAAATTTTTATGAACATCATTCAAAATGTATTCTTTATGAAAACTACGTAAAAAATTATTTTAATGATTACGCTAAATATTTGGGATTAGTTCAAACACAATTTGCTTATGTAAATGATTCTTCTGTATTTTTAAGTGAAAATGGTTCAATTAAAATGGAATTAAATCACTTTAAAGAGGGATATCAGATAGATAATCAACTTATTGAATATATCAATAGTTTCCTCAATAGATGTGTTAAATATTGGAATAAACATCATAAAAGTATTGTTAAAAAAGGAATTAAGAAAAAAATAGACTTTAAAATATTAAAGGGTTTCAAAAAACCTTATACACCAGAAGCCAAACCTGTTGCTTACACACTCTAATAATTAACCAAAATAATACTTTAAAAATATTCCCTTAGAATCTCTAATTTTTTTCTCTACTTTTTCAACAGAGGGCACCACGGGGGAGGGAGAAACGATAAAAGAAAATCATGAAATAAAGTTAGAATAAATATTTCACCATAAATCATCAACTTCCTTGTCATCAAACCCCTCTTCATTAACCCATGCTGTAATGTATTTTTCATTCTCTACATTTCCAAAAACTAAAAAAATGTCATCGTTTCCTAATAGATCATTTCTGTCAAGTAGCTTATAATTGTTTTTTATAGCTATTTCAATTAACTTCTTCTCGATTAGATTATTAAAAGCAGTTTCAGTCAGATCTGTCTTATTTTTAACTTTCATTAACCAATTTTTAAATTCAGTTTGCATTGATTCCAACTTACTCAAACTCATCACTTTTTGATCTATCTTTTTTTGATTTTATTGTTTTTCTTTATTTGTAAGTTTATTCTTTATTTTTAGCCTTTGATTATAAATGCTAATAGTTCTTTATAATCTACTCCCAAAATAGTACACCATAACTGATAGGGTCTATTACTTTTAGGACTTATTT
>JABXKC010000039.1 GCA_013375495.1 Promethearchaeota archaeon
ACCGGACTACTTTATTCTCAAAAATTCCTCCAGCAACATTCCGTATCGACCAATGGCAATCTGCATCATACCTGAAAAAATAATCTATGGTGGAGAGGAAGTCTCGCTTTTTTTTCATCGCACTTTTGTAATAAATATCGTAGAAATATTTACTCTTGTAAGGAGCTTCCTCCTCATCAACGAAGCTGGCAACGCAGAGTACGTTCATATTCTCGGAGAAGATAAGCCCGTCCATCATTTCAATATCCTGCTTTTCGTAGTGTTGCTTGATAGCTTCCATGTATTCACTAAAAGTATCGTAACGGATGTAATCGATGCGGACGCACTCTTTTGCTGGAACGAGCCTGAACTTCAGGAGCGTGATGATTGCAATCGTGCCGAAACTCCCGTGCAGCATCTCGAATATTTCATGGTTATCACTTTTCGTGCATAACATTATGTCACCTGTTCCTGTCACAATCTCTATTTCTTCACAGGAATCGAAAAATCCCCCATACTTGAAAGACATGGATTCAACTGAACATCCTGCTACTGCCCCGCCTATCGTGATTCCCTTGAGCTCGGAAACACATTGCGGTACGAGCCCATACTTTAAGGTTTCTCTTGCAAGCTTAAAAAAAGTAACCCCTGCTTCTGCAATACACGTCCTTGTATCCGTGTTTATCTCAATAATGTCTGTAAGTGACCTCACGTCTATCGGCTTGTCACTATAGATCGGGTTATCCGGCTGCGGAGCCATGTGGGAAATGCTCGCCTTTTTTAGAGAGAAATATTCCCCCTGCTTCGCGTTATCGTACGCATTTCTAACCAAATCAGAGATCGCTTCTACTTTTCTTTTATGTATTGCTAGTTTTTCTTCGCTCATGTCAAACACAGGGTTGGGATTATTGCACGCCTCTTTTCGCTTTCTTTTTTCCAGCTTGCATTTTTCAAATATAATTTACTTAGTCACGTATTTGATCAAAACTATGAAATCAAATAACTCTCTCTAAAATAAAAATTTACCCATTATATACAGATTAGCAATCGTAGTATGTTGTTTATGAAAAAAGGTTTAAAAAATAATTTTAGAGCCTATACTTCTTGTTTTGATTGAATAGTTAGATGTCCTTTATTACCATAATCTGTTCTTCTTTTCTTCCTCCTTATCATCTCAACGAAGCTTTCAACTCGAGTAAGTAAACCTGCTTCACCACTGTGTTCGTCCATTATAATTTCTAAGAAGGGAAGGCCTACAACTTTCATATCTCTCATAATTAACTCTGAGATAAGGCTATCTGGTCCGCACGCAAAACTAATTAAAAAAATAACGCCATCGATTTCGTCTCGTCCTTCTGTGAGAAAATATCGTATACTCTGCATTATTTCTTCTTCGTGGCGCCAGTAGTTTCGTAATTTACCACCTCTTGGATTCACAATGACAGGGGTTTTAAAAACAAATTCTGGTAGGTTTTCTATTGTTAGGACCTCGACTCCTTGATCTGCCAATTTCTTCTGAAAATCAAGGTTGATAAAAGTATCGAATATATTATAGCCATGTCCTAAAAGTAGAAACCTAATGTCGCCTGTACTTTTCTTTTTTGGTAAAGTGAATGGGCGATTTCTTTCGGTTAACCTTAAAGCATAATTTACTGATGCTCCTTGTCTTAAAAATTCGTGATATTCATCGAAATACTTTTGTGCTTCTCGATAAGCGCTTAAAGATTGATTTTGGTTCTTTCCTAATTGTCTACCGAGTTCAATAGCTGCCGTCGATATCGGAAATTCTTTAACATTAACCTCAAAATTTAAAATTTTCGGGATTTCAGGCAATATTTTTATTACATCAGGTAAGGAAAGAAATTTTGGGCAGAAATAAGAATCTTTTACTTCAGACACATACCTTGGTACAAAAATAAAATCTAAATCGGGATGCTCGCTTACTAGTTTTAAAACCTGTCCGTAATAAATTTTAACGGGGATACAAAGTTCTCCAAATCCATGAGTAACTCCCTCCTCAACAATTTTTTTATTGGTTAGGGGACTCACAACGATCTCAGCGTCGAGTTCTTCGAGAATTTTTTTCCAAAATGGAAAATACCTATAAAAGTGAAGCGCTCTCGGTATACCTACCTTGAGTTTTTTCTTTATTGATTGTTGTGGTACTTCCAATGTAATACAACCCCTTTCAATTTACGCATCTGGGCTATCATAAAGGAGTAAATCCTTAATTTGAGCCATCATGTTAGCCGTTAAACGTTTAAGTTCTTCATATTCCGGCATTGGTTTACCCCAGTATTTTTTATGTTCCATAAATGGGGGTCCTGCCTTCATAATCTGACCTTTATAAAAGTTCAGCATTTTAGCGTGCTTCGGATAGGTTTTTTCTGTACCTGTTATACCAACCAATATAATAGGTACTTGTTTTTCGATTGCTAATCGCATTGCTCCAGTGTGTCCTTCTAAAATCTCTCCGCCTCCGCTACTAGTAGTTCCTTCGGGGTATACACAAACGAGATCACCTTTATCAAGTACATCCTTTGCAAAATTATACGAATCTACATCGTGTTGTCCTCGTTTTAATGGGAAGGCGTGATGATTTCTAACCCATGCGTTAACTAGCGGTGGTTTAAATAGTGATTGTTTTGCCATTTGGTAAAGAACTCGCTTTCTATGATAGATTAAACTTGCTGCGAAGATAAGTACGTCCCATTCTGAATTGTGGTTAGTACATACAACAGCAGCTCCTTCGTCGGGAATGTATTTTTCATAGTCTATTACCTTGTAGGGCATCATCAAATTGCTCCAATTACACACTAACCATCCTGAGAAATTATGAACTGTTTCTTGAAATTTGGCTCGTAATCCAAATGCTTCCAAACTTTTTAATAAAGAATACCAAACATCGTCAACGAGTTGTAGAGCTCCCTTTCCAAAATCTTTCAGCCAACTTTTAAAGGAAAGCGATTCTTTCGGCTTTTGAGCGTCTTCTGGAGAGCCAATTGATAATTCTTCCTTTTTCTGTTTCCTTGTATCTACAATAACATATTCTCTTAAGTCATGTACTACTTGTCGTAACTCTGCAGACAAGCTTTTTATTTCTTCGTACGATATTGTATTAATGTCATATTGGTCATAGTATATGGGGTCTCCTACGCGCACTTTGACTTGAGTTGGTTTCATGACCAATTTACCTTTTGGTAAAGCATTTCTTGACCCAATTACAGCCATTGGAACAATAGGAACTTTCATTTCAATTGCAAGTCGAACTGCGCCGGTTTTAAATTCTCCAAGCTCCCAACCAGTTTCCTCTCTAGATCTCGTACCTTCGGGGAAAATCCCAACCCATTCTCCTTCTCTAAGAATTCCTTTGGCTAATTCCCACGCTTGTTCAGGATTTTCTCTATCTAATTTGAATGCTCCTAAGTTAGTAAAAAGAGTTTTGACTAAGGGGGTTTTAAAATTATCTAGCTTACTCATGTATCGAATTCGTCTGTGACACGCTGCTCCATAGAAAAATGGGTCTAAGTGGCTTTCATGCGAGCCTACAAGAATACCGGCTCCATATTCTGGAAACATATTGCCGAGGGGATACTCTGTTTTAAAATTCCACAATAAACGAGCGAAAAACTTAATATAAACAAAAGCAGCCCACCACTGAAGTTTCCCTTCAACATCTTCAAGGCTCAAACGTTCAATAGCTTGACGGTAGATGTCGTTCAAAGGATCAATTGGATTGTATTTTAAAACTTTGTAAGTCGCATTTTGATGCCGTTTTCCAAAATCTAACTCTTCTTGTTCTTTTTCTTCAGTAGTTTTAACAATATGAGTTTCTTCAGAACTTTTAAATTCTTCTTCTTTTAATACCATTACTTACAACCTCTTAAGATTTAATCTTAACACTATTTTGAGTATTTGAATTTGATATATTTTTATTTTCAATTAGCCGTTTTAAATCGTCTAACGAATCAATTAATAAATCTGGTTTAAAATCTGCAAGCATTTCTTTTTTACTTACTCCGCTCGCGACTCCTATAGTCCATACTCCCGCTTCTTTTCCTGCTTGTATATCTGAGGGCATATCTCCAATCATAATAAATTGTTTTAAATTGCATGACTTGTAACTTTCAAAAACAGGATTTAACGCGCTTGGGTCGGGTTTTAAACCAGGAAGAAGATCAGCTCCAAAAACTCCTTTAAATACGCTTTTTAACTTGTTATCTTCGAGATGAGGAATAATATTCTTTGTCTGGTTATGAGATACAATAAATAAATCGTATGATTTTTTAAATTTACTAATGAATTCCTCTGCTTCAGGGTAAAAGGGAGCTTCTTTAGCTAATGTTAGATACCGTGTGAATATTTTTACCGCAATCCTTAATTTTTTAAAGAATGTTAACGATTGGAGCGAATTAATGTATTTAAATAGCTCGAACGATTCTAACAAGATTTTGGGAAGCGGTGTTCCTTGAATTATCTCCATTAAGGCTCCTATTTCTTGCATCGTAGATTCAATATCCGTTTTAATCTGCTTCTCTTCGAAAACTTCTTCTATTGATTTCTGAAGGGGTTCTCTAATATCGAGGATGGTTCCATCAAAATCGAAAATAATTCCTCGAATTGTTCCGTTTTGAAGCCGTTTTACTAATTGATTGTCAGAGATCATTTTTTATTAAAAATCGGCTAAAATTTTAATAATTTTAACCGAAAATCTAGGTGAATTATCTTCACTTAAGTGTTTATCGATATAAAAAGATAATGATTATATTATAAGTATGAGAAGTATGATAATTATCCAATCTAAGAAATAATATAGTGTCCGATATAGGAATAAGAAATAAACAAATTTAAAACTCTAAAAGAAATTAATACAATTCTAATGACTGAGCTTTAGAATTTGTACAGTTTCATCCTTTCTATTCAACCTATTTAATTTTTGTTGTCCATAAGAGAATACTATACAAATAATAGTAACATCTAAAAAGATGGTGAAGATCAAGTTACTCGTAATTGAGATTTTCGGCATAAATACTAAATAAGAAATATTTATAGAAGCATGAAAACTCATTGCTACCAAAATACTCCCATCAGTGTTATTGTGAAGCCATGTGAATAGGACAGAAACGGCGATTATTGATATTGTAAAACTAATGAATGATTGATTTAATTGGGGCGTATCAACAATAAAAAATAAAGGAAAATGCCATATACTCCAAATTCCTCCAAGAATTATACTTGATTCTAAAGCATTCCATTTAGATTGAAGATAATCTAATGCATAACCTCTCCACCCAAATTCTTCCTGAAAAGGGCCTCCAATTAAAAATGTGACTAAAATCTCTGTAAAAATATAGCCATATTTCCCAAATTTTAGTAAGTCTAACAGATTATATCCTAGGGGTAAGCTTGCTAATAAAAGTGAGAAGAAACTTAATCCTGGAATTAATAAGAATGAAATATATAAGTAAGCTTTTTTATCACAATGCCACCCCTTGTGCCAAATAAGTTTAATTCCATCAATTCCTCTTTCTACATAAGTAAGAAAGAAACTGGCTACAAATGGCCCAAATGAACCACATAACATTAAAATATTGAATAACGGAGAATCACTAATTACACCCAAAGAATATAATAATTTTGGTAACCATAGTAGCCATGAAAAAATATAGGTTATTATGATGAAATAATACAGATTCTTTCTTTCAGGTTCTAAATAAATTCTCATAATAAAAATGGGATGAAATTAAGGAATTTCTTTTATTTTCAAATATCTATGATGTTTTTATTCTTGCTATTATATGGTAAGTAAATTTATATACTTTACACCGTGAGGAGTGTATAAAAAATCTAGTGAACCTTTACTTCGAATATTTTTTCCGATCATAAGAACAATTAATCAAAATTTAAACTAACAACTTACAAAGAAAAAATCGTGAGAATTTCTAATCTGGTTATGTAATTACAATATTATCCCTTTAATATGCGATTTTTAAATATAATTGTAAGAAATTATTATATAATTAGAGGTTTTTAGTATGGAGCTACAAAAAGAATTCCAAAAGGATAGGTATAGACACCCAGAATTTCTTGAAATGATTTCAATAAAAGAAGATAAGCTTCTAAAACTTTTTCTAAAAAGAAATCAAAACCCGATTGAAGTAGAAAACGAGATTTTTTAATCGTTGGCTCGAATTTTCTAAGCTTCCGCACTTTTATTTTTCAAATATTTGATTTTAAGTTATTATATCTAAACTTTTTACTGAAATATTTAAATTATATTGAGTAGAAGTTACTACAACATTAATTCTTAACCTAAGAGGAGATTTGACAAATATGTCCGAAAATAGAACAAGTAAAGTAAAAGAGGGCACTTTTGCTGAAGCCATTCTAAATACATATGGTCCATTAAACGCTAGAGATAAATTTAAAGAAAAATACGCTGATAAAAGCTTTAAAATTCTCTTAAATCCTAAAGATGGTCACTACGCTGCTTTAATTGTTGTTGATAAGGGTGTACTTGGTGTTAAGGGAATAGAAAATCAAGATAAACAAAGTCTTGATCAAGATACTCTTGGTTGGGACGGTTTTATTCAAACATCATTAGCACTATTTAATGAGATTGGGAAGGGAAACCTTTCCCAAAATGATATTGTAAAGAAGGTAATAGCTCGTAAGATAAAAATTAAGAATCCCAAAATTGTAGCAAAATTAGCTGAAATGTTGGCTTGTATGAACGAATAAGCGTAACTTTCGAAATTTATCTATTTTTCTTTGTTAAATTTTTTTATTTTAAAGCTTAAATTACAATAATTTCCCAGTATCGATTCTCTCATCTATGCGTAATCATGTCGGTATAATCCAATAATAAAGTAGTATAACAGCTAGTTATTTATATATGAAATGTCACTACACATGTAACCTTTATTAAGGATATAATAGACAATGGAGGAACGAGGTATGTCAAAAAAAAAAAAGATCCTTATTTTAACTATTCTTGCTGTATTCTCTCTATCAATTTTCACAATTAATGGTATAAAATCTTCAACCAGTTCCACTACCCCTCTATCACTTTCGCAAGGTATTGGTGGAAATATTACGGGAGACTACGATGGCGATCTATCTCTTGTCTATTTTGAATTCAATTCAGACTGGAGTTCGTGGTCGTATCAGAATCGAAGTACAAATGTCATATCTCATAACATGTCTGTGAACAATAAAGAATTTGTTTTAAACAGATTAGAAATATACGCAGACAATATCGTAAACGAGTCTGGATCCGGAGAATATATAATTGCTAATGACACTTCCAATCAAATTAGCCCCTTTCCATCTGAATTTTTTGCTCAACAATTTACTGCCCATGACTTATACGCTATTGATGTTATCTCGCTGTACTTAAATTATAGTATTCCAGGGGGTATATTTGAACCTTACTATATGGTATTACGAATCTCTAATGCGACATTTGAAGAAATCGATGTAGTTTGGCATTATGAGTCAAGAAATAGTGTTGAAGAGTGGGTTGATTTTTATCCCCGTCCTAATATTTTTGAACCTGGGGAGAAATATTTCTTTTCTGTACATCTATGGTCTGAAAAAATTGAAGATAAAGGTCCAGTATTTTTTAATTATTGGAAAGCGGAAAATTATAAAAACGCCAGTTTCAATAAAGGATTGACGCTCAGGTATAATGGTACGCAATTGGTACCACTTTTCAATGACGCTACTGTTGATTTTTTATGTAAATTTAATTATAGAAAACTTATCAACCCTGCCTTAGTAGATCTGAAGTATATAATAAATAATGAAACAATAACTCCTATCTATCAGCAAAGTTCCTTTGGTTTCTTGGGCTATGAGGCTTATTGGTCATATACTCTTGATGCTCAAATAAGTTCTCCCGTAAATATCACTATTATAACTAATCAAACAATCCCAACCTTGGAAGTATACATAGAAGAGTACTATGTTCACCTTGTTAATGCTACAGGAACCTACAGTGTCGATGATAATTACAATGAGTGGACTATAGAGTATTATTACGAGGAAATTAATCCATTTGGATGGCCTCCTCCGATATTTCTGTACGAAAAAGACTGGGATTTTGAAAAATTTTTGGATACAAATGGAGTTCCAATGAATGATATCTATATTGGAACTCTGGAATTGTATAACAAATCATATTACGGAGTGACAGACTTACTCGGTCCTCCTTTGGAGCGTGGTATATATACTGGAATATTTTATTCACCAAATTATTGTAATGAGATTAACTTTAAAGAACAATCCGGATCACAGTTTATAGAAAAAAGTTCTTTAGAGCTTGGGCAAATTATTAAGTTAGAAGCGGAAATACACGACACTCATAATCAGCAAATGTCTGGAGGAGTAGGGCAAATCGTATTAAAATCTCCCTCAGGAATAGTGATCCTAAACGATACCGGATTAACGGCAATAAATGGAACGTTGAGTAGTTCTGAATTTTTATTGGGTTCTGGGTTTTCAGAAGGAGTTTATGAAGCGACAATTTTTTGGACAAATGGTCAAGAAATTGCTTATTATTCAGTGTCTATTCAAGTCGAGGATCCAGCAAAAATGATTATGTTTATCGCAATTATTATAGGAGCTGTAGTTGCCTCCGTTCCTTTAGCTTTAGTTGCGAGGAGACAACTTAAACAAAGGAATTGGAAAAAAGCGTTAAGAAATCTATTTGTTCTAACTAAAGACGGTGTAAGCTTATACGAATACTCTTTCGGTATAGAAATTCAAGATCCTGCCTTAATTTCTGCCATGATTGCGGCGCTTACTAATTTTGTACGAGAAGCTACAGGTAGTAAAAAAGCACTTCGGACTGTAGACCAAGAAGATAAAAAAGTCATTTTATATCATGGAGATTATGTTACTGTTGCATTACTAGCAGAAAAAGATCTACCCATAATTCATAAACGGATAAAAAGGTTTACGGAATCATTTGAAGATCAATATGGAATACATCTAAAAGGGTGGAGTGGCGAAACTACAATGTTCAAGGGCACCGAAATCTTACTTAGTAAGGAATTTCCTTTAGATGTAGAGGAACAAGTCATTAGAGGGGTGAAGCAAAAACTCCTAGATTTTAGACAACAACTTGATTTATTAAAGGACCCCGCACACATAATTTCTCTTATGAAACACATTAACGATTTTATATCACGTTATCAATCCGTCGTCAATAAGCACTACATTGATTATTATTTTGAGATTATTAAAATAGCTGAAGAGAAGATTTCTTTAGCTTAATATCTTTTCTTTTGTTTTAATTAGAATTTTGAGCGACTTCTTAAGCTTCGCCAATTTAAAAACTTCTAAATAAATCAATATAAGACCATCCAATAATTTAAAAATGGAACTCTCATTTTCTATTCCATATATTTAAGACTTTATATAAATCAGGTAATTTTTTTTTATGGAGCATGATCCTTTTCGTAAATCTTACAATAGAATAATTTGGCCGGTATATCTACTTAACGGTTTTAATAGTATATCTTTTGCAGGTATAATAATCCTTATGGTACCATTATCCTCGCTAATTTGGCCAGGAGAAAAATATCATGCTTTAGAAATGGGAATTTTAATTACAACCCTGCTTTGGAGTTCATCTATTTCGGGATTGGTCTTTGGTAGGTTGATTGATAAATATTCAAGAGTAAAAATTTTAATAATTATTGTAATTGTAAGAAGTTTTTGTATGATTTTACTCGGATTCGCTATTGCAGGTCAAGGTATATACACATGGTGGTATTTTTTTACGGTAATTTTAATTTTTGGCGTCTTTGCTGGGGGAAACTACCCTGCAATGGTTTCCCTCTCAAATGATATCGTTCCTTTAAAGCATCGATCCAAATTCTTTGGATACTTTAGCATCGCAGGATCTATATTTATGATGTTAGGGTTTCTTATTTCTGGATCTTTAGTACAATTTGGTTTTTGGAGAATATATTTCTTTGGTATTGGTTTTGCGGTTTTAATATCTGGATTAGTCTTTTTTTTTGTTGTTAAGGAACCAAAAAGAGGAATTCAAAGCAAAGAATTACAATCTGTTCTCAAGGATGAAGTAATTGAATACGATTTTAAAATGAACAAGGATTTAATGCGAAAAACTATGTTATCTCGAACTAATATGGCTGCTTTAATAGAAGGGGTATTCAGTAACGTATTTATGGGAAGTTTGGAAATGATTATTTTACCTTATTTACAGACTCCACCGCATAATCTTTCTCCACTCGTAACCGGATTATTCATAATGATTTATGGCGTAATTGGGCGAATTATAGGACAAGTCGTGCTAGCACGGCTTTCTGATAAGGTAGCAGAACATAAGGGAGTTAGGAGAATATATTTTATAATATTTTCTTTAATTGGTGGGTCAATAACATTCGTTTTAATGTTTTTTGTCCCTATCCCTTACTTCACTCCTTCTGAAGGTGCAGATATTGTTCTTTTTTTCTCTCTTCCCATGAGCTTTACGATGGGTATGTTAATTTTTAGTTCTGACGCAATATCTTCCTTATATGCGGTAAATCAACCTCCAGTTTTACAAGAGATAAATCTCCCAGAAGGACAAGGCCAAATAGTTTCGTGGAACCAATTTTTAGAACATATTGGTTATGGTTTGGGACCATTAATAGCTGGAATTTTCATTACGACTTTCGGACAAAATTATCAAGTTAGTGCAATAATAATAACAGTATTCGTAATCCCAGGAACCATTCTGTGGATATTATCAGTATCTTGGTACCCCCAAGATATTAAAAGAATTAAAGAAATACTGAAAGAAAGAGCGGGAGTTTTAGAAAGAAGAAAAAACATTAACCAAGGACTCTGAAGAGTGTTTTGAGCCAATTACATTTTTTTATAAAATTGACTTTTTTGTATCTTATGGGTTTTTAAATGTTTGTAATTATGAACATTCAAATATTCTTACTATTATTATTATTTTGGTAAAGAAAACCTAAAACGTATCGGAATAGGTGAATGAAATGGGTAAAAATCTTACCTCTAATTTACAATTTAAGCTTCCTATTATCGGGGATGCTGGTGTAGGCAAAACCACATTAACTCACCGGTATCTTCATGGATTGTTTAAGGAAAGTTACCACCTAACAATTGGAGTTGACTTTTTCTTGAAAAAGTTTGAGATCGATGGAAAGAAGATATCCTTGCAAATATGGGATTTTGCTGGGGAAGAGAAATTCAGGTTTCTTTTACCTGGCGTTATCAACGGAGCTAATGGAACCATCTTTATGTTTGATATAACTAGGTATGTAACTTTTGAAAATTTATCCAATTGGTTAGCCGTGTTTAATACAGCAAATGAAGATCACGATCAAAACGTACCTGCCTTGTTAGTAGGTAGTAAGACTGATCTCAAAGGAATTAGGACAGTTCCATATAAAGAAGCCAAGTCATTTGCACAAGATAATAATTTAATCGGTTATATTGAGTGTTCCTCTAAAAGTGGCGAAAATGTAGAGGATCTGTTCCGAGCAATAACTAAAACCATGATGGAAAAGGTAAAGTAATATAATAAATTCTATTATCTATAAGATTTTATAACTAATATTAATTATTTAAAACTAATAATACACGAATTCTATTTTTAGGATTAAACCCTATTTTTAAAAATTTAATCATTTATGTGATTGTCATGAAAACTATGAATGAACTAAATGTACCTGTTCCAACTAAGCGATCTTTAGTTGTAAGAAATAATAAAGAAGTTACTAAAGAACAGAGAGAAACCGCTCTAAAAGAAACGGAGTATAGTATGTTTTCTTTCCCTGCTGATATGCTTATATTGGATCTTCTTTCCGATAGTGGTAGTACTTCTATGACTGATCTACAATGGGCTTCACTTTTTCACGGAGATGAATCGTATGGACGCAATAAGGGATATTATGTTCTGCTTGAAGCAATAAGAGATACATTTGAGAGAGGAAATGAGCCAAAGAAGGCAATAAATTTGATATTATCTGGAGAAACAAATGTAAAGAGACTAATGGACGAATTATATTTAAAATCTCATGAGGGGGGTTTTGTTAACGGAGGTATCCATCAGTTGGCTCGTCCAAACGCCTTTTTAGTTCCTCAAGGGCGTTGTGCAGAACATTTACTATTTTCAACCATTGCTCCAATTTTAAAAGAGCGAAACCCAAATATTATTTACTATATACCAAATAATGGACATTTCGACACGACTGAAGCTAATATCGCTGCTAACGGTATGCGTCCCGTAAATCTATTCTCAGGAAATTTATTTGAAGATTTCCCTTCAGATCAAATAGATATCAACAATCCGTTTAAAGGAAATATGGATAGTAAAGTATTAAAAACTTTTATAGAAGATAAAGGAGTTGATAATATTCCGTTAATATATCTTACAATTACTAATAATACTGCTGCTGGTCAACCTGTTTCTCTGAAAAACATAAAAGCTATAAGTGAGATTGCCCGATTTTATGAAATTCCACTCTTCTTCGATGCATGTAGGTTTGCAGAAAATGCTTTTTTTATTAAAGAATTTGAGGAAGAATATAATAACTATAGCATATTGGAAATAGTTAAAGAAATGTTTTCTTATGCTGATGGATTTACAATTAGTTTTAAAAAAGATGGACTTGCTAATATAGGAGGGGGATTGTTTTTTAGAGATCGAGGTAGTTTTTATCACAAATTTTCAAATAATGGGAATATTGGAACTAAATTAAAAGAAAAGCAAATCTTAACCTTTGGAAACGATTCTTACGGTGGACTTAGTGGACGTGCAATTATGAGCATAGCTGTAGGGCTTTATGAAGTGGTTAAAGAACAATATTTAGCTGAAAGAATTCGACTAGTAAAAGAGTTTGCTCTAAAACTTTCACAAAAAGGAGTGCCCGTCGTGCTTCCTGCGGGTGGACACGCAGTGTACATCAATGTGGCAAAATTTTTTGAAGGAACCGATATGAAAATTGATGATTTTGGAGGAGTCGGATTTACAATAGAACTTTTAAAACATTATGGAATTAGGGCTTGCGAATTGGGTCCTTTTGCCTTTGAGTGGGATAAAAAAACACCAGAACAGCGTAAAGGCATTCTAAATCTAGTACGATTTGCTATACCTCGGAATGTATACGATTCTTCTCATATTGACTACGCAGTCGCAGCTATAACAGAGTTATACCACAATAGAGAAAAAATTCCAAAAGTAGAAGTTTCCCGAGGGGCTAGTTTGAGACTACGACATTTTCAATCAGGGTTACAGCCAATTTATACTGAATAAAAAATAAGAATTTCAGCTTATATTAATCCTTCTTCTAGTTTCAATTGATTTTTACCTATGTTTAGCTCTAAAAGTTAGGATTATTATTTTTTTTATTTAAATAGTTTTATAATGTATTATTATCCGTTCTTTTCATAGTAAAATAGTATTTTTTCAAGAGATTTTAATATTATTATATTATTAAAGATGTATGGTGGAAAATGATTTTACTTCGGTTCAAATTCTTGATAACTTCTATCAAACTTCATCTTATTTTCCTATGCCTGTCGTCCTTATAAGTACCATATCTCCATCAGGAAAAACAAACTTAGGTCCATATTCATTATGTTTTCCCTACATCATAGCTGAAAAGCATTCGATGTTGTTAATTAGTCGTTCAAACAGCAATACAGCCGAAAATATTAGAAGAAACAAAGTGTGCGCTATCAATTTCATTCCTTATAACAAAAAATTACTGAAAAATTGCGTCATGCTTGGATATCCTGGAGAAACAACAGAAGAAAAAATGAAAAACAACAAATTCACTCTTATTCCCTCCCAAAGAACTCATGAAGAAAGAGTTCTGAATTTAAATTATCCCGAAATCGTTGAGGAAGCTATACAAGTGTTTGAATGTACTTTAGACGAAACTTTTCCAGTCTATAGTAATGAAATTACCCTTGAATCCCACTATATATTATCTATTAATAAAATTGTTATGAAGAAAGAATGGAAGAAATGTTTATTAGAAGGAAAGGGATTTCCAGATTTACCAATCGATTTTGGATATAGAAATAACATCAATTTCTGGTTTAGTAAACATTCTACTCCGTATGCAGAACCTATCCCTAAAGAAAAAGGAAATTCTGTGGACGCAGTTATTTACGCTGCCCAAAGAACTGATTCAGAAGTTAAATGGACTGATGGAGCCTGTGAAAAACTCGTTAAAGTTCCACGTATTTTCTTGAAAAAAGCACTTAGAGGTTGTGTAGAAGTTGCTAAAGAGGAAGGTATCACATTAATCACACCCGAATTCATGGATAAAATTAGAAATAAAAGGGCTATGGAAAAGCAAGAAGCTTAATGTATTTTAAAAATCTCTGGACAAACAACTATTTCGTTATTTTAGAAAGAATTAGATACAAGTTGAATTTTTCTAGGACTATTTAATATCAAGAATAAATATAAAAGTATTCTAAAAAAATTACTTATATATCTAATGTTCTTAATCTTTTTGATATATTTTTCCTTCTCAGTATCTTCATAAAATCGTCTTCTTTTTGCTTTAACCTGCCTAAGAATGAATCTAGTTTATCAAAATTATTAAACCAATGTTCTTCTCCGTTTACTATAATTTTTACGCCTTTTCTTTCGTTGTTATTAATTATAGCATAAATACCCCCAATCTCGGAATCATGTTTTATAAAAATTTTTTCACCTTCTAAATTGTCATTCTTTTCATTTCCTTTCTTAGCCCAAAATTGATTTTTAAGAAGATAACTTCTGTACATACTCATCTTTTCACACACACGACCTAATTTTTCATTATTTTTCAAGAATCATCATGATATCACTAATGATGACCCTTAGAGTAGTATCCAAATAATATAAGATTAGTTGTAATAATAGAATGCTGTGTTATCCGTATTATATCCACATATTACGCGACTTTTAAAATATATTACTTAGATGCGTTATAATCAAAAAACATCAATTTAGTATTTAAATTACAAAGTAAAGGGAAATAAGGTAAATACTGAAAAATAATTACTTTGGGTTAAATAGAAAAAATTTCCACTGCAAGTTTGTAATATGGTAACGATTTTTCTCAATAAGAAGTCAATTTAAATATTAAACAAATAATTTATACTTAAGTATCTAAAAAGGAGATAAGGGTTAAGCGAGGTAAACACTTAAAATGATGGCAGAATTCGACTTCTATATGAATCTCTACGATGATTTTATTAAAACTAGGAACGATGAAAGCGATAAAATTTTATGGAAAATGTATAAAATTCTTGACTTAATGAAAGTTACTAATGAAAACGATCCAAACGGTTTCATGGAGAATGGTCTTAGAATGATCATGCTTCTCTTCAATAAGTTTGAGATAGACTCTTGCGATCTGAGTAGCTTTGATTTTATTGAGACCATCCCTGATGAAAAAGAAGAACTAATTTTCATTTTAAAAGAAGAATTTACTTGAAGTCTTTTTCAAATTTCCACACATCGTCTTGTATTGTGTGGAGATTTTTAACTACTTTACCAGAGCCTGTCTCTTCCATTTGTTTAGCGTCAAGCATGGATTTCCCTATAGCTAAAGCCCTGTCGTGATTTTCATCCACGATTACCACTATATCGCCTTTTAGTATCGTAGGATCAATTTGTGTAATACCTGGTCTCATTATATCTGCACCATTTGTGACAAAACGAATAGCTCCTTTATCAACAACTATTGTTTTCATCTCTACTTGCTTATTTAAGAGGAGAGTTAAAACAGGAATGTAACCCTCTTCAGATTTCCATAGTTTTAGTACATTATTTACTGCAAATAATGTATCTCCAGCATCAGTTTGTATTAATTCTATCCGAGCTTTTTTAGGAAAGATTTGATTTACGAATTTTTCGTCGTATTGCGTTAAAATATCTTCCTGCAATTCTTTAATTTGAGATTTTTGTATGTAATGTCTATGTTTAATATTCATAGTTCATAGTGTAAATAAAAATCATCAAATAAAAACCTTTTATATCCCCGTGTTAGTATTAACTTTGAGATATGACCAAAGTTCATACCACAGCGGTAGTTATTATTCCTCCGAAAGAGATTTGGGGGGCGATTCAAGATATCCGAAAGAAACACGACAGACATATTCATAGTTGGATGCCCCACATCACTCTAATATACCCATTTAGACCTCAATCTGATTTTAGTAAAATTGAACCTCTTTTTTCAACGATATGTAAAAAAATAGAATTAATTGAATTACATTGTAACAAATTCAAATATTTTCATCACGGAAAACAGAAATATACGCTATATTTAGATCCAGAACCAGCAAGTCGGATTAAATCCCTCCAATATAAGCTCTTGGAAGTTGTTCCCGATTGTAATGATGTCAATTTGTATAGAAACGGTTTTACACCCCATTTAAGTGTAGGGCAAATTAAAGGAAAAGATAACCTAAACTCTCTCTTAAAAAATCTTCAGAATAACTGGAGTCCACTGAAATTCAAATTGACTTCAATTTTTTTTATCGCGAGGGAGAAACAGAAGTTATCTGTATTTAAAATTGAAAAAGAAATATCTTTAAAATAAGATAGCAGTAAAAAAATAACATTATTTATAATTTAACTTAGATTTATAGACTAATTCTGCGATTTTCTGAAATACAACCTTAACATTCTCTCCCGTAAGAGCTGAAGTTTCGAAGTACGGAGCGTTTAATTTTTCGCTTAAATGTTCTGCCATAGGCAATATTATTTTCCTCTCGTCTTTTAAATCTACTTTGTTTCCAATTAAAATTCTTGGCACTCCACTAAGACCATATTTTACTGCGGAACTGTACCAATTGTTAACGTTACTAAACGTACTCGTACGCGTCATATCAAATACTAAAAGTATCCCATCTGCTCCATTAAAATACGGGCGGTGAAGCATATAGAATTGAGGTTGACCTGCAATATCCCAAAACATAAGATTTATAGTGGCGTCCTTATCTTCTAATTCAATTGGTTCTTTTAAAATTGAAACACCGACAGTCGGTAAATACTTTTCCTCAAATTGATTCGTAGCAAAATTCGCAAGAAGGCTCGTTTTCCCAACAGCAGGGTCTCCAATTACGATAACTTTATAAATCGCGTCAGTCTTCCCTTTAAAAACAATTTCCCCTTCTTTTATCTCGTTATTACTCATGTGATTTTCGATCGTTTGTGATTTTAATTTATTTTCGTTATAATTAATATAAACTTCTTATTTATATTTCTTAACAATTTACCTTCATAATTTAAGCTTTAGGTTTAAAAAAAGTAAGTTTTGATAAGGAATAATTAAAAAGATTTCCTCTATTTTTTGAAAATCTCGGTCAAAATTTAATTTTTTACCATTAATTTATTAACCCAAAAGGGAATTCTTTCCTCTAAATGATCCTTAATACTTTTTGGAGATTGTTCATCATCATCCATTAAATCATTCAATGAGTTAGCAGAATCTAATATTGTTAATATCTGCGAAATTTCATGCAACATTCTATGACCCCCCGTAAACTCGAATATTTCTTCTTTAATTTGTTCTAAAATTGTTTTAACTGCTTGAGAGTCGTCAATATTTTCTAAATTGGCTTTAAGCTCGTTTAATTGATTTAAAATTACAACTTTCTTGTCTGTTGCTGATTCATCTCTTTCGATCGTATTCTCTACTTCTAGTTTTTTTGAAGGAAGAAAGCTCAGATTCATAATTAACGATTTAATCGTACTTAAATCGTCTTCTACGCGTTCCTGGTTTTTAGTTACTTTATCTAGATTATGTCCCAAACCCAAGATTTTAGTTATAACTTTATTTAGTTTTTCAACATCTCCCGTCAATTGCGTGATTTTCAAGTTGGTTTGTCCCATTTTGGTTATAATATCCAAACCAAATTTTTCTAAGATTGAAGAAAAAGCGGTCATTTTTTCATCAAACTCTTTTAAGGAACTAGATAAATCTTCCGTATTCGAATCCATTTATTTCACTCTGAGTTTTAAATAGTAAAATTTTCTTGTGCTAATTTTAGGGAGAATATTATATAAGATCAATTTTTTATTCTTTTTATAAGTAAATAAATAATGCGCAAAAATATAAATCCAAGTTTTTTGGGTTTATTATTTTCATTTTTCAAATTTCTGTGATTCCCTTGATTCAATATATCAACATTCTCACCCGTGACGGTAAATCATTGTTATACCAAAATTATGGTAATTCAGATGTCGATAGGGACTTGTTAGCGGGATTTTTAAGCGCGTTCTCTGGTTTTATGAAGGAGATAAGTAAAAGCGACATCAAATCTACCGCTACAGATGAATTCAAATATTTTTACACTATAATTGATGAGATTATAATTGTAGTATGTACTGATCTTGTAGACGATGAAGCAACAGTTAACACGAAAATTACAACTATAAGAGTAAAGTTTATCGAAAAATTTGGAAAACTATTAAAGAGTGGTGAATGGACCGGAAATCGTAATATATTTACAGAATTTGAGAGAGATGTTGATGATATTATCCTTGAACCTATAAAAGTAATTATAATTGGAAGAGGAGGAGTTGGTAAAACTACTCTCACCCACCTTATCTGTGGAGAAAATATTAGCTTAGAATATCAACCAACCATAAATGTTGATATTACACCTTATGAGGGTTCAGAGATCGGAGTAAATCGCTCCATTATGCTCTGGGACCTAGCCGGACAATCTAATTATAGACCTTTGTGGGATAGTCTTCTTGATAAAACGGACATTGCTCTTTTAGTGCTTGATTCTACTTACGAAGATATTACTAAGAGTAAACAGATAATACAACAAATTTTAGAAAAAAAACATAAGGATGTGTTATTTATTGGAATCGCAAACAAACAGGATTTGCCCAATCGACTCACTCCTAGATTCTGTGAAAAGATGTTGTTCGAAGTAGTAAGAGATTCCCCTATACAAGTTCACGGAATGGTTGCAATTTTTCCTGATTATCGAGAGAAGATCCTCGCGATTTTAAGAGATGCAATAAATAAATTTTTACAATAGTGCTAAACAAAATTAGAAATCTTAGCGGAAACATAAAAAATTTAAGAATTTCATAATTATTGCTAATTATTTATTATTTTAGTATTGTGATGAAAATGATTAATTTTGAATTAGAGGGTATCTCGTTTATTGACAGTGGAGCACATAAAAAGCTAAAATTACCAAAATTAACTAACGAAGAGAAATTTCTGATCGATCCAATTGTTGCACCAACCTCAGGTATAAGAATTCAAATTCTAGATCAAATCAAACAAAAAGGAAAGGATAAGTTAATACTTTCTAATAGAAAGCTTTTCCTTTTTCTTCGCGTGTTTAAAGCTATTAGTCAACAATATAAAGAGATGAAAAAGGGTAAAAACCTTAAGATATTAATTGCTACAGATAATAGACCAACAAGAAGCATTTTGTTACAGTATTGCTCTCAAATTTTTGCCTACGATGGATATGAGATTTTTCATCAAGAGGATTTGCCTGGAGAATCTAAGATTTCTTCTCCTTATGGAGCGGCCTCTGTTGCCTTATTGGAAGATATTGATTTAATCATTGTTTTAACTGCCTCTCATAATGAATTATCGTGGAACGGGATTAAATTCTATATTGATTATCCAATGCCAATGTCGGGAGATTTATTCAAAGAAATTTCAAATAAAGCACTAAATTTTAAAGAGATTCGCTTCGATCCTCAATACAAACCCATTCTCATTGATGCTGAAAAGAAAAATAACGACTATGTAATAAGTCTTATCTCAAAAGTATTAGAAATTGAAAGTATTAAGAATAAAAAACTAATAATTTGGCCTTATTTAGGTAAAGCCAGAGGAATTGTAAACTTATTCAAGCGTTTAGGCGCCGAAGTTATTTTAATTGACGAAGAAATAAATCCTCCGAACCCTATAAAGGAATTTCGAGAAGATAAATTGAAACAGGTTATGGAATCAGAAGGTTCTGAAATTGCTATCCTTCTAGATGCCGATAGAGATAGAATCGCTCTGTACGTTAAACAAAATGGTAAATATTGTTATTACATTCCCAATGAGATATATTCTGCTCTACATAATATATTAGCTAATACATACAAAAAGAAAATCATTAATGTGAGGACCATCCCTAGTGATTTAAGAGGAGATAAAACTAGTTTTATAAATATTTTAACTGGTGTAGGATATAAACATTTGGGCGTTATATTATACTTTCTATTAGGGATAAGCGTCGATAAATCAAAAATAGATAAAGCTATTTTGTATTTTGAAGATGAAAATAGAGATTTGAAAAAGATTGATAACCCAGAACCTTTAAAACGAATATTATTTGAACTAATTAAAAAAAACGACTTGGTTGAAGAAGAATTCTTAATAGTGATGTGGGAAGAATCAGGGGGGCACACGCTTAACATTTTAAATACGGTTGGAGCTGATAAATTCGAAGAATTCCGATTTGATTCTAAGTTTCCAATTATCGCTGACAAGTATCCTGTACCTGCTCTAGTTTTAATAACAGAGCTTATCGCTCGAGGTCATCAAATCTCAAAATCTATTGATTGGTCAATTAAAGGAATAAATAGAACCATTCCTGCGGTTGATAGGGAAAAAATCAAAATCATGAATAATTTTGCGAAAAACGACAATAAGAAACTCTCAATTAAGAATAAAGAGTACAAAGTGAGTGCGTTATCGGACAATATTAATAATATAGATATATTTCAGTTAAAAAGTAAAGACTCAACTTTATATTTTAGACCAAGTGGTACTGGACCCGAAGTAAGGTTTTACATTTTTGGGGATCGCGAAACTCATTTAGAAGAATTAAAAGCAGTGCAAGATTATATAAAACTATATTATTCTTAACTCTCGAAATGTTCATACAATAATTTAAAATGAAAATATTATGAAAGATGAAAGAAAAAACTATGGGAACTTTCTGAAGAATGGATAAAAAATGCCAGAAAGATTCATAATCTTTATATTAAATTAAAAATAAAAAAAAGATTTATTTTTTAAATACAAAACCGTTAGGGTCTATTACTTCGTGCAATAATCTTAAATCCTCCTTAGTAGGGGGTTTAATATTTTCCATATCATCTTTAATAATTAATTCAAAACCAGTAGCTTTTATTACATCATTAACCGTAATTCCAGGATAAGTTGCAATTAATCTCATTCGTTTTGATTCTGGTTCAAAATCCATTAAACATAAATCTGTAATAACGCGCGATGGACCAGTATCTTTGGATAACCCCTCTTCTTCTCTGGCTCCAGGACCGTACAAAAAACCCGGTGTTGTAATGAAATCTACTTTTTCAATAAATCTTCGAGGACTATGTCGATCCATTATTATAAGTGTCTCCCAAGCGAGCGAACCAAAATCGTTTGCACCTCCTGAACCAGGAAATCGCACTTTAGGTCGTTCGTAATCGTCTCCGATCATAGTGGAATTAAGATTACCATATCTATCTATTTGTGCTCCACCTAAGAAGGCGTAATCAATAAAGCCTCTACGCATAGAATCCATTATATCTATTAATGTGGTAGTGCATAAGGCTTTATGAATTGTTCGTGAATCTCCAACAGATACGGGAAGTGTAGGTAGTTGTGGTGCGATTCCACCAGCTTCAAAAAAGATAACCAGATTGGGAGCATGAGTTAGCTGTGCAAACATTGCTGCTACTAGTGGTAACCCGGTCCCCACTGCTACTGCTTTTCCATCTAGCAATTGCCTAGCTGCAACAATTGCCATTAATTCTCTTAAGGAATAGTTTTCAGCTGTCATTTTTTAATCTCCCCCACTGGGGTTCTTAAAAATTCAGCATCTCTAAGGTTGTAGAGCCTTCTAGGTCCTAATTTCACTAAATAATCGTCAAAATTATCAAGACTATATACCCAATCTTCTAACCATTTTTCTAATACTTTCGGATCTTTATTCCTACCTATTGCTAAGTAATCTTCAGTAAATTTGTGGTCAAAATAGTATTTATACGGCATATTGCCGGGATGTGACCCCCAAGGTTGCTCTACAACAGCATCTACCATATAAAAAGGAATGACGGTTTTACTTGGATCGTGTCTAATTAAGTCGTCGCTTATTAATTCTTCACACATGACTATGACCCTCTTTGATGCTCTCGCTTGTAAATCGTCCTTAACGATATGTCCGTCAATTTGAACGTTCCCGTACATGTCTGCTCTATGTGCGTGAATTATACAAACATCAGGGTTTAATGATGGTAGTAATAATACTTTTTCTCCGGTAAATGGGCACTTAACAACCTTACCTGGGGAATGCATCATCGTATCAGTTCCAAGCATCACTTTAACTGGAATAAACGGCACACCTTGAGCACCAGCTCGAATACGATAAGACATTGCACCATTAGTGTAATCTGTTTTTTTTACTTGTCCACTTTCAAAAAGCCGTCTCTGAACTCCAGAAAGGCCTCGAAGTTCAAATCCAACGACATAAGCAATATCAACAGCAGATACACAACCACCGGCCATTAGCATATCAATATCTTGAACAGCAGTATGTCCCGCAACGGATAAATTTTTAATTCGTTGTCTTACGATTTCGTAAATTATAGCCATGGGGATTCTAATATGACCAAAACCTCCAATAGCTAAATAGTCACCGTCTTTAACATACTTCTTTACGGCATCTTTAATTCTCATACGTTTATCTATTAAAGCACGCGATTTATTTTCTCTAGTCCATTTTCTGACTTCAGAAGGCGTATTTTTACATAAAATCTCTCCTTTTCCTTCTTTTAAAATTTTTATTTCTGAAATTTTTAGCACCCCTAATTAAAAAATTTACTATGTAGGATAATTAGATATAAGATTAAAAATTAACTTTTAATTGTAAATTCTGCTAATAAGATAGAAGATAATAAGAAATAAGAGGAAAATTTTATAACATATGTTAAAAGAATCAAGCTTTATTTAACTTTTTCCTTGAAAACCCCTTAAATACAAAAGTGAAAACAACAATTTTTTACTATTTTAATAGCAAGAAGCACTTAAATATTGCAATTCAGAAAGATTTAATAGAATAAATATCGTAAAAGAAATATTCAAACACTAATTAATATAAATGAATTAAATAAAATGTCGAAAGATTACAAATTAAGATGTGTTAATCATTACAAATAAAAAAAAATTATGGGAACCCTCCGAAGAATGGATCAAAAACGCAGAAGCTACTCGATTTATCGATTTCGTCAATAAAGAATACAATCAAATAATAAAAGGGGCAAAAGATTTATATAGATGGTCCGTTGAAAAGATTTCCGATTTTTGGGACGCAGTTTGGAAATTTTCAGGTATAATTTCTTCCCAGCCATATGATAAGGTAGTTGAAGACATAAATGTTTTTCCCGGAACTAAATGGTTCCCTGGAACGAAATTAAATTTCGCGGAAAACTTATTGAAGTATAAAGATGACCAACTAGCATTTGTTTTCCAAGGAGAAACGAAGGTATCAAAACAGACAACTTATAAGGAGTTAAATAAAACTGTAGCTCGCCTAGCGAAATCTCTCAAAAATATGGGGATTAAAGTAGGAGATCGAGTAGTATCTTACATACCAAACTTAATAGAAACACCAATTGCGATGCTGGCAGCAACAGCCATTGGGGCAACTTGGGCGTCATGTGGTGCTGAATTACAACCTAGCGCTGTTATAGATAGATTTGGTCAAATCGAGCCAAAAGTCTTATTTACTGTAGATGGCTATTTCTATAGAGACAGAGAATTCAACATCATTTCAAATATAAAAACAGTAGTTGAGGCGATTCCATCTATCGAAAAAGTTATCGTTGTTTCTTACATATCTCAAAATAAACCAGATATCAGTAGTATTTCTAACGCCGTCCATTGGGATGAATTTATATCCAAAGATGAGGAACCAACTTTAGAATTTGAACAATTACCGTTTGATCATCCCCTATATGTTATGTTCTCTTCTGGGACAACGGGAGCACCCAAATGTCTTGTTCAGAGTGCCGGTGGTATATTAATCAATCATTTAAAGGAACTTATCCTTTCAACTGATTGCAAAAGAAGCGATGCACTCACTTATATCACAGCTCCTTCTTGGATGATGTGGAATTGGCTCATTAGTGGACTAGCAGTGGGTTGTACAATATTTCTATACGATGGTAATCCTCTTTATCCTGAACCATTGAGATTCTTTGAATTAATAGAAAAGCATAAAATATCTATTTTTGGTACTAGTGCTGCGTATATTCATTATTTAATGGGGCTTGGTGTTAGACCCGCCGAGAAATATGATCTAAGCAAGTTAAGAGAAATTTCACAGACAGCATCAACGCTTTCTCCAGAAGGATTTGAATATGTTTATAAAGAAATTAAGAAAGATCTCTTTTTTAATTCGATCAGTGGAGGAACTGACATTAATGGTTGTTTTGCGGGAGCTATTCCAATTCTACCCGTTTATTCCGGTGAATTACAAGGTAGAGCATTGGCAATGAAGGTAGAGTCTTATTCAGAAAAAGCCGAACCAATTGAGGATATACAAGCAGAACTAGTATGTGAAGTACCAGCGCCTTCTATGCCAATTTATTTCTGGGGTGACGACGATAACATGACAAAATACAAAGCAGCTTATTTCGATTATTATAAAGATGTAGGTAAAATGGTCTGGAGACATGGTGATTATGTTGTAATTCATAGCGATACGGGGGGAATAACTTTTTGGGGCAGATCAGATGCGGTTTTAAAGCCTTCTGGTGTTAGAATTGGAACTGCAGAGATTTATAATGTGGTTGAACAAATTCCTGAAATAGCAGATAGTCTAGTTATCGGACAAAAATGGGAAGGAGATATTCGTATTATTATGTTTGTCTTACTAAATGATGGTTTTGAACTCAACGATGATTTAAAAATTAAAATTAGACAAATAATACGAGAAAAAACCTCACCTCGACATGTTCCAAAGTTGATTTTTCAAACACCTCCAGACGGCATTCCTTACACCTTTAGTAACAAAAAAGTTGAAATAGCGGTGACAAAAATCATCCATGGAATATCAGTGGCCAACAGAAGCGCACTTAGAAACCCAGAATCATTAGATTTCTATGAGAAAATGAGAGAAGAACTTCAAAACTTTTAAAATTCATTCTTTTTTATTTTTTAAATGATATTCCGATAAATATAATTTAACCTAACTACTAATAAATTATTAAAAATCAGAGGAATAAAAAAGTGTATTTTTATTGGGCGATCATTGCTCCAATTTTACCAGCTTTAGCAATATTTTTAAGTGCAGTTTTAATTAAAGAGAAGAAAAGACTTAGAATAATATTATTAAGTATAATATCTGTTTTTAACATATACATTTCTTTTAACCTTATTAATATATTTCGAAGAGATTATAATGGAGACTTTTCCATATTTCCCTTAAGTAATTATATTGCGTACCTAATTATAGTAAATGTTGTGTTTCTATCGTTTTCCCTTTTAATCCTAATGAAATTAGATGCATTTAAAGAAAATCGCTTCATAATCAGTGTTCAATCTTTTTTCTGTAAGTTAAAAAAAAGTATATTTATGCTTGAGAAAACTACTGATAAGCTTCTATCAATTTTCTTACTTATATGTCTATTTTATATTGTGGGTTTTTTAAATGTTTACATTCACGAATTTGGTCATGCAATGGCAGATGTTTTAGTTGGAACCTATTATATAGAAATCAGAATTAATTTCTTTCTCCAAGGTTGGGCGTCTGGACATCTGATGGGGGATGATGAATTTCTTCTTCTTAAAGCTAATATAATTTCATTCGGGGGGTTAGTTGCAGAATGTGTGTTTGCATCAATTTCATTATTTATTATCTTACGGAAAAAAGAAAAGAATAGTTTCACATGGCTTTTATCGATTGTAATTTCAATGCTTATTTTAAATCGAGTCCTGCTTTATTTCACGTTTCCTCAATTTTTCAATATAAGGAGTGATGTGCTATCACTTGTGAATACAGGATGGGATTCTTGGATTATTTTCTTCATTTTCTTTCCATTCTTAATCATGACATTCGCGCTCACGTTAAAGTTGATGTCAAGATTATACAAAACTAGTTTAAAGAGCAGCAAAAAATTTATAGGTATTTATTTCCTTAGTTTAACATCATACATAGTTGTTTTAAATATATTAAGATTAATTGATGAATTTATTACTCCATTAGTATCGTTTAGTTTTTATTGAAGAAGAAATAAGTAATTGTTCCTTTTAACTAAATTAAGTAGTTAATTATTAAGGAGTATGTTTCCACCAACATTCCATTTAAAATTATATCATATTTAAAAAAAAAAAAAGATTTAGAGATTTGTTATCTTTTTTTCCATCGATATAAAAATTTCAAATAAAATATCCCAACCAGAATTGCCGTAAAGAACCAAAATAAAGGAAATCCAGGAATAACTGAAGGTTCAGAACGTTCGAATATAACAATTGTGAAATTAACCCACATTTCTGGGAGAGTATCAACTACTTGATACGTTTGTGTATCATTAAGTTGAATTAAAAAACCATCATTATCAAATTCAGTTAGAAACGACTTAAACACACTAAATGAAGAGACAGATGAGTTAACGTGTAGTTCATCACATATTATATAATTATCAATAATATAGCATCTTATCGATTTTTCAAGTTCAATAGTAGAATCACGGATAGGAGTATATAAGTAAATAGGGATATCAGTATTATTTGTCAAGAGCTTGGTTAATGTACAATCATAAATCTCTGATAAATAGAACCCTGTATCGCAATTTTTAGCATATAAGTTATCTGCTTTTATTTCAAAACGATGAATAAAAAAGCCAATTTTTTGATTTTCACAAATAATATTCTCTAACATAGCATTATGACAGTTTTCTATTAATAGTCCAAAACTACAAGGCTCTGTAATATCGAAGTTAAATAAGTGAAGATTATGACATAATATAAAAATCAATTGTCCATATTGAGAAGCTTGTTGTCCAGAAATAATTAAATTATCCATATTAAAAAATAAACCAAGAGGTTTTCCATTAACTGTGTTATTTACTAAAGAGATAGAACTTATATACCCAGAATCAAATAAGAAACCGCAATTAATAAGTTGATTTTTAATAAGAGATACTGTGTGACTAGCTGATAGCCCTATTGAACAATTTTGAATACGACAAAATTCAACAATAGAACCATCACCACCTCCATTTATATAAATTCCAATTCCTCCATATGCTTTAGACTCAAAATCGTAAGGAGCTATTACTGTAACCCAATTACAATTTGAAATGTTGCACTTAGAAATATTTACCGCAATACCCAACCACCAAATATCTATTCCTATTCCACAATTGTTAATCTCTACACCGTCAATATTATGTGTATAACCAGTCGAAACTCCTAAACCTAAAAATATCCCAATAGAAATGGAGGAAATTTTACAATTTCGAATTGTAAAATTACCTTCTGCATTAATATAAATTCCTTTATCTGAATAATTTAATTTATTATGACCATATTGTTCTACAGTTTTTATACCACCCCCTTGAATTTCAATGTTCTCAATAATGTAGGGATCTAATTCACTACCATTCCCAGTTATAAATGGATAAAGACCCCAATCACTTGGAGAACTGATATTAATAGGATCGACTAGTGTATAATCAGATGTTATTGGAATTTTATATGATTTCTCGTCTATATTTGTAGGGTTTTCTTTAATAGAAGCTCTATTCAAGATTTCAAGGTTTATGCTATTTAAACTTAGAGATACTAAAAAAAGGGTTATGCAAAAAATAATAACAAGATTTCTCCTTATCTTTTTATTCTTAAAAATATTGAATTTTCCTTTAATTACTTTATTCACCTTTTTATTGGATTTTATAACTCAAGTTTAGTAGGTAAATGTACATATTTAAATATTTATATATTAACCAAAAGAAAGAAAATATTCCGATTAATTCCTTATAATAATAGAAAACTAGATAGATTTTTGTTTATTATTTTTTGAATAAGAACCTTTGAGACAGAGTGGTAGTGTTAGATTATCACTTATATGGAGATCAAAATTAAAAAATCCCGAAATTAGCGATTCGTTGGCAATTGGGCAGAAATACGCCGGAGATATAAGAATTGTCATGTTCGTAATTTTAAACGAGGGTTACGAATTTAATGACGATCTTAAAGACAAAATCAAGAGCGTAATACGAGAAAAAACTTCACCTAGACATGTACCGAAATTGATTTTTCAAGTACCACCCGAAGGCATTCCTTACACTTTCAGTGGTAAAAAAGTCGAAATTGCGATTACAAAATTCATCCATGGAATATCAGTGGCCAACAGAAGCGCACTTAGAAACCCAGAATCATTAGATTTCTATGAAGAAATCAAAGAGGAATTAAAATAAGAAAAAATCATTTCTAATTCATTTTGTTTTCATTTTTCTTTTAATAGTAAGTATCAGGATAAGAATTTTCTTTAGG
>JABXKC010000003.1 GCA_013375495.1 Promethearchaeota archaeon
AATATATCTTATTAAATCAATATCAACCTGTTCCTCATCTCTCTTTATAAGTGAATTTAAGTATATCCACCATGAATTTGATATAATCATAATTAGTTGGTGTTTTTTTTGGATATTGAGCCATTCTGTTTTTTCGATTTCAAAATATAAATCAGTTAATAAACGATCAGCCCAGAGATGATTTGCTGAATGTAACAACTTTCGTCCTTGTATGATTTTTTGCTGAAATTCTACTAAAAAATCGTTTTTTGTTTTTAAGTTAATAGCCATTCAATCTACCAATACTAATTATTATAATTATTTATTAAGATGTTATCTGATCTTTTTGTTGCTGATCAGAATCGTTATGATTTGGATTTTGTATCCAACCTTTTTTTAATTCATCTTTTGAATATAACACTGAGGCCCCAATCCAGCCCATGTTTTCTCTACCTGACGCAGCTACTAATTTAATTTTAGGTTTTAGTTTATCTGAAAAATGTTTTTGTAATTCTAATTCTAATCGTTCACTAAAACCAGATATAAGACTGGTTCCCCCCGAAAGAACAACATTTGCAAGGAGTTCCTCCCAATTCTCTCTATCCCATGACTTTACAGCCTTCGAAATCGCTTCAGCTATATTCATATAATCTACATGAATAATTTTTGGGTCAAAAAGAGGCTCAGATAATAAAAACCGTTCTGAATTTAGATTTAATTTACTGCCGTCTGGCAGATCGATAACCCGATCGTATTTTGTTAAGCCTTCTTTTACTCTTTTTTTTTCTCCATTAGGATCAAGCACACATAAAGAAATTTTTTCTTTTATCTCTTTTGCTATCGCTTCATCAAGGTAAATATTTTTATTTGCACTAATTTTACTTAAGATTAAATTTAGAAAATATTTTGTAATATCTGTTCCTGTTATTGGAAACATGTCTCTAGCCATTATGTTAGTAAACCCGTGAAAAATTGTAGAAATATAAGTATAAGACTCTCCGATATTAACGATTATCCCGCTGGATTTTTGTAATGTTGATAAAATAGCCTGGGTTTCTGGTAAAAAAAGGATGTAAGGAAAATTTAAAGAATTAAAGAATACTTCTTGAAGCTTTGTTTTTTCTAATTCTGATTTGTAGAATGGAGTAATAATTATAAGAGGTTGCTTAAAATGGAATTCCTCTTTAATATTTAATTTATGATAATAGTGATAAAAAAATTTTAATAGAATATTATAATTACTCTCTTTACTAAACTCACGAACTTTTAAAATATTTTGATACTTTAACGCATCGTGACCAACTAAATGAGTTTGATTACTTGTATCTAAAAATATATCTTCTAAACCATCTATCGTGTCAGATGCAATTATATTGGAACTGAATAGATAATCAGTGATATCAACATAAACGCTTGGAGCAATAAGATCGGGATAATCTCCTCCTGCCCATCCTAGTCTGAAATTGTCACTACCAATATCTAGAATTAATGGAAGTAATTGATTGTTATCTGGATTTGACATAATTTTATTTAAATTGTTAATATCAAGATTTAATAAACGAAACCACTATCAAAAAGTTTGATGTTGATGAACAAATTCATCTGATAATTTTTTTAATTGGTATTCTTTTACTTGTAATTCTAATAACCCCAAAACTTTTTTGAATTCACCAGACATAGATTCTATATCCACATCTGTAATCTTTTCGACTTGATCTCGTTTTAATTTAAATTGTTCCAAGTTATATTGAATTCTTTCATATGTGCTCCCTATTGATGAGACTAATTCCTCTGTGTTTTTCTTTGTTATTTTTCTCATTTTTCTAAGAATTGATAGGATTGAAGATATCGAATTTTCCCATTGATTATATCTATCTACATAACTGTCAAATACTTCTTCAAAGAAATCAGATAGTTTAACATATATATCATCTTTCTTAGAGAAGGAGGGTTTTTGAGCTGTAGTTGTTGTTTCTCTAGCCGATTTTTCTTCTGTTGTTTCCTGCTTTTCTGGTGTTTTTGAAATAGGAGTTCTTTTTTTTACAGGATCCCTCTTTGTAAGTGGAACCTCTTCCAATATATAATCTTCTGCAATTTTTTTCTTAGTTTCATAAGAAAGTTGAGGTGCAATTTTAGTGTCTTTTTTTGAAGAAACAAATATTTTTTCTTCTGTATCACCTTTTAGCATACTGTGTAATGTTGATTCGGTTTTCTTAGACGATTTCAAAATATTGTCTAGACTATCGAGAGGAACTTTACTTTTTGGTCTTTCTTTAACCTTCTTCTTTTTTTTAGCCATACGACTTAATCAACAATCTTATAAATTATTATTATAACCTATTCTAGTGATAGGAATTCTATTTTAAGTGCTTCTCCCTTTTCTTTCAAGACTTTTTCAAGCTCTTCTAAGGTAAAATCGGGACTCTCTGAAATAACGGTCCATACAGCTGTTTTGTCTTTTTCAACTATAACTGCTTCGCTATACATCATACTAAGTTTTAAATCTCCAAATGTAGTTGCTAATTTTGCCAACGCTCCAGGAGTATCTCCCATTGTAATTCTCAATTTAATAAGATTACTTTCATTCCGCAGACCTATTGGAGTAATCTTTATTTCCTTACTCTCCGAGTCGCTAATCATCATTAGCTGCGAATTAGTTGTAATTCCTAACGATTTTCTTACGATCTGTGGAATAACAATCCTCCCTCGTTCGTCTATTGTAAGAATTTTGACTTCTTTCATTAATCTGAACACAAATTGTTTGTTTTTGTTATAAATATTATTAAATTAAAAGTATAAAAATTTTATATAATAATTTGAGAAATTTTTAAAGAACAAAATTTGATTTTTTATTTCAATATAAGAAAAAAAAGAGAGGAATAAACACTAATCCTTATGAGCTTTCATCTTTACAGTCAAATCTCGAGCTCTTTTGGAATACCAAATCAATAATTCTCCAGCATCTTCTGGCTTGAAATATTCTCCACCGCATAAAGCTGCGGCTCGTGTCATTAACTCATCATCTGGATTCCCGAGTCCAACTATATATATCACTACATTTGGATTTTCTGTAAATACCTTTATTGAACGAAGGAAGGCATCACTATCTGTTGGGATACCATCCGTTAAGAGGATAATCATAGTCGGTTGTGGATTTCCGGGACTAAATTTGTCGAATTCGGTTAATACTTGGTAAGCTTTATCCATAGCGCTAGACATGTTAGTGGCTTGGCCATACGAATTTCCAATTCGATCAACAATCATTCGTGCCGCATCTTCTAAAACTCCTTTCTTTCCACTCGCTGAATCCATATAATAACTGTTACCAAAAGGAAGTATTTGACTTTCGTCAGCAAATCGAATAACAGAGACTTTCTCTCCAAATCCTCGTCCAACTTTTTCGCTTAAGAAGAGAACTGCTGCAAATGCTGCGGAAATCCTTCGAGGGATATTTATACCCGCTTTGAAATGTTTGAGAAATTCTTGAATTTCGCGCGATTCCATAGCCGCTTTAATTCCTTCAATAGCGGGTGCGATGTTAGTCACGAACACATCTCTAGCCATCATAGACCTACTGATATCGATAATTAAAATAGCGTTGAACGGGACTAAACCTGTTGGGCTTAGATTAATAGCAGTATTTTCATTAACTTGTGCTAATATATCGCCTGTTAAGTCTGGAGTTGTTGTAAGGATTGAACATGCAATATTTACGGCATTCCATCTTAACTTGATTCCTTTAAATATCACGTAATTAGCTAACCAACCTTTAAGTGAGGCAACATTTTGTCGTGCAGTGCTAATTATTTCCCACATATTTTCGCCAGAGATTGGTGAAATCCCCAGTGAGATGTTTTGCAAAGGTATTATCGGTCGAAGATTTTTGTATACTTTAACTTCAAAACTTCCAATTCCTGACGCTTCTAAGATTTCACTATCAATAATGATTGTATTATCTGGTACAGATTCTAAAATTTCTACTTTACCTGCTCCGATAGCTCCCGTAAGTTCGTCTTCAAAAGCAAGAATATTATCTTGAACAAGTGAGAGAGAGTGTTGTGTTCTTGGACTTACTAGTGCGTATCCCATTAAATTTGGTTGCGATTGTACTTCCAACATAAGCTCAGAAGCTTTTTGGATTGGAGGTTCAGTGGAAAACACGGCTACTTGTTGGGAGGAAACATTCGTGTCTTCTTTAGTGTCTCTACTCATTCTAATCTCAGAAGGACTGATCATGCCTTGATCAATCCTAGCCGATCCTATAGCACGTGTGAGTGGATCTTCCCATCCGACTAACATCCCTTGCCCTAATCCTAATTGCTGAACAACCGTACTACTTAATTTGACGCGTCCTCCTTCAATAGAATCGTCTACGATAGGAGTTAAGACAATGGCATTTTTTTGGTTAGCTAACATGTTCACATCAATTCTATTTGGGTATGGGTCCGCTGGAGCTGCTGGAGCACCAAAATCCTGTCCGGGAGTTGATACTGGAATTTGCCCGATTGGAGGTTGACTTATTTGAGGTGGTGGGGCTTGAGGTAATGGCGTTGGAGTTTGTGGAGGGGGTGCAGGAGATAATTGAGGTATAGGGGCCATAGTTGGTTGTGGCGGAGGTGTTTGTTTTGGTATTAGTTGTGGGGGTGGTGAAGGTTCTGGTTGTTTGAACGGAAGAGAGACGTGACCAGAAACTGGTCCTTGAGTTGAAGGGGGGGGCGATACTGGGAGTGGTTGAGGTACGGGTCTAGCAGGCGTCATTTGTGAGGGTTTTGTTGGTAAAGGCGTTAGTTTTGGTTTAGATTGTGAAGTTGCAGGAGGTGTGGCTGGTGGAATTTTCGGAGCTTGTATTTTAGGTGGGGGTAGTCCCCCAGTACTACTTACTGGTCGAAGAATTAACTCGACGCCCATAAAATCAAGCGAATCTACAATGTTTTTTGAAACTTGACCCGCAAAATCTAGTACCATATTAGAAATTTGTATTTTAGCAGATGTTATTTTTCCGTTATCTGGGTTATGGACTTCAATTGAAGCTCCATTTTTAATTCTTAATTTATCAGCATTTTCTTGGCAGATAACTACTTTATCCGAAGTACCTTCGTTTACATCAACAAATATCTTAATTTCTGACATTAATTATCAACTTCCTTGTTATTTATATTAGCATTTTTTTATAAATATAATAATATTAGTTCAAATTCTATGGTAGTGGATACCTTTTGGATATCTCACCAGCATAGTAGCGAAAAACTGTAACAATTTTGCCTAAGTCTTCAATTTTTCTACTAGCTCCCATGAGGAAGAATCTTCCTGCTCCGCTTAGAATGATAAAAGCGTTAGGTCCCCTTAAAACGACTTCTAACAAATTAGTATAACCCAAAGAGTCGATTGCATCGTGACCACTTTGCATTACTACAGCGCTTAAACTTGAAAATAAATCGGGATCAACATCGTAATCAGGGATACATGAAAAAGCAAGTCGTAGACCGTCATTGGTTACTAAAGCAAGGGCTTCTAATTCTGTGTGTTCTGTTATATTTCCAAGAAATCTTGAAAGACTGGTGGCTTGTTCTTGAGTTAAATCGCTCATTTGAATAATCTCTGACTTTTAATTTCTATTTTATTTCTTCATTAATTAATATAAAATATAATTTACGGACTTAAATATTTATATTTATAAAATAATGGGTTAAATCGTTTTAAAGTTTCGCTAGTTTCTTGGTTTAAGAAGCTAGTAGAACCTATTTCCATAGAAGATATAAGCTTGTCTTAAAATAAAGTAATACGAAGAAAAGTATGAAAACTCTTTAATTATAGATGTAATAGATGAAAAGAGTTAAAAAAAGCATTTTATTTATGTTCTAACTGAGTTTTAATTTGATCTTTTAGAATTTCCTTCTTGGATTTGTATTCTACCCTTGTGTCCATAGGACCACCAATACGCTTAAGAAATTCTATGGCTAAGATTTTACCGTTTTCACTTAACACTCGAGGAGAATAATCTTCAGCAAAAAAGACACCTTCTGGAATCGCTCCAACTCTTGAAATCTCCTTTGTAACTTGCTTCTTCCCCAGAAAATTCTGGACTTTCTCTACTACAGAGTAAGCATGATCGCCAATTATTATTAATTCTCTTTCAAATCCCTCAGGTATTTTAATTTCTTCTAATTTTTGCATGATTTCATCAAAATTAATAATCGTCTCTTCTTGAACGAGGGAAGAAAATGACTCTTTTCCGGTATAAAGAGGGCCATTATTTTGAGAAAGTCTGTCATTCAAACCTGCTATGTTCATCCCTACAGCAGGTTTTGGAATTCCAAAAGGATCCTTTTCTCTTAGTGGGTGGACTGATGAGGGAGAAACTTTTCCGGAAGGAGCATCGGCTTTAATCTCTTTAGCTATACCTCCCTCAGTTTTCCCTCCAATGAGCTTTAAAAAATCTGGTTCTTCTTCACCTTCATCTAAAGGAATTACTGCATACATAAGACCAACTTGGCCTCGAATTTCCTGACTCTGTTTTGCTCCAATAAATTTGGATCTTACATTGCTCTCAGTTCCTTTCCATAGATATACTTTACGATACTCGTCAGCTACTAGTACGTACACTTCCTTTGTATCCAATATGTCTTTAATTTGGCCTTCTGTATTTTTTTCAGTCGTAGTGCCGTCTGGATTAATCTGAAATAGTTGTGTTCCCAATATTCTCAACCAAAAATTTTTTCTCTGTTAATGTAAGTATTAAAAAATATACTATAATAATAGGTTAGATGTTAATAAACGTTTATGAAATAAATTCTGTTAAATAAAATGTGAATTAATCACTTAAAAATGTAATTTTTAAGATAATCATCATAAGAAAGTGGAATTAAAAAATAATTTTTACAGGTGTTTTTAAAATTCAAATGGATATATCATTTTTCCGATGTGGTAATCTTCCATAAATCCATGATTCCATTATTTATATTATTGATCATATCCATAGCTGTGAATCGGGGTCCCAATGATTTTTTACAATATTCTCCGATATAACCGTTAAGAAAAGCAGCAGAGCATGCAGCTCGGAATAGATTACTTCCAGTAGTTAAGAAACTAGCGCATAAACCAGCAAGAACATCACCGGTTCCTCCAATGGACATTTCTGGACATCCAGTTTTGTTAATTTTTAACTTATTTCCGTCACTAATATAATCGTATGGTCCTTTAACTAGTAAAGTAACATCTAAGTTTTTAGCTATTTTGAAGATCTCAGCTCCTCTCTGCTCAATATCAATATAAGGAGGTAAATCAATACCCGCAATTACTTTTAATTCTCCTTCATGGGGGGTAAAAACAACATTCTTTCCCTTAATTAAATCAAGATGCGATTTTATTAATTTCAGAGCATCAGCATCTATAACAAACGATTTTTTAGATTTTTCTACATTTTCGAATATTTTTATTAGGAGTTCTTCGGTTGCGTTTTCGGTTCCTAATCCTGGACCAATAACAATCGCATTTGCCCAATCAACTAACCATAAGATTTCTTCTAACGCTTTCGTTGTCAGCCAATCTCCAGGATTCGTTCTCACTATCATATTTGGAGAATATGCGCGTATAACATCTCCAATAACTTCCGGAACATAAGTTATAACCAGATCGCATCCGAACTGAATACACGATAACGAAGTGTACGCGGGAGCGCCCGAGTAATTTTTTGAGCCGCCAATGACTAAAACCCTTCCAAATTCGCCTTTATGTGTATCTACATTTCTGGTTTTTAAGTTTGGTATTGTATCACCTTTACCTACAAAAATTGTTGCTTCGGGTGGGATACCAATTGATTTTTCGATTATTTGATATTTAGTTGTTGACTTCAGTCCTTTTTTTAATCGATGGAAGGTAATCACCAAATCGGGATTTACAGCTTTATCATAAATTTTTCCTGTATTAGGATCTAATCCAGAAGGTATATCTATGGAGACAACTTTAATAGACTCTTTTTCTTTGATAGAGTTTATTAGATCTATTGCGGTTGAAATTGGTTCCCTAACTTTGCCTTCTACACCAGTTCCTAACAAACCATCTACAAACAAGGAGTAATTTTGGCCTTTCTTTATTATTTTTTTGATTTTCTCGGCGTCTGTCGAATCTTTAATGAAAGCTATTTTAATCGAGTATGTAAGATGGTTGAATATTATATTCCAATTAACTTTTGCTTCTTTTGTCCTTATCTTATCAGGATTTCCAACTAAAATTACTAAAACCTTCAACCCGTAAGAAGACAAATGCCGGGCTACAACGAAACCATCTCCACCATTATTTCCGGTCCCACAAAAAATAGCCACTTTTGTCTTTTCTTTAATTAAACCCTGAGATATAATCTCAGTTGCGAATGAATAGCCTGCACACTCCATCAAATAGCTTTTAGGAATTCCTAACCATTCTGAATTATTATCTAATATTGATAATTCTTCAGAAGAAATTTTTTTTGAAATAAATCTTTCCATAACAATTTAATTTAAGATTATGAGATAATAAATCTTTTAGATTTTTATGCTGTAATTATAGGTGTTAATTAAAAACAAATTTAAAACAGTAAAATAAAATAAATTCTCAGTAAAAAGAACTTTTCATTTTTTCAATGGAACTTTTTTAAAATAAAAAAAAAGATTTTTATATTATTATGGTTATTCTGGCATCTCCAAACCTACTAGTGGGAACGCTTCTACTCCGGATAAGTAAGGTTTCACATCAAAGCTAATTCCTTCTATATCAGCGTACATCATCTGAATTTCGTGACCTAATTTAAATACTTCTTCGAATTTTCCTTCTTTAACCTCTGTTATACCTATAGAAATGTTTTAACACAAATAGTTTTTTGAAATATTTTGGGGGAATGAACAAGGGGAGACCGAACGCTGAGGACTTCAAACATGCGGAAGAGTTTGCTCAGAATCTAAAGCAGAACCTTTAATACTTTTACAAATAGTAGTAAAAAACCCGAAACTTATAGTTATAAATTTTAAAAACTTTATAGATCTTATGGTTAAAATCTATTCTATTTCTTCAATTAGGAAAAAAGTCAGAGAATACGGTAAAAGAATCAGCGCTCCAAGTCGTTTACTTACCGTTCGTACTTCTAGTGATGGATTTGGTACTCCCCATATAGAAATTGATGAGAAGGGGTATAATTATGTAGTCAGTGAGAGAGGTGAAGAATATGAGCGAAGACAGACAAAAGATATTACTATACTATTATATTGGATATTCAAATCGATAGTATTTATAATGGCTAGTGATTACGAATTAGAAAATCGTAAAACTAATGAAGATTTTAGAAGGCAGTTATTTGCCAAACAAATAGAATTAATGGAAAAACTCGATTCGAAATTTGCACAATGGAGCAAGGAGGAGCTTGATAAGATTCTTGAGAAATCTCCTTATGAAGATAATTTATAATAAAATTTAACTGATAAATTCACGGAAATAAACGTTTTGCACGTGCACGTTCTAGTTCTCTTAGTTTCTTAATTGTGCTTTCTATATTAGCGATAGAAAAGAGCTGTTCGATTTTATCAAGATTGGTTTTTAAGAACTCTGCTTTCTTAGAATCCATTTCAGCTGAGGTTTCTATCTTACCTGTCACCATCTGCTTGACAATATCGATCGAAAACCAATCAGCTTTGTGATTTTTGCTTGTTGGCTGAAAATCAAGGAAGATTTGCCCTCGATCTTTGACAAATTGCAAACGTAAACCCTCATGCTCGAGAACCAAGAATGCATTTCCAAAACTCTCGGATGAGCCAGAGTCAACAAACCGAAACTGATTTGGTGAATATAGGAAAGAACAGTGTTTCATTAAATATCGAAGGATTTCCTCCATTTCAACCATCATTAGAAACAAATTTTTTCATTTAATAAGTAATTACAATGCTAGCATTTGTATTTTTCGGAAAACCGATTCATTTATATCTTCATGTTTTAAATCATTATATTTTCTTCTAATATATCTTATTAACTTCTCCATATATATATCAATAATTGATATCAATTCAATCCCTCGAATCATGTCTAAGATTTTGTAAATTCAGAGTCTGATTTTCTTGAAAATTCCTTTGAAATCTTTTAATGCCTTTCTATAATGAGCGCAATCCCTAATTAGAGGATAGCTGGAATTCTTGACCTAAATGAATAAAGAACTTATAGGATCTTTATAAATATTGGGCTACAAATTTTTTATAATAGAATTTTCTTTAAATTCTAATATGAAGATGAATAATGATTTAGACAATCTTCCTAAATTAACACCGGATTATGTTGAAAAGGCACCTATGTTTGAACTTAATAATTTTTACAGATTAAGTAATAAGGATATTAAAAAAGCAACTGAAGTCTATGCTAGAGCTTACTCTAAAATAACACTCTATGAAAAAGCTCTAGAGGATGTAGAAGATAAATCCTTAGTATTGAAATTATTTTTTGAAATACCAATTCGTTTTGGATTAAAATATGGATTTCTTTATGCTTCTTCAGAACAATTAGAAGGAATTTCAATTTGGATACCTTATGAAAAAGCTGATATGAATATGTGGAGAATGATTCGATCCGGTGGATTTAAAAATACCTTCAAACTGGCTAAGAGTGGCAAAAAGTTTTTAGCTTCAGTGAAGGGGTTTAGTCAATTAGATAAGGATAGACACAAAAATATGGCCGGGAAACAGTATTTACATCTAATGAGTTTAGCAGTTGATCCTGAATATCAAAGAAAAGGAATTGCTAGTAAATTATTAGAAGTAATGTTTGAAAAAACGGATATTTGCGGTTATAGTATATATGTAAGCGCTGATATTGATAATGTAGATTTCTACAAGAAACATGGATTTAAAGTCATCAAGGAAGTTAACATTAAAATTAAAAATTATGATTTAGCTAATTGGGAAATGGTTCGAAATCCTAATAAAACCACTTAAAAAGGATTTATCAAACATGCTATGTAGAAACAACAACACTCATATAGAATGAACAATATTATTATTTTAATAAAAAGAGAGGTGTTTTCTAAAAATGACACAAAAAATAAGTACAAAACAATCTATGAATAATGATTTGGGAAACCTTTTTAAATTAACACAGGATCATGTTAAAGAGGCGTGTAAAGTGGCAGGGAGTGCTTTTAAAGACGATCCTGTCACGATTTTTACATATCCTGATGAGGGAGAAAGAAAGCAAAAACTACAGTATGGATTTTATATGATCTATAATTATGGGATAAAATATGGACTAACTTATGCTACCTCTAAGAACTTAGAGGGAATCACAATATGGCTACCCCCTAATAAAACATATCCATCTACCTGGACCATGATGAGACATGGTGGTTTTTATTCAATGCGTAAAGTAGGTTTAAAAATAAAAGCACTGAAAATAACTATGACTATATTTAAATATGAGGACGAAAGACATAAAGAGCTTGTACCCTATGAGCATTGGTATTTTCAAAATATAGCCGTTAAACCTGAGGAACAAGGAAAAGGATATGGTGGGCTACTCATAAGTACGATGATTAAAAATATTGAGAGCGATGGGTTACCGATTTATGTGGAAAGTAATACCGAGAAGAATGTATCAATTTACCAGAAATACGGATTCGAAATTCTTGAACATACTATAATCCCTGAAACCGATGTACCTCTTTGGTGCATGTTAAGAAAACCAAGATAAGCATGGTAAAGGATTTTAGGCTTAAATTCTATTCCCATTTCCTTTGAAATTGGAATGGAAATGTAAAATTAGACTAATTTCTTCTTAGATAATAATAACTGTAGACTTTTTCCATCCCTAAATTCCTATACAATTTCATTGCGTTATGGTTTTGTAGTTCTACTTGGAGCCATATGTTTTTGGCTCCATTTAATATTGCCCATTCTTTTATTACAGTTTTAAGCATAGAACTTGCTATTTTTTGGCGTCTACACTCTGGAATAACTAACACATCAGCGATGTAAAAATAACCATGAGGATTTAACACACCCATTAAAGTCCCTATAGGCTGCTCTTCCAATTTAGCGATAATAAAACATTTTTTTGGAACAACGATCCTGCTTGTTATCTCTTTTATTATCTCCTGCTGGTACCTGTCTCTTTTCGTAAACTTCGCCAGTAATGAAGAAAAATCACTTACTCTTTCATCATAGATTTCGTATGTAAAATTATTGTTGATATGACTTAAATCTAATTTTTTAACCTGCATTAATAAGGCATTAGTGCGATCCTGCTCAACATATCCACGGTTCCGTAAAATTCCATCCAGTTCTTTGGGTTCAAAATGCTCGTGCATGGTGAAAATAGTTGGTAAATTGAAAGATTTATAAGCATTTTCAACTATTTCAATGTCATTTTCGATAAGGACACTGTTTCCAGTATACTTAATTGGGATCACTGAATTAGCTCGATAAGTAACCCCCTTAGTAAAACGTAAGATCCATCCATTCAAAAAAAAATACTGTTCAGCTGGCCATGCATTCATTAAAAATTCTTGAAATCGTTTAACTTCCTTTAAAGGACTCATTAGAATCAAGGATTACAAATTAAAGAAATATCTTAAATTCTTCGAAAAGATTAGTGTCTATTTAAATTATTAAAAAAGTGCCGGTGGAGGGGTTTGAGCCCTCGACCTCCAGATTACATCCAGTCTGACCCATTTTTTCAGTAGGATTATGAGTCTGGCGCTATAACCAAGCTAAGCCACACCGGCGTAACTAAGCCTCCGGCGGGATTTGAACCCGCGACCTTTGCCTGTTTGGTTCATTGTTATGAATACCAAGGCAATGCTCTACCACCTTAGCTATTATTTGTGATATACAAATAATGTAAGCCACGGAGGCAAGGCTTAATTCAGATATATGTAAATTTTTACATTAATAAATTATTTCTAAATTAAAAATTTTTTTACTCCTTTCTAACAATTTAGTAGAAAATAAGAAATAAAATAGACATGTTTTATCATTAAATCTTCGATGTGATTTCACCTTCTTTTTATTATAAAAGAATAGTTAATTTATTACCACATTATATTTAAATATAGTTTAATGAGCATATATTGGGATAATTAGATACAGACTTTTTTAAACAACCTTTTCAGTTATTATTATTATTATTATAAGAACAAACTTATGTCATCGATTTTTCGCATTGTTTAATAATAATACATTCAATCTTCTTCACTTTTCTTATTTATAACTGGAACGTAAACTTTTATCTTTGGTACAAATATTTTAGGAATTTTAATTTTAGGAATCGAAATTGAATTACTGTGAGCTCCCCTTGAGACAATTTTATTAGTGTTTGAAATTTTTGTTTCGCTATGAATTTCTTCTAATTTATCGCTGATATTAGATCCTTGATTTTTGATATTTTCTACCAATTGTTTATTTTCTTTTCCTTCGTTAGTTTCTATAAGCTCTTCTACTTCTTGTAGGACACTTTCACCAATAATCTCGTCTTGATGACTCTCTATATAATCTATTAGCTCGTATTTTTTAGCTTTTAAGATACTTCGATAATCTTTAATGAAGTTTTCATAACTTGAGTAGAGTTTTAATTCTTCATCTTTAAATACCCAACCTGTATTAGGATCGTATAGCATTCCCTTGATTTTTATCTTAGTGGGGAACTCTCGTGTATTTTTGAATTTTTGGACTTGATTCTCAATGTTCTTAATTTCATCAGTAAAAGTTCTGAAAAACTTCTTCAACTCAAGATAAAAATTCGTCCCAGACCTACCGATTCGTTTTACCGTTAAATCATTCAATTTATCTAGCAAGTTACCTATGTGAAGATTTTTCGTTCCACAGTCGAGATGTCCTAGAACTACTATGTATTGAATGTTGTATTTATGTATGGCGACTAAAACAGATCTTAACACATCTTCTGTGTATATATTTCCCGCATTTCTTAAAATAAATACATCACCGGGTTTTAATTGAAATATACGGTATATATCAATCCTCGGGTCCATACAAGTGAGAATTAAAATAGGATACTTAGGAATTAATTCATTTATGTCAATAGATTCTTCTTCTTGCATAATTTTCCATTGATATCGAGCATTACCTTCAACAAGATCATTTATAACATTTTTAATCATTTTTTAAACCTATATTTTTTTTTAAACCATATTTTTTTGCTATTTGTTTTTCATAATCAATCCCTTGTCCATCATCTGTTACTTCTATGTATATTGATCCAGCACTCCTGTCTTTTAGATCAATGTAGAAGTTAAAAATATCTTGTTCTATTACGTAATCCATTCTTTTAATCACCTTACAATGTAAAATAGCCAAAAAAAAAAAAATTCAAATTTAAATAAACACATTAATCTTTAGCCTTCTCTCGGGATTAGAAGTTCTTGAACCTTAGACTTTAAATCTCCGTTTCCTAAGAAGTTCTTAATCTTATCTGAATATTCAGGCAACAATTGCAGAAATGGTAAGATAGCTTTTGAAAGCGAGCTAAATGCTTCATCACCGTTACCCATGATAAACATTTTATCAGGACTTAAGTTTTTAAAGATCTCCGGTAGAATATTAGTTAATTGAACCGCTAAGAACCTCTGATCGGCACTACTCATAGCATTCACCTGTTCTTGGAAACCTTCAGCTTGTGCAAGCATTTGTTGTCTAATACTTTCAGCTTCACCCTCAGCTTGAGCAATTAATCTTTTCTTAATAGCAGAAGCTTGAGCATCAGCTTCAATTACTACCTTTAGGCGTTCACCATCTGCTTCAATTTGTTTACGCTCGCGTTCTTTCTCAGCAATTGCGATTTCTTTTTCCTTCTTGCGCAATCCAATTTCTCTCTGAACCAATTGTTCTTGAGTTCCTATCTCGTTTTGTACTTGTAACTCTCTCAATCTTGATTCTTGTTCTGCATTGGCTTTGGCAATTCTAGCTTTTTGATACTCAATTTGCTGCTTGAGAGCTTCCATGTTTTTTTTCAATTCAGATTCTACGATTATAACTTCCAATATTTCGAAAGTCTCGATTAAGATACCCCAATCTGCAGATAACTCGTGCAAATCTTTCAAGACATGGTCAATTATCTCCCTTCTTTCTCTAATGATTAATTCTAGTGGCATATTCGCACATATTGTTCTTATAACTGCTTCAGCAGCTCCTTTTAAGATCTTTTCAACATAATTCTCATCCCGCAAGTTCCATGAAACCGCACTAAACGCCTTTTCAGGATCAATAACTTTCCAAATAATCATACCTACAAATTCAATATTTTGGTATTCCTTTGAAACTACCTGATCGTGGGCTTCTAAAATCGTTTGAATACTAGTTGTTGGAATAACAATATATTCATCAATTAAGGGCAGTAACACTAGACTACCACCGAGACCAGCTGATTTTACCTTGCCTTTTCTTAAATGAATTACAAATTGGTTTGTTTTAAATTTCCGATATCTTGCTGCGTAAAATATTACGAATAAGAACCCTACTACCGTACAAGTCACTGCAATACCGATACCCCATGCATTAATCTCTTGAAACAACATTTTTTTTAAAACCTCCTTTTTTTTTTTATTTGATTTTTTCTCTTTTTTATTCCATTTTTTTATAAATTTTAATTGTCATTAACATACTAACCCACTAGGCTAGCTAATATCCAAATAGTCAAAATAATGCTTAAAATTACAGCGGTGTTTATAATAATAGCATAAGCTAAAGTAGGCCTTTTGTTAATTTTCTTTTGAAACTTTTTAGTACGTACATCTTTGCCATGAAAATAGAGCCAGTTATACTTTTTCTCTTCCACTTCTCTTTCACTCACGCTCATTTTTTTATTTTTCACCTCTTGTTTTAATAATATTTTTATTAGGAGATACCCTCACTTTGTTATCTTTAATTGCTACAATATAAACTTTCATACCTCTCTCAAAATGAAATGTATCGTTATAAGGCATAACATGAAGCTTCTCGTATTTCATAGGGGTTGTTGAATTTATTCTAATTACGCCTCCTCTCTCATCAATAGGTAATACGACCTCTCCCTCCTTTCCTATTAAATTTTGCGTTGAGGATATTTTATAATACTCCGATTTCGCAATGTGTTTCCAAGCTATATTAAGATACTTAGAAGTGATAAGCGCAATACTCGGGGATCCTATGAACATTATAAACTTTAGAGCTTCAATGGTGATTATATAGTAAAGCGAGATTCCTGAAATACCGAATACTAAGAGAAATGCAGACGCCAATAACATAATTGGAGCAGGTGAAGTTGTAGTGCCGAACATATCAGTATCTACATCTATATCGGCATCTACATCAATATCAATGTCCGTGTCAACATCTACATCGATATCACTATCAATTTCTACCCCCACGTCCATATCGACATCTACATCTATATCAGCATCAATGTCTACATCTACATCCGCGTCAACATCTATGTCAGTGTCAATATCTACATCTACATCAACATCGATATCAACATCAGCGTCAATATCAACATCAACATCTGCATCTATATCAATATCAGTGTCAATTTCCTGACCTAATAATTGTGATTCCATTTGAGCTAAGAACACTGAGATAATGCTGAAAAGAAGTCCCCCGATGAATAACCCCAAACAAACGCTAAAGAATATATCGTATATATCCATTTATCTTCCACCCTAAATTATTATTAAAGTTAACCAAAATTGTTAATTATTCCCTTAAATATTGATGCTTTAAATTTACTATTTGTATTAACTTTTTGAGCCTTAGTTTAATCCTTACTTTTAATTTTCTTCTATGGTTCGCCTTCTCTAATTTTTCTAAGCGTCCTATTTCTACTTTGTATCGCTTGGAACGCCCTTTATCTGTTAACTTTTTGTAAATTTTCCTTTTTTTATACCTTTTCCCCATCCTAATTAGGTTTACTTGATTATTATCTTAACTATTGTAATTTTATGCCACAATTATGGCAATAGAGAGCATTTATATCTTTTTTTGTGCCGCAATATTGGCAGAAGTTCGCCATTGGTTTTTCAGGTTCAGAATCTTCTATATAGATTGGCCGAACCACAGAACTACTCGAAGGTTTAGCGATGTATGGATTTGATCTTGGAACTTCCGTAGTATAATACGGATAATGATTATGTGACTTTGGCGAATAAGAAGTTGAACGCCTTCGGCTTGCTGAGGTTACTCCAGCTATAACTATAACAATAATAATAATAATCATTGGAAAAAACGGCGTAAAGTTAAAAAGAAAGAATGGGCTCGATCCGAACAGAAAGAATACACCAATACCTAGGAAAATTATTAGTCCTACTATAGAACCTATATTTGAATTATTTCTCGGCATTTTTTTTTATATATTTCTCTATATTTTTTTATATTCTATCATTATTAATTATGATAGGTAGTTATTTAAATGTTTCGCATATAGCAAAATTATTATCAGAATAAGCCTAAGACTTGATTTTTCGTTATTATTCACGAAAATATATATAAATATTAACCAATATTTTATTTCAATTTTTAATTGTTACGAGATTAAAAAACCATTTGTATTAGTTACCGGCGGCAGGAGTCTATTTAAATTGGTCATTTTCCCATTTCATCGCAATGCTTCTCGCGGGGATTTTTTTCACAATTTCAATTTCAATGGTTTTCTTCCATAAACCAAAAAACTGGTTTATACTACATATATTTTTCACTTCTCTAGGATTATTAACTGGAATTATAGGCCTTATTTTATTAGACGGTTTAGTTTTAGAGATATTACATGGGATTCTGGGATTAATAACTATAATTCCCTTTATAGGTATAATCTCTATTGGTTTAATAGCTATTAAAAAGAAAAACAGAAATGTTAGAGCAACCCATATTTGGTTAAGTCGAATAATTTACCTTCTTACCTTGTTTTTAATTGTTCTAGGAATAATTACATTCATGTTTTTCTAATTTTTTTTATTATATCTTTAAGATAAATATATTTTTGAATATTCATTATTAAAAAATAGAAAATAGTATGTTAACTTTATAAACCAAATTACATATAAGCTTAATATTCATTAGTCTTATTGATTAATATATTCATATATAAATATCTGGTTTAGAAATTAGCTGGTAAATGAGTAGCAATTAATTTCTTGAGGTGGTTTTTATAGCCAAGAATCACGAGTCAACAGATGAAGAGAAAGAAGAGAAAGGAATTGAATCAAAGGATAAACCTATATATGTTAAGGTTGACGAATCAACCCGCAGGATTATCGATACATACAAGAACTTAGGAACAACAATTTCAAATCTTGTAAAAGATGCAGTTGAAATGTATGATGACTATAATTCAATGTCACCCGAAGTTAAGGCGATTATTGATACTTATAAGGGTGAAGAGGAAAACTTAGTTTCCTTTTTAGAACACGCAATTCAGTATTACGGTCAACAGAAGAACCTGGATCGCGATTTATGGGTAAGAACTCGGGATGAAATGAAGATGATGCTTATAGGGAAAACTACTTTCAATCAACTAATCGCGGCTGCTGAAGCTCCTGAAGACGCTTTAGAAAAACCTTTTAAGAAAAATGTTGCCATCGATTTAATCCTTTGGTATACCGGGAAACCTTTAAAAAACCTTTCACTTGAAGAAGTAATCACAACCGTCCAGAAGATATGGGTTGTAGCTAATTACTTCTATAAAATAGATTTACATCACGAAGGGGATGAATATCATCTATTATTCAAGCATAGACAAAATAAAAGGTATTCTCGTTATTGGTTAGGTTACTTTACGGAGATGTTTAGCTCAGAGGATTTACCGTACAAGTGCATAATCGAAGGTCAAACTTTCGACGAAACGCTTTCAATGACAATCAAAGCTGCTTATAAAAAAGATTAAAACCATTTTAGAAACAGTCTCTTTCCAAATTTGCTGCTTGTTAATCTGATTTTGGATTTTCTCTCTATTTGGAATAATAAAATAAATTAAATTGTTAGTTTAATCAAGTTAATCTTTATTCACCACATCCCAAACAGCTTTAAAAATTGGTCCTGTTCTTGGGTCTTCTCCTTTCATATGCATTTTATTCATAGCATATCCTATGCTCAGTTTTTTCTCAAGATCCATAACGCATAAAGATCCACCTGCACCACCCCAACCAAAACTTCGAGGTCCAAGATAAAATTTATCATCAAGGAGACCAAATCCCAAACCGAATTTGGCAGGACTATACATCATAATGACATCGCGACCACTGATTTGTGGCTCAATAGCTCTTTCAATCGTGAATTGTGATAAGACTTTCTTTTTATCATACATGCCCCCACAAGCTAAGATCGATCCTACTTTAGCTATCGACCTCGCGTTTCCGTGGCCATTTCCACTGGGTATTTCTGCAGAGCGCCAAGCTCGTCCATTAAAATCAATTATTTCTATGTTTGGATTATAAAACACTCTCATAGTTTTTCTTAAAAACAATTTAGTTAAAATAATTTGCCATTTAGCAAAGACTTCTTGAGGAACAATAATGTCTGCTACTCTGGAATCGTAATTTTCTGGTATCCCTATGTGAAAATCAATATTGAGTGGATTAGCTATATTCTCTCGAAAAAAACTTCCCAAGGTTTTACCAGTAACCCTTCTTACCAGTTCTCCTAAGAGATAACCAAAGGTTGTCATATGATATCCAATTTTGGTTCCTGGCTTCCACCATGGTTTTTGTGCAGCTAATAAATTAATAATACGATCCCAATCGAATAATGCTTCAACAGGTATTTTTTCATCAAATCCAGGAAGACCTGCACTATGACTTAGTAAATGTTTGACCAGTACATTTTCTTTAGTTGCTTGAGCAAACTCTGGCCAATATTTGAATACAGGGGTTTCCACATCTATTAAACCTTTATCAATTAACAAATGTATACATAGTGCGGTCATAATTTTTGTTGTTGAGAAAACATTAACTATAGTATCCTTTTCCCAAGATTTTGTTTTAGCTGAATCGGAAAATCCCCCCCATATATCTACTACTAATTCACCGTTTAAAGAAACAGCAAATGAAGCACCAACCTCCAATCCTAAATCAAAATTCTTCTCAAATGCTTCTTTTGCTAAAATGAAGCGTTCATCAAAATATCCTTTACTTTCCATAAGGTTTTTCACTAAAATATTAAATTATAATTTCAAATAAAATTTTATGAATGGTTTTAGATGTAAGAAAAAAAGAAAATAAATTTTGTTATGATTAATAATTATTTTGCTGAATCGTCTTCTTCCATGATACCTAACTTATTTCCTTCGGTATCTTTAAACATGTAGAAATATCCTACTCCAGGTATCTTAATTTTAGGTGATTCTAGACTTCCACCACTTTCTTCAATTTTTTTACTGTATTTATCTACTGAAGATAAACCAATGTAATTAAATATCTGATCTTCGGGTTGTTCCCTCTTTTGTAATCCACCACCTATTCCCTCTTCATCATCCTTTCCGGCATCAATCGTCCAATACTCCACTGGACCTTCCCATTTTTCGATTTTCCAATTAAAAGCATCTTCATAAAACTTTTTTGCTCTCAAAGGATCATCAGCATTAATTTCAAAATGAACGACTTTAGGCATATATTCCACCTTTACAATTTTTTAAAAATAATATTTTGTAGTAGGATACATATTAATTTGTAACAATTTAAAAAATCTCACACACCATAGTTTTTGAAGAAATTATTTAGTATTCCACCATTTCAAAAAACTATCATACGGAGAAAAAATGCTTTTTATGTTAGATATAATTTTAGTCCAACATGTCGATACTGGTTTAAACCTAGTAGAATACCGACAAGAACATACCATCATGAAGACTGAGCATTCAGATATATTCAGTGGGTTTATGACAGCAATTCAGAATATAACAGAAGAGTTAAATATTGGTTACGTAGTTTTAATAGCTACTGAAGGAATTAAAGGACACAATTGTATCATAGTTCCGAAATACCCTATAAATATTATAATACTCGTAGATCAAGATGATCCCATTGATCTGTGGAAACAACAAGGGAAAGATATAGCGGAGAAATTCCTTTCAATCTTTGGTACTTCTTTTAATCCTAACCTGGTTCACCAATTCAAAACATTCAGTTCGGTTATAAAAGAAATGTGCACAACTCACGAGTATTGTGAATAAAAAAATAAAAAAAAAAGATTAGACGCTATTTATTTAAGGCAAGAAATCATCAAAACCAAAATAGTGATCTTCTTCCTGAATGATAATATCTTCAAAAAGCTTTTTCGTTTTAATATCCCCAAGTCGAGTTGCTTCTGCTATAACTTTACGGTATAAAACGATAGCATAATTTTCTGCTTCTCTATCAAGTTTAATAAAGTCTTCAACCGAATTTCCAATTTCAGGTAAAGGATCAACGGTAGCTATAGATTCTCGATCAATTTCGTAGATTCGCTCCGAGATCTTTTCCATATGTTCCATTTCTTGAAGGAATGTTTCTTTAAGAACTCCTGACAAGACGCTTGCTTTGTTTTTTCCAGTAACAACTTCTAAAGCATTCTTCTTACGCCTCATTCGCTCCAATCCTTCAGCTTTCTCGTGTTGATTGGTGTATTGAATGACTGCTGATATTTCACTTGCGAGAGCCTTATTGAGTAGTGCAATATATTCTTCCCCGAAAATAGATCTCCATTCAGAATCAGGAGTTTCTCCTAAATCAGGCTCATTTTCCATCTCTAAATATTCTTGAAATTTTAATAAATGAACTTCTTCGTCGCTATAAATCTTCGTAAACAAAATCCATGTTTCCCGATCTCCAATATTTTTAGCAGCATCGATTAACTGGCGATATAATTCCAAAGCTTCTTCTTCTGCTTTATAATCCAATTCAGCAAATTCTCTAATCGAATTTCCGATTACAACTTTATCGGGTTTAGTTGTTGCCTCTCCCCCCAATAAATAAATTCTTTCCATTATTTGAGCAAGATGTTTCATTTCTTCTATTGCAAAGTCCTTTAATATCTTCCCAAATTCGTCGTAAGTTGTGCTTTCTAGTAAATAGTTTTCTTTGATCACTTTTCTCTTGAGTTTGTCCATTTTCGTGTGTTGCAGCATATATTGTGCCGATACTTCCATTTCACGAGCAACAGCTCTATTTAATAATGCTAAATACTCATCTGTAGCTTTTACAATCATTTTAGATTCCTCTTCAAAAATTTTACAATAAATGATATTAGGATACTATTAAAAAGTTTATTATAACAAATTATAGTACTTCCACCAAAAATCCTAACATAACAGTAAAATCTTTTATTAATTTAATTTTAATTAAAAATATGAACTTCTTTACTAGAAATGATTTAATATCCATTAAAGACGACATTGGTAATATTGTTGAACTAAAGTTTAACGAGGAAAGTTCTGCGATTGTCTCCGAGTATGGAGGAAGGTTATTAGGATTATTTCCAAAAAATGATGTTTTCAGCCTGTTGTGGATAAATCCAGATATAAAAAATGTGATAAAATCAAGACAAAGAGACCTTGGTGGAGATCGATATTGGATTTCTCCTGAAAGAGAATTTTTTTACGAGAAGCCTCAAACATGGGAAGGATGGTTTTGTCCTCACGGGTTGGATCCCGCTTATTACGAATTCTTAGCTGAATCTTCAAAATCATGTACGCTATCAAGTCCTATAACCGTAGAATCACAAATAAAAAAAGAAATTTATAATGGAGAGATGACCCGCCAAATATCCCTAATAAAAGAGCCAATTTCGACAGGTTTGAGTTATATTGGAGTCGAATTCGTAGATGACTGCGTTTTATTCCAACCAAATTTACAGATTAATGGTTGGTCGTTAGCTTGTATAATTAGTGGTGGTTCGTCAAATCCCGGAACTACTCTAATTCCTACGAAATCCAATCCAAAACCTCTGTCATATTTTCGAACTATCCCACAAGATCGTTTACGCGTGGGAGAAAATTATGTTGCTTTTAAAATAGATGTTAACGATATATATAAACTCGCTATTCGCCCAGAAGATATTGATTTTACTCGGAAGGCAAAAATTGGTTATACTCTTAAAATTCCTAATTCAGAAAATTATGGATTCTTAGTCAAACTATCAGAAGATATCCCTAAATCCCAAGAAAAATGTTTTGATGTTTCCAGAGATCATCCTAATGAAGAAATTGGCGTGATTCAATCCTATAATTCAGAATCCGTAAATAAGCCCACATTGAATTTTGGAGAAATTGAACTCCAGCTAAATAATTTTAAAACTATTGATAATACTTCTCACGGTAAAGCTATTCATCAAATATTTGGATACATTGGCTCAAAAGAAGAAATTTTTAGTGTCATTGAGAAATTTCTAGGGATTATGAATCCTAATTTATTTTAGGTTAACATGAATCGTGAAACCATCATTAGTTATTCTTTTTAAACGGAAATTCTTATTTAGTAATTAAAAATCAATTGGATTGCAAGTGAAATGTCTACTAAAAAAAAATCGAGATATCGGAATTTAATTATTTTATATGTTTTCTATATTATATTTTGGTTTATTTTAAGCGCGATAATGAGAGTTATTATCTTCCCAGAGGTAACGCCTATAGCGTTGACTCGATTTATTCCTGTTGAAGATGTCCTAGCTGAACTCGTTCTCGTTTTTGTAGTACTCATTCCCATTTCGGGTATCATAGGGGCTTTACTGGGGGGATACATTTTATCCCCTATAATTATGGTTTTACATAAATTCTTCTATAGATCTAATAAATTTTATGGCATCCAATACGAGTCAGAAGATAAGAAAGTTAGTTTAATAAAATCGGGATTTTACCCAGTACTAATGGCTGTGAATCTTTCCTTTATTTTTTTAACTCCTGAAATCATTTCCGCAATTTTGGAGGCAGATGTAATAACTGAATTTATGTTCATGTTGAAAATTCCAGTTTTTATTCGTCTTCTAGGTCAAACTATACTACTCATATTTACTTTTGGGGCATCTACTGTGTTATTTTCACCCGTATGGCTTTTAAAAGATTCTGGAATCGTATTTACAACTAAAGATAAGGTTGAAAACTCGAACGAGACGCTTCTAATAAAATCAATAGGAGAGTGGTTTCAAACTCTCTTAAAAGGCTACGCGGGAATTGGGGTAATATTTACTTATATTTTCGTCATATATGATTTCGTAATTCTCTTTATTGCCAATCTTGGGAAACCTGGAAACATGTTAAACGTCCCAAGTCTCTTTTTATGGCTTGGCTTACCTTTCTATTTAGTATTATCAATGATTCCCGCTGTAATTCTACATGATGCCCTTAAAAAACGCCGGTTAAGTTATGTGAGAAAAATAGCGCACAGAATTGGAATTAGAGATTCTGCAATTGTATCGTTTGAATTGAAAAAGCAAGAAGAAAGATCTTAATAATAATTTTTTTTTAAAATAGTAAGATTATAATCTAAACCTAGACAATGCATAATTAATTTATAAACAAAATACTTGAAGGTAAGAAAAATTGAAAAGTTCTACATTTAGTTTTAAAGATAAAGACGATATTGAAATATTCGTATATAAATGGGAACCAGATATTCCCCCTAAAGCAGTTATACAAATCGTTCATGGTTTAGCAGAACATGCTAAGCGATACGCTCGGGTAGCTGAAGCTTTATGCAACGATGGTTTCGTGTGTTACGCTAACGACGCACGCGGTCATGGGAGGACTGCTGGTGATTTGACCGAAAAAACTTTGATGGGGAACGCTGGAGTTTTAGGTCCTAATGGGTGGAGAGGGGTGGTAAACGATCTTCACGAATTAACAAACATTATCAAGAAAGAACATCCGGATCTACCGATCTTCTTATTAGGGCATTCTTGGGGTGCCATGTTAACACAAGATTATATTCAGGACTGGGGAAATGAACTTAAAGGTGTTATTTTAAGTGGAACAAACGGAAAAGTGAGAGCTTTAGTTGTTAAAGCTGGTAAACTCTTACTGAAAAGCGAGATTAAAAAACGTGGTCCTACCGAACCAAGCCAAAAAATGCACGAGATGAACTTTGCATCTAACAACCACGATTGGGATATCGATGAAGGTGCAACGGGTTATGAGTGGTTGAGCAGAGACAAAGACGAAGTTCAGAAATACATTGACGATCCGTGGTGCGGATTTGTAAGCCCTGCTAATCTCTGGTTAGAATTTCTCCACGGATTCGAGAAAATCTATGACTCGAAACAAGAACAAACAATTCCAAAAGATTTACCAGTCCACTTCATCTCAGGGTCTTTATGCGTTATAGGAAATAAAACTAAATCAGTTAAAGCTATGATTGATCGACTTAACAAATACGGTATAAAAGATGTTACCTATAAATTTTACCAAGATGCTCGACACGAAATCTTTAACGAAATTAATAGAGATGAAGTGTTTAAAGATGTTATTAATTGGGTTAACTCACATCTCTAAGATCTAAATACCTATCACTAATTTTTTTTTATGTTTAATGAGATTTAAGATAACGAAAGTATTATAATCACCACGATAATTACAAACGCGATAAACCCGATACACCATAATCCATAAAAATATGTATTATATTTCGCTACTTGAGCGTTTTTCTCATTACTGATTTCCTTTCCACAATTTGGACAATATGATGGAAGGTCTCCAAACAAAAAATTAGCTCTTATAAATGGGTTAACCTTAGGATAGATTTTCTTCCCGCAGCTTTCACACCTAGGCCTTTTAATTGTCATCTTTTTTATACTCCTATTATTTGTGATTTAGATAGTTTATTTACATTTTGACAATTGAGTCATATTTTACATGAATTAACTGATGTATAAATATATATTGAATTATTATCTAATTAACTGGCTCAATTCACATCTCTAAGGTCTAAACGCCTAATACCAACTATTTTTTTGTTTTGTAAGTCTATTTAAAAATAAAGTATACAATAATTAAACAATACATCTACTTTCAATAACTAAGAGAATGAGAAATGAATAACAATACTAAATATTCAATTGACCTTAAAGTTAAATTTGGGCCTCTGGAAATTATCGATGTCCCTAAATTAATAGAAAAAAGCACTAAGAAATGGCAGAATATGTCTCTTTGTACTGTGAACAATTCTGTGATTAGATTGGCAGTGATCGAAGGTGAATTTCATTGGCATAAGCACGATAAAGAGGACGAATTCTTTTTTGTTATCGATGGACTACTTTTCATCGATATAGACGAAGAAGTAATTGAATTAAAACCAAAACAAGGTTTTACGATTCCAAAAGGAACAATGCATAGAACAAGAGCTCCTACTCGCACATCCGTTTTAGTAATAGAAGATTATACTGTGAAACCAACAGGAGATTGAATTATTGAAGGAAGTGAAAGGAATCATTAATCCAGCAGAAAATACATCTGACAATCAAAACGAGTCACATCTAAAATCCACTGGGCGCCTTTATATGAAATACCAAAGCAAAATAATAGTTGGGATATACTCATATTTACAAGATCATGAAGATAAAGAAATTGAGGCTTTGTTTAGTGACGCAATAAATGTTTTTAATGCTTTAGGATCTTGGGTATATGGCGGGACCTCTCCCAAAGTTGTTTATCCAGAACTTTTTTTGTTTGTTAAAAAGGCAAACATCAATACTGTTGAAGATTTCTCACATCTCCTAGATTACATCAATTGGGTCGGCAACAATCTTTACAAAATCTTAGAAGATAATCAATGGAATGAAGAACACTACTATGAAAGTTTTACATTAAAACAGAGTAACGATATAACCACCGGACTTTTGTTTATGTGGCGTCTTGGGTGGTTGATTGTGAATATAAAAAACGCTTCGAAGGAAAATAATGATCCGATTTTCTTACAATCCCTTAAAGCTTTTGACAATTTGTTCGACGCTTTTGGAGGGTGGATTTATAATAAAGAGAAACACATTCACATAATTCAAAGTTTCCAGGAGTTCGAGAAAATATTTGGAGAGGAATTCAACTCTAGCTATGATGAAATAATGGAAGAGGCTAAAAAAACACTAGATAACATTGGAAAATTCCTCCAAAAATTCAAATAATATTTCTTATAAATTGCTTCCCAATAGTAAAAAAAAGAGAAAAAAAAACTAATATAATTTAAGTTTAATCTCGTTTCTTAATTAATTTCAAAAGCGAGGGAATCGCAAGAAAGCACACCGTAAAAAGCCCCATTTCAATTACAATATCGTATAATAACATTCCAAATTGTAGAGGAGGAGGAGCATATATCCAAGGACCCTCTTCTGGTCCAATTTCGATCCATCTCTGACCTGCGAACCATTCCCCAATTGTCCATACGGTCATCAGAATAAGCATTACTCCAATCATATATAAACCGCGCTTTCTTGATTTTTTATCAGTCCTAATGAGCCAAATTAGTCCAATCAAAATCATAATTGATAAGGCTATTATAGTACCCATTTCGGTCATATTTCTTCTAGATGGAATAAGTGGGTCTCCCACTGAAACGGTAGCATAGCTATAACCCAGAAAATATAAAACTATATAAGGAATTAAGTCTCTCCCAACTACCCAAATTATAAAAATAATTCCCCACTTTTTTTGCGTTTCTGAGTTCATTAATCTATCAGCGAAGAAAATTGCGATAATTGCTATTACTACGACATCAGCTAAAACCAATAAAGGAATAGTTAGCCAGTGCATTGAAGTAATATTTATTCCAAATAAATACTTCCCTTGCATAACGCGTCCTCCAAATAAAAATAACATTACTTCAGACCCAATATATAAAAGCGTTCCAAATATTAATACCCAGAAATAATCTTTTCGATTATTTTTCTTCCAATCGTATATGCAAAGGATAAGTCCAAGTATAACATATATGAGTTTAAGTGTATATTCCCAACCGAAGTATCCTCCTCGGATGATATAAATATCTACCATTTTTTCACACTTTTAATAAAAATTTTGTTAATATCTCAATTGAATGATTTTTATTAAAGTATTATTATCTAAATTTGAGATTTTTCAACGAATGCAATTATCTTAATGTCAAATTAGGTTTAATATGCTTACGAGTGTATTTTATCAATTTTTCTTTTTTTAAATGGATCTTTAAATTGCATCCTATATATGTGATTATAAAAACCATCTCTTTCAATTAATTCTTGATGTGTTCCCTGTTCTATGATTTGGCCTTTATCTAACACAATTATTCGGTCTGAATTTATAATTGTAGATAATCTATGAGCTATTGAGATACTTGTACGCCCTTTCATTAATGTTTCTAACGCTTCTTGGATTAGAAGTTCGCTATATGGATCAATTGATGATGTGGCTTCATCTAATATTAAGATAGGGGGATCTGCTATTAAGGCTCTCGCAAACGCAATTAACTGTTTTTGACCTTCTGATAGTCGACTTCCTCTTTCCCCTACAATAGTTTCATATCCGTTTTTAAGCTCCATAATGTATTCATGAATCCTAACATTTTTAGCAACTTTTATTATTTCATCATCGGTAGCATCCAATTTTCCGTATCTAATATTCTCTCTAATAGTTCCAGAGAAGAGAAAATTGTCTTGTAGTACGATCCCTAACTTATTTCTTAAACTTTTAATTTGCAAATCCTTTAAATTAAAACTATCAACTTTAATCTCACCCTCTGTAGGATCATAGAACCTACTAAGTAGTTTTATAAAAGTGCTTTTTCCGGCGCCTGTATAGCCAACTAAAGCTAACCTTTCCTTAGCATTAATTTTGAGGTCAATATTTTTTAAAATAGGAATATCTTCAATATAAGAAAAATTTACATTAGCAAATTCAATCTCTCCCTTAATATTATGAATTTCAACGGCGTCCTCTCTTTCTGTAATAGAAATATTTTCATCTAAGATTCGAATTATTCTTGAACCTGCTGCTAAGGAGTTCTGTAATAATGTCATAAAACCCATGAGTGAAAATAACGGCTCAAAAAACGAGAACAGGTAAAAAACAAACGCAATTAAGGTTCCCTGGGTTAAAGTTCCTTCACGAATTAAAATACCGGAAGTAAATAACACTGAACTTATTCCTAAGGCTATAATTATAATGACAATGCCAGGCATATACGCCATCAATTTAGCAGTTTTCATAGTTGTTTGTTTTTCTAATTCAGTTGCTTCATTAAACTCTTTAAAATTACTTTCCTCAACGGCAAAAGATTGTATAATCCTCATTCCCATAATTGATTCATCTAATGTACTAGTCACAGTAGCAATCCTTTCTCTTAATTCTTTAAAATATTTTCTTGCTTTCCTCAATAGAAATCCAGAAATTCCAAAAAATAGAGGAACGATTAAAAATGAAACTATTGTTAAAATAGGGCTTAGTAATATCATAAAGAATAATGCGCCAAAAACTAAGAAAATATTGCTTACTGAAATTAAAAGTCCTGATTGAATCAATTGTTGAATTGTATTAATATCACCAGTTAAATAATTAATTTTTTTCCCCGTCGTTCGTTTTGGACTTTCATGGTAATCTAAACCTAATTTTTGAAATTTTACAAATAATTCATATCTTAAGTTATACATTGTTAAAGTTGCTAATTTCGAGATAATATATCCTTGGATAATTCTTGTTAGTACTCCAATTATCGTTAAAATAAAGAACAATGTCCCTAAAAAGATGACAATATCAATATCACCCTCAATAGCTCCAATCCCTCCACCTAATCCATCATCTACTAATAATCTAAAAATTAGTGGTGTGAACCAACTTATAATAATGTTTATAACCGTGAAAATCACAAGAGGATATGCTAACTTCTTATTTCCAGAACCAATATATTGAATTAATCTTTTTACAATTTTGAGAGTCCCAACCTTATATTTCTCCTCATTTCTTAACGCATCTGCATTTTTCTTTTTTTTCCGCATTTTTAGGCTCTCTCCTCGACTTTTAACGTTAAATAAAGCTTTTTATAGATACCATCATCTTGATTCATTAATTCTTCGTGAGTCCCTATCTGAGAAACCATCCCATTCTCTAAAACTATGATTCTGTCTGCATTTCTCACGCTTGATAAGCGTTGAGTTATAAGAAATGTAGTTGAATCTTTGAATACCTCCTCAAAATGTTTTTGGATTCTATATTCCGTGTCAACATCAACAGAAGAAGTTGCATCGTCAAGGATAAGTATTTTTGGTTTTATAGCAAGTGCTCGAGCAATGGCAATCCTTTGTTTTTGTCCACCTGATACAGTAGTACCTCTTTCACTAACTAGCGTATTAAATTTTTCTGGTAATTCTTCTTCAATGAATTGATGAATATCTGAAGCTATGGCTACACTTTTTATACCATCTAAATCAATTTCATTATTTCCAAAAGAAATATTTTCCTTTATAGAACCGGAAAATAAAAAGCGTTCCTGTGAAACATAACCAATTTGTTTCCTTAACGATTTAAAAGTAACATCCTTTATATTGATACCATTTATTAAAATTTCTCCTCTTGAGGTATCATAAAATCGGGGTATTAATTTAATTAAAGCAGATTTTCCCGATCCTGTAGGACCTAATATCGCAATATTTTCTCCTGGTTTAACTTTAAAATTAATATTTTTCAAAACATAGTAATCACTATTTTGGTCAAAGGTAAAATACACATTTTTAAACTCAATTTCGCCTTCAATTGTAGGTAAATCAATCGCATTTTCTTTTTCTTGTACAGAAATTTCAGAATTTAGGATATGTGTAATTCTCTCGCATGTTTCACTGATTTTAGGCATATTACCTAAAAATTGTGATATAAAATATAATGGTGCCACTGAAAAGTTTAAAACCATCACAAAAGCAAATAAATCTCCAAAACTAAGACTTTTAGCAAGTACTAAAAAACCTCCAAAAAGCAATACTATTAAGAAGGCGATATTATCAATGAGATGGATAATAGGATCAAAAGTTGCCTTTAGCTTTATAATTCCCATTGAATCTGTATAATAAGAGTCATTTGTTTTTGTAAACTTTTTAATTTCATGGATTTCTCTTCCAAATGATTTCACTACTGTAATTCCTTGAACATTTTCTTGAACTGCGTGTGTTAAATCAGCATAAGCTTTTCGCGATTTTTTAAATACCGGTCTTAATTTCTTTCTAAAAACCAACAATGTGTAAAATAATGCAGGAGATATAATTAAAACAAACAAAGCTAACTCTGTATTTATAATAAACAACACTACAAAGCTGAACGAAAAGCTAACACACTCTCCAATAAAGTATTGTAAACTATTTCCAAGAAATTCTTTGAGTAAATTTACATCACTAGTTGTGCGAGATATTAACTCTCCAGTTTTGTTTTTATCAAGCCACGACCACGACATTATCTGAATAGTAGAAAAAAGATCATTTCTCAGATTATAGATAACTCTTGCTCCAATCCATCGATTAAGATAAATACGAACCCCTAAAAGAACCCCCGCAATTCCTTGTATGAGAATAACAGTTATAATTATTGGAAAAATGTTAACAATCGGTATACTTGGAGTAACTAAAACATCCACCACTGGTCCTAAAAAGAGAGGAAATGTTAAAAAAAGAATTGATTGAAGCATGCCAATAATCAAAATCCCTGAGAATAACTTCCTATACTCCCAAAGATAAGAAAGTATTTGCTTGACTGGAGTTTCATACTCCTTATCAAGAAATTTCTTTCTGCGCTCTAAAAAATCTGCTCGCTTATTCTTTCCCATAATTAAAAATACCTTTTTTTTATTTTATTTGTATAGAATATCACATCTTGGGTTTATTGGGCTTTAATCTATGTCATATCCCTAGTCTCAATATATATGTTATTGACAGAATTTTTACTTTAAGAAAATTCTCTTTTTATTTAAAGAAAGGGTTAATGAATTATTAAATGTAGAAACTTAAATTCGTCTTACTTTTTTCTATTGATTGAATATGATTAGAAATCAATGGTATGCTGTGTTAGAATCCAAAGAAGTTCCAAAAGGTAAATTAGTTGGAGTAACTCGGCTTGGAGAAAACTTGGTATTTTGGCGTAGTAAAAATGGAAACATAATTTGTTTGAGAGATAAATGTGCTCATAGAGGTGCTGCGCTTAGTATAGGAAAATTATGTGATAAAGGGGATAAAATAGAATGCCCATTTCATGGTTTGAGGTATAATAGCTTGGGGCAGTGCACTTTAATACCAGCAAACGGTAAAAATAATCCGGTGCCGGAGCGTTTTAAAGTAGTATCTTACCCTACTACGGAAAAGCACGATTTTGTTTGGTTATGGTGGGGAGAAATTCAAGAGGAATATCCTCCAGTGCCATTTTTCCAAGACATTGATAAAAAATTCTCCTATAAAACTCATACCGAAGTATGGCCAGTCCATTATTCGCGAGCTATAGAAAATCAACTTGACGTTGTTCATTTACCTTTTGTCCATTCTAATACAATTGGTAGAGGAAATCAAACGCTTATTCACGGACCGTTGGTTGAGCCCTCAAAAGATGGAAATGAAATTATATTCTGGGTATACAACCAAAAGGATGACGGAAAGACCAGAATTTTAAAACCTGAAGAATTTACTAATGAAATGAAGGTTTTTCACTTACAGTTCAAATTTCCACATATCTGGCAGAATTACCTTGGCGATAAAGTTCGAATATTTATAGCTTTTGTTCCAATCGACGAAAATCATACGAAATTTTATATGAGGTTTTACCAAAAGTTTCTAAGAATTCCAATCCTCAAATCATTTATTAATTGGATAGCGAATAAGTTTAATATCATTATCCTACATCAGGATAGAAATGTCGTCTTAACACAACAACCAACTAAAACCCAATTAAAAATGGGAGAAAAGCTTTTTCAAGGCGATAATCCCATTCTATACTACCGTCGTAGAAGAGAAGAATTATTGTCAAATAACAATTAATTTTTTAGTTTAAAAATTTAATATTTTATTACTTAATTCCAATACCTTTAGAATATATTATAATAACCCTAAATCATATATATTTAATTTATAAACATAAGTAAGTTATACTCAGAATACTTTAATTTTAATAGGTAAATCCTAATTTTCAATAAATAAATATCTGTGAATTAAATGATAAACGATAAGAAAAAATTAGTTTTACAGGCTTTAAATCTGATTACATTTATTATAACAGTAATAATCAATTATGCTGCCGCTACAATACCGTTAGGTTTAGGCAATACGGGATATATATCTGATCTGTATCCCAATTTGTTTGTACCCGCAGGTATTACTTTTAGTATATGGGGCGTCATTTATGTGTTCCTAGGAATGTTTTGTATCTATCAGATTCGCGACTTATTCAAGCAAAATAAGGTTGAGATGCCTTATCTCAATAGAATTAGTTTTCTATTCATTCTAAGTAATTTAGCTAATACATCATGGATTCTATTCTGGCATTATGGATTAATATATCTCTCAATAATAGCAATGCTCGTAATATTAGTTTCATTAATCGGTATATATCTAAAACTTGAAATCGGTAAAACTCAAGTTAACAAGCGCGAGAAATGGTTCGTTCAAATCCCTTTTAGTATTTATCTTGGATGGATCACAGTTGCGACAATCGCAAATGTTACCGCTGTTTTAGTTAGCGCTGGTGTAGAACATGAGGGAGTGTTAGCTGAGATCTTGACAATAACCGTGATTTCCGTTGCCGTATTAATCACAATTGCAATCTTGTATCTAAGAAAAGACTATGCTTACAGCTTGGTAGTACTATGGGCGGTACTCGGGATATTCCTCCAACAATTCGGTTCTAATATCACAATTGGAACCACTGCTGTAATCGCGTTAGTTATAATTACTGCTGTTATGCTCTATACTGTAATTAAAGCCAGAAAATAACATGATTGCTAATATTATTTTTTTTTCCCTTTTTTTAAAGCATACAAAATAATTTAAGCTTCGAAAATTTAATTTCTGAATTATGAATAGTAATAAAATTAAGAGATTCAGTAGTGCTGAAAAAATCATTTTATACACAGGTATTTTGTTAGTTGCGCTGTCTCTACTGCATACGGAATTGGTCACTACAGTTTTAAGATGGTTAATGAATATCTAATTTTTTTAATTTGTTATTTTTTATCTTATCTCATATCCGTCTGACATGCTTATTTTTTTTAATCTGCTCTTTAATTTGTTCTCTACGCCAACTATATATTACATTAGAAAAAAATAATATAATGGAATTCCTCTTTTAATACATAAAGGCCCGCTAATTTGGACTTGATAGCATCAATATCGGTTCTTAATTCGTATTTTTCGCTCAACCCTTCGCTTTGTATATAGCATAAATCTTTTGTACTAGAAGAAATTAAAGCAATATCATCCATCCAAAAAGCAAAGCTGCAAATAGCAGCAACTGCTCTTGATTCGCACAACTTCAACACGATTTCTAGCAGTTGACTTCTTGACTCAACAGTGTTATAATTCTTTTGCTCAAAACTGAGTTCCATTTTTGCTTCCTTCGAGAAATATTTTCTTTAATATTACTAATAAATGAAGTAGAACGAGTATTTAAATGTTTGGAGTGTCAAATTTATCTTTTTGTTTAGGTTCCAGTGGTTTAAATCGATTTTCCCCAATCAGTACACATGATCGATCCACACCAATACACAAATAATACACAAACACTTAAATACTAGAAAAATAATATCCTAATTAGAAACAAAAAAATAAAAGTAAAAAATAAAATAAAAAAAGAATTGGAGGAAAATATGATGACTTATAACAAAAAAATGACATTATGCGATGTCAAATGCAAAGTATATTCCCAAGATTTAACAAGAACTTTTGTTAACAACTTTTACTAAAATTTTTTTTTAATTTTTTAAATACACACCCATAACACAAAATCACGATCATAAATAAAAAATGGTAAAGTAATTAATAAAATTAACATAAACAATTCAGATATAAAAAAAATAATAAGGATAAAAATAGAAAGGAGGAAAAAAAATGAAAATATCAGGATCAGCTACACTTTCTAAGATGAAATATGAAGATAACATAGAAAGTTCAGGATCACTTAGAATAGATGGAAACATTGAGTGTTTAAATTTTAAATCTTCTGGTTCTGCAAGAGGAGAAGGAAACCTAATTGTTCACGGCGATTTCAAAAGCTCTGGGTCTTTCAAATTACACGGAGCTCTTATTGGAGACGGAAACGCTAAATCATCTGGTTCCGCAACTATCGAAAAGGAAATTAATGTTAAAGGAGCTTTGGAAAACTCTGGATCGTTAAGAGTAGGAAATGGAGTTGAAGCGCTCCGAGGTATTAGATTTTCAGGTTCTGCTAGAATTGATGGGGGATTAAATTCAGAGGAGATTATTGAGATTGACGGATCAACTACGATCAAAGGCAGTATTAAAGCAAATAACGTGCTTATTGGATCCCAAACCCATTTTGGTGGAAAAAAAGTCACAAAACATCCATACAAAGTGTTTGGTGATGTATTTGCAACCAATGACTTGGATCTAATTAACACTTTCGTAGAAGGAGATGTTCGAGGTCGAGATGTGAAAATTGGTAGAAAGACAGAGATTATGGGAAAGGTTTATTATATTGATAGTATAGATGTTGACCCTAAAGCAATTTTAGCTCACGAACCTATTCAAATTTCCGAAATATCCGAAGGAAAAATACAAAAATAAACGAATAATTATAGGAGGATCATTATGTATAAAAATCCAGAAAATAACGATGAGAACAATAAAAATGAGAAGGATATAGAAAGGACAAGGAAGATTATAGCATACCAGTTAGAAGACCTTAAAGATGAGCTATTAGAAGAATTAGCAGATTTACACGAAGATTTTAAAGAAGAAATAGAGGATTTGAAGGACGCTAAGGAAGAAATTAAAGAAGAATTAATTGCAGAATTACAGGATTTAGAAGATGAGAGGAAATATCTATTGCGTGAAATTGGTGAAACAGCTAATGATTTGGATGATTTAGGGGGGAACGCAAAGGAGCAAATCGAGCGTGCTAGAGAGAATATTGAGCGATTAAGGAGTAAAAGAGAAAAACTTGAAGAGAAATACCTTAACAAGATACAGAAAAAAATAGACAAAGTACAGAAAAAAGCAGCTAAGCGAATTAACATATCAGTTGACGAGGGTACGAGTGACGAATGGAGGGATTGGTCGGAAGAGTTAGGTTCCTCAGTCTCAGAACTGATTCGAAAATCCATGAGGTTTGTTAAAAATAACATAGGGGATCTATCAAAACTAGAGGAATTGGGAGAAAGGATTGAAGAAGGCCTTTTAGAAGAATTAGATGATTTAGAAGGATTAGGAAATAAAATCGAGCATGAGTTTAAGGGGAAAAAAATCAAACCTAAAATTAAAATCAATCTCGCCACCTCTGGCGATAAAGATCGAATTAAAAAGAGGGTTAGGGGCTTGATTAAACTGCAGAATAGTTTACCGATTGAAAAACTGGCTCAGGCGCTTAACCGAGCAAGCGAGGACGCTGAAAATATTATATACGAATTAGTTGATGAGGGCATTGAAGGATCTTTAGAGGAAGGCGTGTTTAAGTTTACGAACGCTCCTGAAGATGTGATTTCAAAGATTAACGAATTAATCGACAAAATGTAAAAACGACTCATTATAGGGATACAATCCAAGACAGGATAATCCAAATTAGTGCAAATTTGGGGATAATGGAATTGTGAATTAAAAAATCAGAGAGTGTCATCGAACGAAGAATTAAAAAAATAAAGAGTTTTTTTGAAAGAATTTTACCAAATGAAAGAAAATATGAAGGAAGAAATGGAAAAAACAGAAAATTAGAATAAAAAAAACGAAAAAAAAGAAAAAAAAAGATGTGAAAATGAAATGGAAGAACTAGCAAATAGTCAAACGTTTAAGCGCTACATATTTTTGTGGTCGGCACAATTGTTTTCGATAATGGGATCAGCCGTGGTCAATTTTGCCATTACATGGTGGGTTACTGTTCTAACTGGAAGTGCTACTCTATTATCAATCGGAGTCTTTATTTATGTCCTCCCAATGGCGTTTTTGACGCCTGTAGCGGGAGTACTGGCTGACAGGTGGAGTAGAAAGAAATTAGTTGCGATTGCAGATTCATTACAAGCTTTAACTACGGTATGGGTTATAATACTATTCGCTTTTGGTGTTGCAGATCCTCTAGCAGTTATGCTAATCACGGGTCTAAGGGGTATTTTCCAAGCGTTCCATGTCCCTACCGTAAATGCTATAACACCTACGATGGTTCCAAAGGAAAGGATTAGTCGAATGAACGGTTTTAATTACCTTTTTTCAAGTTTAATCAGTATCGTTGGGCCTGTTCTAGGAGCATTGTTGTACGAATTGTTTCAAGGTGACATCACATTGATACTTTGGATAGACATAATTACATTCATTATCGCTTTTATACCGCTTATTATCACTAAAATTCCTGAAATTGAAAGATCACCGATTGAAGAGAAGAAAAATTCTTTCCTTTTTGAATTCAGGACGGGTATAAAAACAATAAAACTCATTCCAGGTCTACTAACACTGTTGTTACTTTCAATGTTGTTGAACTTTTTACTCATGCCTTTTAATGTTTTATTACCACTATATGTGGATCTTATTCATGGGGGTTCAGCTGCAGATTTTGCGTTTGTAATGGTATTTTTTCAAGTTGGTATGGTATTAGGAGCGTTGTTAACTAGCATAAAAAAGGAGTGGAAACGAAAAGTTTTTACCTACTTTGGATCATTAATGGTGATAACCGTGTTGGTATCTGGATATACATTTGCCCCTACAGGGGCGTTCCTGTTTTTAGGAATAGGAAATTTTGTGATCGGTTTTTTATTACCCATAGCTAACACAATTTACATGACAATAATACAAACAACAGTTCCAAACGATAAAATGGGAAGAGTAATTTCAATTGATCATTCAATATCATCCCTAATAGCTCCATTTGGTGCATTAATTTCAGGCCCATTAGCGGATATGATAGGAGCAAGAGCTGTATTTTTCCTTAGCTCGATAATAGGAGCTCTTGCAACTGCTTACACTTGGAGCAGAATAAAAGCGAGAAGGGTAAATTACAACGACCAGACTGCTCTTATTGAAGTTGCTGAAAAAATAAACAATGTTAATGGAAATTACATTGATAATTAATTTTTTTTTAGTATGTTTAAAAAAGTAGAAAGAATAAAAATAAACTAAATATTAATCTTTTTTCTCCAAAAATTAACCTTCTTACGAATATCTTCAATCTCCATCGAAGATAATAAGTTAGGAACCGATCTGAGAGTAGCAATAGTTATACTCATAGGATTCAGTATAGAAGCATATCCAATATCTTCCGTTATTCTTGCTCGGAGGTATTCTAAATCGTCTGAAATTTCAGAACTCAACTTTTTATCTAAATTATTAATTACTGCGTCAAACAATTCTGATATGGAACCCTCCATATTTGCTGCTGGACCGGGGGTAGGTTTTAGTTTTGGTGTTTCAACAGGCTGCGTCGGAGTTGCGGGTTGAAGCGGAACACTTGGTTTTTCTTCTAAGGGTTTTAAAACAATATTATTATCGAAAGTTTTTATGGGTTCGGGCTGAATTAACGGTTCTTTTACTACTTGTGGTGTTGGTTGTGTCTTAAATGTTGTTTGCTGAACTGGTTGTTGCATTGTTTTTATTCCAGGAGTCGCACCTATTGAATATCGTATTTCATCATCGCTAATTTTCTTTCCTTGAATCCATACATCTTCTACTAATGGTGCAAAAAGTTTGACATGTTCAGGAAGGACTGACCCCATCCCCGCGATTTCAAAACCTCCGAATTCGGATCTTGAAGCAGCACAGATTACGGTTTCTTCAAAATCTCTATTTAATGAATAAAGATTTTCTTTATTGTACAATCGTATTTGGATATTAGGATATTTCAATATTTCTGCTAATTTTTCCTGATCTTTAGGATTGTTCGAATCGAAATTAGTTGAAATTCTAACAACCACGAATTTTTTAACTTTAGATACTGCTACTATATCAATATCCTCTAATTTAGGTGTAACTATATGGAATTTTGCTTTAACCCTAGTAAGGGATTCATTGATTTGAGCTTTCATACCTTCTACGCTTCTTACAAACCACACATCCTTAAAACTCAGCATTGATGCCTCTTTTGAGCGCTCCCAGAACTCAGTCATGGTTTTTTCAGATAAATCGAGTTGCAATAAGATATTTGTCATAATATCTTTTTCGAGCGTTTTATATATTTCTCTTTGAAACATTCCTTTTAATTCCTCAATTCCTTTATCGACATCCTCGTAAACTGTTGCGATTCTTCCGTCTAAATCTTCCATAGTTTCTTCTAAACCCGATACTATCTCATTTAAAAAATTACTGAGATCTACGCTCATTTCTCCTGCTACATCGGAGATTGACGCTAGCTGGTCTGTAACTTGATCTAAAGTGCCTTGAATAGATTTGACGAATTTTTCTCGAAAATAATCAGTAAGATCACTAAACTGTTCTGTAATTATTTTAGAAACAATTTTTTCAGCCATGTTTTTTAACGCACCAATTCGAAATTGCTTTTCGAAGGCAACGGAAATCTCCGATTTAATTTTTTCTAAGCGAGTTTCAACTACATCGAATTCTTTAATTACCTCGTTAGGTGCGATCTCTCTCAAGTTAAGGATAAATCCTCTAATTTCTTGAAAGCGTTTCACGTTTTCGAGTTCTTTATCTACCTTGCTAAACTGTGCTTTTACTTGTGCTGGTAGATTAGTTTTCATGATGTTGATATAGTTTCTATACTCGTTAAACTTGCCTAATTTTGCTGAATGTTCTTCAATTTCCTTAAATTTTAATTGCAAAGCTTTTGGCGTGGATTCTTGAATCTTTTGTACTACTTCTTTAAAATTCTGTATTTGATTCAGTAAGGCAGAATATGGTGGTAAAGCAATATAAAATGGATTTGCTCCAGGAATTTCACGAACTAATCCTTTTTCAAGTAGGTTTTTAGCGACAACAACTGCCCTTTCCTCAGAAATATTAATAAGAAGTGCTATTTCACCAGCCATTACAGGACCTCTTCCTGTTAGGTGAAAATATGCTTCAATTTCGTCCTGAGCTAATCCAATTAACTCAAGTACCTCTTTAGTCGATTCAAATTCTGTGCCAGTCTCAGTCAATTCTAACTATCACCCTTATTTTTATTTTTTATAGGAATTCTCAAGAAGCTCCAATTGTTTAACTGCAGATTCTTTATTTAAGACATTTTCCGATACTGCTTTCCTTATATTTTCGATTAAATACTCCGGGTAAAATTTATAAGCTGTAATATCAGTTAATAAAAATATCCATTCTGTATCACTTTCGTCTTTTATAATCTTAACAATATGATCAGCTTCCAAAGTAGCTAGAAAACTCCTAATCTGATCAAAAGTTTGTCCTGGTCCCCTCGGTACTTTATTTATGGGGTAAGCTCTTTCTCTAAAAAGAATAATATAATCGAATATATCTGGATTTATCATGTGAGACGCTATTTTTAAGTTATCTCTCTCTGACGGTTTGTAGTAGGAGAAATAACCTGCAGCTAATTCGAGATACTTTTTAGCTACATAAGGATTTGGTAACCCTTTTTTTGCTTCCTCTAATAATTTGTTTACTGGACTTCTAATCATAATGAAATCTGAAAGTAGAAATAGTGAAATATCTGAATCACCTTCAATCCAATCCTGTCTAACGAGATCAGTTTTAACAAAATGACTTAACAGGATATCAATATTAGGTATAAATTTCCCTGTTTTTTCCTCCAATAGGCTATGTAACTCTTTTTTAGTACGTGGTTTTTCTTGTAAAAATTCTAATATCATTCTTCCTTTTTCGCTATTATATATTTGAGCCATCACTTGCTCTTTCGTTAAATTCTTTAAACGCTCTAAGTAGGTAAGAGAATCTTTTATATAATCTGTCAATTCACTTGTTATATCCAGGCTATTAGTTGGATTTTGTTCCATACTCTTAAGGTAAAATATAATATTTTGATTGATTTCTGCAAGTACAGCTTCTCCGAAAATTTCGGGATCTTCGCCTAATTCCATAATGAAATTAATCATAAATTGATTTTCAGATTCCATTCCCGTAAAATAGCTGGAAACATTTGAACGCGCTTTTTCTAGTCGTACTAATACATTTCCAGCTTCTCCAGCACCCGTAATATGAGCGTAGAAAATTCTCATCATATCATCTAGATCTACAACTAAATCCTCAGGATAGCTCAATTGAACGCCAAGACCTTGATCCTCTGTCCAGTTAGTAATAATATACCCTTTCGCCATATTTTTCACATCTATATTTTTTAATTTTACAAATTTTTATTTATCTTTTAATCCGTTTTCAGTTTTTTTTTCAAATTGCATGTTTTCGACATTACTTTCCGTATAGCTTTTAATTAAATCCTCTCGAGAAGTAATATCTTTTATCGGTTTTGTTTTCTTGCCTTTTTTTATTTTCTTCCTGATTTTTCTCGACTTTCTTACAAGAGGAGGATATTTAAAGCGAACTTCATACAATGTAAATCCAATGACCAAAGCAACAAGACCTCCAGCTAAAGAAATAAATAACAGAGTAAAATCAGTTGGTGCACCACCCGATACAACATTTAAAGTAATGCGATAGATGTTAAAGTTGTAATCATCTCCCGCAGAAGCAGTAATAATTATCTCATAAGTACCTGTTGGAATATTCTCTAACTCAACTATATAAATACCATCATCTTCAGGATCTGAAAGCGTACCTTGACCATACGCCCATCTATAAGTAACATTAGCATTAGTAATCGTTCCTCCAAAATCAGAATCAATCAAAATTATTGATAATAATATAGATTTGCTAGGCGATATGCTAAAATAAGACTCTCCAGAAGTAGTATTTATTAGTGCTGCTATTTTATTCAATGTTATTCTTAGATTTAGTGTTTTAACCTGGTAATTATTAGCATGGGCGATTATTGTAAATAAATTCACTCCAACTTTTAAGAACGCTGTATCTAAGATCAAGGTGTATTGGTTCATTGCTAAATTTTCAGTGAGATTTTCAGAATATTCACCTATCAATTGAATAGTCGCTCCACTAATATGAGACTGATTATCCAAATATATAACTGTAATGTTTAAACTACCCCCAAATGGAAGTTCGTACACGGGATCGTTCGTTTTGTTATCTGAGTTTAAATATAATGAAATTTCAGAGTCTTTTTCTGAAACCTTAATGTAGAATTGAAGCGATCGGGGTTGATAATTTTCTAGATACGCGATAACCGTAAGTATTGTTATTCCTTGTTCTAGGGTGTTAGTGTCTAATGAATAATTAAATTGGTTGCTTGTTTCACTAAAATTTCCACCTAGAACAGTTACTATTGCACCTGAAAGATGTGTTTTTGAAATATTATCTCTATAAAATACAGTTATGTTTAAAATTTGATTCACATCTGCCGATATGGTTTCAGCTTCCGATCTTTGAAGATCATCTACATATACTTCGAGTTCCGTGTCCCTCTCAGTTACTTCGAAATAAAATTGAATCGATTGAGATTGGTAGTTATGGTATTGTGCTTCAATGGTAACAATTGTAATACCTTGATCAAGATCGTTCGTGTCTAAGTTATAATAATGCTGAGATCCAATTACAGTAAAATTATCCCAGTCTAACGATACTATTGCACCTGAGATGTGTAGTTTTGTTACATCCTCTCTATAAAACACGGTAAGATTTTTAAATTGATTAACTTCTACTTGAATTGTCTCAAGTGCGCTTGTTGGTGCTCCATCTACCTCTAGTAGTAGTTCAGAAGCAATATCGTAAACTTCAACATATATTTGAATGTTTTGAGATTCGTAATTACCAAATTGAGCGTTTATTGATAATACATTGAATCCTAAACTAAGATTGTTTGAGTTCAATGTATAATTATATTGACTTTCTATATCACTAAAATTACCAAATGTTAGTAGGGCGACTACTGCTCCAATCAGATGAGCTTTTGTAATGTCGTCCCTGTAGAAGACAGTTAAATTTAAAATTTGATTTACTTCAATTTGAATAATATCATTATTTGCTTTTTGATCGTCATTAACATATAATTCAAATTCGGTGGCTCTTTCAAAAACTTCAACATAGAGTTGAATCATTTGCGATGTATAATTTTCAGACTGGGCATTTATAGTTAATACATTAAACCCAAGGTTTAACGCATTTGAATTAATTAAGATAGTATATTGCTCTAATGTATAGTTCTCAGTTAAAATACCAAAACTTGTTATTGTTACGTTAGCCTCACTTAAATGTTGACTTGTAAGATCGTCTTGGTAGAAAATTGTTATGTTCATAACCTCATTATATTTTATTTTCACCGTATTATTGGTTGTTTTAGGGACATTATCTACAAACAGTTGGAGATCAGTTAGTCGTTCAACTACATCAACAAAGAATGGAATTATTTGTGTTTCGTAATTAGACATTTGGGCAGTCACAGTTAACGACCATATACCTATTCCAAGATCATTGCTGTCTATTATTCGTGAATATTGTTTTAAAGGTCCATTTTCATCTAATTGACCCGAAACTTTACCACTAAGTTGAACATTAGCACCTGAAATATGCGTTCCCGTTTGGTTATCTAAATATTTAATTGTGATGTTTACTGTTTTTCCTAATGGGACTTGAATAAATGGATCTGAAGTTTTATTCGCATTTTCTAAAAACAGTTGAGACTCAGTTCCATAATCTGCAAATGATTCTACATATGTAATATTTAGGTAGACATCGTCCATAGAGATGGTGATGTTGTCACTCAAACTGAAAGTATTTGCTATAAATACCTGCAAGGAGACAGAAATATTAGTTTCTTTTAATATCAAATTGGTTACATCAAATCCTCCTACTTTTGCGTCTTGCCACGAGGTATTAGCAGAACTCAATCGGACTATTTCTGGATGCTGGTTATTGTTGATTATAATTCTAATTTCTGAGAACGGGGATAAAGAAGCAGGCCAAGCTTGATCTATTCTATATCTAAATTTTAAATTAGCGTCTGATACATGAATGTTGGGTCCAGAAATAGTGTTTCCTATCTGATTCCATGAAATAGATGAAAATTGATCTACTTTTCGCTTGTAACTGAATGTTAGATTAAAAGAATTAAATATTAACGCATTCCACTCATCATAATCAGGAAAATCATTATCTTCACAATAAATATCGATACCCATAATTATTGTGAAATCTGAATGAGAAGTATCTTTTTCAAGAGCTAAATTAAGAGCGGTTATTAAATCATTTTCACTTACATAAGTTAATTCTCTATCATTAATTGTCAATATTGAGGGCGAATCTTGTCCTAAATCAGAAGTTTTATTTTCTGCAACTCTGAATGCATAACTTAGATTTAGATCAGCAATTTCAACATAGAAAGTAGCAGAATCCCATATTGCTTCTTGAGGAAGAGGACTATCACCAGGAGTATCGACTGTATCTTCCACAGTAGCGTTGAAGAATACTTCAAGTGAGGCGGATGTAATTTCATTATCAGACATATCATCTGGTAGTGATAAATTTTTTCGGAAGTGTACACTGGGAAAGTTGTGTACTTGACCAGCTCCTCCGTCTTCATTCTCATCTAAGAAGTGATATACATAACATCCCGTAGAATTAATTACTGCGACATCAGGTAAAAGATAATCACTGTTATTATAGATATCCCATCCATACCAACTGGATGAATTTGCCTTACCAGCGGTTGATGAGAAGCTCGAATCTTCTCCAACAACGATAAAATTAGCACTACCACCGCTTATGTTCGCATTTGTGGTGGAGTTATCTCCTTGAGCTCCTTGGTTATAAAACCAATCATCCTGTGTTGAAAAATTATTATTGCTCAGCCATTCTTGATTATATACAGTTTCAGCTGAACTATGAATAAATTCTGATTGCTTAGCTGGGTTTATAGGACTATAATTTAAGAAGTTTGCACTTAACGGCAACAGAAAGAAAGATGTTATGATGACAAAAATCACACTAAAAGTTCTTATCTTACTAATTTTATTCATTTTTTCACCCGCTAACCTCATTCGAGAGTTTCGCCTCCTGGTTTTTTATCTACAATCTCCTTTTCTACTTTTAATATTTCTCTATTACGCTCTGTTTCACCTGCTATAATGTTATCGCGAGTGCTTAATGTCAACGGTTTTATTTTCTTCCCTTTACTAATTTTTTTTCTGATTTTTCGTATTATCCTTACTTTTGGAGGATATCTAAAATGTTTTTGGTACAAGACAAAAGCTACGGTTAATCCAACTAACCCCGCTGCTAATGATACTATAATTATTGTAAAATCCAGACCGGACGTTGCAATAGCATTAAGAACAATCTCAAAATCTCCGCGAAACTCATAGTTTTCTCCCGCGTATGCATTGATACTGATAAGATACGATCCTTCGGGTACATTATTCAATGTAACTTCATATATTCCATCGTTATTCGAATCAGTTAAAATTCCTTGTCCATTCTCCCATCGATAGGTCACTGTTGCATTCTTGATTGTTCCTCCAAAATCAGTATTGTTAAGCACAATTTGAATAAGAAAATCTTCGTTAGGACTTATATTTACATAATTAAGACCAGAAACGGTATCTATTGACGTACTCACGGGATTTACCGTGATCCTTATATCAGTGGTATTTATTTGATATGTTGGTGCCTGAGCCACGACTGTAAACAATTTTAAATCAAGCGATAAATTGTTTAAAATGATTGAATATTGATTAAATATCAGATTTTCGGTAAGATTTTCGAAAAGAGATTCTCCGATTAATTGCAGTAGAGCATTAGGTATTTCTAATCCTGTCTTGAGATCGTAGAATTTTATTGTAATATTGACAACTGTTCCAATAGTAATTTCAAAAACAGGATCAGTAGTCACATTCCCGTTTATATTAATTAGAAGCTGCATCTCTGTCGCTCTTTCTATAACCTCTATGAAAAATTGAATTGATTTTGGTTGATAATTTAACAACTGAGCAAAAATTGTTAAGATGTTGATACCTTGTTCTAAATCGTTTGTGTTTAAGGTGAAGTTGTATTGATTTAGAGTTTCGTTCATAATTCCAAACCCTAATAATTCTACATTAGTTCCACTTAAATGAGTGTCCGAAAGGTAATCTTTATAGAAAACAGTTATATTGATTAACTCATTTGCCTCAAATTGAACGGTGGCGCTTTGATTTTCTTGATTACCATTGATATAAAGAATTAATTCTGTAGCTCTTTCATCAACATTAATAAAAAATTGAATTGTTTGAGCTTGGTATCCGTCTAATTGACAAAAGATCGTTAAAATATTGATACCCTTTACAAGTAAATTAGTTTGAATTGAATAATTAAACTGAGTCCCAATTTCGTCAAGACTTCCCAATCCTAATAAATCTACATCCGCTCCTGCAAGATGGGAATCGGTATTGTTATCTCTATATATGACAGTGACATTCAAAATTACATCAAACTGAGTATCGATTGTTACGCCATCAACTTCTTTTTCACCCTCTACATAAAATTCCACATAAGTTGTTCTAATTTGAATGTTAATAAAGAATTGAATTGTTTGGGATTGATAACTACCTTTTTGCGCAAAAATTGTTAATACATTTACACCCTGAACCAAATCGTTTGTGTTTAAGGTAAGGTTATATTGATTTATAGTTTCGTTCATACTTCCAAATCCTAATAATTCTACTGAAGAGCCATCGATATGAAAAGATGTGAGATCATCAATGTAAAAAATAGTTATATTTATGAACTCATCAAATTGGGAATTAAGTGCATCACTGTCAAATTTTTGAACACTATTTATATACAAGATTAATTGAGTGGCTCTTTCTACAACATTAACATAAACTTGAATTGTCTGGGATTGATAGTTATTTTTTTGAGCAAAAATTGTTATTACGTTTACACCCTGACTTAAATCGTTAGTGTTTAAAGTAAAGTTATACTGATTTACAGTTTCATTCATGCCTCCAAATCCTAGTAATTCCACTAAAGCAGCGTCTATATAGGTATTAGTTAAGTTATCTTCGTAAAAGACAGTAAAATTCAAAAATTCGTTAAATTTCACATCAATCGTTTCGTTATTACTTCTTGGAGTGTCATCTACTAAAAGCTGTAATTCAGTTTCTCTCTCAATAACATCGATAAAAATCTGAATAGATTCAGTCTCGTAATTAACTTTTTGAAGAGTGATAGTTAATACGCTAATTCCTAATCCTAAATCTGTTGAGTTCACAATGTAATAATACTGTTCTAAGGCAATACTTTCAGTTAAATCACCAGAAACTTTTCCTTCTAGTGTAGCGCTATCAGCGCTGATGTGATTTCCACTTACATTATCCTTATAAGTAACAGTAATGTTTAACATATCCTTTATAGGAATTTGAATTACTGGATCAAGCGTTTTATCTTCTCCATCCAAGAATAATTCTAAATCTGTGCCATAATCTGGAAATGTCTCGATATAAGATATGTTAAGATAGACATTATCAATAGAAATTGAATAGACTTGGCCTAACTCAAATGTGTCCTTGAGGAACACTTCTATAGCGATTGTGATATTCACATCCGTGGATATTAAACTTGTTACATCAAAACCTCCTATTTTTGCCTCTTTCCACGATTGATTAGCGGATGTGATTTTTATAATTCCTTCATCGTACGCCTTATCATTAATATATAATATAATCTCTGAGAGAGGTGCGGAAATCGGCCATGTATTATTTACTTTATATTTAAAAAAGAATTTTGCATCTGTAACTTGGACGCTAGCGCTATCAAGCGTATTCCCTACTTGATTCCAAGAAATAGTTGTCGATTGATCTATTTTTTTCTTCACTGTAAATGTTAAATTACACGTCTTAATAATTAAATCATTAAAATTATCAGGATCAGCGCTTCCAAGGTTGTCTTCACTATATATATCAATACCCAAAGTAAGGGAGAAATTTGAATGCGATGGATCTTTTTCAAAGGCAGAATTCAAAGCGGTAATTAAATCAATTTGACTTACAGGTTCCAGTGGACTATCAGGTATTGTTAGTATTGTTTGGAAACCTGTATTTTGTTGTCCTAAATATTTTGTTTTATTTGAAGCAACTGTATATAATGGAGGATTATATTCTAAGTCTGATATTTGAGAATAAAATGTTACAGAATCACCTATAGCAAAGTTTTCCCAACTATCACTATCGTTGGGGGTATCAACATTATCATCAACGGAAGCATTTACAATTACTTCCAAAGATGCTGAAGTTATAACATAATCTGACATGTCTATTGGTACACTTATATTAGTTTTCCACTGAGCACTTGGAAATTGATTAGGTCCGTCATTCCAAAAATGAGAGACATAGCATCCGTAGGATTCAATTGAAGCTGTATCTGGAGAGAGAAATCCTATTTTATTAAAATATTTCCAGCCAGGTGATGTAGACGAATTAATGATACCAGAAACAACTGTGAAAGTTCTTGTTTCTCCTAAGACATCATAATTTACTTGCCCAGTACCTGTAGTGGCGTCCATATCTGAATTATCACCTTCAGTACCGTTTTCCCAATACCAAGTTGGTTCGATTGGAACCGACGAAAAATTAGAGTTTTTAATCCATTGTTTCGTTACCGATCTCTGAGCGGAAGTCTTGATAAAATCAGTATCTCTATTTTCTTCGTAAGACACATCAAGATTATTTTGAAAAAAGGGTAAAAATAAAGAAATACTCAGCAAAATTAAAAATCCGATTATTTTAAATTGTCGTTTTCTTTCTGTCAAACTCACTCATCTAGACGATTTTTACTATTAATTCCTATACAAAATTGTTAAAAAGACTAATTTCTGATTTGTTATCTTAAAAATAATTAATTTAATAATATTCTATTTATTAAAACTACACTGGTTATAATTTTTAACCGCTCTATCCTTACTTCACATGAGTTATTTGATAAATATAAAATAGTAGTGACACTTCCCTATTTTAAATGTTCATCTCATAAATTAAAATAGAACTAATATTTAAATGACTCGTGATATTGAAGTGATATTCTTCTATTTTCAATATTCTAAAGTGAACTTTTTACAAATCCGCCATCAACTTGGATTACGGTCCCAGTTATATAACTAGCTCTCGCGGAGGTTAAAAAAACGACTAGATTTGCTAAATCATCAGGGTGTCCCAACCTTCCCAATGGGATGTTTTCAAGCCAAAAATCCATTACTTCTTGTTCTGATTTACCCGTTTCATTCATTTGTGTTTTAATTAATTCTTTCATCCGTTCCGTTAGTGTTGGTCCGGGACAAACAACATTAACTAATATATTGTCTTTCGCGTGTTCATTAGCTAGTGTCTTTGCGTAACCTACTACACCTAGACGAGTTGTATTTGATAATACCATATTATTAAGCGGTTGTTTCACAGAAACTGAAGTAATTGCGATTATTCTACCAAATTTTTGTTGTTGCATAATGGGTAAGACTAATTCGGAAATTCTAACCAAAGAAAGTAAGTTTAAATTAATCGACTTTTGCCAATCTTCTTTAGTTATTGCGTCAATTGGAGCTGAAGGAGGTCCTCCGGCATTATGAACCAATATATCTAATCGTCCGAATTGTTTTATTGTTCTTTCGACGAGAGATTTAATTTGGACTTCGTCGTTTAAGTCAGTTTCTATGGCAAGAATAGTATTATGGAGGTTGTTGGGCTTGGAATTACTAATCTCGATCTTGGCATTTTCAAGGTTTTCCTTAAAACGACTACAAATTATAACATTTGCTCCCTCACTATATAAACCCTTAGCACACGCTAATCCCAACCCTTTACTAGAAGCTAAAACTAACGCTACCTTGTTGCTTAATCCTAAATTCATTTTAGTACAATAAATTTATATAAATTCAAGTGTTTTTAAAAATCTTAAGTATAATTAAGACTCCTTTACATAAATACTGCATTTTTCAAAAAAAACATTGCATCTATCACAATTTTGAGCTTTTTCACACTTCGAAGCATAATTACATCTAATATCATGGGTTGAGGTAGCACTAATCATCACTCTGTGCAGTCTTTTTTCGATTTCTGAACGCATAATCCAAAGTTCCTATTTGATTTTAATTTAAGTTAGCATTAAAATTAATCAAGAATGAAATGCGGCTTTTGATCACTTTTGAAAACATTTGTTTTAAGAAGGAAGTCTATTTCTGATATCAACCAGCATACTACATCATAAGGGGGGGAAGTTTGATATATTTTTATTGCTCGTTGCTTAATGGAATTCTGATCTGCTTTTTGGAAGTTATTATATAGATAAAGTTGCCTTTCTGCTAGCATCCAGCATAAATCATCAAAATTTATTTTTTTTTCTGCAAGAAAATAGGCTGCAACGCTAATATCTTGTTTAGTATCAATATTATAATTGAACATGAATCTTCAAAGATATAATAGATAATTATAGTAAAAAACATAATTATTGAAAACTAAAAATTCTGAACCGAATTTATCCTAAAAGAAAATAAGAAGAACTTTTTAAAAATAGATAAATCAAATATTAATCTGGAGTTAACTCATCTAAATCGCTTAAATCAAGCCCAGAATCTAATGATTCAGGTATATCTGATAAGAATTCGTCAAGAATCTCTTTTAATTCGTCTCCTGAACGCTTCAATATTAATCTAATTAACCCAATATTAATATCTGGATCAGAAATGAGGGTGAGTACGCCCTTTGGACCACAGCTTGAGGCAAAAATCTTTCCTCCTGAGAATTCACTAGTAACAATTTCTAAATCGCCAAGCTCTAAATTCTTTCCTTGTTCTTCGCTCGCACAAAATACAGCTGATGCAATTGCGCCAATACCATCAACATCGGCGGGGAAGTAGGAAAATTTGGAAACACTAGCTATAGTCAATCCTGTTCGGTCAACTAAAATAACTTTTTTGATTCCACTCTCGGATTTTATAATCTTCGAAAGAATATTATCAAAACTTTTTGTATCAATCGACAATTCTTACACCACTCTTCTTAAAATAACCTATAGTATTATATTAGATTTTTAGATATAAAATTGTTATTATTATTAAAAAAGTATATGTATATAAAAATATGCTTTTCCTTATCATTTCAATATAAGCGAGGGAAAACTAGGAAATTTTTTTTTCTAAAGTAATAGAAAGTCTAAACTTATTATTATTCTAGAAGATTCTTCTCTTTTACGATTTTTCTGTAGTGATCTCTTTCCCGTCTTAATATCTTTATTTCTTTTTTAAGGTCAAATATCTGTTCTTTGGAACCTTCTTTTTCTTTTTCTTTTACTGAGATATTTGTTTTAGCCTTTTTAACATCTAGCTTTAAACTTGTAATTGAATCGATGTGAACGGTAATTTGATTTTTCAATTTATCGATTTCATTTAGGTGACTTCTGTTAGTCTTTTCTAACTTTTCAAGTTCAGAGTTTAAACCAAGATTAATATTTTTCAGATCTTCTTTTTCTTGAATAATTTTTTCAGTTTCGTCTTCAACCTCTTTTACTCCGGTCAATTTTTTTGAAAGAGCTTCGATTTGCTTTTCCTTCTCTTTTAAGAAGTCGTCTCTTTCGGTAATTTTCTGATTTAAAATTTTTATATCGTCCATCAACTTAGCGTTGTTCTGATTAAGATCGGCCATTTGTTGACTCCAGCTCTCCAGTTTTATGTATTGTTCACTAATTTCTTCCTTATAAGATTGAATTTCTTCCGATATTTTTGTATTTTCTGAGACGAGTTCGGTGTATTTTCTCGTTAATTCTCTTATTTTGCTTTTTTTTTCATCTAAAAGCTCTTGAAGTTTAATATTTTGTGCTTTTATATCTGCTTCTTCCTTTACCAAATCTGGTTTAAGATCTTCACTCTTCTCTCCTTCTGTACTATCAAGTTGCTCTTCTATTAATTCTCCTTTTTCTCCCATTTCATCTTTTTTTTTATTAGCAGTAATTACACTCGTTTCTCCTTCTATAATTTCCTCCCAATATGGTAAAAGTTCTTCTGCTTTTAGCATTTCATAATATTGTCCTAAGATATCGTCGAAATTTAGAGCTTCTCTCTTAGGTAACAATTCGTGAGCAATCCTTCTCATCATTCCTTCAAACTCATTAGAAAGAACATCATCTTGGGACAAAAAAATGCAGACTGCGAAATTGGGATTGCCTACATAATGTCGAAATGAAAAACCTGAATAAAAACTAGCCACACTAACTTCATCTTTTAGTGTCAATTCAATGTAATTTGGTTCCATTTTTTTTTTCATATGAAGCTCTACTAAACCTTTTAAGGTTTTTGGTGTTACCCCTAAGAACTCACATATGTTACTTGGAAATTGGATATCTATACGTGGTTCCGAATTTTCTTCAAACCCTAAAATGATTATACCTTTCACTTTTTTGCAACTTAATAGATTAATTGTAAGGAATCAAACATTTCTACAACAAATTACTCGATCTAATAATTAATAATTTTTTAAACTTTATCTATTTTACAACCAATTAAATTGATATTAATATTAGACTTTTATCATAGTTATATTAATTAAGAGAGAAATATCGTAAGGTTCTCTCATTTTCATAATATTTAATAAATCTGAGTCAAACAGTCAATTACCTGCTTTTCTTCCATAGCTAAGTAGTTTTGTTTAAGAATTAGCGAAAAAAACTTCCGATCTCTTGGATTAAAATATTTATAACCGAATTTATTCCATGAAATCTCTTTTATTAACGGTGCAATTAAAGCTAATCGATCTTTTACAAGTTTTGTTAATATTATTAGAACTTCTTCGTTAGTTGCGCGTTTTAAAGTATACAATAACACGTCATCGTTAAATTCATTCCATGTCTCTTTGAATTGAATACAGAATCTCTTAATATCGATCTTATTCTCTACGATTAATTTAGCTATCGCTTTAATAGCAATTTCGTAAGAATTAATATTTTCATTTTGAGCGTTTGATATGATCGTACTTGGCAAAGCTGGACCGTCTTTTCTTACCTGCGGTAAATTATACTCTGGTAAAATCTTAATCTGGTTTAATCCCATTATATTCCTAACATCGTTAAGAGTTCCGCCTGAATCAAAAAATCGTTTATTAATAATGTATTTCAGAAGCTTTTGAGCGTGAACATCCCCGAAATAAGGGTAATCTGATGCGTATAAAAGATATTCTGACCAATCTCGATTATCAACTCTTATCTTGTTCTGGGATTTAAACCAGCTTCGAAAATCCTCAAAAAAGTTACCCGCACCCTCTCCATGAAGCATAGATAAATCTCCATATGTGTTGGGTTGAACGAGGGCGTTATAGACTTCGTGATCTCCAATATTTCCCTGAGCAAAGTGCGCAATTATTACCTTTAAATGAGGTAATAAATCGGGGTATTGTTGAGCTATTACAGATCGCGTTGATTTTATTAATTCTGCAATATCTAGTATTGATCCTCTCCCCCGAGTATCAAAAATTACAGGTAAAGAATAGCTTGCTGCTTCAATCAAAACATTTTGTGGTTTACCAGACTTTATATCGTCAATCCATCTTTCTGAACGAGGATGCAATTTTAATCCCCGGAGTCCTAGATTTTCTCGAGCATACCCGACTTCCTTTATTGCTTTTTCGCCTTCCATGGGATCACAGCGTGCATATCCAATCAGTCTCATAGAAAAGGGAAACCGAGTAGTAAACCTTGAAACATTAATATTACTTGCACGATATCGCGCTTCTGGATGCTTTTCTCTAAACACATCTTGAAAGGGAAAAACAACGCCTTGGTCGATAAAAGAATAGAATTTTGATTTTTCTTTTAAATCTGAATATCTTTTTCCTAACGATTCTAAAGCTATATTTAATTTATCTGTAAAAGGGTATGGGTTGAAGGACCAACTAATTTTAGTAAATTTCCCATCCATTTTAGTCGAAAATGATTGTTCACCTGTAGCAACCCAATCTGTTTTTAATCTCCCTTGTACGTTCCCCCAAAAATCAAATGTTCCCGTGCCAGGTGCAAGAGGATTCATCATGGTTGCTCCATCAACATCTTCTCCTAAATGTGAATGAGCATCTATTACGATTATATTCTCAACTCGAGTTTTTCCATCTTGTTCAATAGTGGCTGTTAACATTTTTTATTTCATCCGAAATTTAATTTTTTTGATAACTTTTAATCACGCATTTCTTTTGGGAGAGTTAAAACTCCTGTTAATGGATTATTTAGAGGATCCTGACAATACTCAATTGTAAAATAGATTAAATCGTAGAGTATATTAGGATTTTCGTTATTATCTAATTTATATTGATATAGACTTAATTGATACTCTGCCTCGGTTATGGGGGGTTCAGCGTAACTTACACTTCCAAACACAGATTGAAGAATTGGTTTCAAAAATGGAGAATAGAGAAAACCGAGTTCTTTCAAGACATCCTTTAAATAAAAGAACATTCGTTGACATGCCTGCATCATATATCTTACCGGTTGATTTGCAGGTCCCAGATATTGTTCCGCAAATTCGGGATCGAACTTTGCAAGGTGTTCTCGAGTAAGATTTTGAGGTCGAAATAAAGAAATTAAGCCCCTCTCAATGGCAGTCTTTCTGTTGTAAGCTATTGTTTCACTACCGGCATCGGGTACCCAAACTCCTTTTTGTAGTAATTTTCGAGCTTTGTAACACATAGCTTCCAATAAAAGTGCGATTCCAATCCTACGACATATTGATATCTGAGCGTCTGATATACGAATCTCTATCGTACCCCAATCAGTATAAGGAAACACATCTTGGAAGCGTCCATCTTCTAGACTTGCTTTTTGGATAACTTGAAGGAAATAATTCATTGTTTTTTCGTCGTATGATGTAATATAAGGAATAAAATGTTTAGGGTCGTTGTTACTTAACATTGTAGTATTGTTTTTTAACCTTAAAGAGCGAACGCAGTTAGGAGCAGTAATTCTATTGTTAACTATTTTAACAACATCCGTTGGTTGATTGTTTAAAATAGGAGAATTACAAGTAAGAGAAATTATGTGTGGAATAAAATTTCTTATCATACAATAAGCTTGTACTTTTTCCAAATCATTTTTGAACGATCCAATATGGCTATGATCCGCTTGAGTCAATCCACGCATATATTCCTTAGCAGCTGGATTTATGGCAGAAGCAATGATATGTAAATCGTTAGGTAAGGTTGTTTTCGCTAGTAAAAATAGTGTACTTGCCCAGTAAGCTAACTCTTCCGCGTATTGACAAGGTGGAGTTACAAGTTCCAAAATATATGTTATTGCGGTAACGTTTCCATCACGACCAAATGTGTCGATGTCAACAACATTGCCATCAGGTAAATTGTATCGAATATCCATTACATACCCTTTTTCAATGTCATCCTTACCATATGGTCTTGCTAGTACTTTTTGACGAATATAGTCTGGAACAGGTAAGAAATCAGTCCTACCTTCGTATAAAACCTGATCCATGATTTTAATAGCATCCTTTACAATTTCCTTCATTCTAAAGACCATTTCATCCCCAGGAGGATAATTTCCGTTATCATCCGCTATAATTAATTCCATTTCTATTCCATGGGTGAATGGTAATAGTGTCCAATGCTCCACATCAGCTAAAATTTCTCCCCAAGGTCTTTCTGGAATTAACACTTCTCTATAATCAGTTCCAAGAAACAGTTTATCTAAAGATCTATCTATAGGGTTTCCTAAAGATACCCCAGGTGGGATCCTTCTTCCTTTTGCTGGTTTGCTCTCCTTAACTTTTCCTTGTCCCATTAATTGAGAGAAATTGTTGTATTCTCCCTCGCTAGATCTTTTCTTCTTCTTTTTTTTCTTGTCTTTTGCCATAAAATTCTTCACTTAATGATTTTTGGATTAAATTAGTGATTGTATAAAAGTTTTGAATATATCGTAATCGTTAATAAATTCATACGACAGAATTAGATTAACTATATTAAAATTATTACTATAAAAAATACTATTTAGGCTTTCAACCGTTTTTCCCCCTTTAAACAAATCGTCATCTATTATCACATCAATGCGGTCTCCAAGCTTTTTTACAAGTTTCGATTTAATTGTATTTACATCATCAGTAATAGACGAGAGAATAACCGAGGGTTTTCCTAAGTAAGGGATAAAATCTAAATTGAATACTGTAACTCTATTCTTAATGCTTTCAGGTTGGAAGAATTTTTTTAATGTGGTTTGAATAACGTTTAATTCTTCCTGATTGTGATCCTTAATGGAAGGGTAAATATAATACGAGATAGATTTTTTTGAATTATAGTTTATTTCGGAATAAACTCTATCTATGATAGGAAAAATGCTAAAATTAAAACTAAATAATGATATAAGCGCGATGTTAAAATTAAAATTACCCATTAGGATATTGCTACTTACATTTCCCCCTAAGAGAGAGAAATCCTTTACTTCTCTGTTAATTTGTGATGTATATGTATTCAATAGAAAGAACTGAGAGAATTCTCCAATAGGCTCTACTTTAGTTTGCTTTTCTTCGACCAATTTATAAATTTCGTTGTATAAATCCTTAGTGATAATTTTCTTAAGTTCCTCTGAACTCAATCCTGTAATAATTTTATCTGCTGCTTCGGGACTATCTAATTCTGCTATAATACATACTGTATCTTTAAAAAACTCGTAAACTGGATTGCGATAATTTTGGTCTGATAATTTAATTGTATTGGAATTGAGAATAATCTGATTTATCTGGTTAATAATCGTAAGAATTGACTCAGAATTTTTGTTATCATGTAATTTTTTTATTATATTAAATAATACTTTAATTTTAACAATCTCGTCTTTAACAAACTCTGCAAATTTAAGAGCTAACTTAAAATCTTCTTCAAGAGACAACGATATAACTTCAAGAATGGCATTTTCTCTTGCCGAATCTTCTTCGATTATTGATAGAATTTTACCAACTTGTTCAGGATCAATTTTTATGTAATCAAGTGCAATATTCTTTGCGACAAGATTTCTTTTGTTTATATCGTTTAAATTCTTAATAGCTTGTAAAGTATTTTCTAGATTAAGAGTTGCATTAGCTCTAATAAGATTATAATATAATTCTGTCTTTTCTCCTTCATTAGTTAACTGTAAAGCACTTTCTAACGCTTTATAAAATTCGCCAATCGAAAGATATGATTTTGCCAATAACTTCAAAATTACCTCAATTTCACTCTTTAAGACATTGATAGAATGGTTTTTTACTTGCGATACAGTGGAAGCAGTTCTAATTTCTTCAATTTGTTTTTCAATCTTTTTAACTTCGCTCTTATTAGTTGTGATTAGAAAATCTTTTGAATTAAAGCTATCACTTTTAGATGGTTTGAAATACTGTTTATCTTTTAGTATTCGGCTAATTTTACTTAAAGGAATCTTATCCCTAATCTTTTCAACATTTACTATGTATTCTACTAATTTCATCCAGTAGGCATTTACCGTTAATTTACCAAACCCATTTTTTGTTGGTTCCAACTGTAATTGAATAGCCTTAGTTTCTCCCGATTTAAAGAGAACTTCATCCAAAAATTCAATAGGTTTAACCTCGATTTCGAGATTCTCTCCTTCAAACACGAATTTAAAATGTTCTTCCTTTGTAGATTGGTTAGTAACTTGGAAGGAAACAGCGTTATCGATGGCAGGAATTAAAAGGTTCTGAGGAAATTTAGTTACACTTATCGATATTACATGATTCGGATCTGCGTTAGGCATAATTGAAAAGATATTTGGTTTTAGTGGTATAATTAATTGCGCAAAATAGATATTCTTTATGATTTATTAGAAAGTAAAAAATGTGAAAAAGTGCTATATTACCTTAATATCATCAATATAAAACTTATTAATTTTAAATATTTACTAATAAAAAAGGTCACTTCCCCTTCCTTCGATTTCTATTTGCATAATCTTGCAAATCTTCAATTACCATCTCTTTGTTATAATCGGGCCACAAGTCTGTGCGAAACTTGAATTCTGCATATGAAGCATCCCATAATAAAAATCCTGAGATCCTTGCTCCATCTTCCATTCCTGTTCTTATGATATAATCAACTTCAGGAAAATTACGAGTGTAAAGATGATCTTTAATAATATTTCGATCAATATCTTCTACCTTAATGCCATTCTTGACGATTTCCTTTACGGCATCGACGATCTCTTCTTGTCCATCATACATTATGCATAAATTAATAAATTTTTTATCATTTTTTTTAGTAAATTCGATTAGTTCATTAATTTTTGCTCTGACATCTTTCGGTAACAAGTAAATCCTTCCTATTACGTTAAAATTAACCTTCTCCTCTTTAACCGTAGCTTCCTTTACCACAGCATCAACAGCGTCTAAAATTATTCCAAAAATGTATTTAATCTCATCTTGACTTCTTTTTTTTAAATTCTCAAGCGACAAGGCGTAGATACTTAAATAATGAATCCCCGCATCAAAAAAATCAAATAATCTCTCTTTTAAATTCTGGTATCCTATAAGATGACCAACATTTGCACCAAGCAGATTTTTCATTGCCCAACGGCGGTTAACGTTTAAAAGTGGTAATCGCTTTTAAGTTCCGTCCAAAATTAATCCAATGTGTTTAGGCAAATTATTTTCTGCTATTTTCTTTTGTTCTTCCAAACTGATATGACTCTTTAAGAGATATTTACAATTGCTCGACTATTATAATTATAAATATGGTTAAAGACATATTATAATTTTGATTTCTAAATCTAGGCGTTAAAATATTCGCTATAGTCTTTGGATTAAGTAAAATTAATTTTATAAATAATGTGATAAATCCTAAATTCAAATTGATGAAAAATTAGTAATTTGAATTAATATTCTGAATTTTAAAAAATATCAATCCGAGTATGAACTGTTGAAAGTAGTAATCAACGAGGAATTTTTAAATAACCACCTAACTTAGTATGTTTAATATTTAACTAGATATATTTTTGAGTAAAGTAAAATTTTAAAAATCAACGGTTAAACTTTAATTGCTTAACCTTTTTTTGATACAAAAGAGTTTTTACACATGATTGGCAACGAGTATTTGTTTGGAGACATCGGTATCGATAGCGTCGGTTTTTACGCACCAAAATACTACATAAAGCTAAATGACTTAGCACTAAAGCGAAATATTGATCCTGGGAAATTTAATAAAGGATTAATGGTTCATGAGATGAGAGTACCTGAAGTTAACGAGGATATTATTTCATTAGGATTAAAAGCAGGATATCAAGCGTTAATGAAAGGGGGTATATCTCCAAAAAGTATAGATGCATTATTTGTAGGGACTGAAACGATTACATATGCCGTAAAGTCTGTTTCGAACATTTTCGCCGAGCTATTGGAGATTTCGCCGAACGCTTTGTCTATGGACACATACAACGCGTGTGCTGGTGGCACGCTTGCACTTCTCAATGCCATTGCTCTAATCGAAAAGGATATAATATCGAAAGCACTTGTCATAAGTGCTGATATATCATCCTACCACCTGGGTTCTCCAAGCGAAGCAACTCAAGGCTCAGGAGCGGTTGCATTAGTAATTTCAAAGAACCCTAGGGTTGCTTCTTTCAGTGAGAAGTTCGGTAAAATATCGGGAAATGTTGATGATTTTTTCCGTGCAGCTTATGAAAAAGAGGCTAAAGCTTTTGGTCACTATTCAGTAAAGACATATCTCGATTTCCAATTAAAAGCGTACGATGATTTAGTTAAACATATTGGAGATTTTCACGCGGATTATTATACTTTCCACGCACCATTCTCAAAATTACCAATTAAATGCATGCAAGAGATAATTCAAAAACGCTGGATAAAACATATTAATGATCTTCCAAAAATAAATATGAATCATATTAAATCTTCCATACTTAAGAAACTCGATGCTTTTATGCACGATATTACTGTACTACCTGAATGGTTGTATTTGAAGTTAAAAGAGAGAGGTTATTCATCAGAAACATTAGAAAATATCTCACATAAACTAATAGGGAATTTCACAGAAAAGGTACTTCCACAATTAAGAGTTCCTTCTCATTTTGGAAATATGTATAATGCTTCCATTTGGGCTCAAATTATATACATACTTGAGAATTACGCGAGAGTAAACGATACAATTTACTTTGGTTCATACGGTTCTGGTGCTACATGTATCTCTGGCTTATTGAAAGTCAAGGATACTTTTAAAAATATTGTAGATCAAAGCCCTCAAATCAACGATTTTATCAATAATAAAGAACTCAAGACTATTAATGAATACGAGCAAATAAAGGCCGGTGAATTCTCACCGAAAACAGTTTTAGGAAAAATAGTTGAACACGAAAAGAATAATAAGAGAGGTTTTACTCTTCATTTTTGCGACGAAGGATGCATTCTCCCTAATATTGAAGGCTTAAACCATTGTCCGAAAGGTCACTCTGGATTCCATGAAAAATTCTTTCCGCTATATGCCGTGTTAGAGTCAGAACCGATTGTAAATCCTAACGAAAACAATCTTAACTACCTTTATAATGGTTTAGTAAGGATTGCGGGAGATGTAAAACCAGGAACTTGCTTAGAATACGAGATCAGGCGTCTTGTAAATAAAGATGAAACGAACTTTAATGCCATTGGCTTGTTAAATTGGAGCCCTATGTATTACCCCGTTCATAATATCTATTAAGCTTACAATCTTTTCTAAAACCTTATTTTAATGAATCTTTCCTTAATCTAGTAATAGAGTGATAAAAATAAATTCTAAGAGTCTTTTAAAAAATTGGTGAATTCGTAACTTATCCTCATCATAAATAAAGATTTTAGTTTTAATAAACAAGAAATTTTTTTAAATTGATGTATGCAATTTATATTATAAAATCTTAATTGTGAAAAAATTTTATGTCGCTCTATTTTTGGTTAAATTTAATTGTGATTTTAGGTCCTTTTGTATTATCTTTTGATAAAAAGGTGGGATTTTGGCGCAGGTGGCCTCCTTTATTTTTGAGTATTCTTGTTGTTAGTGGTAGTTATATTGTCTGGGACATCGTTGTAACAAACATCGGACATTGGGCTTTCTCAGAAAATTTCGCAGGAACACTGAAAATATTTAACCTTCCTATAGGTGAATGGCTTTTCTTTATCTCTGTTCCTTATGCTACTATTTTTATTTATGAGTGTGTTCGTGCGTATTTAAAAGAGAAGAAATTGGTTTTTTCGAGATACATTATTACTACCATAGGTTTAATTGGACTAATACCCTTGATATTCTTTTTAGATAAAGGATATACTGTGATCGATGGAATTGTATTTTTTATTACAATGTTATTAATCAGCTTGTTAATGCACGAAAAATTCCAATCTAGCTGGACAATAACAGCACTATTTCTGAGTTATATCCCTTTTTTAATTTTTAATGGTATTTTTACATACCTACCTATTGTCTCGTACAGTAATGATGCAATTATTGGTTTTAGAGTTATTTCAATACCGATTGAGGATTTTTTCTATAGTTTTTCTCTTATTAGTCTTTATCTTTTCTTTTACTTTCTATTTAGAAAATACAGTTTTAAGAGGAATAAATAATTTGAAAAAAGCTGCGATTATTGGTGCGGGTTTAGGTGGATTATCTGCATCAATATATCTAAAAGTCAAGGGATGGGAAGTGGATGTATACGAAGCTCAATCATTTCCTGGTGGGAAAGCAGCTGAAGAATATTTTGACGGATATCGGTTTGATACCGGCCCCTCTCTTGTAACAATGCCTTGGGTTTTTGAGGATGTTTTTAAAACTGCAGGAAAAGATATACATCAAGAACTCACATTGGTCAAATTGAAAGAGATATGTACCTATTTTTTATCAGATGGGAGATATCTTAAAGCATGGTCCGATATGGAAAATCTCGGTCTTGAATTGGAAGATTTTGCTCCGGGAAGTCAAAAATCTTTATCAAAATACTTAATAAAAGCAGAAAAAGTTCATTCGTTAGGTGGGAATTTTTTTTTAACCCAAGCGATTCACGAAATTAGTAATTTATTGAAGCCGTCTATTCTTTTTAAACTAATTCGATTCGCAGGTATCCATCCCTTTAGCACTTTAAACAAAATTAATATGAATTATTTCAAAGATCTTCGTATTGTTCAACTTTTTAATAGATATGCTACCTACAACGGTTCCGATCCTTATCAAACTCCAGCCACTATGATGATCATCCCGTTTATAGAATACAATGGTGGTGGATATGGAATTAAAGAAGGAATTTTTGAAATTCCTAAGAAAATACATAAAGCTGCAGAGGAACTCGGTGTTCAGTTTAACTTCGGGCAGAGCGTTGAAAGAATTAATGTTCAAAATAAGCAAATAGAGGGTATTAAAACTTCATTGGGAGATCATATATATGATGTTGTCATATCTAACGCTGATGTTCTTTATACATATGATATACTGCTTAATTTACCAAATTCAAAGGAAGCAAGAAGATACAGAAAACTCGAACCTAGTTCAAGTGGTATTGTTTTTTATTGGGGCATTAATCGAACTTTTGAAGAACTTTCTGTGAATAATATATTCTTTTCTTCTGATTATCCTGCTGAGTTTAAAGCGATGTTCGAAAAAAAAACCATGGCAGAAGAACCAACTGTCTATGTCAATATTACCTCAAAATTAACTCCATCAGATGCTCCTAAAAATTGTGAAAATTGGTTTGTTCTTCTCAATGCACCATCAAATCATAGTCAAGACTGGGATTTATTAGTTTCCTGTGCAAGAGATGCTGCTATCAATTTATTATCTAAACGTTTAGGTACGAATATAAAATCTCATATTGTAACTGAAGGAATACTTACTCCTCCTGAAATAGAGAAGCGAACCGGATCTAAATACGGTAGTCTTTATGGTATAAGTTCAAATACAATGACTTCTGCATTTATGCGTCATAGAAATCGTAGTAAAAGAATTAAAGGCTTGTATTTTTGTGGAGGTAGCGCACATCCTGGAGGTGGAATGCCTTTAGTTTTGCTATCAGGAAAAATATGCGCTAATCTCGTTGAAAAATATTCGGGTGATTGAGTTGAATAAAATTAAATCAATAATAAGTAAATGGAAATTTCAAACAATGATCGTATCAATATTTTTTACTGTAGGTATAATTGGTCATTATTGGGACTATACTTATCCTCTTATGGTTGTATTAACTCCGTTCGTAATCTTTATTTCTGGTATATGGGCTATTTATAAATGTTTGAAAAAGATATATTTAGTAATATGGATAATACTCGCATATATTGTGACTTTTTCATTAGAAGTACTTGGAGTTTCTCTAGGTGTTATCTTTGGACCCTATTATTATGGCGATGTCCTCGGTCCGAAGTTATTTAATGTTCCAGTAATAATTGGTTTAAATTGGGTTTTCATCATTTTATCATTAGTATTGCTTTCAGAATGGTTAGTAAACCGATTATTTAAATCAAGATTTAAACCTTGGATTAAAGCTTTTTTAACAGCAGTTTTTACGGCAACATTAGCAACTATTTTTGATTTCTTGATGGAACCCGCAGCTGTTGGATTAAATTATTGGTTTTGGACATTAACTGCTGAGCCCTTGAATGTACCGATTCAAAACTATATTGCTTGGTTTATAATTTCCTTTTCATTTGCATTAACCCTGTTATCTATACCTAAAAATGAACGAATCATGCTTCAGGAAAGTCCACACAGTCCTTGGTTTGTTTTAATCCAAGCAATATTCTTTATCGCTATAAGTATTATTCTGCTCGTTAGTTAACCTGATATGTATATTAAGCATTTCAAAAGCTATATCCCTTTAATAAGCTAAAAACTTTAATTTTATAAAAAGTGTTTCTTTAACTCCATTAGATAAAACCTTTAGTTCAAGGTGAAATTATGGATATATCAAATTATCCAATTAAGAATAGAAAAGATGAACATATTTTACTAGTAAGCACTGAGAATGTTGAGACACATACTACAACTTGGCTCGAACATGTCAAAATTGTACATAAAACTCTGCCTGAATTAAATTTGGATGACATTGATTTGTCGTGTAGATTTTTGGGGAAAAGCATATCAGCACCAATTATCATTGGGGCGATGACGGGCGGTACAGAACTAACAAAGAAAATTAATGTCTCCCTCGCTAAAGCAGCTCAAAAATATCGAATCCCAATGATGGTTGGAAGTCAAAGAGTCATATTAAGGCATCCCGAAACCAAAGGAACATTTTCTGCCGTTAGAGAATCTGCACCTGATGTTCCGATAGTTGGAAATATTGGGATCGCTCAATTAGCTACATCAGATAATCTTGATTATGTAGAAGAACTCATAACCAACATTAAAGCAGATGCGTTAGCAATACATCTCAATGTTATCCAAGAAGTTATTCAACCCGAAGGTGATAAAATCTTTTCTGGTGGAATAAAAAAAATAAAAGATCTAAAAGAACAATATAATATTCCAATCGTTGTTAAAGAAACTGGTTGCGGAATTTCAAGGGAAGTTGCCCAACAATTAGTTGAAACCGGGGTTGATCTCATTGATGTTTCTGGAGTAGGAGGAACAAGTTGGGTTGCAGTTGAATATTATCGAGCAAAAAAACAAGATCTTAAATCCAAAATGGATTTAGGAAAATTGTTTTGGGATTGGGGGATTCCTACTGCGGCTAGTATTATCGAAGTGAGTTCTGTAGTGAAAAACTCCTCCAATATTAAAATAATAGGGAGTGGGGGGATAAGGGATGGAATTGACATCGCAAAATCGTTAAGATTAGGGGCTCATTTCGCAGCAATGGCTCGACCCTTTCTCATGGTCGCTTTAGAAGGCCAAGAATCAATTTATCAATTTATTGAGAAAACTTTAAGAGAATTAGAAATAACTCTGCTTTTAACGGGCAGCAAGAACATTCACGAACTAATAAAAACTCCCATTTTGATTGAATCGTCTCTAAAAAATTGGTTAAAACAAAGAAAAATTGAAATTAAATAATAATAAAAAATTTATTCTAAAGGATGGCTAATTGGTTTATAAGTTGGTTTCCAATTAATAAATCCATTTAATGCACACACATTCGTTTCAGCTTTTCCTGCTCGGAGTAAATTATATTCGACGATTTGACCTTTTTTCGCATCAACAGATAATCTTGCTATAGATTCAGATAACAAATCCTTTTCATCAATGTTTTTGATGGGATCAGATTTTACTATGGCATACATGGGATATCGTCTTTTATAGGAGCTAGTACTACCACCTGGACAAAAGTTAAAACCCTCTAAATTTGAAAGAATACATCCTTCGTCACACACTGTCATGTCTATGAAAAAATTTTCATTTGAATCAATTGGTTCGATATGGGCGTAGTAAATGTCATTTGCATCAATACCCTTTCTCTGAGCTTCATAATCATTAATTGATTTGCGCTCTTTATTTCGAATGAAATCGTTTACATTAGGTGTTTTTTCTACGATTTTTTTAAATTCAGGCATTACTCTAAGCATTCCAGAAATACAAGTAGCCCCCGATCCATAGGATCCAAAATAGATCAAGTCATCTGTTTTTGCTGCTGTTTCCAGCAGATAAACTAATTGTGCCCATATTGATGCAGAATACATGTTACCTATAGACATAGGCACATTAAGTGTGGGAAGAACTTTATATGTAAGCATTTTATGTAACTCTTCTTTTAATTCATCCGCATTAGGTATATTCTCTTCATTAATTATTTTATCTATAACCGGGTTAAGTAGCTCTTTTAAATAATCAGAAGCCTGTTCTTGGATTACAAGAGAATCAGGTTTCTTAGTAGGTTTATCGAGCAAAATTTTCTTCATAGTTTCCCACCTATTTAGTAGAAGATTTTGCAAATTTTTTAAGGGTAATTTAGCAAATGGTGAGTGAAAAACCATGTAATTTGGTAAGAGAGATCCATTATTTTGGAAGAAATCATCAAATGCACCTAATTGGAATTTTATATAAGCATCTATCGAATATCTACCAAAAACCACTGGATATTTCTCATATGGCATTCTGTAAAAATCGTTCACATTTGCGGAGAATTTCCCAAATTTCTTTCCAAAAGCAGCAATACGAGGATTTTTCGAAATTACCACTGCTACAGCAGCTGCACCCTGAGTTGGTTCTCCTGGACTTTTGAGCTTATAACTGCAAATATCTGCTCCTATGATAAGGGCTTTATTAATGATCCCATTATTAATGAGACCTACGGCATTTAAAACTGCGAGAGTCTCTCCAGCACAAGCATTATAGACATCTTGAGTCACGCAGTTTAAAGAAGTCCCTAACACATCTGCAAGGATATTAGAGACAGATTTTACGGCATAAGTCATTGTTTCTGTTCCTACAAAAACAGCATCAATTTCCTTAGGATCAATATTTCCCTTTATAAGTGCGTGTTGACCCGCTTTTACCGCCATACTAACGATATCTTCACCAGATTCAGGAATTCGCATCTCTTTTGTTAAAAGTCCTTTTAAATATTTATTTGGATCGATATTTCTGAATTTAGCTAATTCTTCCAAATCCACATAAGTTTTTGAGGTATAAAATCCCATTGAATCAATGCCTACATTAAAAAAGAAATCGTCTCTTGCTGAGTCTTTCATATATGATTAGATATTCATAAATTTATTATAAATTTTTGTAATAATAAAAAGAAAAGTATTTTTATTTTTTCTTTGATTCTCTCATGAATTAATAATTCCGTTTATATTGATCTTAAGTTAAAATTAGAAGACGTTATACAGTATTATATTTTTTAGGTGCATACAGAAACCCAAAAGATTCCCCCGGTCCTTTTGAATTGCTTGTTTGATGGTGATAAGAATGAGCTTTAAATATTCTTTTCATGTAACTGCTCTTTGGTTTATACTTAGTTTTAATCCTCCTATGAAACCATACATCGTGAAAAATAAAATAACCAACACCATATATTGCTACACCTACTCCTATCCAGAAGAGAATATTTATTTCTCTTGCATTAAAAAATATCAACATGAAGGATAGTAAGCTGAAAATCCCAGCAAAAGAGTCATTCTTCTGAAATCTCCCTTCTGTATATCTATGATGATCCTCGTGCAGAAACCAGCCAAATCCGTGCATAACATATCTGTGGAGGAGCCATGCGACACCTTCCATGGATAATGCGGTAAGGATCATAATACCGATGTAAAGTACTATCGCTATCGGAAACGGAAGGTAATCAGAAAGATTTAATATATTTATATAAAAAATAAAGTAAAAATACAATTTAGTGTTATATTATATTGGTATTATTCAGCAAAATATATCATTTATTATCGATAGTTCGCATGAAAAGTAGTATTATAAAAAAAAATTTCGAATTTATTAGAGATCATTTTTTGATTAATTTAAGTGCAATTAATATTTTTTAAGCAAATGATATAATTACTAAAAAAAATTAATCAATTAATAACATGGAAATTTCAGAAGAACACCGTGAGATTTTTAGAAAAGGAAGTAGGACTTACTTCAATAGCAGCATTTTCTTTCCAAAATCTGTTAGAAGAGATGTTTTTATTTTATATGGATTTGTGAGAGTCGCAGACGATTATGTTGACGCGATACCCCAAAAAAAGGAAGAATTTCAAAATTTTTGTAGCTTATATAGGCAAGCACTCTCTGGGGAGAAGACTAACGATTTAATAATTGATTCCTTTGTTGAACTAATGGTAAGAAAGGATTTTAAAAAGATATGGGTTGAGGACTTTCTCCATTCGATGGAGATGGATCTCACAAAAAAGATTTATGACACCCTCGAAGAAACTATTGAATATATCCATGGATCTGCAGAAGTCATTGGTTTTTTTATGGCCAAAATCCTTGATTTGCCAGAAGAATCATATTTTGCAGCAGAAAGACTGGGTAGAGCGATGCAGTATATTAACTTTATTCGAGACGTTAACGAAGATATTACATTAGGGAGACGTTATCTTCCTTTAAGTGGTTATTCTTTAAATGATTTGACGAAAGAAGAAGCAATGAATAAAAAGACAGAATTTGAAAAATTCATAAAGAATCAAATTGACCAGTACTTTGATTGGGTAAAGGAAGCTGAAAGTGGATTTAAATTTATACCAAGGAGATACTATATCCCAATAAAGACTGCCTCAGAAATGTATAAATGGACAGCATTGCAAATTAGGGAAAATCCATTTATTATTTATGATGTAAAAGTGAAACCTTCTAAACGAAGGATAGTTTTGAATGTATTAAAGAATTCAATTAAGATTAAGAAGTAGTTGTTTTGAAAATGAAGCAAAAAGAAGGAAGAAAGGTAATTGTTATCGGTGCTGGTTTTACAGGTCTAGCATCAGCTGCAATTTTAGCAGATGCAGGATATGAGGTTATATTACTCGAAAAAAATGATAGACCTGGTGGACGTGCTATGGTATGGGAAGAAAATGGTTATACCTTCGATATGGGACCCTCTTGGTATATGATGATTGAAGCATATGAAAACTTATTCTCCTATATTGGAAAGAAACCTGAAGATTACTATAATACAATACGATTAAGCCCCTCATATCGAGTTTTTTTTAGTGAAAACGAATCTATGGATATTATGGACGATATTAATAAAAATTACCCGCTATTTGACGGATTTGAACCAGGAGGAGGAAAAAAGTTAAAGAAATTTATAGATCAATCGCAACGGATGTACGAAATTGCACTTCAAAAGTTTCTCTACAAGGATTACTGGAGTTTCAGGGATCTACTGGATAAATCCCTCATTAAGGATGGATTAAAACTCAAAATTTTTACGAAACTGGATAAATATGTGAAAAAATATTTTACTAGTGATAAAGCGCGAAAGGTTGTTTCGTATCATGTTGCTTTTGTCGGTGCATCACCACCTACTAGTCCCGCGGTTTACTCTCTGCTATCGCATTGCGATATGAACCTTGGGATTTGGTACCCTATGGGCGGTTTCGGAGCTATTGTAGACGCAATTATGAAGGCGGGATTAGAAAAAGGAGTAGTTATAAAATTCAACACAGAAGTCTCCAAAATTGTTGTAGAAGATAAAATTGCTAAAAAAATCATTACAAATAACGGATATTATGAAGCTGATCTAATTTTAAACACGGGAGATTATGAAAGTGGGGAGATCGAATTATTGGAAAAAGAACATCGGTCTTATTCAAAGAAATATTGGGAAAAAAAGATGATTGCGCCTTCTGCCTTCTTAATTTATCTTGGTCTCAACAAGAAACTAAACAATTTCTTACACCATAATTTTTATTTTAATTCAGATTGGAACACATATTTCAATCAACTCTTCGGTTCGAATCCCGAGTGGCCAGAAGATCCTTCTATTTATATAACAGTCCCCTCTAAATCAGATCCCTCACTTGTTCCTCCAGACGGAGAACTTATGACTATTCTTGTTTTAGTGTCTCCTGATCTTGAAGATCTTGAATCTAATCGTGAACCATATTTTAATAAAATACTTGAAAAGGTTGAAAAGTTAACTGGGGAATCTATCAGAGATTCCATAGTTGTAAAAAAAATAGTTGCTCACGAGCATTTCAAAAACACTTTCAATGCTTATAAAGGAACTGCTCTTGGTTTGGCTCATACATTACGACAAACTGCACTTTTTAGACCTCATCATAAAAGTAAAAAAGTTAAAAATCTGTATTATGCAGGACATTACACCCACCCAGGAGTTGGAGTTCCTGTATCATTAATATCTGCCCAGCTTGCTTGTGAGAAGATTATAGATGATATAAAAAAAAACCTAGTTTAGATTGAAATAATTTAACTTATACTAATATTTCAATCTTAATTACTTTTTTGTGTTTTTCTTTGGTGTAACTTCATGTGCCCTGCTTGTATCCCTTCCGATGCCAAAGCTCGTAATGCTGCTACATTTTGGCAAAGTCCAAGAGCTACGGCTACTTGAGCTAGTTCTTCAGCACTATTAATCCCAAGAATTTTTAAGGAGATTCTGGCTAATGGATGTGTTTTAGTTAATCCGCCTATAATTCCAAACGCAAGTGGAAGTTCTAATTCTCCAATCAAATTTCCATCTGAATCTTTATCAAATTTACTTAGTGGAGAATACCCGTTTAAAGCAGCATAAGTATGTGCGCCTGCCTCGATCGCTCGAGTATCATTACCTGTTGCCGATGCCAACGCTATAATTCCATTCATAATCCCTTTATTGTGAGTTGCTGCCCGAAATGGATCTGCTTTGGCAAATGCATAAGCATATAAAATAGCTTCAACAGCATCAGAACCTCCTAACATATCTTTATCAAAAACCGCCTTACATTTTGCAATTCTATGAGTTGCCAAATTAGAAATGATTCTAAGAAGGAATTGACCTTCACATAATTCTGCTAGGTATGGTGCGATGGCCTCAGCCATAGTGTTTACAGCATTTGCTCCCATTGCATCCAGCACATTGACAAGTAGATGTACTATGATCATAGGTCCTTTTATGGTTTCAATGGGTCTAATTTCTAGATCTACCACACCTCCACCTAATTTAATAAGAATTGGGTCTTTTTGATTTGCTAATTTAATAATCTTTTCTTTATTAGCTTCAATATTTTTCACTGCATCATCCATGTTTTTAATTTTCACAATTTGAACTTGACCAATCATTATTTGCTTAATTTTATCACACTGAAATCCTCCCCATTTCCTTGCCATTCGTGCTACATTGGATGCAGCAGCTACGACTGAAGGCTCTTCAATGACCATAGGCACAAGATAATCTTTTCCATTAATTTTAAAATTACATGCTATTGAATAAGGTAATTGATAGCTTGCAATGACATTCTCAATTAGAATGTCCATATCTTCTGGTTGAAAATAGCCAAAATTCTTTAGAATCTTAGTTTCATCTTCAGTAAGACCAGCTTTCTCCTTTATGAGTTTCAGTCTCTCATCGATAGAGAGTTTATAAAAACCAGATATCTCTGAAGAATAATTATTCATATTTACAATTGTTTTTCGTTTTTATTAAAAGATTAGGTTATAAATTATTTAATTGTTTTTATCAAATATCGCGAGCTTCCAGACCCTCCTGATTCATTTAGTGGACATGAATTTCTTAGAAGTTCTTTTTTTTGAAGTTAGTAAATTTAGATTCTAGTGAAGAAAAAACTATAAATATTGTATTATTATTAGTGATAATATGAAGTCTTCAGCAGTAGCACATCCAAATATTGCTTTAATAAAATACTGGGGTCGTGCGTTGGATCAACCCTCATACCTTAATATCCCTACAAATGATACTGTAAGTATGACGAAAGAATCAATTAACTATGCTAAATCAGGAATAGATTTGATCACTCATACTACTATTGAATTTTCTGAAAATTTTAATGAGGATACTGGTTTTTTGAAAACCAATGACCAATTAGTTCCATTTGATAATATTCAAATGAAAAGAGTTGTAAAGGTGGTTGACGCTTTAAGAGAAATGGCGGACATCACTCTAAAATTTAAAATGGTGAGTGAAAATAAATTTCCAACCGCAGCAGGTTTAGCATCATCAGCTTCCGCATTTGCTGCACTCGCAACTTGTACTAGTAAAGCCTTAAATCTTAATTTAAATAGAACGGAACTATCAAAATACGCAAGAATAGGTTCAGGTTCTGCCGCTCGCTCGATTCATGGAGGATTTGTTTATTGGAACAGAGGAAATTCTCATGACACCTCTTACGCAGAACAAATATGTGAATGTAATGAATTCGATATAGCTGCTGTAATAGCAGTTATAAATAGAGGAAAAAAAGATGTCACCTCTGATGTTGGACATGACTCAGCCCATTCTAGTATATTTAATCAGATTAAAATAAAAGAATCCCAAAAGAAATCTGAAGAAATGAGAAAAGCAATTGAAAATAATGATTTTACTACTGTAGGAATGATCGCTGAGAAGAACTGTCTTTTTATGCACAGTGTAATGATGACATCGAATCCTCCTTTGTTCTATTGGAATCCAGATACTCTGAAAGTTATAAAAGCTGTGCTAAATAATAGAAACCAATATTTCCAGACTTATAAGATGGTTAAAGAAGGGGTAAAACAAAAAGAGAAAGAAGGGATTGAATGTTATTTCACCGTTGACGCAGGTCCAAATATTCATTGTTTATGTAGAACTGAAGATATTGACTCTGTTCAAAATTTCATCCAAAATAAAATAGGAATTCAAGAAAGTGATATAGTAAAGGTAAGGCAGGCAGAATTCGGCTCAAAGATCGTAGAAAAGCATTTATTTTAGGTTTATGTTAAAAATGGAATTTATATCCTGTAATAAAGGAATTGAGAAATAATTAAGATGATTTAGTGTTTCTATAATTAATTTAATTGCATCTTTACTTCTTTAATATCGACAGTAATATAGTTTTGTTATTTAATAACATGAGTACAATTAATTTTTTGACTTTTCAACGATTTATATATATATTTTTTCTCTAGGCCATTAATCAATTGAACTGGGATTCCATATTTACAGATTTTCTTAATTGAGTCCAATTTTCCTTTGATACCCCCAGTTACATCTATTTTCTGTCCCATATCTGCAAGGTCTAAACTATCTAATTCGTCAGATTTACATTTTTCGACTAATTTATACTTATTTGAATCATTCTCATCTTTCACATATAGTCCGTCAGTCTCCATGGTAAAAATAACTTTTGATATATCATATTTTTTCAAATTTTTACATAATTCAAAAATGATTTGGTCTCCTGAAATAATTGAAAAAGAACCACCAATATCGAGAATTATATCTCCATATAAAATTGGTAATATATTTAAGTCTAAAGCGGTTTCAATCGCATCAATAGAATTTGTAATAATTTTATTTAAATTTTTTATGAAGATGGTCGAAGATTGTATTGATAAAACGGGGAATTGATCATCCAGAAACAAATCAATTAAAAAATTATTGAATTTATTCATTGACTGATGTGTTTTTACAAGTCCAAGAATCTGGTTTGGAATGGAAAGATCGAGCCCTTTAATAATATTGTATTCTTTTGCTAGAGGATGACCAAATGAACCACCTCCATGAATCAATATTAATTTCACATTTGCATCGATTACTTGTTGCACAGCATTTTTAACTACAGCTTTCCGTATTGAAAAAGGACGATTTTTTTCGGTAAGTAAACTTCCACCTAATTTCAATAAAATTATTTCTTCTTTAATATTCAATTTTAAAAAACTCTCATCCAATCATTGTTCTCCAAGCATCGAACCCTTCTTTTTCTATTGCTTTCGCAACTTTTTCTTGAGCATTTTCATTTTCTGTTATTGCAATTACTAATCCACCTCGACCAGTTCCCGTCATTTTCGCTCCGAGAGCACCGTTTTTAAGAGCAGTTTCTACTATTTTATCATTTAGTTCTCCTGAAACAGTTATTTGTTGTAATAATTTATGATTTTGATTCATTAATATACCAATTTTTTCAACATTTCCAGAAAGCAGGGCGTTTTTTGCTTCTTTAGCTATAATTTCATAGTCCTTAAAAATCTTCTCAAACTTTTGAGGAGCACTTTCCTTTAATTTTTTAACATCTGCCACAACTTCCGTAGTCGAAGCGGTTAATCTAGTATTTCCAATTACTAACGGAATTTTTTTTAAAGATTTTAAAAGATCCATGGTGTTTTTTCCACCACTTAGATTTTTTACAAACCAAATCAATCCCCCATAAGTTGATACTGTATTATCAATACCTGAGGGAGTACCATGATACGCTCGCTCTCCCTCATAAGCTGCTTCGTTTATTTTTTCAGCATCAAGGTTTAGGTTAAAAGTATCATTTAATGCTCGAGCCAGTGATGTGCATTGAGCTGCTGAAGCTCCAACACCACTAGCAGCAAACAAATCCCCGGCAAAGTAAATTTCAAGCTTTTGAGTTTCTGTATCTATATTTAGATATTCCAATACATTTTTAATTGAATGCATTGCTTCATCATATTTCTTTTTTTTGTAACCAGGGGTTGCTGGTCTCTGATCGTCAACCTCCCAACCTTTTCCTTCAACAACTTTAATTTTAGCAATTGTAGAATTACCTAGTGCTGAAGCAATTGCGGGAAGACCATAAACTACAAAATGATTGCGTTTACTCCCTAAATGGGAAGAAAATTTCGCCAAAAAGTATGGTCTTTCCAAATCCTTTTCCATGTCCCATAAACATACACCTTATTACATTTTTATTTTACTTAATTTATAGATTAAATAATTTTTAGATCAATTTAAAAAATTTTTAGATTAATTATAAAACCTTTAGTTTTATAAAAAGTGTTTCACAATTTCTTCTAATAAAAATTAATAAAATTGTAATTTACCACACAGTAAACAAAAAATTGAGATGGAATTTATGGGATTTAGAGAATATTTAGACATTATTAACAAAAAAGGACTATTAAAAAAGGTAGATGCTGAAGTTTCTAAGAAATTAGAGATTTCGGGAATACTGAAGAAGATGGAACCAACTCCTATAATTTTTAATAATGTTAAAGAGTCTAAGTTCCGAGTTGCTGGGAATATTTTCTGTACTAAAAATATTATCGCCTCGTATTTCAATGTAGCTCAAACTGACATTATACCAATGCTTTCGAAAGCAATATTAAAAAGCTCTGAACCAGAAGTAATTACTGACGCCCCTTGTCAAGAAGTAGTAGAACCGAGTATTGATTTAGATAAACTACCAATTTTATTTCATTGTGAAAAGGATGGTGGAAATTACATTAGTTCAGCTGTTGTTGTCACGAGAGATCCAGAATACGGACAAAATTTGGACTTCCATCGAGCTATGCAGTTTTCTAAGAACAAATTTGCCACCCGAATAGTTCGAGGCAGAAATTTCCATACTTTCCTCGAAAAAAATGGTGAATTAGAAGTTGCCTTTTGTGTAGGAAATACCCCTAACATATTAATTGCAGGAGCTACTTCTGTCGAGATTGGATTTGATGAATTAAACATAGCTAATGCATTAGAACCAATAAAACTTGTTAAGGCTAATTCCATCGATCTTCTAATTCCTGCTGAAGCTGAGTTTGTTCTTGAAGGACGAGTCTATAATGAAGAACGATATGAGGAGGGACCTTTTGTAGATTTAACAGAAACATATGACACAAAAAGAGAAGAACCCGTTTTCGAAGTCAAGAAAATAACTCATAGGAGGGATGCAATTTGGCAAGCGTTATTACCCGGTGCTCTCGAACATAAGATATTAATGGGAATGCCTCGTGAACCCACGATATTCAATAAAGTAAACGATGCGGGTGTTAAATGCTTAGATGTAAATGTAAATCCTGGAGGGTGTTCGTGGTTACATGCCATCGTACAAATTGACAAAAAGTCTGAGGAAGATGGTACTAAAGCAATATACGGTGCATTTGCTGGGCACGGAAGTTGTAAACATATATTTATTGTAGATGACGATATTGATATTTACGACCCATTATCGGTAGAGTGGGCTATGGCAACGCGATTTCAGGGAGATACTGGGATGATCATTAAAGATAAAGAACCGGGGAGCAGTCTAGATCCAAGTGCGGAACCAGGGACAAAAATGACAACAAAAATTGGATTTGATTTAACAAAACCACTGATCCCAAAAGGAAAAAGTTATGAGATTGCGGATTTTCCTGAAGTAGATATTAAAAAGTATTTTAATCATTAGGAGAGTTTTTCAATGAAGCTAGATCAAGAAGAAAAAGACATGCTTGACGGAAAATTCGGAAAAGCTGCCCAAAAGTCTATGGAAATTTTAACTACATTGGGTGATATTTTTGAAGCTGAAAGTATGATTGCCGTTCATGGCGTTCAAATAGCAGGTGTTTCATACGCTAATCTTGGTGAAGCAGGATTAGAATTTCTTACCGAAATGGCAGAAGATGGGAGAGTTAGAGTTTTAACGACATTAAATCCAGCAGGAATGGATCGCGAAAATTGGCAGGTCCTAGGAATAGATAAGGAATTTGCGAAAAACCAAAATCGAGCGATAGATGCTTTTGCTAAAATGGGAATTATAACTACTTGTTCTTGTACTCCCTATTTAATTGGAAACGCTCCTCATTATGGACAGCATATTGCGTGGGCTGAAAGTAGTGCTGTTTGCTATTCCAATTCAGTTATAGGGGCTCGGACGAATCGTGAGGGAGGACCTAGCGCATTAGCAGCTGCTTTAACTGGAAAATCTCCTAATTATGGTTACCATTTAGATAAAAATCGCCACGGTCAAGTTTTAGTTAAAGTTAATTTTCCAGTTACCGGCACTGACGAATTTGGAGTATTGGGAAAAATAATAGGCGATAAGCTAGTTGAATTAGGAAAAAAAATCCCATATATCACTGGAATTCCTTTAGCTACTGTTGAAGAACTCAAATCCTTTTGCGCCTCCGTAGCAACTTATGGGGGAACAGCTTTATTCCACATGGAGGATGTTACTCCTGAATATAATAAATATCCAAAACCAAGTGATGTTGTATTTGAGATAGGTAAGAATGACTTAGATTTTGCTCGTGCAGAGCTTATTGACGACGATCTTGAAATAGATTTTATAAGTATCGGCTGTCCTCACGCTTCGATACATGAAATAGCAGAACTTGCAAACTTATTAAATGGAAAAAAAGTAAATAAAGAATTTTGGATAACTACTGCTCGACCCACCAAGCGAATTGCGGACGAAGCTGGGTATTCTAAGATTATTGAGGATGCTGGAGTAAAATTTGCTGCAGATACTTGTTGTGTAGTAGCTCCTATTAAGGGACGCTTTAAAGGAATAATGGTGGATTCTGCAAAAGCATGTTATTACGGGCGAGCTAAAAACAAGTTTAAAACTAAGATCGGCTCTATTGAAGAATGTGTTGAGGAGGCAATAAAATGAAGCTGACTGGTAGAAAAATATATAAGGGGACCGCTGAAGGAGAAGCTATAGTAACTACTGATGCAATCTCATTTTATGGTGGAGTAGATCCTGATACAGGTAAAGTTGTTGAGGTTGGACATGATCTTGAGGGACAATCAATAACAGGTAAAGTCTTAGTTTTTCCTACCGGTAAAGGATCAACCGTAGGATCATATACAATTTATAGAATGAAAAAGAATAAGACCGCTCCAATAGCAATTGTAAACAAAGAGATTGATACAATTATAGCTGTTGGTTGCATTATAAGCGAAATCCCTTGTGTAGACAAAATAAATATTAAAAATATCAAAACTGGACAAGAATTAATCGTTAATGGTTCCAAAGGTATCGTGGAAATTAAATAAATGGGAATTAAAAAAGAATTTGAAGAAAAAATTGCATTTTCTGTCAGAAAATGTATAATTAAATTTGCTTGCCTCCCCAACGTTTAATGCCGCTATCAATATACATGTGATCAAGAATTCTCCCGATCAAATTTTCGTTAAGTTCCTTGATACTCTTAGGTTTGATGTAATAAGATGGAATTGGTGGTGAGATAACAACTCCCAATCTTGATAGTTTTAGCATATTTTCTAAGTGAATTGCGTTAAAAGGACTCTCTCTTACAACTAAAATAAGTTTTCTCCTTTCCTTTATTGTCACATCTGCAGCTCTAGTAATAAGATTATCGGCATAACCATTAGCAATTGCGGCTAAAGTCTTCATAGAGCAGGGGATAATAATCATAATCTTATTCTTGTATGACCCACTCGCAGGACCAGCAGTTAAATCGTCGACCTCATGGTACTTATCAACCAAATCGACTATTTGATTAACTTTATAATCAGTTTCGATGTTAATGATCTTTTCAGCTACTTTCGAAATAATTAATTCTGTCTGTAATCTCTTTTTTTTCAACTCTTGGAGTAAAATTACCGCTAAATCAACACCACTCGCACCAGTAATTGCAACTAGGACCAAATTTTTCACATCAATTAGAATTTTCTTTCTAATACAAATTTTAGTAAATTCTCAAAAAATTCTATCTCTGACTCGTTTACAACTGACTTCAATTTTTCGAGAGCATCACTAGCATCTTCGTAATATTTTGTGGCGAGTGTCTTACAAGTATCAATTACATCTGCTTCCATAAATAAATCTTTTACTTCTTGGACATCTACACTACTTAACTCTGATTTTGAAAACATGGTTAATAAATCGTTTTTCTTTTTTGCTTCTAATTTGTTCATAGCTTCGATTAACAAGCATGTACGTTTTCCTTCGCGAATATCTCCGTCCGTAGGTTTTCCAGTTACTTTTTCGTCTCCAAAAGTACCTAAGATATCATCAATTATTTGAAAAATTATTCCTAAGTTGATGCCATATGTTGATAAAAGAGGTGTGTATTTCTTTTCAACTTGTGCGTAGCTTGCTCCAATTAAGATTGATTTTTCTATAAGAGCTCCAGTTTTAAGAGAAATCATTTGGATATATTCATCCATCGATAAGCTACTCTTATTTACCATATCGATTTCTATTAAAACACCGTGAATCACTTCAGTAAAAGCCTGTCTGTAATAATAAATCGAATTGAGATTCAAATCCCTTGAAAAATCTTCGTTAAAATACGCATCTGCTCCCATAATAAACGTCGTATCTCCCCCAATGATGCCTATACTAGTTCCAAAATCATTAGCATCCGTTTTTTCGAATTGATTTTTTAAGTGATATTGTTGAAATCTATAATGAAACGCGGGATTTCCCCGTCGAAAATCATCTTTATCGATTATATCGTCGTGGATCAATGTTGCATTATGTAGGAACTCAATCCCTACGCTAGGACGAACTATTTCATCAGCGATTTTGTTAGTAATTCCGTTATAAGTGGCAATAGTAAGCAACGGTCTTATTCTCTTCCCACCAACTAAGACATAATCTCTTATTTCCGAATAGTAATCTTTAAGAAAGGTATTGTTCATGTTGTTTATTCTTTCGTCAAAAATAGATGCAATCGTTGCATTTATTTTGGGAACATATAATTTAGTGTACGGTATAAATTTGATAATATTTCACCTAATCCATTAATTTTTTCATAATTATTTCTGAACTACGGTGATTCTCCCATAGTTTTAAGAATTTTTTTAAATTTTCATCGCTTTGAAATATCTTATCTCGGGCAATCCTTTTCGCTTTCAAAACTTTAAGAAAGTTACGATCTAAGGATTTTTCGTAAATGCTCCCTAATTTATCAAGCCTATCTCTTTTTTCGCAAGTTTTTATGGATTCAATTGCGATTTGTCCCGACATCATAGCGTATGGAATCCCTTTTCCTGAGATGGGATCAACAATTCCGCCAGAGTCTCCAACAGCAAAAACATTATCATCATAAAGTTTGGGTCTTAATCCTACAGGAATTAGGTGAGGTTTGAATATTTCTAAAGTTGAATTATTTAAAGCTTGTTTAACAGAAGGGAGCGCCGTAAATTTTTTAAATTCCTCTCTGGAATTCTTTACTAAATTAATCTGATTACCCCACCCAACTGTAATTCTCTCTGCTTTGGGAAATAACCAAGCGTAACCGACAGTAATCAGATTTTTTATACCAAAATATAGATGAACAGTATCGGACCCTAAGTGTTTATCTATACTGGAGGTTGAAGTTTTTCTCTCTTCGGTAATTGTAAGAATGATGTTTTCACTGGCAAAAAATGGCCAATTTAATAATTTTAATGTAGGAGAATTCACTCCATCAGCAGCAATTACATAGTTTGCTGTGTATTTATCTTCACTCGTAGTTATTTCGTATGAGTCATCTTTTTTTTCCAAGTTGATCATTGGCTCTTTTTCTTTTAGATGTGTTCCACTATCTACTGCCATATCAGTTAGATACTTATCAAATGTACTTCTCCAAACTACTCCGCCCTTTCCTTTTTTACTAAATGTTTCCCCATCAACGTGGTGTAACTGTAATGATTCAATAACCCTACTTATTTTTTCTTCAGGATAATCGATTTCTTCTACAAGTTCCCAAGCTATGGCACCACCACACGCTTTATATCTGCCGTTATCTCCGAGTACCTCTTTTTCAAGGATACACGAAGAGTATCCGTTTTCAGCAGCAGCCTTTGCTGCAAATGATCCTCCTGGACCTGCTCCTATAATAATAATATCAAAGTTTTTCATAGTATATCATAGTTCATACATCGCTGTTTCTTGTAGTAAAGACAAGCTAGAATAAAAATTGTTTCACATAATCAATATTATTATTTATATAATACACAAAATTAGTAATTAAAAGTAAAATAAAACTAAAAATAATACATAAACAACATTTGCCTATAACAGATTAAAATTATCAGTCTGTTGAGATAAATTCCTTAAAAATTCTTCCATTTCCACTTTCCGCTTTTTAGAAATTTTTTTAGCTTCTAAGGTAATTAGTTTTGATGGTAACTCATTGTAAAATTTTTGAATAAGATCGATCGCGCTTTTTAAGTTGGGGGTCCAATCTTCTTTACCTACAATTGCAAGTAATCTAGTAATCCCAATTACCCCTAAAAAGTCTAATGTATCAGCATCGTGGAAAATTATAGATTCGATGCGATCAGATGGTTTGGTATAAAACATATGGCTCTTAATTATGTCCTTAACAAGAGCTATTTTCTCTCTCGGAAAATCTATAGATTTAAGTATTTTTTCAGATTCATTAACAGCAACCTCTGAGTGATCCTTACCTTTTTGGTTATAAGGGTCAAATGCTCCTATATCGTGTAAATACGCGGCTGCAAATAAAGAATCTTTATCAATAACAGTGTTTGCCATGTCTGCTAACAGAATAGATAATTCATAAATTCGTTCAAAATGTGTGATACCCCATGCTGGATGAATTAAAGGTTTTACAATTTCAAGAAGATCAGATTTCCACATTTTTACCATCTATTAGTCGTTAATTTTTATTTTAACAGTTGCTATCACATGAGGTTCTATTTCGAGCAAAATTGAATTTTTATCCACCGATTTTATATCAGCTTTTATTTCATTTTGAGGTTCTTCTTCCAAGAAATTTACGATCTTAGCATCAAGTATTTCAATAAAATCACAGAATTTTATGATAGTTTCTTGAGTTTTTGATGATATGTTATAACATCTTACTACTAACTCATCCCCCTCTTCAGACTTCTTTAATGCACTAAGCACTATATTAGAGTTGTCTATATCGAGAAAGCTTAATTCCTCAGGTAAATAAGAATCGATAGGATATCTCTTCGTATCATCGAATACTGTAAGAATTCCGAATGGAGATAAAACTAAGTTATCTGCTGATCTCATTGAGGTTCTGACAATCGATGGTGCTATAACTTTAAGCGGGTTATTAAACTCCTTTCCTTTTACATGTGTTTGGCTATTTATCCAATTATTTTTATTTTCCTCTATGGAAAGAGAAAGTTCGAAAGTATAATGCCCAAGGCATTGGGCATTAGGAGCACCTAAGTCAGGCCCAGCGGGCATTCTTCTCGAGGCAAAATCATTTCTTGACAACCATCCTACACATCGTAGAAGTGTAATTGCTAAAGAAACTGTTCCATCTCCATTTAAAATTGCCTCGTATTCGGGTAGTCCTTTATTTATTACGGAAAAAGTTCTTTCATCATCGCTAACAGAAATAAAATCTTTTTGGTGATTTGTAGGTAATGGCTTTTGTACCCATTTATCAGCTACAGGTAACTCAATATCTCGAGAAATGACAACGAAATGCCCATCACAATTAACTGAATTGGTTTTAATTTTTGTAGGAAAGACTACTCGAATTCTGTGATCTTTGCTAGTATTTTCGATATCTATTTTGAAGTCAATTCTTTTTATGTCCTTATATAGAGTAATGCAAATATTAATCAAGTTTGAAACCAAATAATAGTCTCTAATGTACCTATCTTCCTTAAGAGAAGCGGGTAGATTGAGGTTAGCCTTTAGTTTAATTGTTTTCTGGGTTAATCCATCAATAAAGGGCAATATTTCAAGAACATTCAAATCTTCTGATGTAAATTTTAGATCCGTTTGATTATTAAAAGGACCTGAAAAATCATATTCATCACCCCAATCTCCCACATCCTCAAAAGAGCATACATTTTCATATATAATCCCACTAGATTTATCTGTAACATTAATTTGCCCTTTAATATTGATATCTATTTTATAGTACTTGTTTTCAATTGCGTTAATGCCCAGTTTTAACTCTTTGTCTTTATTTTTAGCTTCTGGAGGGATATCTCCAGATACGATATAATAACATTTGTACCCGCAAGCAGGTACATCTGCTAAAAATGAGCAGTAATAATTAATTGAACTAACTATTCTATATCTTGGTTCACCGTTAAGCGGGATAATTTGATATGGAACATTATCTCCATTATTATCAATAATTCTAAATTTTTCAGGGGATTTAAAACCAAATTTGTTCATATCTGAAATTACATTGAAGCTCGCAATATCTCTTCTTTTCCATGGGAGAGGATTGAAGACGATTAGCAAGATTTGTTTACTGTCCTCTTTAGATTTCAGCAAATCGCACAAATATAAAATTGAGTTTTTAAAGACTTCATTTCCTATTTGCTCTGACCAATCAAACCTTGTTTTCATCTCATCATGGACTTGATCAATTGAACAACCGCAAATTGAGTCATGTGGATGGTTTTTAATTAACCATTTTAGCCCTGTAGTTATATAAGCTTGAGGATAATTAAATTTCTTGTAATTATCAAGAGCCCAAGTGATTGTAGCTAACGGTTCAGTGTATTTTTCGTACAAATACTCAATAGTAGTATTTCTCTGTTTAATCCACATGCGAGCTGATAAAACTCCTGAAAGTAGATTATGATATTTTCCTCCTCTTAATTCGCCTTGAAAGGTCCTTAATAGTGGTTTTATGCTCAGAACCTTATCCACATAATACTCAAAATCGTTTTGCTCTAAGAGCGCATCTGGATACAATTCGTTCCATTGAAATACAATTTCAGGAATTTCAGGTTTAGCTTCGTGATGATCTTCACCACTATTTAATAAAACATAAGGTGTTGCAGTTAATTGTTCGAATTTAGAAACAACTCTTTTGATTTTATTAATCGCTAATTTATAGATCCCTGTTTTTTTTGAAAACTTCAAATTTGCTACAGAACCATATCCATACTTTAAAAATATCGCTAGTATCGAACTTGATTCTCCAGGAGAGTTCCATGTAAATTCCATATTCAAATTTTTTTCTTCAAATTCGTTTCCAAATCCTCGCATGAATAAAACAGAGGGAATTTCAAATCCTTGAAGAATTTGAGGGAGTTGGGCAATATGTCCAAATGGATCTGGAATATATCCTGCTTTCATAACCCTTCCAAATTTCTTTGCATCCTGATGCCCAATAAGTAAATTCCTTATTAGAGATTCTCCACTTACCAAAAATTCGTCAGGTAAGATATACATAGGGCCAATTGAAAGTCTTCTTTCTTTCACATATTTTTTGATCTCCTCTTCTGACTCGGGTCGTACTTCAAGATAATCTTCTAAAGGAATTGTTTGCCCATCAAGCGTAAAATTTGAATAATTGGGATCACTTCTTAAAATTTCAAGAAGTTTGTCCATTAAAAGAACAAGTTTGGCCCGATACTCTTGGAATGGAAGGTACCATTCGCGGTCCCAGTGTGTTTCCGGGACAATAATAATATGATTAGCCTTCATTTTAAAATCTAATAACCAATTTATTTTGTCTACCTAATTATAAACAAAAAAGAATGAAGATTTTAAATTTTTTTTAATTTCTACTTTACCTAAGAATAGTCAAAAACTGATCTTCCAACAACACTGTAGTGGGGCTTTTCTCCTATCAGATTTAAAAGCGTTGGTACCATATCCGTACTTTTACAATATGATAGTTCCAATCTAGGGATGTTTGGAGATCCGCCAATAATAAATGGCACTTTCATGGACTTCTTTAGCCCAATATCATGAGAATATGGATCGTTTCCCATAGTTTTTCCGTGCTCGTATCCAAAAAAATATTCACCAAGCGTAGACGTTATAATATCGCAAGATCGGGGATTTTTAAAATAACGAGGGACTTGATCTACAATCATAGGGAAATCTATTTGATTAGTTCCTTTGAGCCATGCATCAATTGTATGATGTTTATTATCTAAAAGGCGAGCAGATTCCTCATGTTCACTATATTTATAAAAGTCTTCTGAATCAGGGAGATATCTCGTTTTTTGATTTATTCCGTGTCCCTCGTATTCGATAATATCTTTCAACTTCTTTCCGGTTTTTTCATCTCGATGTTCAAGATAGATTACACCTTTATCGGGCGTATTATTATCGTCTCGATAATACATCAATTTTACTCCGGGAATTTTCCATAAAGTTTCAAATAAATTCAATTTCCCCCCCCCAGGACTGCTTGTGATAAATTCTTCTAATTGATTGAATGTAGGATGATGGAACCAATCTTTACCTCGGAAGTTAAAGAATCCAACGGATCCCATTGAGACATCGAAATCTCCAGTTCCTTTTCTTGGTAAATACTGTTTTAATCCTTTTTCTTCAAAATACGGCCCAATATCGTACACATTTTCTGCTTTATAATTTCCATGGTCAGAAATAATTCCAATGGCAGTGGAATCAAAATATCCAGTATTTTTTAAAGTCTCAATAAGGGAACCAATAGCTTTATCACATTTTATTAGCTCTGTAATATATTCTGGATGGTCAAATCCCTTATGATGCATTAAATCGTCAGTTTTAGGAATATATGCAACTGTTACTTTTGGTACTTCTTTGTTTGAAAAGATTTTTTTTGGATCTTTATATATTTCTTCAACACCCTTTAATATCGATTGAGTAGTGTATTCTATTGGGGGAATCAATACCGATCCTCTATTAAAAAGGTTCAACGAGCTTAAAAAATTTCCATTTCCTGCTTGTTCAAAAATAGTCTGGCAATTTGGTCCTAAATCACTATTAAATTTTAGGATATGACTTCCCTTTCCACCATGTCGGATAATCGGAAATTTTTTTCCTTCTGATGGAGGGTCAGTTCTTCCTACCCAATGATACATTGGTATACCACTTCCTTCTATAGGATAGTATCCCGAATAGGATCCAATGACTATGTTAGTGTAGCAAGGATATGTAATGCTTGGATAAGAAGTGATACAATTTTGAGAGAAAATCCCATTTTCCGCAATTTGAGCAATATTGGGTAACTTTACCTTCCCTATTAGATCAAAAAAATGAGACGCCCTTACATCATCTATTAAAATTAAAATAACTTGATCTACTAAACTAGTTCGGGTCATAATGAAATCATAAATATTTTTTTAGTATTTAAATTCGTAGTAAGATAAGAACTTTGTTTAGCAATTATAAAATCCTAATTTCCAAGCTGAAATTCGTAAAACTTTTGTTGAATAGTATATTTAGTTAGTCAAATGAGTGAAGTAGTAGAAAAAAATTTTGTAGTGGGAATCTTAGGGGATAACTTTGACATAAACAATTTAATAGGACAATCCCTAGGTTCTCCAGGAACAAGATCAGATATTCTTTTTTATAATCGGTTAGATCTCAGCTTAAATCAGGTTTTTTGTGGTCTCACACCTCTTGATTACCCCGAAAAAATAAAGCCACTTTTACAGACGTTAGTTATTTCTAATATTCATATCCTTGTAATAGACCTAAATACGGGATTGAACGCTTCAATAGGAGAAATCTTAGTTGCTATGGATTTATTTTACCAACTCTATAGAACTAAAGCATTAATTGTAATAGCTGGGATTAACGCTAAAACAGAATGGAAATTGAGTGAAACGAGAAAGAAAATTGAAGCGATTTTAGAAAGTACAAGTTTGAAAAATACTGAAATTTTCGAGCTTAGAACTAAAGAAGATTACGATTATTTAAAGAAGGAAATTATACAATTGGGTATAAAACTCTTAGAAAAAGAGGTCAGTCAAGATATACCTACAGAAATACTCATTGATCATGTTTTTCCCGTGAAAGGTATTGGTACCGTAATACTCGGTATAGTAAAACAAGGAAAGGTTGAAAGTGGCCAATTATTAGAAATTACTGGTTACGAATCCGCAGTAAAAAAGGTTATAATAAGAAGCATACAAAAACATGACAGAAACTTTAAAGTTGCATACGAGGGCGACAGAGTCGGTCTTTCATTAAAAGGAAACATATCCCCCCGAGATGTTAGCCGTGACAATATTTTAGTAAGTCCGGGTGTTTTTAAGCAAGTGAACGAAATCGAAGCTAATGTTTATATCAACCAATTTTTTGTGCCGAAAGGAGGAATAATTAAACCAGGTGATGGCACTCAATATTATGGTCTGGTAGGATTAAAGCTTTCACCAATCAAATTTATAAATGGTCAAAACTTACTTCCTGGTAAAAGTGGGATCGTAAAGATACATTTTGATAAGTCTGTCGCATACAATGGGACGGAACTCAAGGGTATTATAACGAAACAAAACCGTTTCACTAATAAATTACGCATAGTAGGACATTTTTCACAAACCAAGGACTAAAAATATATATAAGTTCCAAGAGCTAATTATATGCAAGTAATGTAAATTGGTTAGCTCTTAATTTGATTATGGAAACTGTCCACAAACTATTTTTCAAGAATTCTTCCCGAATGGATGAAATCGACTCAGATTCTATTGATTTGATTGTTACTTCGCCCCCTTATCCCATGATAGAAATGTGGGATTCATTATTTTCAAAATTGAACGAAAAAACTCAAGTAGCGCTTCAAGATGGAGCCGGATTAAAAGCGTTTAACCTTATGCACGCGGAGTTGGAAAAAGTCTGGCGTGAAGTCGTAAGAGTGGTTAAACCCGGTGGAATTGCATGTATTAATATTGGAGATGCTACAAGAAAGATTAGTAATAATTTTCAACTGTTCCCTAACCATATTAGAGTAACAATGTTTTTTCAGAATAATGGATTTGTCGTGTTACCGAGCATTTTATGGAGAAAGCCCACAAATAGTCCCAATAAGTTCTTAGGATCAGGAATGCTCCCAACTAATGCATATGTTAGCCTTGAACACGAGTATATCTTAATTTTTAGAAAAGGAGATGAAAAAAGAAAACTCCCCCCGGCATTTGAGAATAGGTATCATAGCGCTTATTTTTGGGAAGAAAGGAATAAATGGTTTTCTGATATTTGGGTTGACATTAAAGGGGTATCCCAAAAAATGAATAATCAAAATGGAAATAGTGAAAAATTAAGAGGGAGGTCCGCGGCATTTCCTTTAAAATTGCCCTATAGGTTAATTAACATGTTTTCTATTTATGGAGATACTATTTTAGACCCGTTTTGGGGGAAAGGAACGACAACATTCGCCGCTATGATTTCTGGGAGAAATTCTATCGGATACGAGATTAATTCTGAATTCTTGGAGAGTTTTAAAATTGATCTCAAAGAGTTAAAAAGTACGACTCAAGCGATAAATAGCAAGCGAATTAAAGAGCATATTGACTTTATAAAAACCTATAAGAAGAAAGGAAAGGATCCTAAGTACAAAGCTAAAAACTATGAGTTTTCTGTCATTACTAAGCAAGAAACCGAAATATTATTATATTCAATTAAAGAGTATAGAAAAAGTGAAAATAAATTTACGGTCCTCTATAACAAATTTGAATTTGAATAAATTAATAATTAGATACATACAAATTAAGTTGTTTTTTATTTAAATCCAAACTCTCGCAGAGTTTTCATCAAATAACTTTCCTACTTGGGTTTTTTATTTGAATCATTAATTAGGATTTAATCATTACAATCAACTGATTTTTGGAGATTTAATTTCAAGAAACCCTCCTCTTGTTTATTCCTCTGCTCTGACTTTACTGATCTGTTGACTTGAGACAAAAATTTCATCGCGTTATTTTTACCCTCTTTAATGTTTTCAATTAACTCTTCTTTGCTTGAAGCCCCAGATATAATTAATGCAGTTTGGAACGATTGGTCAGGCTCTAAAGTTTTAAACTCGATTTGTAAAGCGGATAGAATTTCTCCAGGCTTATCATATAATGTATTTGAAAGATTTAACTTCTCATGATCAATTTTAAAATCTTTTGTTAGGCAAGTTTCGTAATACGTTGATCGTGATATCGGGGAAAAACCAGCGTATAAACTTGTTTTATCGTACTGGTAAAGTATATCGTTTTCATCGTCATATCCAGATAAATCGTTATCAAATCCCTCTAATCCGTTAATGTCAAAGTCAAAAATGAAGTACATTGAGAAATCATTTAAATCATAGTCAGAAATGTTTTTCAATGTGAAGTAAGTATTGATGAAAGGAACTTTAGGAGGATTAAAAACATCAATGTATAGCCGAATCAAAGAACTCTTATTTTTAAAAGGTATATGTTGGAGCTTCTTTTCCTTAATTAGAATACTTAGGTATTCGTTTATATCAAAATCAAGCGTAATTCGATTAATAGTTGTTCCGGTTCTACTGTTTACCATTTTATATATCGGAGTTGGTTCTATATTTTTTAATAATACTGGAATGGTTTCTAAATTCTTGCCTTTAAGTTTAAAACTGAACCAGGGTCCAGAGAACTCTTGTTCCGTGAGAAATAAAAGGTATTCACCTTTCCATGTAACTTCTTTTATTGAAAAGCCCATTAAATAACCAGATTGATTTCAAGCAGCCAAAATATCGTTGAATAAAACTTTTAGTACTATTTTTTGATAACCTCCTTTGATTATTTTTAAAAATTTTATTTTCAAATTCAATTGTAATCTTACTAATTTAAGAATAAGTATGAGATTTAAAAAGTTTGTTTCTAGTGATTTACGCTTTCTCAATGAATCTATAAGCAATATAAAGGAAGGCTTCGTTGACATTTTCCCCCGTTAGGGCTGAAGTTAAAATGTAATGGAAACCCAGTTCTTTAGCAACTACCTTTATCTCTTCTTCGCTAATCACTAATTCGTCCTGCAAATCCGTTTTATTTCCAACAATTACTACTGGTATATTGCTAGGTACGGATTCTTTTATGTCCTTATACCACATTTTTACACTTTCTAGATTATTTGGGCGGGTTCTATCTATTACAATAAAAGCTGCGCTTGCCCCTTCGTAAAACCTATGTCTATATGGTGCCATTGAGCTGATTTGACCCCCGATATCCCATAAAACAAAGTTGACTTCTGTGTCTTCGTCCATTACTACGGATTTCTTGGAAATTTCAACCCCTATTGTTGAGATATAGCTCTCTGAAAACAAATTTTCAATAAATCTTCGAATTAGAGATGTTTTTCCGACCTTGAAATCCCCTGTTAGTATCAGTTTCGACGTAAACCGACCCTTGGGAAGCTTACCTTCTCTCCTTTTTGATAAAACGCGAATAATTTCTGGAATCTCTGTTGAGACTTTATCGTAGCCTTCAAGGACAAGTTCAATCTTTCCAGCAACATATTCCGAATAAATTCTTAACTCGACATCTGAAGTAGTAGGATCAGCAATAGTAGTTAATATCGAACGAGGACCCATCGAACAGTACGCAAATTTTTTATCCTGCATCGATGTAATATTAAAAAAATTGCTCTGCGTCTGGAACTCGTTCTTTATTCGGTCAATGTATATATCTAGAAATGCTGAAATAGCTCCCATTACGGAATCAGAATCTGTACCTCCTCTTTCTTTGCTTTCTGATGCGATAATAAAACCATCTCTGTCGCAAATTGCCACCGCTACAGCACCGTCAATATCAAACATGTAATTTGTTAATAACGATTGAAGTAAATCAAGGTTGGGTAGATTTTCCATAGGTATCAACATTAATGCTTGTTTAATTAAAAATATTATAGATTTAAAAAATATAAATATAGCTATAAAATTGATTCAATACGCCTTTAATACATTCTGATTATCTCCATAACATAGATATATTTATTTCAGAACTTCCATAGTTTTTTTAGAATGGAAGAACGCATAATAAAACACGAGGAAAACATAGCTAAAATTCTAAGTCGGGTAATTTCATTATGTAAACAAACAGAACTAACTGATCTAGCAAAAAAGGGCGAACAAGTTCTTAAAACTTATGAAAATGCAAAAAAATACGATGATATTGGAACAAGAAGTTAATTTTTAATACCACCATATTATTCTCTTTTTTATTCAATATATTTTTACTTTCATCTATGATGGATGAAACACCTCTGAGAAAAGAATTAATCGGAGAAAATCAAATAGAAGAAATTTTATTCAGGGCAGTAAACCTTTTTAAAAAAACGGGACTAACAGATCTGGCTGAAAAGTGGGATAGAATTTTAAAAATGTATGTCGGGAAAAAAGAATTGACTGAAGGTACCTTTTTTTAATTAATTTCCCTTTATTCTGTCGTAAATTTTGTGAATAGAATATATTTCTTCTAATTTTTTATCACACATTTATCATTAATTAAGAAATTGTTGTGGTAAATCCTAAGTTCTCACACTTATTTAATATTTTAGCACTAGAAAAAGCTGAAGATGCGCTGTTATCGATATTATAGATACCTAAAATCATTTCTTTTTTTATTAATATTTATTCTTAACAAGATTATCTAATGAATTTAAGATGTGATGGTAATCATCTTCATTAATTTGATAGAGATTATTTACATGTAAATCGATTTTATTCTGCAGTTTTAATACTTGCGTTTCATTACGATTTTTCAAATTTAATATTTGATTAACTTTATCTTTGATAAGATCAGACAACTCTTTTTCCTTTTTAGTGGAAGGCACTTTTATTGGAAGGATTTTTAGTTTTTCGATCAAAATTCTAGGAAATAATAATTTGTACGAGCCGAAAGTTTTTAAAAAGTAAAAGGACAGCAAACGAGAGTTTAGGAGGCCTAAAAGATAAAAATGGTTAAATTCTGCAATAGGAGATTGGTTAATTTTAATGTTATATATTGATTGAGAACTTAATGCGTTCTTTTCGTAGGCAGCACATATGAGGTTTTCTTGGTTTAATTGTCTTACAGCAATTCGGTTATTATAATTACTCAAATCTTTATAGTTAATTCCACCCACATTAACCTTGATGTACCTATATTCATTTATGAAATATCTGTTTATTGAATAAATAAAGGGTTGGTAAGCGTTTTCTAAGCCTTTAGGGATGCTATCGACTATAATTTTTTCAACATCATTCGAATTCAATGTTGTTCCACATTTAACACAAATAAAATTACCTTTTGGAAGTGGAAAATATCTGTTACACGTGTCACAGTAAACAACCTCGCCTTTTTTGCCTAATTCAACTCCTCTGTTTATTGAAATATCAAATTGTGAATCAAGTATTAAATCTTTTAAACTGGTGAAGCTTGAGTTTAAATGTTTTAAGATTTCTATATCATTTTGAGTTAGATGAATTAGAAATTTATAGTCCCATTCTCCAATATTTTTTTGTAGTAAAAAATTTTCCCTTTGATCAGTTTTAAGGGCTTTTTTTATCATTATTTTATTGTTTAACCGTTGTTCTTCTATTACTTCCTTTTTTAAAACTAAAATAATATTAGATACAACGGGATCCCTAAAACCCGAACCTACAACGCATATTTCTTTAATTTTTGTATGATTATAGATATATTTTCTTAATAATTTCCGATTGGATAAAGCTAAAAGAGAATCAGGAACGATATATCCCATTTTTCCACCTTTTTTTAGGGTTTTTATTCCTAATTCAATAAAGATCTGATAATAATCGTATTGCCCCTTGTTTGTCTCTAAAGGGAGTTTTTCGATGAAATTTCTATAATCTTGTGGAATGGCTCGAATGAATAGATAAGGAGGATTTCCTACCACAAAGTCATATTTGCTCCTAAAATTAAATTGAAGCGTATCCTCATTGAAGATATTGAATACGGGTATTTTGTAATCGTTCTTTTTTTCTAATATATTGTTAAAAAGGTCAAAAATTGTGAAGTAAATGTTGAATTGGCATAAAACACAAGCGATTGGATTGACATCAATTCCAATAATATTATTCTTAATTCTATCGATAATATTTATAGCTTGATTCAAAACTAATTCTGAATAATCCCTCACTTTTAGTTGCTTTCTTAACTTTTCACCAAGAATCTCTACTGCTCTAACTAAAAAACTCCCAGAACCACAACTCAGGTCGATTAAATTCTTATTTTCAATATCCTGCTGGTTTGTATATCCAACGCTCTTTAATATGTAATCAACTATTTGAATAGGGGTGTAAAATTCGCCCATTGTTTTTCTTTGGGAATGGGGAACAATTTTTTCGTAAGATTTAGCTATTGCATCCAAATTAAAATTTTGTTTACCACTTTTTAACCTCCGATGATTTTCATTAGATTCAGTTAAAGACAAATTTTCAACCAAATTATAGATGAAATCGTGAACTTCATTATCTTTTAAAGTGATTCCATAATGGTTCATTAAATTTGGTATAATTCCCATTTCATTTAGGAAATCTCTAAAATCGTTCATAAAGTATGGCTGTGAATATTATCAGATAGATTAAATTTTATCTTATTATAGTTCTATCTAACCAGAATAAAGTTTTATATTTAATTAAGAGTTCTTAAAGATTATGGAAATCAGTAAAAGAGAGCTTATTAGCTTTAAAGAAAGAAAATTTCCAGAAGATATTTGTTTTCGCCCAATCGGGATAATTCATTCTCCATTTACAGATTTAACGGGAATAGCTATCCAACCAACTATGTCGAATGCGAAAGGAAAGATAGAGGTATTTAAGCATTACCAGGATGCCTTAAAAGACTTAGATGGGTTTTCACACATATTTTGTTTATATTTTTTTGACATGGTAAAGCTACCCGTTCCACTTCAATCGAAACCTTTTTTGAAAGACGAAATTATGGGGGTATTTGCAATACGAACGCCGTTTAGGCCAAATCCTATTGGACTATCTATATTAGAACTTATTGAAATTAAGGATAATATTCTATATGTAAATAACTTAGATATATTGGATAAAACGCCCGTAATTGATATCAAGCCCTATATTCCTCAATTTGATAATCGAGAAACACAGAAAATTGGATGGTTAGAAGGCAATATAAGGAGAAAAGTAAGTTAATAGATCCATTTTGTTAACAAAAAATCATGTAAAACTTCTTATAAGGTGCTAGACCATTATATATTTATATAATACTTTCTTCAATCAATTTTGACAAGAAAGGAAACGAAATTCATTACTGAAGAATTCCAATTATATAGATGATTGCAAGCATATTTATCAGTATTTATCTTATTTTCTTAGGGTCTGGTATTATTTATGTAATATTTAAGAGAGAGAATTACGAAGTTGAAATAAGCTTTCTTATTATTATTATTGCATACTTCGTAAGCGAAATCACCTATTTTATATCATTTAATTTATCAGCAGAAACTTTCTTTGTAATCCCATTATCATTGTTTATTTGGTATCTTTCAATTATCACAAGAAATTTTTCTATTGGAATGTTTGCAGCAATTCATAACCTTGAGTTAAACAAAGATAGTAAGGTACGATTTTTACCCGCACTGATTTATATTTTTATAGGAGGAATCATTTTTAGCTTGTTATTCGTTCCTGATTCTTTTAAAGTAATCCAAATAGGGAATGAATACTATTATTTATTTAATAATATTGGTTTACTAACCTCAATTAACCTATTTAGTTTTTGTGTTGTTCTATTTTCTTGGATAATACAAATAAAAGGATATAATAAGTTTGCTGACAAGAAGTTAGGCAAATATTATTATATCTTTATGCTTCTTTTTAGCTTACACATTTTGCTTTACAATCTCTTTATTATTTTTCCAAATATTTATTTGAAAATAATTCACGAATCCTTTTATCTTATTGGTATTGGATATTTTATTCAAATTATCATTAACAAGCCTAATCTATTTGCAGTTTTTACAAATAAGATATATGATTTTATTATTTTCCATAAATCAGGAATCTTACTTTATTCTTATAACTTTCAAACAAGAGAAGAAGTTGACGAGAGTCTCTTGAAAGGAAGTATTTTGATAGGAATAAGTCATATTCTGGCTAACTTATCAAATTTAGAAGCTCAAGTAACTCACATAAAAATGGAAGAGCGTGCAGTTGTATTTAATTTCAATACCCAATTAGGTTATGCTGCCTTACTAATAGCAAAACACAGAAATAAGATCTTAGAAAATTCAATTGAACACTTTATGAAAGAGTTCTCCGTGATCAATAAAGATAGTTTAAAAAATTTAAGCGGCTTAATAGATGTATCTAAATTTAAAAATGCTAAAGAGCTAATTAAACAGTATTTTCGTCACTTTCTCTCTTAGAAATAATTAAAAACAAAAACGAATTCTATTTAAAGAAACAAGTAATTTTTTTGATTTCCTGTTAGTAGGACATTATTGATATTAGTATTTAAAGATGAATTATACAACATCCATATCATTAATTATTGGTTATTTCTTCATACTCTCCCTAAGTTTAATAGTAACAATTCATACTATTAGAAATCGAAAGAATTATGGAACACCATTTATGGGTTTACTAATTGCTGCTATAGCTTTTTTTTTAGGATTTATTCATGCTACATTATACACACTTTCAGTAGTTTTTTTCATCTCAGAACAATTGAATATTTTATTCTGGAAATTTTCAATTTTAGCTTGGTTTGTTTCACTTATAATAACTTCGCTTCTCTTCTCGTCCTTTAGAGAGTATAAAAAAATCAAATCCTTTCCTTTTCTATTCTACACACTTCTTCTTGGCTTATTAATTGGTGCTTTACTAGTTCCTGATTCTATAATGTTAAATCTTAGTATATCTCCTCCCTCATCAATTATATTCATTGATCCTTCACTAATTAATTATAATTTTAATTTCATTCTTGCAGGAATAACTATCTTCTTCCAAATACTGGTTATCTTTCATTATTTTTATATCGCAATAATAATAAATATCCGTTCAAAAAAAAAAGAAGAAACCTTACCGGTGTTACTAAATGCTATAATTTTTTCGATACCGATTCTACTGAATCTTCTCTATATTATATTTCATCAAACTCCCTTTAGAGATTTTTTTATAAGGGAATTATTCATAATTATTCTCTGGATCGCATATTTCGGTGTTAGTATAATGATCATTAAAAAACCTGAAATATTTTACATTTTACCAAATAGAATATATTCCATTAATATTTTTCATAAATCTGGCGTACTACTATATTCTTATGACTTTGAAGAACAAGCTGATTCTAAAACCGAGTCCACAATCTGGGGTAATATACTTATAGGTTTGAATCATATTCTTAGCGAGTTTCTAGATAAAAAAGATAAAATTAATGTAATTCAAACTAAGGAAGCTGATATTGTTGTCAAATATGAAGAGGATAGCGGTTACGCTTTAATTCTTATTACAAATAGAAAAAATAGTATCGTAGAAGATCTACTGAATAATTTTTCGAACGAATTTAAACTAAAATATAAGAATGAACTAAACGAGATTCTAGACATCAATAAAATTATTAATGTTTCCGAATTCAGCAATTTGAAGGATTTAATCGAAAAAAATTTTCAATTGTATCTATAATACTTCATCCTATTCAAAATTACTAAATCTTAGATATCTAAACATTTTTTAATGAGTGTCACCCTAATTCTTCATAAGATGGAACAAATTGAAATTCATGATAAGGAGTGGGAGAAAGACTGGAAGAATATAGTAGAGATTTTCAATACTATTGATCATCTCGAGCAGTTGTTTAAAAATTTAGATGTCCCATACTTAAGAGAAATTCAGCAAAAAGTATTGCTTTTAAATCTTGAAAAATATACGTGGTCACTCCAAAATTACATCATAGAGAAATATTCTCGAGCGTAGTTAATATATAAGCAATATTTTAAGGCATTTTTTCAACTCTTTCTAGTGAGTACTATAATCAATTTAAAATAGTATTGAAAATTTAATTCTCTATTAATTTTTAAATTAGTTTTAAGTTGATTAATATGAGTACACGATTTAGTACAGGTCAAAAATGGAGTTTTTCTTTAGGAAATGGCATAACTTGGTTTATAAATAGTGCGTTTAATCTTTGGGTATTTACTTTTTATTTCGCAGCGGTAGGCTTGGATATTGATTTAATCAGAACGGCGTTTATCATTTGGACAATTTGGAACGCGATAAACGACCCTTTGATTGGTTACCTTTCGGATAGAACAAATAGCCGATGGGGGCGTAGACGGATTTATATCATGGTTGGTGTAATTCCGGTATTAGCCTTAGAGATATTAATTTGGCTACCTCCTCTTAGTGGAGAAATGGCACAATTCTTTTATCTTCTTATTATGTTATTGTTATACGATACAGCTTATACGCTGATTGCGCTTCCTACAGATTCTTTGTTCCCAGAATTATATACAACAGTAGAAGAAAGAACCCAAGTAAACACAATACGACAGATTTTAGCAGCGATTGGTTTGATTTTAGCGGCTCTGATTCCTGGAATCTTCATCGGAGAACAAGATGTAATAGATGGGTATTTGATGAATGGTATTGTAACTGCTATAATCGTTGGAGTTGCCATGTTTATATATCTTAAATGGGGCGCTGTCGAAAGAGAAGAATTTAAACTGGATTACAAGCAAGGATTTAGCTACTTCAAAGCATTGGGGATAACATTTAAGAACAAGGGATTTGTGCTCTACATTATTATGTTCTTCTTTTATGAATATATCCTATTATTACTCGCTACGATTGTGCCTCTATTTTCAGCAGAAATCCTTGGAACAACTACCGCTTTCGAAACTTCGATCCTCATGGGATTACTATATATTGTTGGAATTGTATCCATGTTTTTATGGAAAAAGCTCGATGTTAAACTTGGTGGGAGACTTGGATATGGAATATCAATGATCTCATACGTACTAGCAACTATACCAATGTTATTTATTTCTTCATATGTATCGGCTATTATAAGCGTTTTGCTTATGGGCATTGGTTTTGGGGGGATGTTATACTTCATTTGGTATATTATCGCCGATGTTATTGACCACGACGAGTTAAAAACAGGCGTCAGAAGAGAGGGAAGTTATTTCGGCATTGCTAATTTCTTCATGCGACTTTCGATGGTTCTCTCAATCACAACCGTAAGCCTTGTCTTTACTGAGACAGGTTGGGAAGAATATATTCCCAATCCCGGGATTAACGTGAAAATTGGATTACGATTTTTATTTGTAATCGTTCCCGCGATTGCTATAGGAATTTCGCTAGTTTGCCTCTACTTTTACCCATTTACGAAAGAAAAAGTATTAGAAATGAAGGAAAAATTAGCGGAGCTACACGAAAGTAAAATGGGAAAAGTAAAATCTGCTTAAAAATTTTCTTTTTTTTTTTTTATATTTGCTCAAGAGCTTGCTCTAAATCTTGTATTATGTCATCTGAATCTTCTAAACCTACTGAAAATCTGAAGTGTGTATCTGACATTTTCATTCTACGTTTTTCCCAAGAAGCAAGATCAATTCCCGTCATTACTGATGTGTATTCTATTAGCGAGGTAGTATCTCCTAAAGAAACTCCAACTTTAATTAGTTTTAACAAATCTATGAATTTATAGCATTCCTCGATGGTCTCCAATTCAAAACCAATCATACCTCCGAAACCTCTCATCTGTTTTTTAGCTAATGCATGATTTGGATGCGATTCTAAGCCGGGATATATCACTTTTGCTACTTTTGGATGAGATTCTAAAAATTGTGCCGATTTCATAGCATTTGAGCAATGGCGCTCCATCCTCAAGCTAAGCGTTCTACACCCTCTTAAAATTAGCCAAGCACTAAATGGATGCATAACAGCTCCCTGAGTTTCTAACCAGAAGTATCTAATGTTTTGTAATTCGTTTTTTGGTCCTATAATCACGCCACCTAAAGTATCTCCGTGTCCATTAACATATTTTGTAAGGCTTTCAACCACGAGATCTGCTCCTAAACTTAAGGGTTTTTGCAACGCTGGAGATGCAAAAGTGTTATCGACTATACATTTCCCGTCTATTTCATGGATTAAATCTGCACATCCTTGAATGTCTAACACATCTAAATTTGGATTAGAAGGAGTTTCCACAAATACCGCTTTAGTGTTCTCATCGATCGCATCTTTAAGTTCACTGAGTTTTCTCATATCAACTATTTTAGTCATAATCCCTAACTGAGAGTAAATTTTTGTTAAAAGGCGGTAAACTCCGGTGTACTGATTGTTGTGAATAATGATGTTGGGTATGTTTTCAGGGTTATTTTGAGGAAGCAATGATCGTATTTTTTTTGGGCGTATCCTTTCTACACGCTGCTGTAATATACTTGAGCATGCTAAGTGGACGGCTGCCATCCCTGAGGCCACGGAAACCGCAGCTTCGCCACCGTGAAGTGTAGCAAGTTTTTGATCTAAAGCGTACAATGTTGGGTTTTCAGTGCGAGAATAATTATAATGATTTTTTAGTAGTTCTGTTAGGGAAGAATAAGCGTATGATTTTGTTGCATAAAGAGGCGTTCTTAAGCTTCCCGAAGCGGTGGGATAAGGATCTTCCCCGGCTCTTCCTTGTTGCGAGTCAAAGTGTAACTTATCCCATTTTTCTCTCAATTCCTTATTTTTTTGATCTAAAGTTCTTTTTCTTTTATCGTCAGACATTATTTATTCCTCCAAACCATTTACAATTTTAGGTAAATCAGCTTCATCCATCCCTTCACCTTTGCGAAAGTCATCGTAATTACGAGATGATATGATTTTGAATTGTTCTTGAAATTGTTCTTCTATTGATTCAGAAATTCCTGGTCCTTTTTGAGTCTCTAGAATTGAATCAACCTTTTCTTTTGCTCTAAGTATTATATCTTTCGCACCATTTCTTTGCCATATGCCTCTACGATCTCTATCTGCTAATTTTGGAACAAATAGTTCCTTTCGAGTGTTTTTGGAAGTGTGTTTTAACATCAAATAATTCTTTCCTTCAGATGCAACTTTTGATATTTCATCAATGGCAATGCTTTCCTCATCAACTCTTATACCATTAAAACCTCGTTTTACGATATCTATCAATTCATCGTCAATTACTAGCAACTCTAACGCTTCTGCTAAAGAAGACTCATATGTACCTGCACAGGTTATGTAATTAATTCCTGCGTTAGCAGAACAGAACAGCGTCATGAATCTTTCAAATCCATTTTGAATATCAAAACATTTGGATTCAGTGACTAAACCGGGTCCTCTTGAAGGGATGTTGTAGTAGCGCGCTACTTGTGCTGCTCCAATAGTGATTATTCCCGTTTCAATCGATCCCCACGCAACATTACCGGTAGGTGGATCCATTGGAGCGTTCATCGTTGAATAGAAGACTGGACAACCGGGGTTGATAAGTTGGGTAATTACAATTGAAGATAATGTTTCCATGTTGGATTGTATGAGTAAACCTGCTAGTGTTACTGGAGCTGTTGCGCCCGCACTCGCAGCTGGAGCGATTATTGTGGGTTGTTTATGTTTTGCGAAAATAAATAATCCGTTTAATTGCAATTTGTTTAAAGTAAGTGGACTAACTGGATTGAAAAACCCGATCAAACGGGGCTTTTTCTTAAGTTCTTCTTCTCCTCCTACGACGATAGAAGTTAGATTCATCATATCTTGGGAAGCGATACGCCCTAAACATCCCAAACCATAAGGTTTGGTGCTATGGGTCGCCCACGCTTTTATTGCGTGATAATGTAACTCTAAATACGGAACATCATTCGGCCATACATCAACATGCGAACACATTACATTTTTCAAGGTATCTACAATGCGAATTTGTTTGATCGTATCCTCTAAAACTGTTTTTCTAACCCCTTTCTTCTTTGTGGGGTCGTAAATCTTTACGGGAGTTCCTACAGTTGCGAAGTTTACACTATCAGTATTTACTTCAAAATTAAAAGATCCATCAGAACCCCATAATGTAAATTTATTTGGCACATGCTTGAGCTGTTCTACAATTAATTCTTCTGGAAATTTCACAAAATAAGTAGAATTATCAACTAATGCCCCATTTTCTTGTAAAAGATTACGCGCTTCTTCAGATTCGACTTTGATTCCAACTTTCTCTAAAAGTTTTAACGATTCTCCATGTATAAGTTCAATTTCGTCTTTTTCTAACACTTCAAGTTTATTCATTTTCATTTTTCTTCAGTCTCGAAATTCAAGATGATGAGTAATTCTATGATAATAAACCAATGGTTTATGAAAAACTTTTTTTTCAAATGATTATACCTTAATACAAAAAAATCATAAAATACAAGCTGGTAATAAAGTGGCTATTAAAGAAAAAATTAAAGCACTCGTTGTCGAATGGAATTCAGAAGGATTGAAAGAGTATTGTCAATCAATTCTCAAAAGTAATGAAACTACGGCTTCTAACTTATTAAAGATCATCGGGGATGTCATGAAGTATGTAGGAGATCAATTTGAAAATGAAGAAATCTTTCTCCCTGAGCTAATTGGTTCTGCTGAGACTGTAAAAGTTACCATCGATGAAGTTTTAGATCCTGCGATTAGAGCTACGGGAGAGGAAAAAGAAACGAGGGGTAAGGTAGTGATCGGAACTGTAGAAAGCGATGTTCATAGTATTGGTAAAGATCTTGTTGGTTCTTTTCTATTTTCTAATGGATTTGAGGTATACAACTTAGGAGTAGAAGTCACTGCTGATCAATTTATCTCTAAAGCAGAAGAAGTAGGCGCGGATGTTATAGGGCTATCATCTCTGTTAACAATGTCTATGGACTTTCAAAAACAGGTAATTGAAGAGCTTAAAAATAGAGGTTTAAGAGAGAAGTATAAGATTATAGTGGGAGGCTCTCCTACATCAGAAGATTGGGCTGACCAAATAGGTGCTGATGGGTGGGCTGATGACGCGATTGAAGCTGTAGAATTAATTAAACGAATTCTGAAATAAGGGGTGAAATACGCATGAAATTGCAGAAAATTGAAGTTTTTACTAAGGATGAACTCAAAGAAATTCATTCTGCATCAATGACATTATTATCTGAAGTTGGAATAAAAGTTGATGCAAAAGATGCTAGAGATATTTTAAAAGAAGAAGGAGCTGAATCAGACGATAGAACAAACTTTGTAAAATTCCCGGAATCTCTCATAACAGAGAAATTAAAAACGGTTCCAAATTCTTTTAAATTACATGGTCCAGATGGCTCATTCAATTTTGAAGTAGATACAACTACAACTCAGTTTGCTACTATCGGAACGCCGGTAAAAATATACGACCCTTCAAATAGAAAAGGAGTTAGAAAAACGGTATTAGCAGATACCATTGAACAAATTAAAATAGTTGATAGTTTAGAAAATATAATGTGTTCTCACATCGATGTCTGGCCAAATGATGTATCTTATATAACGATTCATTCTGAATGTATTTATCAATGGGTAAAAAATACGAGAAAACCGTACGGTCTTGGATGCTTGGGGAGATTAGCTTCTCAAGATATGATGAACATGGCGTCCATTATTGTAGGTGGAGACGACGAATTAATTGCAAAACCTCGATTTGTTGGTTTTATGAATCCTACGAGTCCGTTACACTTACCTCAAATTATGACTAATGGTTTTGCAATATTTACCAAATATAAGCAGCCTACTATTATAGCACCTGAAGCTCTAGCTGGCGCTTCTGCCCCAGTTACATTAGCGGGTTTAGTAACTCAAACTAACGCTGAAATAGTAGGGAGTGCTGTTGTATCACAAATCTTCAATCCTGGAACACCTGTGTTTTTCGGCACGGTTTCTCACGTAACTGATATGCGTTCAGGGAATTCTGCTATGGGCTCTGCAGAAATGGGTTTGATAACAGCTGGTATTGCGCAACTGGCTCGCTTTTATAACATTCCTTCTCGTGGACCCGGGGCTGGCACGGATTCTAAACTGTTAGATTTGCAGAATGGTTACGAACGCTTACAAACATTAATGCTTGCCACTCAGGCTGGCGTGAATTATATCACCTGTGCGGGCACTTATGAAGCTACTCTGGTTGAAGCGTTAGAGCTTCTGGTCATTGACGATGATTTAGCGGGTATGGTAAAAAGAGCACTTGAAGGAATAACGGTTAATGAAGATACTATTGCGTTAGAAGTTATAAAGAAAGTGGCTACAAGTGAAAAAAAAGGAGTAAATTTTCTTGCAGAATCGCATACGAGAAAACATATGAGGTCCGAATTGTATATGCCCCGATTAGCTGACAGGTCCAGACGTTCTACTTGGTGGAAGAAAGGTGCGAAAGATATAATTGAGAGAGCAAGAGAAAAAATAGATATAATTCTTGAGGAACATCAACCTAATGCATTAGAGAAAAATATGGAGGATGATCTGTTGAAGTACATGAAAAAAGTTGAAGCGAGAACATTCGACGATTATAGAAAAGCAGAGGGATTGATGGTGGACAGCATTACATTACCTGACGGTATTGAAATAAAAGATAAAGAGTTATAATAACCATTCTTCTATTCATTAAAGCTTTTCACTCTTTTTTTTTAATCTTTATTTTTTTTTCGACGAGATTTTTAAAGAATTCTAACAAATCTATTTGTACTATTAAGTACATCACAATAATAATTAAATAAAGAGACACAATACTTAGAATCCAGCTTTCTCCTCCTAAAAGGCTACAAATACTAAAGAGATTATAGGAAAAAACCAGCATCAAACCCAATTTACCTAACCAACACCAAAAAATTGTCTTTAGAAAACTATATTTAATAATTCCAAGGGGAATTGTTATAAAATCATCATTTAAAGGTGTAAGACCAAATATAAAAATCAAAAGGGGTGCAGTTCTTGGATGTTCTATTAGGAATAACTGGTATTTCTTCAAATTCTGTTTCCGTTCCTCAGATATTAATGCTGAAGCCCCTCTACCTACAACATATCCTCCAATTTCTCCAATCATGCATCCTAAACTAGCAATAAAAGCGACAATAATAGGAATGAAAAAATTTACGTGTAAGAAGGGTAAAGAGCTATAGCAAACTACAAATGTATAAGGAATAGGAATTGGTAATAGATTACTAATCAAGCAAATTAGGAATGTTATGAATAGCCCTGAAGCTAAATCCTGAAATGGGGGATATTTAGATATATTCTCAATAATTTCCCGGTGAGACTCGTTTATTATGAAATCGATTGAAACGATGGTAATGATGATGAGTAAAATAATAAAAAATAAGTCAATTCGCTTTAGTTTCATTTAAACCAAATCATTTACTACTTACTTATTCCAAAATCTTAGGGTAAAGTGATTAACACTAAGAATATACTTACAACAACGCTAGCAAAAAGTAAGAGAATTAATATCAATCCATTCCTAGTGAGTTTTTTTTTCCTTTTTTTGACGTAATTCCTTCTTTTCTGACTTTGTCTTGATCTGGGAGTGTTCATTTTTATGCGTCCAAATCTTTTAGTGATTTCTTTATTATAATATCGTCTTTTTCTACCTTTTTGAGTAATTCCGTTAGAACCACATTGTTATAAGAGAAAAGCATACGAGGAACAAGATTATCCGCTAAATAATTCCCATCTACAATTTCTTCTTTTAAAGGAAAGAGTTGTTTTTCTTTTATGACAGAACCTAAATAATTTCGTTCGTATTCTCGATACCCAAAAATATTATTCTTTACTATAACCATTTTCCGTTCGTATCCCTCAGGAATTCCTTCTTTCTCTAAAAGAAGGAGTATTTTTTCTCTCGAGAGCGATTCGAGGAGTTCAAGATCCTCCGTTGACCCTCCATAAGCAGGTCCAGTTTGGGCTTGTTCGTAATCTATTTCTTCTGCTAATCCTAATATGACTAAAAAGCTATGAGTTTCGTTATCTTGGTCAACAGCTGAAATTTTAAAAGCAATCCCATGTTTATCTCTTATGGTTGGAGCCATTTTTGCTGCCATAAACTTCATTCTCGTCGTAGTATTATATCCGTGCCATAACCAGACTCTAAAATGTTGGGGGTCTACAAAAAGAAGAATAAAATCGTCGTCTAATAAATCTTTTAACTGTACATCAGGATCGATTATCAACTCTTCGAAATCACCGATCTCATCGTTAAATTGATAAACAGTAATAGGTAGTTCCTGCCTTTCTTTTTTTTTTTTTTTTCTTCTTCTTTTTTCTTCTTCTCCCTATTCGATTCTTCATTTGCCATTTTATCTAATCACAGTTGCTTTTATTCTATATAACTTAGTTAAGATTAATAATATATTATTCTTTTTGCTATAAAAATTGATGTAGATTTTACAATAGAAATTCAAATATAGCCTTTAGGACTAAATCTGGCTCTTCAACAAAAGGAGCATGTGCGCTTTTAGTAAAGATTTTTACTTGTGAATTTGGAATTAAGTTGGCGAGAATATTTGCGTTTTGAGGTGGTACTAAAACATCTTTCATTCCATGTAGTATTAGCGTTGAGATTTTTAGATTTTTTAACATATTGCATGTATTAAATAATTCAATTGCCTTCGTCTGACGAAAGTAGCTATCCGGATCTAATGGGGCTTTGATCATGTTTTGGATAGCTAAATCAATCAACTTAGGGTATTTTTCGAGAAATTCAATTGAATAGAAGATTTTTAAATTTTCTTTAGCTACTTCTTCTGGATCCCTTCCTTTCCTCGGCTTACCTAAGATATCTAACACTTCTGGAGATGCTAAAATAGATTTATCTCCTCCACAACTCGTCGAACATAAAATAAGCTTATTTACCCTAGAGTAATTCAGAGTCAACTCTTGTGCGATATAACCACCCATTGAATGTCCGAAAATGTAAGCTTTATCGATGTTCAAAGTATTCAATAAACCAATCGCATCATCCGCTAATGATCTTATGAAATAATCTTGTTTTGGATCTTCTGATTGTCCTGTTCCCCTATTATCAAAAACTATAACTTTAAAATGTTTTGCTAATCCATTTATAAAGTGTTTCCCCCACCAACTAATGTTTGCTCCAATTCCTAAGATCATTAATAGAGGAGGACCATCACCGTAAATTTCGTAATACAATCTAAAATTGTTAATTTTTAGATTTGGCATATTATCTAACTTTGCTCTCCTTTATTTATAGACACATTACTATCTATTTTATTTGAAGATAAGAATCTTTTCGTTTTAAACCATGTTAAAATCCTATTGTTAACTACTGGAAAGTTCAAAAGTTATAAAAATTTCAAGTAATTATATTCTTTAATCTCAATTTTTATGAGAATTAACTGGTTTCAATGTCTTTTTAAACGCGGGAATTGCCAAGTTTGGTCAAAGGCGCTGGACTCAGAATCCAGTCCCGTAGGGGTTCGGGAGTTCGAATCTCCCTTCCCGCATTTAAGCTTTATTTGAATTTCTATTAAAAATTATTCGAGTTATAAATTTATTCGTAGATCCTTCTTTCTTTAGTTCAATTTTAAAAAACTAAAAATTGTCGACCAGTTTTGTTTTTTATATTAACATAAATTTTTGTCTTATGGGTTTTTGTATGCGTCATAAAAAAGTAAGAAATAAAAAGAACAAAAAAGAGGAATCTCAAGAACGTGAAGAATCCGAAAGAAAACTTTGGCGTTTTTCTAATCCTTGGACATTAAGTTAAGTATTTTTAGATATATCTTATTTTATGAAAACTAGAACAATATTAGATACCTTATAAAACTTCTAATTCGTTTTCACATTTTGGACAAAAGAGAGGTAATTCTTCTTCACAAGGTTCTAAATCGTCGCTACTAAGCATCTTTCTCCAGCATATTAATTTTCCTTCTTTTTCTACCATATCTCGACCATGATGTTGAGGTATGATATTTTTAGTTTCACAAGATTTGCAAATGATAGCTTTTGCGTCGCTTTCAAGGTGTTCTACAGAGATATCTTTAAATTTCGTTCTATATCGGAATATTGTCATTCCGTTAATTAATACAAGGAGGGAAACACCCATATCTCCTATTCCAACAGCAAGCCAGAGCGTCATTAAACCAATAACAGTTAAAATCGCGAATGTAACTTTAACGATAATCGATGTCCATATATTTTGCCTTACGATTCTATTAGTCTTTCTAGATATATCAAAGAAAGTTATAATTTTCTTTAAATCATCACTCATTACAATTACATCTGCAGTTTCTAGAGTTAAATCTGTTGCAGAAGCTCCAATCGCAATTCCAAGATCTGATAACGCTAGAGCCGGAGCATCGTTTATTCCATCTCCTACCATCGCCACTCCTTTATATTTCTGCTTTAATTCTTTTATTTCATCTAATTTCTGGTCTGGTAACAATTCACCATAGGAAGTATCAATATCTAAACACGCACCGATAGTATTGCACACTATTTGATTATCCCCTGAGATCATTGCAGATTTAAAACCTCTTTTTTTCAAACCATCGACTAAGAGAGGTGCTGAAACTCTTAAAACATCTCGAATTGTGATAATTCCCAAAATTTTGTTATTAGTTCCAAGTAATATAGGAATTGTTCCCAATAGTTCGATATCTTCAAAGATTCCCTCAGGAAGGTTAAAATTAAGTTCTTCGAGATATTTTTTGCCTCCAACATAATAAGTGTTTCCTTGAATCTCACCTTTAATACCTTTACCTTTGATAATCTTGAAAGAATCAACTGTGTATAGCGATAAATCCATGTGGTTAGCCTGATGAACTATGGCTTTTCCAATTGGGTGTTCTGAGAGAACCTCTAAACTCGCAGCTAATTTTATTATCTCTTGTTTATCGAGCGAATATTCAAAAATATCAAAAACTTTTAAATTCCCTTCCGTTAGAGTTCCGGTCTTGTCAAAAGCGATTAATTCAATCGTTTTTGCTTTTTCTATAAAGATATTTCCCTTAACAAGTATCCCTTCCTTTGCTAATTTTGTAAGAGCCGCTATGTTAGCTAGCGGAGTAGATAATGTGAGAGCACAAGGGCAAGAAACAACTAATAAGATAAGTCCTCGGTAAAACCACGTGTTAAAATCTAAGCTAAACAATAATGGAGGGATAAACATTACGAGAAGTGAACTAATTAATATGATAGGAGTGTAATATCTGGCAAATTTCTCAATGAACCTTTCACTTTGACTTTTATTTTGGCGGGCTAATTTAACACTATCGGCTATTTTTGCCACTATTGTATTTGAACTTTCTCTAATTACTTCTATATCTATAAAACTATCGCTATTAATACTGGCAGCAAATATCTCATCGTTTATACTCTTGAAAACAGGGAGAGATTCCCCTGTTATAGCACTTTCGTCTAAATAGGATTCCCCTTTCACAATTTTTCCGTCTATTGGTACTTTCATTCCGGGTTTAATTCCTACAATATCACCTATTTTTATTTCTCGAGTGGGCACAAATTCATACCCCTCCTGAGTTTTTAGGAGTGCTTCATCTGGTGCTAATTCAAGTAACTCCTTGATTGCGTTGCGGGACTTATCGGTAGTTAATTCCTCCAGATATTCTGCGATAGCATATAACAATACTGCGGTTGCCCCTTCTTGACCATGTAAGATAAAAAAGGAAGCAACTCCAGCTACCAACATAAGAATATTAGCAGTGATCCTTTTAGCTAGAATATCTTCTATTGCTTCTTTTACTATACCATAACACGAAAGCAGGATTGATGCTATTGCTAAAATTTGGCTTAATAAAACTGCTTCGGTTAAAAATTCTAATGCAATTGATATTCCCAGTAATATCATAGAGGGTATTATGAAATACCAAAATTTTTCTTCGAAAAACGATTCTTCTTCCTCTTCAAGTTCTTCTTGTAAACACAGCTCATTGGTACATTGAGTAATATGAGTCACCACTTAATGTAAATTAGTTACAGCTAAAAAGCTTTATATTATATAATAAAAAGGAGCTATAATCAGTCAACAGAAGATAAAACTTAAGCTCGTTTTCTATTTATTAATTATAAATTGGTACCTTAAATTAATATTTAGAAGGTATAAGGACTATTTAACAACATAAACCAGTTTTTGAGCTTCCTCTTCCTCTAAACCTAATTCTCGTCGAACTGCGTTCCTTATTAAATAACCACCAACGTGGAGAATAGAGTCTTTTAAGATTGAGTCCTGATCCATCGAAGCATTACAAGGATAGGAATGATGAGCTTTACTAATTCTTTCGTTTAAACTGAGTTCTCCATTGTCGAGATATTTAGCTTTTAATTGTTGAAGCACAAAATAAGAGCTTCCACAGGGAGCGCACTGAAGAACACAGGTATCTTCAATTGATTTTCCATCTTTGGATAATAAGAACGAGACTATTGGAACTCCAATTTTATAATGTTCAATAAATTCTATTATATAATTTCGTTCCTTAGTAATGTTAAATCCCTCTTGATTATATTCATCTAATTCTTTGCTTAAAGCGCAAAAAGGTTTTGGGAATGCAGCTTGAATTCTATAGCTTTCAAAAGTTTCTAATACCTGCACTTGCAATCCTGGTTGCACCCATTTAGGATTCTCGACTGGTATTATTACAGCTTTAATATTCTTATCTTTCAAATAGTCTGGTAAGCCTAAGAGCAAATCTTGATGAATTCCAACAACCAATATAAAATCGACATTAGGTAAAGATTTTGGTAAATATTCTTCAGGATCCTCAATAAAATCTGGAACATTTTCACCTATTTTATCGTAAAAGAAAATCGAACTTGAAAAATTACCTAGATGTTCCCTACATTTATCACATTTAACGTCTTTTTCAAGAAGTTCACATGCTTTACAAAATTCGTCGTCGTTAATTAGATTTCCAACGAATTTTTGAGCTAACATCTCAGTATCTGGATCAGGTCCATAGAAAACTCCAAGCTTGTACTGCTTTTGTTGTCGATTCATTATGATAGAATTAAAATTAAATTTTTTATTTGTTACTGTGATATTTCATAAATAATATAATTTTTGACCCGAACATCTCCCAAATTATATACACATAGAATTTAAAACTGTAAGTATAGAAATAGAGAAATTTATCTTCTATCTTTAATATTTAGATATTAGTTAAGTGACTTCCATAATATTATTGTCAATTTATAGAGATGGAGTTTTTTAAAACACGAAGAGACCTTATTACAGATCTTAAGGATGATCTACCAGAATTGGTTGATAAATTTAATCACTTTATTTTATTTCCTATTGAGAGTAAGAAAAATTCGGTTGTTGGATTAACATTTCATAGAGATACAGAACGCTTACCTAAAGAAGTAATCGTTAAAATATTTAGAACCAATAATGCGGATAATGAATATAGCACTTTAACAAGATTAAAAAGACAAAATCTATTTATACCGAGCGTGTTATTTTATAAAAAACCCTATTTAATTCTTGAAAAGATTAAAGGGGTTAATTTATGCGACTTTATAAACGAAAGATTAGTTGATGTAGCAGATTTAGAGAGTTTGAACCCTGAAATAAAAAAAGAAATTTCTACTTCTATCGAGAAATTAGCAGAATGGTTTTATCAATTACATACAAATAACACGATAGAGAGTGAGGGCCTCTCAGAGCCTATAGTTCTAAACAAAGGAGATACCCAGATAAGAGATTTCATATATAATCCTTTAAAAAATGAGATATATGGCTTGGATTTCGAGGATTCTTACGAAGGAAATCATATTGACGATATTGCTTGGGTTTGTTGTTCTTTACTTGATACGAATCCCGGAATTTTCGAACAAACGGTCCCTAAAGCTAAAATTGAATTGATCAACCTTTTTTTAAAGAGCTATTACCGAAATACTCCTTCAATTCGTTTTGATTTCACATATTTCACAGAAAAGTTGATCGAGAATTTAAATGTTGTTATGAGTAGAAGAGGTTTAAGTATGATTCTCAACAAAGAAAACTTCATCAAAGAAATATCGAAAGATATGTAATTGAGCTTATAATTATTGAGTAAATTAATCACAAAATTATTGTAAATCTGAAAAATACACATTTAATAATATGTGCTCTATAAGTAATTTATATTTATACTTGAGATTAAAGGAGAATTTAAAATGAGTGAAACGCCTTTATTAGATGCTAAAACATCCCTAAGAAAAATGACTTCGATAATTGTCGATATTAGTGGTTTGAATAACGACTACATCCCGAAATTAAGAATGCAACCTGAAAAAATCCTTGACGAATTAGAGAAATATGAAGATGAAAAGAACTTATTATTAAAAACAATAGAATCCAACACAGAAGAAATAAATTCGATTAAAAACAGGATATCTCAAAATCAACGGGATATTGTAAAACTCGAAGAAGATTACGCAGAATTGACCAAAAATCGCCAGGAAACAGAAAATAAGATTCTAGAAAGCCAAAACGAGTTAAAAGAAACCCAAGAAGCAATTCAAATAAAAAAAGAAGAACTAACGAATCGAGATCAGCGTTTAAAAGAGCTTGAAAATCTGTCTTTTACTTTAGCTAAAGAAGTTGAAAAATTTGAAGAAAACTTGAAAGTTCTAGAAGCAGAACTTAATAGAACTTTCAGAAAAAAAGAAAAATTCGTCGAATCTTATGAAAATAGAGTAGCTGCCATGAAAATTTTGATCAAAAAGGGGTATATTAGTTCGCAATTGTACCAATTTATAAAAGCTCTACAAGTGGGAAGTAAATTAGAAATAAAAAATATTTTAATGGCCATTGATATGAGAGAAGAACAAGCACGAAAGATAATAACTAAAATGCTGGAAGAAGGGGCCCCTATTGAATACGATCAAGTAGCAAGCACTATAACTTTGAAAGAGGAGGTAGATTTCTAATGAGTTCAAATTTGAATGATATTTTAGGCTCTATTGAGCAACTTGAGAAATACTTTGACGAATACCAGCAGACTATTCAAAAAAATGGCGAACTTATAGTCCAAAACTTAAAATTAACATGGAAAAAGATGAAATTAGAGCAATACAATATTAAAATATTAGAAGAGAAGATTGAAACTCAGAATAGCGAATTGACAGGGCTTGAAATTAAATCAGAAGATTTAATAAAAAAATTGGAAAATCTAAAATCATCTAAGAACGATCTGCAATCAAAAGTTACTGAAGCTAAAGGTTCTTTTGAACGGGTTAAGGATGCTCTTAAGTCACCCAAGATAGAACTAGAAAATCTTTTATCGAAGCTAAATTCCGTGAATGAAAAAATTGCTTTAAAGGAAAGCGATAACTCTCAATTGGACCAGAAAAAAATTGACAACGAAAACCGCGAAAAACAATTAAGAACAATGTATACGGAAGAAAAAATGCAAGACTTGGATTTTAAATTAAAACAACTCAAGAGGAATAACTACTTCACTTCGTTTTTAATAGAAAATTCTGAAGAAGAAATTTCTGAAGTAGATATTATAGCTACGATTATGGCGCAAGGCAGCTGTAACCTTGATGAATTAAAGGATTTGCTATCTGTTCCTCCAATTATGGCAGTTAGAACAATTAAACAACTCGCAGTTAAGGGTATAATTAAACTCGATGAAGATAGTAATGTTATAACTATGCCTTAACTATTTTTTTATTATTAAAGAAAGTAAAAAAAAGGATTTAAATTTAAAATCGTTTCTATAAAGAGACTAGTAGTCCAATTAGCACTAATGCTAAGTTAATTCCGAAGATAAATCCTAAAAGCAACGCAATGAGAAAGAGGATCACCTGAACTACGAGGGTAAAGAAAAAAGATTCAGTAAATTCTTTGTCGTAAAATTTTTTTACGATGAGCACACTATCAAGCTATTGACGACAAGGATAATCAGTGATGCGTGTGAGCAGTGTTTTATATATTAAAATATGTTCAGACTTTTATTTATCGCGATATTACCCATTAGACCAAACGCATAATTTTATATGGTATGAATTTTTTTTTTCATCAAAGTATGTAAATTTTCGCTTGAGAGAAGAGAAAATTGACAAATTTCAATAATTTGAAAAAAAAACTTAAAATTTGAAAAAATATGAGGAAAATAGATAAAAAAGATGCTTTAATCGGAATATTTGCGATTGTTGCTGTGGGTTTAGCGGGAGGTTTAGGCTATGTGATCGTTGCTAATCCCTTTACTGAAGAGCCTTCAACGACCATTTTTTATCAAGGATTACCAGAGGATTGGAACACCGCCCCAAACGCTTCATCATTTTCATTATTTGATGTACATGGGGTAGAACATGTTATTACGCTTGGTGAAATATTAGAAGGCGTCCAAATATATCTTGATGACTTAGAAACTGATTCAATATCTGATTGGAAAAATTATCTAGAATTAACTACCATTCAAGATCCAATTTCAGGACAGTCTGTTACAGGAGTAAATATATTAGATATATTGGAAGAAAAGGAAATTTACTATGCAGGGGATCTTGAATTTGAAACTGAAGACTCTGCTTCCAGAGAGGTTCACACAGCTGATATCATTACAAAAAGTTATGCCAAGAAAGGAAAAACATATTTTGTTTTAGTATTGGCTATAAACCAGATGTGGTTGCAGGATTCTCCTTATTATGCCTCAATGGGCAATTTTTCCATAATGGGATTGGATTCTAATGACAATTTTTACAACTTTAATCAAGTTTCAGTTATGAGTAATTGGACAATTGAAGTAATAGTTAATGGAACCACCGAACTTTCTTTAGACGCTTGGGAATTAATACAAGATCCAGATACTGCAGTTTATCAGTATGAAAGTACATCCGGTTGGGGTGCTAATCGTCAATATTGGGGAAAAAACGTTTCTGAAATCATAGGAATGACGACTGCTGCTATTCAACCTGATTATGAAGTCACATTTAGAGCTGCTGATGGTTTCGTTACACCATTCTGGAAATCTGAACCTCCATACAATAAATCGGAAGTTGAAAATGGCATGTATAACAATGAAACCCATGTTATCCCTCGCTCTGATGATGATTATGTTAACGGAACTGAAACTAGTCTAGGAGTCCCAATTCCGGCTACTGATTTAATTATGAACTTAGCATGGAAAATACAAGAATTTGGAGAAACTTACGATGGAATTTTTGATGATCCTTGGCCCGTACCGAAAATATTGTCATATTCGAGTGGACCATTTAATGTACAAATACCTGGTAGAAATCGAGCAAACTATGCTAAATGGGTTACTGAAATAATAGTAGATTATTAAGCACCCTTTAAATTTCAATTTACTATCTTTTTTTCCTTTTTAATAATAAATAAAGTGATAGATTTGAAGAAAAAAATAGAATTACTTGTGCTTATTGCATTTCTTACCATTTGCTCTATGAAGATTCCTATTGGAAATGCTTATCCTGGAGACGGCGATTGTCAGGATTATCATGAGATTATTCCAATTGATGTTCCAATAGATAATACAGCAAATATTATATTAGACGGAGTTGCAAACGAAGAATTTTGGTCAAAACCTGAAAATCAAATAGGAAATGTGAGTATTCCGTTAGCATCGATTAGATATAATGATTCAAATCCTCCTGAACTTTTGTTTAACATGAGTGCAATTTTTATAATGAACGCCCAATCTCTCTATATCCTATGCCAATGGGAAGATAATACAACTTCACCAGAAGATTATGTCACCGATGGGTTACTCTTTTGCTGGGATATAAATGTGATTAATTTCTCTGCGTATTATCCCTTTGGAATGAGTACTGAACATATGGGTGGCGGTAAAATAGATAGTTGGAAATGGCATCATCATACTTCCATTTCGAGTGGAGTACCTTCTTTATGTGAGGATGATTGTTTTCAAGATGATGGGTGGGTAAATCCAAATCCGGAATTGTCCCAAGTTAATGCTGCATTTACTTATGTTACAAATGTCTCTTATACATTGGAGATTAGCAGACCATTAGTCACTAGTGAAGAATACGACGTGCAATTCAACAAGCACAAAGAATATCTATTCAATATTGCGGTTTATGATAATGATTTACACGAAAATCATGCGATGTCATGGACTTACAGTCTAGATTTGACAATTGAGACGCCTCCTCCCGCAATATCAGGATATTTCACTTTAATAATGATGGTACTAACAATGATTGGAATAATTGCCCTCCTTCAAAAAAAACGAGTAAAAATAATTAAATAAACTTAAAATCATATGAAAACACGTAATTTTTACATCTTAGTAACAAGCGTTATAATTGGACTGGTTGTTTTTTGGTTAATGATGATTGCTTTCTTGGAATTCAATCCATTTGAAGATCCAAATAAGATAACGATAGATGGTAATGGAACATCATCAAGTGTAACGCTATCTATTACCGACTTGACTTCGGGAAAGTACGACCTCGTGGAAGATAAAATATTTCATATAAAAAATGGACCACCATATGAAACTGAATATGATGTAGTGTATTCAGGAATTTCACTCTGGAGCATAATTGAGGGAGAAAACCTTATTGTTCAATCTGCTTCAAATTTAGAATTTCGATTCTATGCTCGAGATGGATATAGTTCCCCCAAATTTCTTAATTTATCTATAGTAGAAGCTAATTCTGATTTAGTAATCTTGGCGTTTGAAGAGAATGGTGTTCCACTCTCCGTAGAAGGGCCTTTAAGAACCGTGATGGATCAATCTATTATGCCAGAGGGGGAATATAGTTCGCAATATTCTGTACAAAAATTAACTAAAATTTCAATACGAATTGCTTAACGTAAAATAACAAAAGATTGGGTGAAGAACTCTTGTCTAAAAATGGAGAAAATTATGATATAAAGGAATTAAAAGATACTTATCGGGAAACCGGTTATAGTTCTAAAGAAAAGAAAAGATTAACAACTTTGGATTTAATATATTCTGCGATAATCGGGGTATTAGGCGGTATCATTTCCAGTTTGGTTCCATTCAGTTTGTTAATAAAAGTTTGGTATCCTTTAACAGGGGGGACACAACTGGTCAGTGGTCATCATGTTATATGGGGTGTTATTGTATATGGCCTAACTAAAAATAAGAATAACATACTCTTAACTATGGTCTCAAAAGGAATTTTAGAATTTTTATTAGGCGATGCTCTGGGATTATTAATATTAATCATAAACATTATAGAAGGCGTATTGCTCTCATTTGGGTTTTATATAATGGAAAAGCTGGGAGAAGGTGAATCTAAATTAGGGTGGGGGATTGCTGGTGGCATTGGGAACATTTTTCAAGCTCCGTTCATCTGGATAATTAAGCAAAGATGGTATTTGCATTGGTCTTTATGGGCTTTGGCTATTATTTTTGCCTTAATTTCTGGAATTTTAATAACCGGAATTCTTGGTAGGACTATTAAAAATGGTTTGATTAAAGCAGGCGTTCCAACTACTTTCTAAGGGAGTGATTAATATCACTAATACCGATTTGGCTTTATCTTTTGAGGGTTTTTCGTTTATTTATGGTGAAGATAAGACTGCTTTACCCGCAGTAAAAAACATTAATTTCAGCCTTAATCAAGGGGATGTTTTAATTTTAGCAGGACCTAGTGGTAGTGGAAAATCTACGCTTTCATATGCCATGAATGGCATAATTCCTTGGAGATTGAAAGGCTTTATGAAAGGGGATGTTAAAATCCATGGAAAAAGTATTTGGAATTATAATTTTACTGAGTTAAGTAAATTAGTTGGCTTAGTGAAACAAAATCCCTTAGAGCAAATGACTACTTTCACAGTTAAGGATGAACTTGCTTTTGGACTTGAGAATTTAAAGATAGATAAAGACATAATAGAGAAAAAGGTGGAGGAAATATCTGAATTTATGGGTATTTCTCAAATTTTAAACAGAGATATAGAACAACTTAGTGGAGGTCAAAAACAACTCACAATATTAAGTTCTTTTCTTGTTATGAACCCTAAAATCTTAATTTTAGATGAACCTATAGCATTTTTAGATCAACAATCTGAAAGCTTGCTGTTAACTCAACTAAAAAAGTTGAAAGAATCTGAATCGTTTAAAACCACTTTAATCATAATTGAGCACCGTTTATCAAGAGTAATGGATATCGCAGATAAAATTATTGTTTTAGACGATATTGGCGAAATTCGCCTTAAAGGTAATTTATCAGAAATTTTAATCAATAATTATAGTCCGTTAAAGTCCTGCAATGTCAGGTTACCATGGATTATCGATTTATTTAATGACTTTAAAGACATTTCCCCAGATCATAGAAATGCCAGAAATCCTACGAATTTCAATGAGTTATTAGAAATACAACAAAATTTATCAAAGGAAAAACTCCTAAAATTACGGGATTTACTCATAGAAAAGGAGATAATGCCAAAGGCTCTTGAGAAATTTGAATCGTTTGAGGATATAATTGAGTTTCAAGATTTATATATAGAATCATTAAAAAATAAACATAATAATAGGGAAGAACAAATCTCTGATGAGGAGAGCAATATCGATATTCTTGAAACCAAAAATGTTGATTTTATTTACCCAAATAGCGGAATTAAAGCATTAAATAACCTTTCCATAAAAATTCAAGAAGGAGACTTTATTGGTCTAGTCGGACCGAATGGAAGTGGGAAAACGACACTCCTTTATTTATTAGCTAATTTATACCAGCCTACCAGTGGGTCTATTTTTTATTATAACCGAGACATTAGAGGTATTGGATCGTTTGAATACGCAAAACAAATCGGTTTTATATTTCAAAACCCTGAAAACATGATATTCAACTCAACAATTAAGGATGAGATTCTTTATGGTCCAAAGAATTTTGGTATGCTTGAGTTTATCCCAGAAGATTACTTGGTAAAATTAATACGTGTTATAGGGAAAGAAAAATCCTCTAAAAACCCTTTTAAACTAAGTTGGGGACAGAAAAGAAGATTGAACTTAAGTTCAATATTTGTCTATAGTCCTGAAATTATCCTATTAGACGAACCATTCATAGGACAAGATCAAAGGACAATAGATTCACTCGTAGAAACTTTGTATCTTGAAAATAAGAGAGGTAAAACAATAATAATATCGTCGCACGATTATCATCTCCTATTGAAATATACAAAACGGATTTTAGAGCTTAATAAAGACGGTACAGTAAGAGATTTTGATAATAAAGATAATTACTTTAATAAACATAGAAATTTAGGGCCTACTCTTCTTTTAGATTCGATAGATGAGATGCTTAGAGAGGGTGATTAAAAATAAGTAATAAGAATAAGCATTTGGATAACAAGCAATTAATTTTTGCGTATGTCACGGGGACTTCACTAATGCATAAAATAAATCCAATTTCTAAGTTAATTTTTCTCATTCTTCTAACAATTTTTACATTTTTAGTACGAAGTTTAATCTTGTTGATGTTTCTTTCAATTTTCATTATCCTAATCATGCTACTAAGTCAAATATCCTTTAAAATGCTTTTAAGAAAGCTAAAAATTCTTTTTTTTATCCTAATCATTAGTCTTGTTCTTAATTTATTTTTTAACGCAATTCCTAGCGAAGAAGAAGTAATTTTATTCTATTTATTTAACCTGGAATTCTTACCAATCAGAAAATTAGCATTATATTTCGGATTACGGGCATTTTTCATATTATTTACTTTATATACTTCAGCAATATTATTTACCTATACAACTTCTACAAAAGATTTTGTATATTCTTTAATTCGTCTTAAAATTCCATACAAGTTCTGTTTCGCTTTTATGGTGGGTATCAAATACATTCCTACCATAGAACAAGAGGCAAAAACTATAGCCCTTGCTCAAAAAGCAAGAGGCTTTAGTTTAGATCGGATTAGAACTTTCCGAAAAGCTTACGCGTTTATATCTGAGAGATTAATTAGTACACTTGTGTCAATTTTAAGAAAAGGGCATACTACATCTCTTTCAATGGAGAACAGATGTTTTGGAATATACAAAAAAAGGACAAATTTGATAGTTATTAAGTTTCAAATAAGAGATTTTATTTTCATTTTTATTTGTCTTTCCCTATTCATAGTAGGAGCATTTTATATATTTGGAGTCTTGCCCTTCCCCCAACTTCCATCCTTATACAGCATTTACCTCATTTTTTTTTAGGTTTTACTTATTTTCTATTTGGTCGTAACTTCTGCCACGCTAAATCGAACTTTTTCCTTACTGTCTCTACAAATTTGTGCCAATCTTTTGATTTTTTCGCGATTAATCCAAAAGCAATCCTATTTCTTCTTTCCCATCTGCCAACAAAAAATAAAGATATAGCTGATAATATCATCAAGAAAGGACCAATTCCGGGGAATGTTATGCCAAAATTTGATACTAAACTAGATGGATCTAAAGCACCGGAGATGAAAGGTGTAATACTTATAAAAACTAGCACAAGGGTGGGATATATTAATTTAAATACTGCTGAAAGCCTTAGATTGATGAAATTTAATTCAGAATTAATTATTGTGGATATAAAAAAGATAGTGGTTAAAAAAGGAGCAATTTCACCAACATTTAACTTCCAAGTGTAAAGATTGTTAAAGAAATATACGTGATTGAAAATAATTTCCCCACTTTCATAGACAATCCATGGTAGTATAATCGAGAGGTAATAAATAAAATCTAAAACAAATACTGATATAATTTCGATGAATAATTTGTGTCTTAATTCGGTTATTTTATCTAAATTCGTTTTATTTATGTTCTGAAACTTCTTCCGAATAGACAAAGCTAGGGGAATTGCAACTAAAAATGAGATGATAATAACGAAAGGGATAGTTAGATTAGTGCTTATAATGCCCGCTGAGAAGATTTCAGACGAAAACCATACATTAGTCACATTTTTTAAATTAACTATAATATAATAATCAAGATTTGAACTAAAAATTGTAGGGGATATTTCTCCTTCCCAATAGATTCCATCGGTTCTAATAAGATTTTTTCGTTCCCAACAAGTCCCAATAATATCTTTATATCTATAAACTATTTGAACTGAGTCGATTTCCTCTGAGGAATTTACTCGTAAAGCCACATGCAGATTATCTCCACGAAGATCATTTGTTTTATAAGCGCTAGTTATGTTGATTTGAGGTGGTGTGGAGCCATTGTTTAGAATATAATCAATAAAGAATTTAGAGGAACCCTCAAAACCGGGAAAACCGTGATGATCGTTAGAGAAGATCTGAAGAAATTTGGAAGTATGCTGAACAGCATCGTAGGTGCCTTTTATTGAACTGTAATGGAAGAAGTCATCGTTAGTCCCTATTTGCCACATTATTGGAGGAAGCTTGGTAGATTTTAAATAGTAAATCGGATCAAATCTTAAGAGTTGGTCTGTTAAATATGATTCTGGAATTTCCCTGACATTTTTTCCTAATACCCAGAAAATTAATTGTTCGGGATGAAATAAATTTTTAGCGATATCTCCTATTGCTATATAAGCTGTGACCCCGGCAATTCTCTCTCCTGAAATGCCTGCTAACCACATAGCATTTAACCCGCCGTATGATTTGCCTGTAACCATTATTTGAGAATTGTTAACAGACGGAAGAGTTTCCAGAACTCTCAATCCTTGAATTGCTCCACATAGTGTAAGGTAAAAATGAGCTGATTCGTTATATGCCCCTTCATAATATAGATTCCCTGGTTCTGGTTCTGCTCCTTCTGATTTACCGTGACCTGGATGTGAATGGCATAAAACGATAAAGCCTTTTTCTAAGTATGGTATAGCTAAATCGAATGCATCTTCTACTTTTCCATTTAGTCCATGCATAATCAAAGCTCCTGGATTATTACTCTTAATAATTTCTGGATAAAGCAAAACACCATATAATGTAAGGTTCTGAGGTTGTGCTCCAACCCAATTCGGTGAATTAAAATAAATGTCTCGCGCTTTCAATTCATACTTAATATTCGAATAGGTGATAATATGTTCTATGGTGTGATTGTTTCCATAAACAATATTTAATGAAGTACTATTTACCCTTTCAATTTCCTTATCCCAGAAGTCCAAAATGTCGAAATTATCTCCATTAGCAGATACAGAGAATAAAGAAGTGTCGTTGTTAAGAAGATCTGTTGAAAGATCTACAAATATTGGAACTAATAGAATCACAGCTATTACGGTGAGGCCAAAAACAACACCCTTCCTTTTGTTCTTTACAAGCATAGATTTTAAAAGCATTATTAAGTTAAAATCAAATCCTTCCTTATTAAAAAATTCCTCTAATATTTAATAAACCCTATTACTTTCGAAGGTATAATTTTTTAGATATGTATTATTATTAACAACATGCTCAATGCATCTGAGATTGTGAAAGAGATACAAAAAAGATACAAAATAATTGGAAGAACTGAAGAGTTAGAGAAAATTATTTTAGCAAGGTTAGTAGATAAAAACCTAATTATCGAGGGAGAAGTTGGAGTAGGAAAAACCAGGATAGCTAAAGCAGTTGCTTCCTATTACGATACTGAATTTTCCCGTATCGACTGTTCGGAGGAAACGCTACCTCATAATTTAGTCGGTTATTTTGACCCCCCGTTAGTGATTTCAAAAGGATATTTAGAAGAATCATATGTCTACGGTCCGCTCGCTTCTTCTATGCTTAAAGGTGGCTGTCTTTTTATAAATGAAATTAATAGAATGCCTGAAAGTACGCAGAATTCACTATTAACAGCACTGGACGAAAGAATTTTAGAAATTCCTAAATTAAAGACTATCAGAGCTCATAAGAAGTTTTTTGTCGTTGCTACTCAGAATCCTGCAGCTCATGTTGGCGTGACTGTTATTGGAGAAGCTTTAAAGGATAGGTTTATTTGGATTAGTCTAGATTTTCAACCACCTAAAGAAGAAATTCTTATTATCAAGCAAGAAGCTAATATAGATAAATCTGAAGGAGAAAAAATAGCTCAAATTTCTCAACAAATAGTAGATCGTACCAGAAACATCACCTCAATAAGGAGAGGAAGTTCAATAAGGGGAGCGATTGACTTAGCTCAATTGATTTCAAAAACTGAAAACAGCAACAGCACAAAAAATTGGGTTAATACAGCAGTCATGGCTTTATATAACAAGATTGAGCTCGAGGATGGTGTTACAAGCTCAAAAAAGGAAATTATTGCTGACATCGTGCTATCGGTTCTAAACAAGACGGATTTTCAATAATCGATGATTTCTCTGCGGAGAATTCCAAGGAGATTGAGAATAAAAGGCTTCATGTAAGATTGACAGAAAGAATTCCTGACGAAAAAATTCTTAGATATGAAATAATCAGGAAGAGAAAGAAAAAACCAGATTATTATCAACATTTAGCAAACGCTTTAGATTACAAGCAAATTAAAGAATTAACATATTTATCTATCGAACATAAAAACCTCGAAGCAATAATGGGTTTACTGAAGAGTAACGTCTATGCTGCGACAGACGCGTTAGATTGCGGCGAAGGAGTGAAATTCTTTTCGGAAAAAGCAAAAACTTCGGAAACTTCTATGGCTGAAGTTTATTTCTTTATTCGACGACCAATTTCAGAAAAATACAAGCATGTTTTTAGACGATTAGCAAGACAGAGTATATTAAAAACATCGTTAAAAATAACTAGTAAAGGAATTAGAGGAAATTTTAAAAAAGTTACCCCCTCTTATCAGATGGGGTCTCCAGAGTTTGACTTAGATGAAACAATTCAGCATAATCCGCTAAATATCTATAAAAAGGTTCTTACTTACAAAGATATATTTGGAATTCAAAGAAAAAAGCAAAAAAGAAACATCGTAATGATTTTAGATACAAGTGGAAGTATGTATGGGAAGCTTCTACTAAACGCAGCTCTAACCACATCCGTGTTGGCTTATAATATGGAAAAAGAAAGCTATGGTTTAGTTCTTTTCAATTCCACAGCTATGATTCTAAAAAAAATAGATGAAAAGAAGCCGGTTGTAACTATTATTGATGAAATTCTTGATTCGGAGGCAGTGGGATTTACTAATATAAATGTTGGTTTAGAAAAAGGATTAAAAGAACTAAACAAGATTAAGGAAAAAACACGGCATAAATTTGGGATTTTAATTACAGATGGAAATTATAATCGAGGTGTAAATCCCATCGAGTTAGCAAAAAAATACCCGAAATTACATGTAATCGGAATACCCGCTGATAACGATCCTGAAAGAGGAATTGACACCTGTCGAGAGATAGCTAGAGTTGGACGGGGAAAATTTTTTGCCGTTAATGATTACAAAGAGATTCCCCGAGCACTGATTGAATTATTATCTCAAGTTTAATAAAAAATATTGGTACTCTAATTACTAGAATTAATATAAATGTGTGCTAACTTTTTGAATATTCTTCTCAAAGTTTCAGAAAGAGCAGATTTTGAAATATTTAAATCTTTAGCGAATTCGCTCAATGAAATGCTTCTTGGAATGTCAAAAAATCCATTTTGATACGCAAGGTTTACTATTTCATTTTGCCTTTGAGTGAGGAGAGTCGATTTATAATAATACCCTATACGCTCTATTTTCGCTTTTATGTCTTTTTTATTTAACTGGGTCAAAAATCTATCTACTTTCGACCGGTTTGTTATAGCTTCCATTCTAATTTTGCCTTCTTTTACTAGGACGGGATATGATACTAAAAGCTCAGTTTTAACTAAAGTGTTTAAAATCCACGGATCGACTTCCTTTACATTCAATATTACGAGATCTTTCCCTTCAAATAAGACTTGAGAAGTTTTTTTCGCTATATTATCTTTAAAATCGGAAATAAATTGCTTTACAGATGTACCCCTTATTTGGAAAGATGTGATTCCTGTATTTTCTCCAATTAGAAAGTTTGAAAGAATATGAAAATTCAATTCGGGATATTTCTTGTTAAATGTTGCTAGCCATTTATCTTGAGGTATATCTATACTAAGCTTAATTTGTACGATATCTTGAGACATGATCGTAAAAATTTAGTAGTTAAAAAAAACTTTACCCGTAAAGGATTAATTATCTTCCTTCAATAAAATAATAAAATTACTGCCTTGCGAATAATCCCCCTTTACCCTATTTTTGACCCATGTCTGCCCACCATAGCTAGTAATTATATTTTTGACTAACGACAATCCTATACCCATTCCACCCGTGCTCCTGTCCTTTTCATAATTCCGTTTAAAAATGGTCATTTTTCTATCGTCGATTATCCCTAATCCATTATCTTTAAATTCAATTTTTATATAATTTCTACCTTCTTGATTAACTTTGGATATATTAATCCATAATTTTATCTTTTTGCTGTCGTTGTGAATAATCCCGTTAATTATTAGGTTTTCAAAGGCATCTATTAGAAGTTCCCCGCCGATAACATTAGTAATTTCTTGAACAGCATTAAAACTTATTTCTATTTCCCTTTCATGAAATCTTGAACGAATATTTTCGATGCACTTCTCGATTAATTTTTTCGCATCCATAGATTTTACGCTCATTTCTCCTTCTTCTATCTCTGAAAGTTTTCGCACATTTGAAACCAGAGATGCTCCTCTCTCTAATTGCTGCTTAATTATCTCTATCATATTTTTTTCTTTCTCTGAGAGATTATAATCCCCGTTCCAGATTTTCATTAATTGAACTGAAGCATTAATATTGTTAAGAATATTGCCTACATCGTGCGCTAGTAGATCCTTATAGAAATCTGCCTTATCATAAGCTTTTTTGTATCGTTCTTCAGATTCTAGTAACTCTTGTTCCGCTTTTTTCCGCTTGGTGATATCAATCGCAGCACCTTCAATCCGATTTTCATTTTCAAACATTCGCGCAGAAATACTCAACCAAATAGGTGTGCCGTCTTTTTTAGTGACAAGTATCTCATACCCTCTAACCTCATTATTTAGACGAATCGCGTCTAAAATCTCATTGCGCTGATTTGGATATACGTAATGTTCAGTAGCAATATAATCTTCTAACAATTCTTCTCTTTTTTCATACCCAAATAATTTAGCAAATATTTCATTACATTCTAAAAACTTTCCATCACTTATTCTTGACCAATATAACCCCACTTGTGCGTTATTAAAGAGATATCTATATTTCTCTTCAGATTCTTTTAATTTTTGCTCAGCTACAATTTTTTCCGTAATGTCTTCTGTCATAACCAAATCCGCTGGTCTCCCCTTATAATTAATAGTTTTAGAAAAGTTATCGATCCAAGCAACTTCACCCGATTTCTTTATTATTCTATATTTATAGCGGTTTATGACATCAAGGTCACCTTTTTGTTTTTTTTTAGATTGTTCTAAAACAAGCTCTCGATCCTCAGGATGTATTATTTTTGCGTATTCATAGGGTTTCCAGTCTTTAATATCCTCACTACTATATCCACTTACATCAGTTGCTCGCTGATTCCTATACTTAAATATTCCATCCTGTATGATATAAATACTCATAAAAGATTGCTCAGCGATGATTCTGAACTTTTCTTCAGATTCTTTTAATTTCTTCTCAGTTAGCTTACGTTCGGTAATATCCTTGAAAAAACAATGTGCTTGTGTGAAATTCCCACTATTATCGTATTCTATCCTTCCATCAAGCCAAATAATGCTATGAACCCCATTCTTTTTTACGATTTCATATTCAACATCTTGAATTACTCCTACTTCCTTGAAATGTGAAAATCTAGAAGTTAACAACTCTCTACTTTTAAGAACTAAAAACTCGCCGAAGCACTTCCCTATCACTTCTTCTTTATCATATCCTAAAAAATCAAGCCAAGCTTGATTAATATCTATAATTTTAGTATCCTCATCCAAAGATTGGTACGGGAGTGGGGCATATTCATAAAATAATTTGTATCTTCTTTCTAATTCTCTTAACATATGTTTTTTATTATGATCTTTTTCGATTACTTTAAACACCTTTGAAATTTACGTTTTTAATGCTTTATTGATTAGATACATCAGCTCTTCAATTTTAAAAGGCTTACTAAGAAACGCTGTTGCCCCCATTGAAATGGAAAGTGATTTCATCGTAGTATCCGCACTTGCAAAGATAATTTTCGTGCTCCCATCAATCCGTAATATCTCGTTCATTGCATCTAATCCATTCATTACTGGCATTCGGTGGTCCATAATAATTACTTTAGGCTTATCTGAATGCTTTCTATAATTGTCAATTGCTTCCTTACCATTTGTAGAGAAATCAATTGAATAATCCCCCATTTCTGCTAATATTAACTTGTAGAGGTTTAACATAGTGAGGTCGTCGTCAACAACCAGAATTTTAGCGATAGTAGATCACCTTATTCAAAAGAATAGTAATAGATTTCCTATTTATGTATATCATAAATTTAGCATATTCTTGTCAATATGAAAGATTAGAGGATATTCTATCTCTCTTCTAAAAAAAATGTAATAAGAAATAAAAAAAAATTAAATATTAACTTTTGGCAATTTCTCTTCCAAACTCTACACATTTTTCTATACTTTCTTGATCAGGATTCCATAAAGCACGAATACCATCGTTGATTATAGTAAAACCGCTCTTCTCTAAATGTTCTCTTATCAATTTTATTGATTCTCCACTCCATCCATAACAACCAAAGGAGGTAGCCTTTTTATTTTTAAAACGTAAACCTTTAATCATCTCTAAAATTTCAGCGGTTGATGAAATAATTCCTCCTCCAATAGTAGGTGAACCTACAACTATGGTCTTAGATTTAAAGACTTCTGTGATAATGTCATTCTTATCCGAATTCGCTATATTATATAACTTCACATTTACAGCTTTATCAGTCTCCACTATTCCTTTACTAATTGCTTCAGCCATTCTCTTTGTTCCGTCCCACATTGTATCATACAGTATTGTAATTTGATTTTCTTGATAAGCATTAGCCCACGCTAAGTATTTTTCAACAATTTGAGTTGGGTTATCTCTCCAAATTACCCCATGGCTCGTAGCAATAATATCGATAGGTAGATTAAGACTTAAAACTTCTTTAATTTTCTTATCAACAAACGTACTGAAAGGGGTTAGAATGTTAGCATAGTATTTAATGCACTCTGCAAAAAGTTCGTTTTGATCAACAAGGTCGTTATACATATATTCTGTGGCGTAATGTTGGCCAAAAGCATCGTTACTAAATAAGATATTATCTTTGGTCATGTAACATGCCATACTGTCCGGCCAATGAAGCATTTTCATTTCAACAAAAACTAATTGCTTATCATTTCCAAGTTCTAAGGTATCACCTGTTTTTACTGGTTGAAAATTCCACTCTTTATGATAATGCCCTTTTAACGATTTGACGCCATTAGCTGTACAGTAAATTGGAGTATTTGGTATACGTTCCATTAGTTCAGGTAATGCCCCGCTATGATCAATCTCCGCGTGATTGGCTATAACATAATCAATAGTATCCAAGTCAATTTCTTTTGAGAGATTTTCAACAAACTCTTTTGAAAAAGGTTTCCATACTGTGTCAATAAGGACAGTTTTCTCTTCCTTTATAAGGTATGAGTTGTATGTGGAACCACGATGCGTAGAATATTCGTTTCCATGGAATTTTTTGAGTTCCCAATCTGTTTTCCCTACCCAATATACATTATTTTTAATTTTAAAACTCAAATTTCTCATCCAAATTTATTTTTATATTTATACATGTGAAGAGGTGTTTCTTACTATTTAAACAATTTTTCATTAGATTAAAAGAAATTATTTATAGAGATGATATTACAATTCTTTTCTTGAGAGATAATCTGCGAGAAAAAGAGGCTCTGGTTGTTTATGATTTTTGGCGGTTCTTAACGCGATTTTTACTGCTACATCTAGAGTAGTCTTATATCCTCCGCTAACGAACATAGGTTTCATTCCATCGTTCAAGCAAACAGCGTATCCCAGACGCTCATTATTTACTACAATTGAATTTTGTGGATCATCAGCCCAAATCGGTTTTTTATTCCCTTTTTTTCTTATTAATGTTTTCCATTCTGAAAATCCTATAAAGGGTTTTTTTGCTACACCAAAAGTAGGAATGTTTAAAATTAAACCCAATTGAACTGCTTCTCCAAATCGTTTAGGATGGATTATACCGTGCCCATCGCATATAATTATGTCTGGTGTTTCTGGAAGATTTTTTATGGCTTTCGTAAGTAAATTACACTCTCTAAAACCTAAAAAACCAGGTTTATAAGGAAATGTAATAATTCCTTTAGCAAAAGAATGACTATCCATCTTATTTAATAGAAGATTCCATAGAACTGCACACGCTACTCCCCCTTCTTCATGGCTTTCTTTATAATAGGAAACATCTACACCTACTACCCACTTAATTCCTTTAATATCTGATATTTTTTGGATATTGTATTCTTGAATTTTTAATTTTTGACTGTATTTCTCTTGAAGGTTCTCTGCTTCGTCTAAAGTTAAATTTGTTTGAAGTAACTCGTGCTGCATTGATAATCATTATATTTTTTCTCATATATAATATTATTAGGACAATAGAAATTTGAAGTAAAATGCTACATAACATCCCAGAACCCGTAAAAAAGAGAATGAAATATCTAGAAAAAATTGACGCAGAAGATAGGATTGACGGAACTCCTCGAATGGAAAGGCTTCGTCAAATTTCTCCTGAAACAGGCAAATTCATTTCAATCCTAGCTGTTGGTGCTCCTATAGGAGAATTTATAGAAATTGGTACTAGTGCTGGTTATTCTACTATGTGGATCGCGCTCGCATGCATAGAAAGAGGTAATAAAATAAAAACTTTTGAAATTTTAGAGGAAAAGATAAACCTTGCTAAAGAGACATTTCGGCAGAGTAAAATAGAGAAATATGTTGAGTTAGTCGAGGGAGATGCCCTAGATTATTTAAAAAAAGAGAAAAAAATATCCTTTTGCTTTTTAGATGCTGAAAAAGAAGTCTATGAAATTTGTTACGATTTAATCGTCCCAAATATGGTAAAAGGAGGCTTGTTAGTAGCTGATAATGCAATTAATCATTACAAAACATTAAAACCTATGATTGATAAAGCTCTATCAGATGAACGCGTCGATACCTTAGTAGTTCCAATTGGAAAGGGCGAACTAGTATGCAGAAAAATCTGAAAACTCCATTTTAGAGCGTGAAGCCCTTAGTTTTTTACATGTTACTTTTCAATTATAAACTAACATATCGTTTTATTTATAATTTTTATAAGAGCTACTAATAAGAGTAAATTCACATCTATAATCTATGGATTTTGTGAAGATTAAAAAGAAAAGAGTTTTCATTTCTGATGGTAATTTATTTTTAGATAATTACAATATCAGTGAAATACCCGAAATTAAAAAACTGAAGCATTATTCCAATCTTAGGGGACTTTTTTTAGAGAACAATAAACTTACTAAAATCGAGGGGTTAAACCATCTTGTTAGCCTAAACAAACTTCATTTAGAGGGGAATTCTATAACTGAAATTAGTGGATTGGATTCACTTGTTAATTTAGAAGAAATAGAGTTAGGAAATAATCAGATTTCTAAAATCAATAATTTAAATCATCTTAAAAACTTAAAAACATTAGTCCTAAACAATAACCGATTAATTAAGATTGATGGATTAAAAAATCTTATCAACCTTAAGAGCTTAGATTTAAGCAATAATCAAATCGTAGACCTTGAGGGCATAGAAAACTTAGAGAACCTAGAGTTTTTAAATCTCTCAAATAACAATATCAAAGATATAGAAAAGCTTGCTAAATTAACTAAACTTCAGACTTTGAAACTTAATGGTAATCCTATAGAGAATTCTAGCACTTAAAATAACGATAAAGTCAAAGTTAATTTAGGATTCTAAGAAATAAATCTTGATAAAAGATTGGACTCTTGAAGTTTCATATAAATTTTTTCACTCTTTAATTTAACTATGAAAAAAATATGGATAATTCATAATTCTTTACACGGAAATTCTGAGCAGATTTCAAGAACTATTGCTAATGATTTAAAAAATGGGTATGAAGTAAGTCTCGATAGTATTAAAAATATTACACCTGAAGATATCGCTAAAGATGACCCTTATGGTTTGATTATAGCTACTCGAATCGTTGCCTTTAGGTCAGATAACGAGATTCGAGAGTTTATCAAAAATTTAGATAGAGTCATAACTAACCCAATTTCAAAAGTCGCCTATTTCTCAACCCATGCATTGGGATGGAAAAATTTCTTCATAAAAGGAATGAAAAAGACTCTTGATAAAGCTGAATGTATTGGTGAAATCTGTCCTGATTTTCTGGAAGTGAAAATGGAAAAGGCTGAGGGTCCAGCAGTACAAGGTGCAGATGCAAAAATTGGAGAATTTATATCTACATTAAGGGAATTTATGCAGTAAATTATTAACTCTGAAAAAACCTTGAATATGCACTAAACTGTATTCCGTTTATCAGTAAAACCGTGATTCCAATAATGTATAGAATAAATCCATAGGAAGGACATGACAATGTATACCTTAGACCAAAACCAAAAAATATAAAGCTAGGTAGACGACCGAATTGTACAGTGAATAACAGCATTATTCCCGGTAATACAAATATCGCTTCAATTATTTCAAATAAAAGAAGATTCCTTATTTTATTTTTCAAACAAATCTTGCTAAAAAGGATAACTAATCCAATTAAGTAAGGATAATACAACAAAATTGAGAAAATTTCGTGTAAGAAATCTGCATCAATGAGATGAAACATAAAAATACGAGTTTCCCCTATAAAATAATCCCTATAAGAATGGAAATACCAAGGAATTGAAAAAGAATAGATCACCAAAATTATACCTGAAATTTCTATAACTAGAGATAATAACCTGTGCTTTTTAGTTGCAACCGACATAAATTGAATCTTATTTTTCCAATTTCTTGATTCCCTAGCTGGCTTCTTAAAAGTCATTAAACTAATAAGGTCTAATGATATCCATAAAAGAAAAACAAATATAAGATCGGTTGTATCGCTCATAATATAGAAATTCTTTGTGCAATATTTACATCTCTGTACAAAAATTAACCAAAAAAAACTTATATAAATTATTAAAATTATTTGTCTGTAAATCACTTTTTCTTCTTTACGTAGTAATTACTGAACTATGATATTGCTTCTTTAATATAAATATTAAAAATTTATACTCGTCTACCTTTTTAATAATAAGAAGTATCTTTTCTAATAAAGATAATAATTTTTAAAGAGTCATAAGATTGGTTCGCCCTCTAACTGAAAAAGGTATTTGTTTGCGCTGTAAAGGAGCGAGATTACTATGTGGTAAGAAAACGTGCCCAATCTTATTAAAAAAATCTGTCTTGAAATCTCTTGTCCCCTTTGAATTTGATAAAACTCTTCGAGATGTAGAGCTTTTTGGAGCTAGTCCTCCCGGATTTTTCGTCGGTCATTTTAACTATCCAAAAGTATATCTTGGTCCGCTGGTTCCCTTTCAAGAATTTGAATTAAACCTTGACATCTCCGATTATCACATATTAGACGCTCCTGAGTTATGGTTCGGAAAGAGTTTAGTTGATATTGTTAGATATAGGAGTAGTTTAGTGCGAAATAATTTTAAAATTGATGTTAATATCGGTAAAAAGAGTCGCAAAAATACTCCACCTCTTAAGGTTCAAAAATTATTGGAAACTTCGCAAGAATTATCAATGGCCGCCCGTCCCGTAGATACTGAGACGAAACTAGATAAGATGAATCTCAGAATGATGATGGATAATCACGCGTTGCCTATGGGACCTACTGGCATGACTGAGAAAATTCGGATTACGGAAAATACAAAAGTTCATCCAAAAGTAGATTATGTTGTTTCTGATACAGATTTAAATGCGACCGAAGCAGTTTCAAAGTATCTCTACTTTAAAGGTCAAGTACCAGAATCAACAATTAAGAGAGTTTTTTCAGCAGGGTTATTGGGTAAGAAAACAAGGCGTAGAATAGTTCCAACAAGATGGAGTATAACTGCCGTCGATGATATTATCTCTAAAGCACTCATTCAAGAAATTAAGAGATTTCCAGAAATTAACAATTATCAAATATTCGAAAACACTTATCTTGACAACCACTTTAAAATCCTTCTTTTTCCTGGTAAATTTACTTACGAAATGAACGAAGTCTGGGCGCCTAATACTCTTTGGAATATTTCACTCAATGGAGACACCAGCAGTTTGAAACCGCAAATAATGACTGATTTTGAATTTTATAAAGGTAGAAAAAACTATGCGAGTAATATCACCGGTGCTTACTATGCAGCTCGAAAAGAAGTATGCGAATATTTGTACAAAATCGGAAGACAAGCAAGAGTTCTAATCTTCCGAGAAGTACAAGGTGGATATGTAGTTCCATTAGGTGTCTGGGTTATCCGGGAAACAGTAAAAAATGCTATGGAACTAGGAAATCCTCTAATTCTTGATAATTTTGACGACTCAACTAAAAAAATGGCGGATGGATTCATGGTGAGCTATAAATATTGGAAGCAGAGCAGTAAACTAATTAATTTCGTTAAAACTCAGAGAACGATAGATAATTTTTTATAAGTTATCTAATTCTAAAAATTAATTCATTCTTATCTTTGTTCAAATCTTTAAGGAACTGGTGAGTTATTAAAATGATTATTGATATGCATGTTCATCCTTTTTGTAAAGAGGCTGATTGGGGCGATGATCTTGATTTTGTAGCTAATGCCTTACTTGGTACCGATAAAAAGGGACGCCGTGCGATGTTTAAATTTTATGAAGTTCTACTAACAAAAATATCAATAGATGATTATGTTACTCTGATGAAAAAATACGGAATTGATAAAGCTGTGATTGTATCATATAACCTTACGACAGCTTACGGCGTATGTATCGTAACAAATGATAATGTCGTTGATTTTGTTAAGAGATATCCAGATAAATTTATAGGATTTGCCTGTATTGATGTTCCTGCACCTGACGCTATGGATCAGCTTGAATATGCTATAACATCGTTAGACCTTAAAGGTGTTAAACTTGTACCTCCAGCGCAGAAATTCGATATTTCTGATAAAAAATACGATCCGCTATGGAAAAAAATGATAGATTTTGATATTCCTCTTTGGACACACACATCGCATTTAGTTTCAATAATAGGATCAATAAGTAAATATGGTCATCCCATGCTAGTAGACGAATTAGCATCAAGGTATCAGGATTTAACAATTATAATGGGACACATGGGAATTCCATGGTTTTGGGATGCTTGGGGGGTAGTTGTTAGACACCCTAATGTCTATATTGATATTTCGACATATTCGGATCTGTATCATTGGTTTCCTTTTGAAGCATTTTCTAAATACAATTCGGAAGATAAAGTATTATTTGCATCTGATCATCCGTTAGAACACTGGAATAAAATAGTACCTGCCGCGCAAAATTTACCAATTTCAGAAGGATTTAAGGAAGCTATCTTATATAAAAATGCTATGAAACTTTTAAAATTATAATTTATTTTATAGAATTTAATGAAAAGAAGTTATTTGGTTATAACAAAAATCGCAGTAATTTTTACTTTATCTTTCATAGTCTACTTCTCTTTAACAGATTATTTGCTTAATAAGCAATTGTACGAGTGGTATACGCATGAATTAACTGTCATGCGAGCTACATCGCTTATGTTGTTAAATATTTACTTTTTTGTTTTAGCGATTATTATCAAAATCAGCATTTTCAAAAAATTGTATCTTATCCTTATTATATTTGGAATATTTGCGTGGAATGTTTCTCACTTCGACTCTGTTCTTGATTTAAACTTACTTTCAAACACGAATGATGATTTTTTAGAACTTATATTGTTTGTATCAACATCCATCGTCGCTCCCGGTTTATTAATTCTAATTGCTTACTACATCAGGAAATTTACTTCAAAATTTGAAGGAAGCTTTTTTGGCAAATACCATTTACACGAGGGATTATTTGGTATAATTTTAGTCGGATTAGGTATAGTGTTTTTCGCTTTTCGCACATATCTACTTCAGTTTGATGTTTTTTCAAAGGAGTTTAAAGTCTATTTAGCGATCGTAATGATCCTTCTGTATTTTTTTATATTTTTTGGAGGCTTTTTTATTCTTAGAGATTTCGATGATATAATCCACCTTAGATTTGTAAAAAAATTACCCTCTTCTCAGAAAAAGCCAAAACAAAACGTCTCTATTTACAATTCACTGACTCACGAGAATATTTCCTTTTTTAAACGATCAAAACTATACATTTTTCCAATTGGTCTAATATTGACTGGATTTTCATTTAGTATGGTAGTATATAGCACAAAATTCATCCCTAAAGATGTGCTAAGTTCTGGGGAATCAATCAATCTTGGGTATTTGCTTGGTTTCTTCGCGGGTTCAGTAATAGGATATGATTGGGTAAGAGTTTTTAAAAGGTTCTACCCTAAACAATATGAGGAAATAGAGTTAAAAATGATAGAATTACAAAAATCTAAAATCTAATTAAATTGATTGGTATGATTTGGAAAACTTCGATAAATAAAATGACGGGCACTAAATATCCATTAATTATGGCAGCATTTGCTGGATTAGGGAGAACTGAGTTTGCTGCAGCATTTTCAAATGCTGGAGGCTTAGGGATCATTACAGGATTAAACTATAGACTAGATTCTTTCAAATCGGAACTTATAAAAATGAAGGAGTTAACAGATAAACCGTTTGGTATAAATTTAACCGTTTTACCTCCAGGCGTTAGAACTTTTGATCCTCTTAGCAATGTTACCAAAGATGATTACTTGAAGTATTTGGAAATAGCTATAGAAGAAGGAGTAGAAGTCTTTACTACATCTGCCTATCAAGCAACTCATATTGGAGAAAGAATAATAGAAGCAGGGTGTTTCTGGTTCCATAAATGCGCTTTACTTAGGCATGCTATTTCAGCAGAAAGAGCTGGAGCAAGTGCTATTACATTAATAGGTATGGAAGCTTCGGGATTTAAAAATCCTTTCCAACATACTACTCTCATCAATATTACCTTAGCAAAACGACTCCTAAAAGCACCAATCATAGCAGCAGGTGGAATTGGAGATGCCCGTGGTTTTTTAGGAGCAATAGGCATGGGTGCTGAGGGTGTTTGCTTAGGTTCAGCAATCCTTACGACAAAAGAAAGTCCTGCTTCCCAAGAAGCGAAGGAGCGATGGCTTGATACGAATGTTCTTTCTGAAGAGTACCACAAACAATTGTATCATCGAGATTTAAGAAGTACTAGAGTACTCTCTGCATCAATTGCCCACCAGAAGGAAGAGGTTTCCATTAATGAATTGATCGAAAATATTATGAGTGGAGCTACGGAAATTCTAGCATCATGGGGCTTTAAAAAAGATCAATTTTCAACTATTCCACAGAAACAAATAGAAAATCGAACCTAAGACTAATACACACCTTTAAATCTATACTATATCAAATTCTATTTATCTAGTTATTTTGATTAGAATTAACTTTAAATAAAAGCATTAAGTATACTTTGTAATTTAAAATCAATTAGGATTGTATTAGGGTAAGAAAAAAATGTCAGATAAATCAAAAGTATACTGGGCATCACCAAATGAAGTGGCGGCATTAAAAAACACTTCTGCAAATATGGTTACAAATAAATTAGTAAAAACGCGGTTAATTCTAGATAAAATATTAGATAATATTAACTCTGGAGATCAAGTCGCTATTAAAGTTCATGTAGGGGAGGCTCAAAACACGCATTATTTACGTCATGATTATATCCACGAAGTAGTCAAAGCGGTTAAATCATTAGGAGGAATTCCAACATTAATTGAGACTCAAGGAGGTGGAAATCATCTTGAAAATATTGAAATATGTGAAGATTATTCTGTTTGCGTAGTACATCGTACAAATGCTTCTGAGCATAAGGAAATTGCAAAATTACACGGGTATGATGAATCTATAGTCGGAGCTCCATTAGAATTTATTGATGGAGAAAATGGTATTAAACGAGAAATTGTAGAGCTAGACGGTATATCATTAAAAAAGGTTTCATTAGGAAAAGATTTATTTAATTACGATAAACTTATTGTTGTATCTCATTTTAAGGGGCATCCTCAAGCAGGTTTTGGTGGAGCATTGAAACAGCTAGGCATCGGATGTGTAACCAAACATAACAAGCATTTAGCTCACATGGACGGAATGCTCACAATTAATCCTCGAAAATGTGATATTTCATTGTGCAAACAAGAATGTGTCGGTTCTTGTCCAGTAGAAGCAATTTCTATCGAAAATGAGAAAGCGAGAATAGATGCAGAGCTTTGTTATGGGTGCTATATCTGTTTTCAGCAATGTCCGATTAATAGAGCAATTAAGAAGCCCAAAAGGAATCAAATCAATGAATTTACGAATCGCTTCATAGATTCTGCAACAGCAGTTATAAAGTCTTTCGGTTCAGAGAACATTCGATATATTAATTTTGCTTTGGAAATACCTCTAATGTGTGATTGTGTACCCAACGCAGGAATGGTTATTGTACCTGATCTAGGAATTTATGGATCTTCTGATCCTGTAGCGATCGATAAAGCTTGTTTTGATGCTGAAACTGAAGCTCCTGGACTCCCTATTTTAAAAGAAGACGGACAATGGACAAAACCATTGGAGCCTGGTGTTGAGAAATTCAAGGCAATGTTAACAATGTTAAATCCTTTTCGACAATTTGAAGACGCTTTAAAAAATAAAATTGGCTTAACTACTTATGAGTTAATTCAAATTTGATTGAGAATATTTTTAAATAGCATAGCAGTAAATTAATATTAGTAAATAACATAATGTAAAATATTCAATAAATTGTTTTTTTATTTTAAATCAGTTATCAAATACAAAAAATGAAAATTAGGTGAAATTATGGCTTTAGCAGGCGAAAAAATTGGAATACCTAGTGCAGATGAAGCTCCTATGATTGTAATGGCGCGATATAAGCAGCCTATTGCAGGGATTTTGTCAATCACTCTTGTTTTTGTAATCAGCATTTTAACTTGGTGGATTTTTTTTGATCCAAGGTTGCATAATCCATCACCAATATGGGAGATGGAAGTTACTGCTTGGGCGACCGTTATCGGTGGTTTTGGATTGATAGGCGTTGTCTGGGCAATTTGGTTTGAGAATTGGCCTTATTATAATTGGTTTCGAACGCCATGGAAAGTTGGCCTAGTAGGTACAGCTATTAACGCGGTAATTATTCTTATTTTTAGTTTGATCTTATTACCTTGGTTCAATTCTTTTTACAGTAGTCAAATAACGGATGCGTATATAGCATGGTTCGTAGGTGCGTCAATATTTGGAGCGTTAAGTGGGTCGTGTTTTTCATTTGCGGTCCTTTGGGTTGCTGGAACTATGTATTGGCCTTTCTTTAAGATTAAACAACCTAAACGTGGCATTATCGTTTGGATTATTGGGAACGCAATTACTGTCTTTGTTTGGTTTTTATTGTTTTTTCCTGCAGGTGAGCGTTTAGCTACTTCTGAAGCTAGCGCAGTCAAACCTATAACCTCTTTCCCAAGTTATGCCTTCTCACTTGGATGGTCGCAATGGCTGATATTTTTTTCACTTCTCACTTTAATGGTATTTGAATATTGGCCGTGGAGTAAATTAGGTCGAAAGCAGCCATTTATTGGAATAATAGCATTTGTCTCATGCACTTTATTGGGTTTACTTGTTTCTTACTACTTCCCGAGTATTGTAGAGCTTGTTTTCGATCCCCTCTTTGTAGCACTTGGAGGAATACCCCCTGATCCAGTAACTAGACTAAAAGGTTGGTATATGATGAGTATCACATATGCTATATTTCTCATTTGTGCTGTGGTATTAGTATCTTTATTCTTTGACAATTGGCCTAAAAAATATTCTCAATGGAAGAACTTTCTTATTAGATTTCTATTGGTTATAGGTATTGGAACATTGACATTTCTTGGATATTATCTCTTATCACCACTCTTGTTTGGAGATAATACGAATTATTGGTTAATGAATCCTACTCCATTTACATTGTGGTTCCTTTGGATTGAAATATTGTTTGCCTATGTTTGGAGAAAATGGCCTATATATAAAGCGGTTTAGGTGGATTTTACAATGTTTAAGGCAGGAGAATTCTCAATTCCGACTGAATTCAATTGGATAGGAGATTGGGCTGAACGACGGGCTATTTTAACGCCAAATCGGGATGCCATAATTGATAACATTGAAAAAAACCAATATACCTTTAACGATCTTAACTTAAGAGCAAATAGGCTTGCCCGCGTTCTATTAAACGAAGGTATTTCTAAAGGCGATCGTGTCGCAATGTTTTCTACTAACAAGATTGAATGTTTAGATTTGTTTTTAGCAACGGGAAAAATTGGAGCGATTCTCGTTCCATTCAATATACGATTATCTACTTCAGAACTTGAATATTTAATTAATAAAACTTCTCCCTCCATTTTTTTTTATGAGCCAAGATTAGAGGAGAAAGCTTTAGAAATTAAGAATTTGAATTTAATTAAAAATAATGTTGTGATGGGCAATAAAGCAATTTTAAATGATACATCAACTCAAAAATTGACAGAGAAAATATCAAGTTCTAAAGTTGAGCGCCCAATTATAAATTTTGAGGATCCTCATCTAATATTATTTACAGGGGGCACTACTGGACTCCCTAAAGGGGCGATTATTCCTCATCGATTAATCTTTTGGAATTCTGTGAATACAATTTTGTCTTGGAGTCTAACACCCGAGGATATTCAACCTCTATTATTTCCTCTGTTCCACACCGGGGGTTGGAATGTTCTTCTTGTTCCTTTTTATCATCTTGGAGCAAAAACGATATTGATGGGAGATTTTGATCCCGAAGAAACAATTAAAGTGATTAAGCGTGAAAAAAGTACAATTGTAATAGGAGTCCCTACAATGTTTCACGCTATGGCGAATTTGTCAGTGTTTAAAGAAACAAATTTCGATTCCGTGAAAGTATTTATTTCTGGAGGCGCTCCTTGTCCCGTTGCAATTATGGAAAGATATTGGTCAAAAAATAAACCGTTTAAAATGGGGTATGGATTAACTGAAGTAGGACCAAATAATTTTTACTTACCAGAACAAGAAATTAAAAAACGACCAACTTCAGTAGGATTACCTGTTTTCCACTGTGATACGAAGATCATAGACACCAAAACAAATCAAGTTGTAAAAAAAGGAGATGTAGGTGAACTTTTATTAAAAGGGCCACATGTATTTTCTGGGTATTGGAAAGAACCCGAAGAGACCAGAAAAACTATTGAACAAGATGGATGGGTTCATACGGGCGATTTGGTCATGCAAGATGAGGATGGATATTATTACATTGTAGGACGTAGAAAAGAAATGTATATTAGTGGGGGAGAAAACATTTTCCCTGTTGAAATTGAAGAAATACTCTTTAAACATCCTGCGATTGATCTTGCTGCGGTTATAGGCGTTTCTGATGAAAAATGGGGCGAAGTAGGTAAAGCTTTCTTGACGCTAAAACCGGGTCAATCCCTAAAACCTGAAGAAATTCGAGAATATCTATTATCTAAGCTCGCAAAATATAAAGTTCCTAAATATTTTGAAATAAAAGATTCGTTACCATTGAGCGCAACCGGTAAAATATTAAAAAGAGAATTAAAATAGGTGAATCTTAGGTGGAATATCGTCCCGTTGGATTAGAAGCTTGGGGAATATACATTCCTAAAGAACGGCATACTAGTGAATATATATCTAAAGAGACTGGAATTCCCAAAAATATTATTGAGGAAAAATTTGGGCTTTTAGGAAAGACTATTCCAGGACCAGAGGATCACACAGTCCAAATGGGTGCTAATGCAAGTTTTCAAGCCCTTAAAAGAGCCAATATTACCCCTGAGGATTTGGATGTAATTATTTGGGCGGGAGAGGTCTATGCTGAACGACTGATGGTAGTAAATGGCATAAAACTTCAACAGTTACTAGGAAATCCTATGAAATCATGGGCTTTCGATGTAAACCAGCGGTGTGGAACTTTTTTAGTAGGAATGTTAGTTGCGAAAAGTTTAATTCAAACCAACCCGAAAATCAATAGAATATTAGTAGCAAGCGGTTATAGAAATTGTGATTTGATTAATTACAAAAATACGAGGTCCAGATTTATGATTAGTTTGGCAGCAAGTGGCGTAGCTGCTATAGTTCGTGCTGATTATAAAAGAAATGAAATTTTAGGTATTAGTGCAATTTCAGATGGTAGATTTGCCGATGATGTCTATGTTCCAGCAGGAGGCACAATGCAACCTATTACTTCAAAATCATTGGATGATGGATTACTTTATTTGGATGTTCCTGATCCTGAAGGTTTAAAAGATAGATTGGATGCATACTCTATGGATTCATTTGTGCAGGTAATTGACAATGCCTTAGCACAATCTGGTTATACGCGTGAAGATATTAATTATTTAGCTTTATTACACATGAAAAGAAGTGCATTTGAGTATGTGGCTAAAACTGTTGGTGTAGATCCTTATACTCAATCGACCTATTTTGAAGATATTGGTCACAATGGGCAAAATGACGGAATAATTTCGATCGAATACGGAATAAGGGATGGAAAAATCAAAAATGGAGATCTTGTTGTAATGGTTTCAGCAGGAATTGGATGGGCGTGGAATGCTGGAGTAATTAGATGGGGTTCTCACGAGTAGGTATACTCATTAATTGATGATTCCTATCATCAATTCCAAAAAGATAACACTAAATTATTAAATTCATCAGGATGATCGAGTATGATTAAATGACCCGCATCTGGAATGATTATTAATTCTGAGCGCGGTAGCCATTCGTGAATCATCTCGCTTGCCCATACTGGAGTAGTAATATCTTTTTTTCCTACTAGAATTAAAGCTGGAAGGTTCAGAGACTTTAAGTTTTCGCATATATTAAAACCAGCTGAAGCTGCCGTTGCTTGTAAACAATCCTTTTTTGTCATGTGATCCGTTACTAACTTAGCCACAAATTCTGCTTTCTCGTCATTATAGGGAACCATACCTCTAACACTAATCCCTAAAGCAAATTGTTCCAACTTACTATTATTGACTCGTCCCAATACATCGGTAATTGCTTCTTGGCTAATAAAACAGAAACTATCTGCTACAACCATTTTTCTAACATGCGAAGGATTTTCAAGACCATAAACTAAAGCAATCATACCCCCTAAGGAATGTCCTACCAAGTAAAGTTCATTTGTCCAATTAATATGATTTAATAGACCAAACATATCATCTACATAATTACGAATTGTAAATCTCTTCTTAGGTTTAGTGGATCTTCCGTGACCGCGGAGATCAAACCTTAATACATGAAATTTAGACTCAAAAATAGGGAGTTGAAATTTCCAACAATCGCTATTTAAGAAAAGACCATGAATTAAGACCATTTTAGGTCCACTTTCATTTCCACTAATTTGATAAGAAATTTCTACGTTTTTTTCTGGGGTATAGTATTCCATATACTAAGATACCCTCTTTTTATTTAATAAATTTACCTTTCAAAAAATTTGTTCCATTGTAATCTTTAAATTGGTTTACAATACTATGTATTTTTCCGATATTCTCTCAGTAATTCCTCACTTAGAGTAATATTTATATAGATGTCCCGTAAAATATAGATTAATTACAAATTTAAATATAAAATAAAAATTTAGGGTTAAAAATGAAAAAAACTAAGATTATATTACTGATCTTGATTACATTTTCAATTGCTTTTTCATTTACTCCAACAGTCACTCCGCAAGTTGGCACATATACTTTCCACGGAGCAGCTGGGAACGAGAAAATCTTAAAAGTTAACACAGTAAATAACGCAAGCTTAGAGGATCTCTTCGGTCCAACTTGGGTAGATGTTATAGAAGTTTTTGGTGAGGGCGCCGCTGCTGTAGGTGCAAGAAAAAAATCTTTAGTAACTAGCGTAAATTTTAACGATACTTTTACTTTCTTTCAAACAGACATTGTTACTACTTATAATACAAGTAATTGGGATTGGACAACGGGAACATTTAACGCAACTCCTGATTCGGTTGGTGATATTGTAACCTGCTTCTATGAACCAACAAATCTCACTACTTTTGTTAGTACTTTTTATGCTATCTTCCCCCCTAATATTCCTTACAATATATCATTGCACACAGCAGGAGCATTTCTCGCTCAACTTCCAACACCTGTATCAGATTATTTAGATGAATTCATCTGGGAACCTAATTGGGGAGGTGTTGGAAATACAGTGGTTCATAATGCCAATGCGATGGATGTTGCACCTATATTAGGTCATACTTATTTAGAAGATTGTACTGAAACTTGGACTTATGACGCAACCTATGGAGCGTGGATTGGTTATAAAATACAAGATAACGAAACTAATACGATTTACGAATTTTCTATAGAATTACCTACAGCGGCTGAGATTCCAGGATTTGAGCTTTCAGTATTACTCGGTGCTTCAATGGGTATGATGGTAGTAATAATTTTCGTAATAATGAAAAAGAGCAAATAAAATAATTAATTTTTTTTTTTATTTCTAATTTTTGATTTCTAGATCCAAATATTTAGAGTTCTTCCTTTTTAGAAAACAGGTTTCCTAATAAATTTACCTTCCCGTTAATTATCCCGCGCGAGAGGTACATGAAAGGAGTGTCAATGACCCCAAAGAACCATTTAGTAAGCAGTTGCCCCCAAATCATTAACAATATTACATCAAGGGGAAATTCACCTCCAAAAGCTATACTAATGAACAGTAGGCTATCTAAAGCTAATGTTGGTATATCACTGAACACATTTCTTACCCAAAGATTTTTGTTTTTAGTCCATTTTTTAAGTTTCGCAAATAAAATGGCATCCAAATTTTCGGTTATAATAAATGAAATCCAAGAAGCGATGGTAATTCGAACGGTTGATCCAAAGAAATTAAGCCAAAATTGTTGAGCTTCAGTAGGGTTACTTAACCAATCAAAGCCCCAAAACGGAGCAGCAGGAACTTCGATGCTAAACCATATGAAGATGGACATGAATATTTGAGTTATGAAAGCAATAAATATCATTCTGTGGGTTCTTTTTCGCCCAAAATTCTCATTTACCATGTCAGTTATTTGAAAAGTGAAGGGAAATATAAGAACTGCCACGGGTGCAGTGATTTGATATCCAAATATGCTAAAATCCCCGATTTTTGCTGCAAGTATTTGTGACATTGTAATAAACAAGATGTAGAACGCAATAGCGACATCCTCTCGGTTCTGTATTTTGATATATTGACTAATTAATGTTGTCGAAACGAAAATAACAACGATCCATATGAGAATGACTAACCACATATATATCACTTAATAATTATTTGAAATTTAATATATCATTTTAAGTATTCATGTCCTAAAAAACTATATATATACCTGAAGAAGAATTAGAGGAATTCGGATTCTCATTGAAATACTTATTCTTTTTTTTAGCGTAAACATTATTTATAGTTAAAGCTCTAGAAATAATCAAATTAATGGAGAGTGCCTAGCATCAATCAAGAAACCATAGATAACTTATTGAAATTATTAATTAAATTTACTGAGCGAAAAGCGGGCTCCCTCTCTATTAAAAATCGTAGTAATGCTGAGTTAGTTCATTATTATTACGAAATACTCCGATATTGGAATAAGATCAATTTTATTTTAAAGCGGAAGCTTAAATTTACTAATAAATTACATGTTTCTAATGGTTATAGTATAGCTAAGTATCTTATTGCTATTTATCGAATCGTATGGGAGAAGGAAAATGTTATAAAAGTAGGAAAAGAACTCAAGTTCGTTACACATGAATTAAATGTTATGAAGCCGCTTGAATTCTTTTCCTGGGAGCAAGCATTAATTGGAATGAAAGAAATTGAAAGGCTAAGTTTAGAAGTCGCAATTCCAACATTTTTAATTAATAAACTAGCAACTGTAATGGATTTAAAAACCATTAGAGCAAATATTGAGCGAATGGATAGTAAAAAGGGCAACGAACCGTTATTTTTTCGACTTAATGATTTACTTCTTGATAAAAATCAACAAAATTTAATGGATTTTATTTTGAAGGATCTAAAAGAACAAGGAATTAATGCCAAACGAGATATACATTTCTCAAATGTTTTTTATACAGAATTCAAAAATAAAAAGAATATCCTTTTGAATAAATTGTATAAAGAAGGCAGACTCGTAATACAGGATAAGGCTTCTTTTGCTGTAACCCACCTTTTAGAACCTCAAACAAATGAGTTAATATGCGATATGTGTGCTGCTCCTGGAATTAAAACTAGTATTATTGCTCAGTTATCTCAAAACCAGGCGAAAATTATCGCCAACGACTTTAGCAAACCGCGAGTAAGTGTAATGAGAGAGCTTTTAAGAAATTTAAATGTATTAAACACCAATCTAATGAATTCAGATGGTATTAAAATTCCCATCAGATATACCAACTTTTTCGATAAGATATTATTAGACGCTCCTTGTACTGGAAGTGGAACGTTTTCGACAAATCCCGAACTTAAATGGCGACAAAATGAGGGATTCCTGCATCAAAATACTTTACTCCAAGAGAAATTACTTAAAAGCGCAACTAATCTATTAAAACCTTCTGGTATTCTCGTTTATTCTACATGTAGTCTTTATCCAGAGGAAGGAGAGCATCAAGTTCTAAAAATCTTCAACAATTTTAAACCAATGGAGCTTCCAAAATGGTTTTCTCCTAGCTATAAGATAAATCACCAGCATATTCCCGGAACAGGAAGATTGTTTCCAACAACCCACCAGACAAAAGGATTTTTTATCGCAAAATTCAAAAAAAAATAAATTCTATAATACTAGAATAACTTTTTCGAAGGTGCAGTTAAAATTAGTGGTTCAAAATATTGGACTGTAGGACAAATTGACGCGACGGGAGTAAGAGGTCCTCACGAGAAGGAATTTGAAGATATTAGCAATGCAAAATACGCGCTCTTTGTTGATATTAATATGGATACGCTAAAGAAGATAATAACAAAATATATTGGCGGGAAAATTGAAAATATTGGTTTCAACGAAGATTGGACGATTACAATAGAAATGTTCCCTGAAGTTAATATCCATTTAACTTATTCTTATTTTGGAGATGAATTTGGAGATGGTATTACAGCCGAATTTAAGTGCTATTTTTCCGGAGAAAGAGCGACAATTGTACCCGGTGAGGATAGCATTACTTACGTTGATATCATCTTTGATTTTATAGAACGAATAATTGAACATAAAGAACCTTTCGAGAAATCTTACGATAAAAAAACTGATTTAATGAAAAAGGTATTGGATCAAAGATTAGAGCCTTTTACATTACTAGACGATAAAGATCAAAAAAAAATCGCTGCATTTCTAGGTGCTAAGGTTTGGAATACAGGAAATGGATGGAGAATTAAAAAAGAAGTCTTTCCGGGAATCTTTATTGAATTAACGTACGATAATAAAGAGAAACTAAATATAGGTTATACGGGTGAAACGCTTTCTAAAAAAGTAGGTAGTTATCACATGGAATTTCTAGGGATATTTCTAATCAATCATATTCTCCGATATATAACATTAAACAACCTTGACAAGGAATTACCCGATATTTGCTACATAATGTTTTCTAGATATTTTACAAAAATGAAAAATTGGAAACATAATCTCATGTAATTATTTGATTAAAAATATAAAAAATTAGAAAAAAAACTAGTTAGCAGTCCATAATACCGTTCTACCTTGTTTTCTTGCGCGTTTTACCCTTTGAGAACTTTCTAAATCAGCCATAACCTTCCATATCTGTGAATTACTCAATTTGAAGTATTTCCTTAGCTCAGGAGTGGGCATTTCTGTACCACTCAATAGATTTACGATTAATCGTTTCATCTCCTCGATTGTGTTCTCGCTGGAGACTATTGGGACATCATTTTCTTCTTCATCTACATCCATCTCATGAATAATTCTAGTTGCAATCTTGTTAAGTTGTTTAATATTCCTATCAATTCCTTGGGGTTTCATAAATAGACAACAAAGTTCTAGATTATTCGGGAAAGCTACGATGTAAAACTTATCGTACAAAATCGCTCTTGGTTTTTTCCCAGTATTACCTCCTCGAAAAGCCAGGTAAAAATTCATAGCAAAATCATCTAATTTCATTAGATTTGTAGGGTTTCCGTATTCTTTTTTCCATTTAAGGAAAGGACCGTCTATCATATCAAATCCTATTAAAGCCGCGCCGAAAAGTTCATCTTCATTAAAGTTCATCTTCTTTTGACCTCCTTTTTATTACAATTTGGTTTAATTCTTTTCTAATAATCTCCATCAATTTATTTCTTTCAGTAGGGTTTATTGCTGTAAGTCCATATGTTTTGACATGAAGAATTTCTCCCACTCGTTCGGGAGTCATTCGACCATCATTTTTTTTTAAATCCTGTTTGTTTGCTATGGCAATTATCGGACAATCTTGATCAATAAAATGGGCAGCGTAATTGATCAACTCTCTAGAGTTTAAAACGTTGCTAGGAGTAGAATCAGTTACAACAAAGATCACATCTGATCCTAATAGATAATCCCTTGAATAAGTTTTGAAATAGCTATTCTGTCCTCCAAAATCCCAGATACGGATATGATACTCATCTAATTTAATCGTTTTTAAATCAAAACCATGGGTGGGGAAATAAAATCTGTCAATCATATCCTTTGAAAGAAGTTTTAACATAGTAGTTTTGCCGACTGCTGGTGAACCTATGAATGTAACCTTCATCAATTTTGAAATTTCCGAACTCAACATTTCTAAATTCATTACGAAAAGAATATTTTTAAAGAAAAAAGGTCAAATTACTTACATATATCTCTGTAATATATAGATCATATGTTAAGGAAGTGAGAGTTCTACCCCTATAAAAATGCACTAAATGGAATGTTATAAAAGAAAAATAGTAGAATTATTGAAAATAAGGTGGGAATAATTAAACTGTACGTAAATAATCCTTGAGAAACCTTTATGCATTTAAATAATGTATTCATAATAACTTCGAAATATTTTGGATCCCCCCAAATTTTCACTTTTTCGACAATAGAATCATGGTAATAAAATTCAACTTCTTCTAAATTATTCTCTGCTTCAATAATTAGAGTGTCAATCTTTTCTAAAATACTTTCTAAAGTTATTTTATCTCCTATTGGGCTATAGCCCCTCTGTGAAAACTGCCTTGCAACAGTATGAGAGTCCGAAGTTGTTAATTCTCCTCTTTCTATTCCTCTATTCTGTAGCTGGTTTAGTGCAAATGAACGAATATCTACATAGGCATTATTAGCATCAAAGTGGATGAATACTGTTTTTTGATTTGATACTATGTCTTTAAAGAGATGAACTACTAAACCACCAGTTCCAATTCCATCCTTCTCCGAATATTCAAGCATTAAATCTTTTGCGACACCATACTGTACTACAATCTTGTTAGAGAGATTACTTTTTTTATTAGAATCTAAAAATTTTTCAGAAACAGAGATGAGATCATTAGCTTCTATAGATTTATTTCTTATTAAGACCTCGTCCCCAATTATGGAATTATGCGAATCTATAATAATAATCTCGCGATAACCTTTTGCTTTTGCTATTTTCCTAATTTCTTCTCCAACTTGAATCTGAATATCATCAGAGGGTAAAGGATGTCTGGTAAGAAACACAATAGCAATGTTGTTTATATCTATACCTAATAGCTTAGCGGAATTGGACATATTTCGCGAGGTTTTGTTTACTTCTTTTTCCCAATTGATGTTTGAATTCTCTTGGATATAGTTTACATCGCTTTTTATTTTACCTAAAATTTTTTCAAGTTCTTTTTGGGATGTTAAATTTTGGGCGTGATCGTTTGTTGTATGATATACGGTTGTACCCTTAATTTGTTTAAATGTATCATAGATATGAGCTGGTAAATCAGAAGAACCACAAGTTTTAAAAGGTCCAAAATGAACTTGTGGAATAATAAACAATCCTTTGAGTTTTTTGGTTTTTTCGCTCCTGATTGCTAAATATTGGATTTTCACATTAGAATAAACTCCAACTTTATCAAAAAAACTCTCCAATAGTTCATCATTACCTTCTGTTAGCATGGAAAGTATAAATGCTCTAATAAACGGATATCCCCCCATCCCAGTTGCTTCCCTGTATACATTACTTACTCGTGACAAACTTCTTGCATAAGGAATAGCAAAAATAAGAGCGCAGACAGTAAAAAATAAGATTGCTCTAATGAAAAATAAAAAAGGGAGTTGTGATGCGAAAATACTGTAGAAAGTAATTTGGATTGCAGGTTGAACAAAAGCCAAAATAAAATTACCATATTTTCCCACAGTCGTGAAGGAAAAATATACAACAAATGTAATAATAAAAGATATAATCGTGCCAAGGATAAGAAATACTTCCTGAAAGGCTACATTTCTAAGGAAAATAGTAATAGTCTGACCAATTAATAATGAAAGTCCCATAAGTCCAGTAAAAAGAGAGTTCATTTGAAAAGCCCATCCTTGTGGGGGTGCAGCTAAGAGAGGTGATTTTTTTGAGAAAAATAAAATAGATATTATTGTTCCTCCTACTGAAGTGGAATAAATTGTCATCAATACATTAGAAAGGTAATATAAATTCCAGATATTTGTATAAAGTGAATTCAGAATAAACGATAAAAAACTAATAATGATGGGTAGGCCAAAGAATAATATATATGCGGATTTTTTTGTGGAAAAATAATCTAAGTACGATATAATTCCTGGAATGTGGCGACTTGGTTGTTGTTGTGCGTACATAACCGGTATTTAAATAATAATTAGTTCATATTAAACTTTTTTCAATTCCTACTTTTAAATTAATGAAGTATCCTTATAATTAAATGTGTTTAAGAAATTATAAATAATTAAAAAAATAATAGAAATTATGTCGGATGAATATCCTAGACTGAAAAGGTTTTCAAATAGACGGTTTAGCGATGTTATTTCTGAAGGATTTTATTTATTTGGCAAAAATTGGTTAACTTTAATTGTACCCTTAGGTCTATTTTTTATACTTTCATTAATACTCAAAAATTTATTAGTTGTTGATCTTGATTGGCAGGTGATAACAATGACCCCTGCTATTGAAGCTATTATTTCAAAAGATCCATCTATCGTAACCTTTGAGGAAGTTAATCTCATGTTCGATTACTTGATTTTAGCATTTTTTAGCGAATTTTTAAACAGTTTAATTACAAGTATATTCAATGTACTAGCAATGTGTTTAGTAAGTAATTACTTATACAACAAATTTATTGGGAAAGAAACAAAATTAATTTTTGAATTAAAAAATGCTTTAAATGGGAGAATACTACTAGTAGTTCTTTTATTGGGTGTTGGGATTTCTGTGGGGCAGATTCTGCTCTTTATACCAAGCATTATCATCTTTGGATTTTATATATTTTATATATTTACGTACCATTCTAACGATTCTGTACACCCTATAAAGGAAGCTCGAGATTTGGCAAGACATGCATTCTGGAAAATTATAGGAATTTTTCTAATTAATTCTTTAATAATTTTCGTTTGCGATTCTGTTTATCACTTAATTATAGATAATTTAGGAACTCAATTATATAATGCCTTATGGTATAATCCATCAACAAGAGATTATGGGTCAATCATTATATATGATTTCATTTCTAATATTATTCAATTTCTATTTATACCATTATTTATTTGTTTACTAACTTCTCTATATGTGTATTTAAGGATGAGAAGAGAACAACCCTTACAGTACAATAATATTTCCCAAGAAGCTCCACAGAGTTATAAAACGCCCAGAAATGAATTAAAAAATAACTCTGGAACGTATTGTGCTTTCTGCGGGAAATTTATGAAAGTTAAAATCGATTTTTGTCCACATTGTGGGGAAAAATTAGATTATGATATACAGAAAGAGTAAATATGTGATATTTTATGAGCATAAACATAACTCAAAAGTTTGAATTAAATCCAGACGATTTAAATGATCCGATTGTATTAATCGGTTGGCCGGGAATTGCTTTAGTTGCTCAGTTAGCGATTACATCTATTAAAGACTCAATTAACGCTAAAGAATTTTTAGATATTGAGTATTTCGATTTTCCACCTAAATCAAATGTTGAAAAAGGGAAAATGGAAATTCCCTCCGCTAAAGTTTATTTCAAGTCCAGAAAACAAAATAATAAATCAGATTTATTTATTTTAACCGCGAATTATCAGCCTCAAACCTCACGAGGAGTATTTGAGTTTTCGCAAAAATTTTGTGAAGAGATGGACAGGTTAACAGAAAGCAAAATAAAAATGTATATCAGTGCAGGTGCCATGGTAACTGAAAGAATAAGAGACGCGCCCTTGGTTCATGTTTGTGGGACTAATCAAGAAATTGTTGATACATTTTTAAAATACGAAAATACAATTCTAATGGAAGTTGGTGTTATAGCAGGAGCAAATGGAATTTTACCCGCTTGGGCAGGTCAAAAAGGTTTTGCTCCTGGCGTGTGTTTATTGGCAGAAACATTACCCCTACCAATGATGGCACTAGACCCTCGAGCATCTAAAGCATTGCTTGTAATTTTGAAGGAATATTATGATATTGAAATGGACTTTGATGAGTTAAATTCAAAAATCGAAGAAATGGAACACGTACTTGACACATATAAGAAGCAAGCAAGTCAATTTATGAAAGGACCTCAAGAAGATCGTGGTTCCGATTCATATTTTCGGTAATTTTTGCTTTATTTTTTTTTTGGACGCACCAAAAGTTAAAATTTATTTGGTTATGGATAATTTTAATATATTAAATTAAATAACATTAAATTCACTGTAAAGGGACAAATATGAAATTTTACAAATTATTTACACCGCTAAAGATTAAAAATATGAGCGTTTCAAATCGCATTGTTATGCCAGCAATAAATCTCAATATGGCTAGTGATGGATATATCACTCAGAAATTAATTGATTTTTATGTTGAAAGAGCAAAGGGTGGTGCTGGTATGCTTATTGTAGGAGGATGTTACATAGATCTTTATGCAAAAGGACATCCTATGATGATCTCTATTGAGAGTGATGACTATTTACCTACTTTAACTGAGTTAACGAAGGTTGTTCATGAAGCACGAGATGATGTAAAAATTTGCGCTCAATTGTATCATGGTGGCGCATATACTTTGCCTTTAGTAATTGGTAAAGCACCAATTGCCCCTTCGGCGGTATATAGCAAATTTAGTAAAACTACTCCAAGAGAAATGACTCTTGAAGACATTAAAAGTGAACAACAAGCATTTGTTGATGCGGGTTTGCGCGCTAAAAAAGCAGGTTTTGATGCAGTCGAAATTTGTGCTAATGCCGGCTACTTAATGACACAATTTATTTCTCCAAAAACTAACAAGCGAACTGATAAATATGGAGGCGATCTTGAAGACCGTCTAAGATTCCCTATAGAAACTTTGGAGTTAATGAAATCTAAGCTAGAGGATATCCCACTTGGTTATAGGATATCGGGGGACGATTTTGTACCTGAAAGTAACACTTATAAAGAAAAAGCGATTATTGCTGAAAGACTCTCAAACTATCTTGATTATCTCAATGTGACTGGGGGATGGCATGAGACTAAAACCCCTCAGACAACTATGGATGTTCCAGAGGGATGTTATTCGTATTTAGCAGAAAATATTAAGAATCATGTTTCTATACCAGTGTTTTCTTCTAATAGAATTAATACACCTGAATTGGCTGAGCAGATTTTAATGGCAGGAAAAGCTGATGCTATATGTTTGGGTCGAACTTTAATCGCTGATCCCTACCTCCCTGAAAAGGCAAAGAGAGGTGAATTAAGAGATATCATGAATTGTATAGGCTGCAATCAAGGGTGTTTTGATGCCATCTTTAATATGCAATCAGTAACATGTTTACGAAACGCTAGAGCTGGAAAAGAAGCTAAGACTGAGTTAAAACCAATTGTAAACAAGAAAAAGGTAATGATAATTGGAGCCGGTCCTGCAGGTTTAGAAGCTGCGCGTGTTGCGGCTATGAGAGGTCATGAAGTGCATTTATATGAAAAGGACGATAAAATTGGTGGGTTATTAAATATAATATGGATACCGCCAGGAAGGAATGAATTTAAAAGGATGATTGAAAGCTATTCTTACTGGATACAAAAATATAATATTCATGTTCACCTTCAACAAGAAGTAACAAGTGATAAAGTTAAAGAAATAAATCCTGATATTGTATTTGTGGCGACCGGTTCCACTCCGATTAAACCTCCTATTACTGGAATTGAAAGAGATAATGTATTTTGGGCAAATGATGTGTTTAGAGGGGATGCTCCAGTAGGGAAAAACAACGTAATTATCGGTGGGGGTGCGACAGGTATAGAATTGGCAATTTACATAGCAAAATACGGTTCATTGGATATTGATTCGTTTAATTTTCTCACACTCTATAAAGCTTTAGAGCCAGAAGTAGCATTGAAAATGATGCAAGAAGGCAGGAATAAAGTTACTGTTCTAGAAAAACTACCTAAATTAGGAACTGCTTTAGGTAAGACAACTAAATGGGTGCTATTAGATAAAAGTGATTATCTTGGAGTGAAAAAACTTACCAGTGTAAAAGTAACTGAAGTAGGTGAGAATTCCGTGTCTTACATTGATGCTACCGATACTGAACAACAAATTAATGATGTCGATTATGTTTATTATGCTACAGGTGTTATATCGAATGATTCTCTTTTTAAAGAGATAAAATCTTTAAATATACCTGTTGAAAAACTCGGAGATGCTAAAAAACCACAGACAGTTTTAGAGGCTATAAGTCGAGGATATAATCTCGGTAACCGAATTTAAGTTTTTAGTCAACTTTTAATTTTCATTTTATATTTTTATTATAGGAAATTATATTACAAATAAAGATGCAAGATTTCGATTCGAGTAACCCTAGCGAAACAAATGATAAAATAAAACATCATATATCTAGTAGTTTAAAAGGATTAAATGAGCAATCACGTAATTACATTAAAGATATCGTGGTTTTGATAAATAAGGAAATTGGTATTAATAAAATCGTATCTCTTCTTCTTTTTGGAAGTCAACAAGTAGAATCAGAAAATACTCTTATTTCTGATTGTGATCTGCTTTTTATTTTTAAAAATAGAGTATCAAGCAGACATATTAGAGAAATTGAGAGGTATTTTCTGGCCCTAGAAATTAAGCATAATTTTAAAGAACCAACTTCAAAGCTAACACGCGACATCCTTAGTGTTATTCAGCATTCAACAGGAATGTTTGTAAGCCATTTTCTGACTAGGCAAAAATTTTGGGAACAAGCTACATTTTATAAGATTTTTCGGGTAAACCGCGTTTTTTCAGCCCTATTTGCTCCTCGAAATATTGTCTTAGGGAATGTTATTCAGAATAGTACTATTTTGTATGGTGATGATCTAAGAAACAAGCTTAGACCAAAAATTAAAATATCTGTTCGAGAGATGTTTAGGAGTACTGTTATGAATCTTTTTATATCCTTCTTTGCTTTACTCATAGGACCAAAAAAAGAACTAAATTCTATAAAATACCAATTAGAAGCTATTAAATGGTCATTAAAGGCCTCAAACTATTATTGTTATGAAGACTCAGAATTACTAGATAAAATTATTAAAAAATTTATTTCATTTGAAAAACCTAAGAAAAGAATTAAAGCTGAACGGTTTTATCTAAAATTCCTCGAACTCAGGAAAAATCCCTCTAATGATTTAAAGTTTATGATACATACTCCTTTCAAAATTCTAAGAATTCATGTAAAAGCAATAATTTTTAGAAAACTGACAAAAAGAAAAATAACTAGAACATCAGCTGAACCTAAAAAACAGATCCAAGAGCAAAGACATTTTCCATTGACTTATTAACTACGAGCAATAGTATAAGCTTATAAAATCTGAATTTTGTATAAAATATGTAAACATAAAATTATATTAATTGATATATTAGAATTCAATAGATAGTATATTTTTATATTATCAAAGGTATATTAGTTATTAGAAATAAAAATTCACTTACAATTTACTTCTATTAAAATGGAAAAAGATAATATTGATATAAAGGAATTATTTCTCGATATCTTAGCAATTGTTAAGTTTGAATTAAGATTTTATAAAGATAAAAAGAGCCCGATGTTTACAAGAATTGTTAAAACTCGCGTGTTTCAGCAAAAACTCCAAAAACTAAAAGATTTCATCAATGCATATTTTGAGATTATGTATAGTGATGATACTCCCATAAGTCAAGCTGCGTTACAAGCACAGCTAGATAATGTTGCTCGTATAACTAATTATTACAACGATCTTTCAGGATTTTACACAGACCAGACAAAGTCGCTCATTACGAAAGATAAACTTCTTACCTTGATAGAATACAGTCATATTGAGATTCTCTTCTTGGTATTTACTAATATCTTGGATTACGAACATTACAAAAGCAGTTTAATCTTTCCTCAGGATAAAGAAAAAGAAAAACTTCTAAAGGAATTTCTAAACAGAATTGCTAGTTCTGATATAAAAGAAGTAGAAGATTTAATTGATCTAGAACAAGCTATTGACAATTTTATAGAAAGCGTCGAAGTAAACATATAATAAAAAAAAATTTAATTTAAAGCTTATCAGATAATTTTAAGAACTCTTCTTTTTTCTCTTGCGACATAAAAGCAAAAATATTTTTATACTCGAATTAGCATGTATCAGTAAACATAGTAATAAAGATTAATAGATTTTCAAGAGCACAAATTTATGTAACTCTTGAACTCTCACAAGAGTATAGGAATAAATTAAAAATGGATTGCATAGCTAATATCTTAGATTTTTACTACCGAAAATCTAAGGATGAAGAGATAGACCTATCTCAATTTAACAAAGTTTGGTCAAGCAATCTCCTTATTAAAATTATGAATAACTTTAATTCGGGAAGAACAAACGATTTAGAACTCAAGAACTGTTTAATTTTACTTGTGAATTTATTCTCAAATAACGATAGTCCTGATAATTATAATCATAAAGGAAAAAGCAGCCAGGAGTTAGTAAATAACGAAAGAACTACTTTTAAAGAGATTTTAAAATCAGAATTTTTAAACAATTAGTAAGATATGAAATTATAATTTTAAAATACTTTCAATTCTAATTCCTTTAACTTATCGTAATCGTTAAAAATTGCATCTATTTCATTTAGAACCTCTAGAATTGTGTCTTTAGTCTTTTTATCTTGACCAAAAGTTTCCACAATTACTTTATAGAGGTTTATGTTGTATTCTAAAGTTAATTCAGATATTTTTTTTAAGTCTTTTTCATTAATCCCTTTCTCTTCTAATTTCTCAAAAATTCCTTCAAATTCATCTTTTAAATTGTTTGTTGCTATTAAAGCTTTAGAACATTTTTCTAAAAGTTTTTGCTCTTTATCGTACACAAATTTATCTTCGTCAGATAGCTCCGAATTGTCTAAGATGATGTCTAAACGTTCATTCAGCAGATTCTTTAATCTACCGTAGATATTAATTGCTTCCAAGATTTTCTCTCTACTTTTAATTAAATCATTTTTTCTCAAAAGTCGAGCTTCAATTATCTTCAAATAAGCATCTTCGTAATATATTTGAAGATCTCCAAAAGTACTTCTTTCTCCTTCCGCAATTTTAAAAATTAGCTGCCTTAAATCCTCTCTAAACATGTCTATTTCTTTAGCAGTTAAATCCTCTAATTCAAGAATCTTAAATATTTGATTAGCCATATTTTTGATTGAATTTGTCTTAATATTTAAATCATGAGCTCGTTTCTCTATTTTAGTAATACTCCTAAATTCACCTTCCTTTTCACAATTACTTAAAATTGTAATAGCTTCGTCTAAAAGCTTGTTAAATTTTACAGGATCTGATAAAATGTAGTATTTTGAATCTTGAACTTTTTGAGTGGCTCTATCCATTTGAATTTCTAATTCAAAGATAAAATCCAACAAATTAATTTGTTTTCTTTCCGAAAGAATTGTAGATTTATTTTCCATGTCAACTTCGACAGATTTACCTGCGAGTAACCAAAGAAAAGCAGAGGGAATCCAAAGGAATACCGCAAAGAGCATCATGTTAAATACACTCCCAAAAAGTGATATTAGAGTAAATGATATCAATAGTGTTACTCCTTTCCCTACTTGCTCTGCGAGACTAAAAAAGGAAGTGGAAGTACCTCTATGTTCAGGAAGATTAACATCCACCATAACGGCATTCTTATTTGAGACCCAACCCGTACTTAATACTGCTCCTATAAAGCCAAATATGAAATAATAAATATAACTTGGAGAAACTCTAAAAATCTCTATAATGGTTAAAAAAACATATGAAGTCATATCCCCGGGGGGAATTGGAATAGGATAATTTAGATTAGAAACCACTTCACTGCTAATAGGTTGTATAGAAAATAAAGTTAAGAGGACGAATGGAATACTGAGTACCATACACGCTGTGGCTAATCGAGTTCGATTTTTTTTATTTTTTCGAAATAATGTATCACCTACATAAGACATTATTGCATTTCCTAATAGGTAACCTACACCTAATAGACCAGCAAATATTGCAGCTGTTTGCAGCCTAATTTCGTTAGGTAAAATGTCAAAATAATGAGTTGAAAGCATTGATGTCATAAAATAAACAAAAAAAGTTCCAGGAATAATTGCGAAAAAGCCCTGGATGATTAAATATTTGTTCGTCTTTTTTTTTAGGATATTGCCTAAATCTTTTTTTGAAATTTTATAACTATATTCTAAATTCAACTCGACTAAATCTAGTAACTCATTCTCGCTGGCTCCCCGTTGAGGGATTTTAACAAAAAATAGGACGAATACTATTACAATACTAATTCCCGATAACAAAAAAAATGGGAATCTCCAGCCTTGGGGACCTAATATCGGTCCCACAAAGGAAGATAAAGCTTGACCAATACCATTTGAAATAGAGCTTAATATTGCAAGCGTACCAAACCATCCAGATCTTTCATCCGGTGGAATCGCATCGGATATAATGGAATAGCCGACTGGTATTACACATCCCAGACCAATTCCACTTACCATCCTTGAAATCAGCAGAATTATAAATGATGCTGAGAAACCTGTCAACATCATACCGAAAGTCCAAGAAAAAGCACCTGCTATTATTACTTTGGTTCTATCAATTCTATCAGTATAATATCCCCAAATTAAAGCAAATATTGCACTAGTCAGCAAAAAAAATGAATCTGGAATTGCTATGAGCGCTTCAGGAATATTAAACTCAAATCGAATAACCCCATAACTCGGAATTAGCATATTGGCACAAGCTATTGATACGAATAGCAACAACATGACTAAAATAATTGGGGTTAAATCCTTTATTTTAATCGTTGTGAGCTTAAAGCGTCCTATAGAAATTACCACTTATTCATTATTGTATTAATTATTAAATAGCGTTTGGGAATTAAAAAAGCTTTCAAACCGCTTAATATTTAAAAAATATGTTCGGAAAGTAAGAAATTTTTAAGTTTCATCTCTGATCTAAACAATATTGTAGGGCGGCTTCTACATGAAGTTCTAAGGTATCGAGCAATATTATGTTAGTATCATTTTGTTGGAGTACTAAAGGCAATTCAGTGCATCCAAGAATAACACCATCAACATTGTAGTTATTTATGATTTTTAAGAGCATTTGTTTGCTCTCTTTTGAAAACTTGCCAATCACTAACTCATCAAAAATAATTTGGTTTACTATATCCTGTTCTGAGTCTATAGGAGTTATAACTTCCATATCTAATTTAGCAAAATATTCTTTGTAAAATGAAGATTGCATCGTAAATTTTATGCCTAATAGTAAAAGCTTTTTTAAATTCTCTTGTTGCGCTTTTTCAGCTGTAGTTTCTACGATACTTAATATTGGGACCTTTGACCTTAGCACCAATTTATCATAAACCGCATGAGGTGAATTTGCTGCCATAACTATAAAGTTTACTCCACCTTTTTCTAAGGAATTAATACCGGTCATCAAATAGTCTACATAAATATCTTCATCGTCACCCAATTCGTAATCAATTACTTTTTGAAAATTAAAACTATAAATGAGAATTTCTGGATAATCGTAATCGTGGTATCTATCGTAATACTTCTGAAGAAACAAATCGTAGTATTTTATGGTCGACTCGTATGACATTCCTCCTAAAATTCCAACCTTTTTCATTTCATTCAAGTTAAATTAAGGTTTTTTAGCTTATAAAAATGCATAAAAAGTTCGTGAAACCGGAATTTCACGAATTTAAAATCTAAATAGAATATATTCTTATTTATATAAAACCGATAAGAATTAATTAAATCTCACCTAGTTAAGTTAGAAAAAATGGTTATAAAAGGGAAGTTATTGATTGGACCAATTTTAAGTTTAATTGGAGGAATTATTTTTATTTTTTCAAGCTTTTTATTTTCCGAAAAATTAATCGCCATCGGATATATTTTATCAGATGCTGGATTGTTCCATTATGAAGTCGGACTTTATCCTGAATTATTGATAATAGGATTTGTATGCACAATAGTCTGGGGTGCATTAGGAATCATTGGCGGAAGTATTGCTATTTTTTATAAGAAATTTGGAAGTGTTATGGCATTAAACGGTGGAATTCTTGGTCTTATTGGAGCGCTTATACCCTTAGGTACTAATATAGCTGTTACTCAAATTCCAATTACGCTTACTGGTTCATTTTTTTTTCTTGATCCCATTTTACTGATACTTGGTGGTATCCTCGGATTAGTTTTAAAAAAATAAAATATCTTTGTTTTTAATCCTTTATTAAATCCAAATAAATTTAAATATTTTATAGGTTAAATAAATAGTGGAGCTGGGGGGAATTGAACCCCCGGCCTTTCGCATGCCAAGCGAACGATCTGCGACTAATCCACAGCCCCGTATGAATAAAACTTTTCTTAATTCTGCAATTTTCAGACAGATTAAAGATCGTTAGCTGTAGATTTAAATAATAATGTATTTTTAAAAAAAATTATGGTTTTTGAACTATTAAAGGAAGAAATAAATAGCTATTTTATTATTTGAAGATTATGAAAAATCTTTGGAGCAAATTTAAATTCGTACTAATTAGTATTTTGATAATTAACTCGGTTATCAGTCCATTTCTTGGAGTAGGCTTCTTACATAACGGAAATCGTTCTAATCTTGCCGATATTGAATTAAAGATTGATGATATGTCGTTTATAACTTCAAACCATATAGATAATGGAAATTTCGATTCGACATTATCAATTAATAAACAAGATAACATATTTGGAGAACTCTTAATTAAAAGTATTGAATCAACTCAAAAATCTGATGTTACTGAAATAAAAATTATAATGCTTTTTAAAGAAGAAACTTCAAAATCAGAGCGAATTGAATTGATAAGCTCTATTATAGATGAGTATGAAATAATAGATAATTACGATATCATTCCGGCTGTATATCTGAAGTGTGATCCTCATGAATTATTTGCTAAGAAGGAAACATTACAAGAGATTTTGGCTTTAGAAAAAATTTTCAAGTCAAGAATTTATGAATCACCTTACTATCAAGAACAATTGCCAAAAACTAGTGCTTTAAACACAAATAATTATCCTAATTGGTGGTTGCCAGCAATAGGGGCCGAGAATTTAGTTTATGATGGTACTGGGGTAAAGGTTGCTGTTCTTGATACTGGTATATATGAACACCCCGATTTAAACATCGTGGCGAATGAGAATTTTGTTACAGATGAATTACCTTTTGAATATAACGATGATATTGGTCATGGAACTCATGTTGCCGGCATCATTGGAGGAAATGGCAGTGCTTCTGGCGGAAAGTATCGAGGAGTTGCACCCGGAGTTTCTTTGATAAACGCGAGAGCAGGTGGTAGTTCAGGATTAGAAGAAGGTGATGTCATTAGTGCCATTCAATGGAGCGTTAATACAGCGGGAGCTGACATTATCTCTATGAGTTTCGGTGATACCTATCCAATCGCAAGTGATCCTATAATATTAGCACTTGCCAATGCTACCGAACTTGGCGTAATTTGTGTATCGTCGGCTGGAAATTCCGGTCCTGAATATATTTCTGGGGGCTCTCCGGCATCTGGTATTGATGTTATCTCAGTAGGTGCTTCCGATAGTAATAATAATCTTGCTTCCTTTAGTAGTTGGGGTCCATCGTTATCATATCTGAGTTATCCAGATATAGTCGCTCCAGGGGTGCACATTATATCAACTGAGGCTCCCAATACGGTAATATCGGATGAAAATCGTTTAGTTGGAGATTTTTTTGATTATTCCGGTGATGGGGATTACATACCACTAAGTGGAACGAGTATGGCATGTCCTATAGTTGCAGGGGCTTTAGCGATTTTAAAGCAAGCGTATCCCTCCATTACTCCTGAAACTGCAAGAGTTGCTCTTTTAGAAGGCGCTCAGGTTCTTTCGAATGAGGGCGACGCTGAATTTATGAAGTCTGGTTACGGAATAATTAATTTAACCGCTTCACTTGTATATTTAGATGATTTAAATGGGACTTATTCTGATGTTAACAATATAGCCAAAATCACACCTAATGAGCTACCTATAAACCCTTACGATTTGATAAATTTTCCCGGAGATAATCAATTATTTAACTTAACGGTTATCTCTGGTAAAAATTCTACATTAGATATCAACTACCCAACCAATATAGATGGAATAACATTATCCGTAGATAAACCTCAAATAATATTTGATGGTGCCGGTGTAGATTTCGTAGCATTAAGAGCGGAGATAGATTCTGATGCAGTACCAGGAACGAGATCATTTGAAATAAATATTACGTCCGGAAATGGATTATACGACAAAATTTTGGTTTCGATTGAAGTCCGATTGCCAGAGTACAAAATTCTGATGGAATCTTACCATGGTTTGAATGATTTGTTCTCAGGACTTTCATTCTACCAGATGGACTTTTATAATTGGATGAGAGATATCACGGATTTAAATATATCTATTGATTATTTAGCAGAATTTTGGACTCCAAGTTACGATAGATCTACGAGTAATTCTATATTAACTGAAGAACTATTAGCTCAATACGATTTGGTTGTATTGCAAAATCCTATCTTACCGTTTAATCCTCTTGAATTTAAAAATATGAAAGATTATTTTGATAATGGGGGTAATATACTATTTTTGGGAACGAGGTATCAAGATTTATGTGTTGATAATATAAACGACCTTTTTTCTTACCTTAATTTAGGAATTGAAATTAATAATGAGAATATTGCTGATGAAAACTGGCTCGGAATTGGAGCGACAGTGGACACTCAATCCATAACAGATTTAAATCATTCTCTAATATTTCAGGATGTAAATAAGTTTATTTGGAACTATGGAAGTACCTTAACTGTAACCGAATCTGCAGATGTTATTGCTGCATCAAATGGAAAGGCAGTTGCAGCAGCGTATGATAATAGCGTCATTGGAGGGGGTCGTTTCGTAGCGTTTGGCGATCTACACTGGACTGCTGACTTATATGAATCATCTTCTTACCGTCAGGACCATCAATTCTTAACAAGAAATCTCATGAATTATTTCTTTGATAAGGATAACATTTCTATAGATATTTATCTACCATCAGAAAGCACGCCATCTTCTCAATTTAACATCTCAATCTTTATTAAGGATAAGAATGCAGAAGTACCAATTGATTCAACCTATCTAAATTCATATTTAAATGTCTCAGTAGAAAATGATGGTTATTTCGATACTTTTGATATGGTTTCAACCTCTGCCGGGATTTCGATTAATAATACCTTTTCTCTGCCAACTTCTAGTGATAAGCCATACATTATTAGGGCAAACTTAACAATCGGAGATAAGACTTACAATAAAACCTCTAAAATCCTATATTACAATTCATCCCAAATACCACAAATTTCAAGTATTTTTACTACAACCGATTTAGAGAGAAGTGGCTTTGAATCGTTGGATATTGATGCTAGGCTTGATAGAAGTAGTTATGATGTAATGTCTTACTTGTCAATATTACCCTTTTCTTATTATAATGAAGAAGGTACTATTAACAAAACGTTTATACTGTCTAATCCGCCTCCCGATCCTTTCGAATACTCTATTAGTTATGGTTTAAATTCTATGGATCCATCTGGTTTTGTCATATTTTACATCCTGCCATACAATCCAAGTTTTAATTATTACAATCCTCACTCACCAAGATTAGTTTCAGAAATCGTAAATAATCCCCCTGAGTTCGATGAAGAAACTTCAAATGTAATTGTAACTGATACTTCTCAAATAATCTTTTTTGATGAAACTCATACAGAAGATAGTGTAGATGTGTTTGCTGTAAGTCAGGGTAATCAACTAGAGTTTGAAATAAACATAATAGATTCAGTTAGTTATGAGGATCAAGATAGTTCAGAAATGAGAGTGTCTGTTAACTTCTTTATTGTATCAATCTCACTAAATAATACAATCGTTCCTATAAATCCAAGTACTTATATCTATTCCGATCTTGCTTATAAATTAAGCTCGAACACTCATAATGGGCGGTTTACAATACCATATACTATGTCCTTTCCATCTATAACTGGAACTAAACAACTTTCAACAGCATCTCAATATAACTCCGTTTCTCAAGATGGTTATTTAGCAATATTGATGATAACTGCTTTTGACAGCGAAGGCGAATCAGAAGATTTTATAATTGCATTGTTAATCCAACCCTCTCTATCATTAGATTTAATCTTACCTTTAATCATTATTGGAGTTGTAGTTGTGATCGGAATAATTGTTGGTATTTCGCTATACCTTAAAAGAAAGAAAAAAACTCGCATATCAACTTCGTCTGGAGGATATTACGAACAATATTATGGAGATGATTCTATTCAAGAGCCATACGAATACAATCAAGAATTTGTTCATTATTGTCCTTATTGTGGGTATCAATTAACGGTTCAAAGAAATTTCTGCCCAAGTTGTGGTAAATCTTTAAAATTAAAGGAATAAATTACTATTCCCTTTTTATTAAAAGAAATACGGAAAAAAAAACTAAAATATAACTATTTTAGAAATGGAGTTTTATCCTTTAATTTATTCAAGTATTTCTACCTTGCCATCCTTTAGACCAATATATGCTTTTGATGCCATGTTCACAAAAAGTCCCGAATCTACAACTCCAGGAATCTTTAATAACTTACTATTAAGGTCAGGTGGATTTTCGATTTTACCAAAATCAACATCGATAATAAAATTTCCATTATCGCTGACAACTGGTCCTGCTTTTGCTTGAGCCATCCTTAACACGGGGGTACCTCCTAATTTTTCTAATCTTTTCATAATAGGAACATGTGCTAACGGAATTATCTCAATGGGCACTCCTTTTTTCCAATGTTCTCCCAAATACTCCGATTTTTTAGTATAATCTGCAATAATAACTAATTTCTTTGAAGAGGACGCAATAATTTTCTCCTGGACTAAACAACCTCCACCACCCTTAATTAAATTTAAAGACTTGTCAATTTCATCCGCTCCATCAATATCCAGATCAATCTCAGGATATTGGTCTAGCGAAACCAGGGTAAGACCGTTTTCCACTATTAATTGGTGTGATTGAAATGAAGTTGGGATGCATTTAAGATTTAGATTGTTATTTTGATTAATCTCCGCGATTGCTTCCACAGCATATACTACGGTAGAACCACTCCCAATTCCCAAAATCATGTTTTTTTTAACATTTTCTTCAACTGCAGTAAACGCAGCGTTCTTTTTTCCAAGTTCGATTAAGTTCTCATTCACGATATTCACCATAGTATTATTTCTTGGACAAATTGAGAATTCTAATGGCTAAATATGCTGCGTTTTCACCTCTATCTATTCCTACACAAGCTACAGGAATTCTAGGAGGCATTTGCACAATAGATAATAGCGCATCTAATCCCCCTAATTTAGCGCTAACAGGCACTCCAATAACAGGTTTTTCTGTTTTAGAAGCTACAACGCCTGGTAAAGCCGCTGACAACCCGGCGACAGTTATATATACCAAGGATTGGCAACTTTTTAAATAATCGTCTAGTTTATCTGGATCCCGGTGTGCAGAAATGATTTTAAGTTCATAAGGGATGTTATTTTCATTTAATACTTTTTCTGCTTTCTCGCAGACATTTTTATCTGATTCAGATCCAGCAATAATTGATACGATTGTGTCAGTCATAGTTTAACTAAATATTCCAAAAATAAAAATAATACTAATAAAATCTTATTAATTTCTAGTTAAATTATCAAAATGAATAATTGATTGTTTTAATTCCCATAATCTTAATATCAAAAACTTTAATATATTTTTCAACCTTCATAACTTAATATCAAAAATTTATTGAAAATTTCGATTTAAAAATATTATAAAATAAGAGGGATATATAAAAATGGATTTAAAAGAAGTTTGGTTAATTGATTACGCACGAACCGCTTTTTCTCGTTCTAGACCAAAACAACCCGAAAGAGATGCTTTTGGTGAAATTAGAAGTGATGAGCTTTTAGCGACTTTGCTGATGAAGTTTTTTGATGGAAAACTTGCAGATAAAGGAATCGAGAAAAAGGATATTGATGAGGTAACTGTCGGTACTGCCATGGGCGTTTATGAAAATTGGACTTATGGAGGTAAACTTCCGTTATTTCTTGCAGAATTCCCAGTTGAAGTATCTTCACTGTTCGTTGATAAACAGTGTGGATCTGCAGGCGCAGGGATGCATGTAGGTATTATGGAGATTATGACGGGATATAGCAAAGTGTGTTTAGCTACTGGTGTTGAACACATGACGCGCGTTGATATGCAAAACACTCATGTTAATCCGAATTTAAAAATGATTAACAAGAAAAGCGAATGGTATCGACCACAATATGATATCTTAAATGCTATCAATATGCTGCAAACTGCTCAAAAATTATATGAACAAGAAATTCCTAACTTCACTAAAGAAGACATGGACAAATTTGGGGTAAGAGCCCATAATTTAACAGTTGAGAATCAAGAAGCTGGTTGGTTTAAAGGCGAAATAATTCCTATTGAATGTCATGCTGAGGGAAATATTGAAGAACCATTACTAGTCGATAAGGATTTGGCAGCGAGAAAATCAACCCTGGAAAGTGTTACTGGATTAAGACGACTATCTAAGCCCTTTTTCTTAGAGAAGAATGGAGGTAGAGCCGGCTATAAAGAAAGAGAGGGAACTCCTGAGGGTGTTATTACCGCCGGGAATTCGTCACCCTTAAATGCAGGTGCAACTGCCTGCGTAATTATGGAAGCTGAAGAAGCTAAGAAACGAGGTCTTGAACCTATGGCGAGAATAGTTTCACTTGGCTGGGGTGGAGTTGATCCTAGTGTGATGGGTCGTGGTCCAGTGCCAGCATCTGAAATGGCTCTAAAACACGCAGGATTGAAAGCTGATGACATAGATTATTGGGAAATAAATGAAGCATTCTGCATTGTTGCTTTAAACTGTATGAAACATTTTAACATTCCTGAAGAAAAGGTTAATGTCATGGGAGGATCAACTGCAATTGGGCATCCATTAGGCGCTACCATGGTAAGATTACCTGGTACATTGGCCCGGATCTTAAAAGATAAAAAAGCGAAATATGGGATTGCTACCGCATGTATCGGAGGAGGACAGGGAATCTCTACATTGATCGAAAATATTGACGCTTAATTCAATTTTTTTAATAAATCATATAATTTTTATTTTTTTTCTCTTGATTTTACTTTTCAGATATTATTACAGAAATATTTAAATAATAAAAAAAAACAATTAGTCTTACTATAATTTCTACAATAAAATTAATATCATAATAATTAGAAGGTGAAAGAAAATTACAGTTTATAAAAGTATTCAACTAGTGGCTACAAGCGATAAAAATTGGGCAGAAGCGGTAAAAGCTGCTTACGATGAGGCTAAAAAATCACTTCGTGGTATTAGAAACATCCAAATTGTTGAATCTGATGTTAAAGTAAAAGAAGATCAAGACAAGCTCATATATAGAGTTCGAGTACAAGTTAATTTCCAGATTGAACGATAAAGAGTTTTTAAATTATATTTTCTATTTTTTTTCTATTTGTGCTAATATATTCCAAATTCTTTTTTTTTTATAAATTAATTTTAAAAACATCCATGGGTTAAATCATCATATAATTTAAATTTTCGATAATTAAAAGATGAAGGAGATTTTATGGAAGCGTTCTTAGATACTTACGGGGGGTATATTGTCGCGGGAATTATATCTTTAGTTGTTGTTATAGCATGTTGCGTTATAAACAATAAACTCTTGAAAAAGTAATCTAAAAAAGTTAAACTTCTATACCATTTTGATTTAAATCTTCAATAAATTGAGCCAAGGATTCTTTGTTTATGATTAAATAATCTCCATCGATTTCGCAGTAATTTTTATTTCCCCAGATAATAATAATATCCAGTAGGGTTTCCCTATTTACATTTAGGATATCTTGTATCATATCAAATCTTACTCGTTTTGAAATACTTAATATTGATTTCAATTTCTCAACTGTATCATTTATCTCTTGAGTTTTACTTTTGCATTCCACGGAATTATCCATAATCATCCTAACTGCTTTCAGTGCGTGCATGGCGTAAACATAATTAGGATCAATTTCCAAAGCTTTCTCATAAGCTTTAACAGCTTTCTCAAAGTTTTCAGTTGCTTCATGGAGTAATCCGATGTTATAATAGCTATGTTTATAATCCGGGTTAATCGAAATTGCCATTTCATATGAGTTTAGAGCCTCCTCAAATAGGTCTAAATTAAAATAGGCAATCCCTAGATTATAATGTGCCCTATAATTATTTGGGTCGAGCTCTATTATCCGTTTGAAAAAAGTAGTAGATTTCTCGTATTCTAAAATGTAATTATCATTTAAATACCCACCATACGCAAATAAAGCATCGATGAGGTTGTTTTTTATGACGATCTCAGAGTTTTCTTGATAAAGATCTTCTAGAATCTTTATTGCCTTTTCGAATTCTTCACTTTTTATTAGAACTCTCGCTTTTTCAATCAGATTTTCTTTATCAGTCAAGAATTTTCACTTAGATTTCGTTTTCATACCAAAAATCCTTTGATTTTTTAGCACCTAATTTCATAACTAAATTTCTTAAACCGCTATCTGAATCTTGGCAAATTAAAAAGACCTTATCTAAATTAAGACTTCTTTTAATATACAATTTCAATTCTCGAATTATTTGTTCCTCAATTCCCTTCCTATATGAATCTTCCTTTTTAGTTAGAATCTGATGTATCAGAGCTCTTTTATTGCCTAAATAATCTTCAATCAAGGTATAAGTCCCCCAACCAACGATTACACCTTCTTCTTTAGCGACTATCATAGAATTTCGGTACTGAAGGTCCAAAACTCTTTTATTTAATTCTTTTTCAAAATTTTGCCAAGTTGATATGAAATATGATTTGTTTTCGATAAAATCTTCGAATAACTCTTTAAGTGCTTCCCTATCTAATCGAGGGTCGTATCTATCTGTTTCTATCATATTCTCTCACTTAATAATTATTTCAATACTTAAATCTTTGAATGATAATTCTGTTAATGATTAATGGTTTTATAATATTTTTTCTTATCAGTATTAATTATTCTTTAATAGCAACTCTTTTTTATATTCCGAAATATAAGATGAATTAAGATGAAAAAGGATACAGAGAAATTGAGAATACCTTTCAAGAAACTTAACAGCGATGTTATTGTCCCTAAACCTTCAAAAAAAGGAGACGCTGGTGCTGACGCCTATATAATGGGATTCAAGAAAATTATTAACGAAAACGGCAAAAAAGAACTATTAGAAATCAATTCTGACATATATACGCTTAGACCCTTAGAGCGAATTGGTTGTCCATTAGGTTTTGCAACCGCCATTCCTGAAGGATATTACTTTAAAGTCGTTCCTCGTAGCGGCTTAGGTTTATGGGAGGGATTATCTATCGTAAATTCTCCTGGAACGATTGATACGGGGTATAGAAACGAATGGATGGCAATAGTTGTAAACCTTTCAAATAAGGATATTACTTTAAGAAGGGGAGAAAGGATATGTCAAATAATTCTAGGTAAAATCCATCAATACGAGTTTGTAGAAACTGATGAACTACCAGAATCCGAGCGAGGATTAGGAGGGTTTGGTAGTACTGGTAAAAAATGAAATGGATTAAATATTAATATTTAGTTTTTAACTTTAATAGTATGTCAGAACTATCAATAGAAGAAGAATTTATCATCAAGAAGTTAGAAGAAAATGGGGGAAAATTAAACTACAAGGAACTCCAAACAATGTGTCAAGAAGAATTTGAAGGCGTTAGATTGATTCTAAAGAAATTAAAAGAAAAGAAAATTGTTTCTTATGAAGGCGTTATTCCCGGTTATTCTGCTGAAATAGAACTTAAGACATGATATTGCTTTTAAACAGTCATTACAAATAAGATAAGGCTATTATTTTTCTGTAATTATTTTTTTAATAACATTTGAGAGTTTATCTAGTTGAAAAGGTTTCTCCAAAAAATATTTTGCTCCTAAAGCTAACGCTTTTTCTTTTATGGAATAATCAGCGCTAAAGAAAATGATCTTGCTCTTATTATTTAACCTTAAAATTTCCTTTGCTGCCGTTAAACCATCCTTTTTTGGCATCCGATGATCCATTAAAATAACATCAGGACTGATTCGAAATTCATGAAAAATTTTAACCGCTTCATCACCATTGTAAGCTTTGGCTACGATTTCATGCCCCAAAATTGTTAGAAATTTATCAAAGAGTGTGACAATACTCGAATCATCGTCAATGAGGAAAATCGTAGCCATTTTTAATCCACCTAGCCTTATTATGTTTTTTTAATATCTTTAATTAATTTAGCGGCCTCTTCACACTTTTTTTGAATTAACTCTGAATTTTCTGTCTTTTCTTTATTCAAATCTTCATCTACATTAGTCAAAATCGCAGCGCTATAGATTACTTGAACGAGATTTCCCAAATCGTGGGAATATTTGTCTCTTAGGTTATTCTTTTGAATTTTTGATATGTCGTATTCTAGATGAATGGAATAAATAAGTATAACTATATTAGTAATAATACCAAGAAAGTAATTAATAAACATGGGGATGTTAAATTCGTCAGAATAAAATCCGAAGGAGTATCCCTGCAAAAGATATATCACATAGAATATGATAAAAGCATAAACGGTAAAGACGAAAATCAAATACCAATAAAACGACTTGATTGAAAGCTCTTTTTTAAAAACTTCAGTCTTCCTTAACGGTAAAAAACTGTAAATAAATACAATTATAAATAAAATTCCCGAAGAAAAATTAAAAATATTCGAATATATTCTCATTAAGAAAGCTACTAATGGGATTAATATAGATAAGACACTAAAAATTGCTATAATTTTTCTGGATATTGCCTGGAAATAAGAGTATAAACCCATCAACACGTATAATATTGCTATTGATGTGGTCATATTGTTTATAAGAAGAAAAACCTCTCTTAAAGGTTCAGTTTCAAAGATACCTATTAGTAGAGCGGAGAATCCTGCTATTATCCAAACTGACCATCCTATTATTAAAATTTTAAATTTTAAATCTTTTAATTCTCGTAAAAATTCAATTGAGATAATTAATCCTATTATGCGAAGAAAAATTAATAATAATATTCCAAATAACACTATTACGTGCATATCTATCTCCTTTTTTTTCTTAGATAATAAATTCTGTCTTTTTAAACTTATTTTTTATACAACTTACGAAAAATGCAAACTCAACCTAAATTTAAGAGCGTAAGTACTATTAAAAAATTCTTCTCTTCTAAAATCAAACAAAAATAGAAAAACCTCATATTTCAAGCGTAATTTAATTAAATTAATTGATTTTATGTAAAAATTATTCTTAGAATTGAGTTTAAATTTGACTGAAAACCAGGGAAAAGAACCAAACAAAAATCATTTTTTGCATCCATTTCTTAATCCAACGAGCATTACGGTATTTGGAGCGAATAATAATTTACTTACGACAATGGGTTCAATGCAGCTACGAAACATAATTACTGGCGGTGGATTTAGCAATAATATTTATCCAATACATCCCCGGCTAGATAATGTTCAAGGATTCAAGACATATAAGTCCGTATTGGATTTACCAATAGTACCTGATCTTGCGTTCCTTATTTTACCTACCAGAGCGGTTCCTCAAGTTATGGAAGAATGCGGACAAAAGGGAATTAAAAACCTATTAATTACTTCTGGGGGATTTAGAGAGATTGGAGAAGAAGGAGTTAAATTATCAAACAAGATTGATAATATTGCTAGAATGTATAACATGCGTTTTATTGGTCCAAATTGTTTGGGTATCTATAACGCTTGGTATGGGTTTCCTGAAAACGAAAATACACATATTAACACCTTTTGGCCATATGCTACTCCAAAAAGGGGTAATATTTCAATAATTAGCCAATCAGGCACAGTAGCTGCCCAAACTTTCTGGCATGCGAAAGAAATGGGTGTAAATATTAGCAAATCGATTTCAATAGGTAATGAAAGAAATATCGATATGGTCGATTTTTTACACTACTTTAAGGATGATCCCCATACTGAGGTAATAGGACTTTATATTGAAGAAATCAAACGAGGAAAGGAATTTATTAAGCTTGTAAAAGAAATAACTCCTAAAAAACCAATTGTGGCAATTTATACTGGAGGAACTAATGCTGCGAATAGGTCGATAAGAAGTCATACTGGTTCTTTAAGTGGTAATCAAAAAATATTTGATGCAGTTTTCAAGGATACTGGTATAATCCCAACTAACTCTATTACGGACTTCTTATACTATTTGAGGACATTATCCTTCGCTCAAAAATACAACATATTTATGAAAGGCAAACGGGTTGGAATTATTACAGATTCAGGAGGTAGCGGCTCAATGATGGCAAAAACCTCAGAACTATATGGATTAGAGGTTCCAGAATTTTCTGCTAAACTGAAGGGTGAACTATCAGAGTTAATACCATTTACCGCAAGTGCAAACAACCCTATTGATGTAACCTTTGATGTGAACTTTTTAAACTTATTTTATAATTTTCCGAAGATATTAATGAAATCTGGAGAAGTTGATAGTATTATCATCTGGGGTCTTTTTGACTTTACTGATGTGATAAGAACAATCGAAAGTTCTGGAATGGTGATCGATGATAATACAAAAAATATGGCTTTAATGTTAGATCGATCAGTAATAAAACCTATAAAGCGTCTAATGAAAAAGTTTTCTATCCCTGTTTATTTCTGTGGACCATTCCCATATAGATTTTCTTGGTATCAAAAATTTATGTCATATGATTTACCTACTTTTGACTTCTGGGATGCTCCACCAAAATGTCTAGAAGTTCTTTATCAATATTCAGAGTTTCGTAAGAAACATCAAGATTTACTTTTTGATCCTAAATAATCGAATGCACATTGAGATCAAAGAGAATATTAAAAAATACTGAATTTATTACTTTACTAATTTTCAATTGAAAATAGATTAAACTAGAAATTTATTATTAAAGAATTTTGATACCCCCAGATGATAAAATTGAGGAATCACTCCTCTTTCAAGACAGTTATAAACTACTGTTTGACAAATCACCAATCTCTATCGTATTAATAGATGATAGCGGTCAAATAGCAGAATTAAATTCTGCTACGATAAGTTTGTTTGGATTTAAAAGAGAAAGCTTAATTGGTTTTAGATTCACCGAGCTATTTATTGTTCCTGAAGATGAAATGGTTCGTATGAAAAAGATTTTTACTCACTTATTCAAGGGAGGTATATTTGGCCCGGAAGATATTAAAATATATAACAAAAATAAAAAACTTATTTGGGTTAATGTTACTGCTTCGAAAATAACACTTGATAAAAAAAGCTATATCGAAGTCTTAACACAAGACATAAGCCTACGCAAGAGTTTAGAACAAGATGTAAAAGATTCTGAAGAAAATTACCGAGTTTTGGCGGATTCTCTTCCAGAGGTTATTTTTGATATTGACTTAGCTTTCAATATTACTTATACTAATTTAATCGCTTCTAAAATATTTGGTTATACAACGGAAGAATTCAGAGATGGTATGAATATTTTTCAATTTATCTCTTTAGATGATAAGGAAACGGTTCTAAAACAAACTAAGCAAATTTTTAGGGGAGATTATGTAAAACCATTAATATTGAAATTAATGAGAAAAGATGGAACATCTTTTTTTGCTAATGTTTACGCAAACCGAATTTTTAGAGATAATAGAGTTATTGGCGTCAGGTGTATAATTCATGACATTACAGAGATGAAAACTACTCAGGAAAAAATAATAGAGTCAGAAGAAAAGTATAGGCTATTATCAGAAAATGCCCAAGATTTAATTACAGTGATTGATAATCACTTAAAAATAGATTATGTCAATGAAAAAGCTCATAAAAAATTGATGGGATATTCTTCAGAGGACTTATTAGGTAAAAAAGCATTAGATCTTATTCATCCAGACGATCGAGAATTAGTTATTAAAGCATTAAAAGACAGATATAAGTCAATTGAAGTAAGGATTAAAAATATTAAAGGTGAATATGTCTGGATGGAGACAACTGCCGATTACTATAAAAATCCAAGCGGCAAAAACTATGTTCTCACAATTGCAAGAGATATAAGTGAAAGAAAAGAAGCTGCTCAAAAACTGGTTGAGTCCGAGAGAAAATATAAAGAATTAGCAAATTCTTTGCCAGAAGTTATCTTTGAAATTGATTTAGATTTTAAATTAGTCTATACCAACGCAATTGCATCAGAAATATTCGGATATTCTCATGAAGACTTTAAAAAAGGATTAAATGCTAACGATTTCATTCGCGAAGAAGATAGAGATGATGTTTTGCGGAATCTTAGCCTGATATTTAGGGGTAAAACTATCGATCCTGGTATTATGCAATTTAGAAAAAAGGATGGAACTTTTTTTTACGGGACTATTAATGCAACAGCAATTTATAATGATTCAAAAATAGTGGGTATGAGAAGCATAATCCATGATGTTACTGAGATGGTCAAAGCTGAAGAAAGAATTAAAGAATCTGAAGAACAGTTCCGTACGATTACTGAGCAATCTTTAATGGGGATATCTATTATCCAAGATGAAAAGATACAATACATCAACCAAACACTTGCGGATATGCTAGGATATTCAATAAATGAACTATTAAGTTGGCCTTCTGGAGAATTTTTTAAAACTATCTATCCCGATGATAAAAAAAAAATTATTGAATTCGCTACTAAAATTGGTAAGCAAAATAAAGATAGTTTTCAATATTATGAGGCTCGAGGAATTCACAAGGATGGTAGTACAATTTGGTTAGAAGTCTATAACAAAAGTATAATGTTTCGAAATAAATCCGCTTTCTTAACTTCCTTCATAAACATATCTGAAAGAAAAAAGGCGAAAGAAGAATTAAGAGAATCTGAGGGAAAATATAGATTTCTATTTGAAAAATCACCTGTTTCGATTTTACTGATAGATATCCTAGGTAAAATCGAAGATTGCAATCCTGCTTTAGAAAAACTAATAAACTACGATAAAGAAGCACTTATTGGTAAAAATTTTAACAGTATTAATGTTGTTCTTCCCGAATATTTACCAATTCTATTTAAACGGTTAAAAATCATTGCGAAAGGTGAGTTAGTCCATCCAATCGATATCCAATTAAGGAAAAAAGATGGAAGTCTCATATGGGTAACCATAGAATCAACATTGGTGAAATTGGGAGAAAGACCCGTTCTAATGGTTATGGTTTATGATATATCGAAAACAAAAGAATTAGAGATAAAACTGAAGGATTTAAATGAAATGAGAAAGGAATTTATTGATCGAGCTTCTCACGAATTAAAAACTCCAATCACAACCGTTTATGGAGCATACCAACTTTTAGACTTATTACATAAAGATAATTTCAATCCAGAACAATTAGAACTAATGGAAATGGCATCCATTGGAACTAAAAGAATTAAAAAACTTGTGGATGATCTACTTGATATTTCTTTAATAGAATCTAAAACTTTTAAACTCCATAAAAGTAAAACCAACATGAGTGAGATAATAATAAATTGCATCAAAGAAATGAAGTATTTTTGCAACAAACGTAATCACAATATAGATATTGATATTGTACCTGATCTTTATATGAACATAGACGAATCTCGAATAGAACTTGTTTTAACGAATATTATATCAAATGCGATAAAATATACTCCCCCTAATGGGAAAATAAGTATTAAATTGAAGTCAGATGCTCGTTTCGCTCATGTAGAAATAAAAGATTCAGGAGTCGGATTAACAAAAGAGGAAATTGATAATCTTTTCAAAAAATTCAGTACAATAGAATCTCCACTTAAAAAAGATCTTACCATGGATTTAGGAAGTACAGGATTAGGATTGTTTTTATCGAAAGAAATTGTTAAACTCCACCGAGGCGACATTTGGGCTGAATCTGAAGGAAAAGGTAAAGGTTCTACATTTATAGTTAAAATACCCGTAAACTAAAACCTAATAAGTTCGGTTTAATTTTCGAATAACTTTTTTTCTTTTATATTTCGATGCTTAAAAAAACCATATTTAATAATATGGACTCTATTAATATTTTAAAGCATTATTTATAAAATGGTTAATTAGTTGTCGCTTGAATTTTTTAATCCACCACTGAAAATATTTAGTTCTTCCAGTACCAAAAAAGGCGTGGAGATTGGAGGTGCTAAATCGATTATTAGTATCGATAGTGACCACAATTTCTACAATGAAGGTAATATTTATACTGAAATGTCGTGGGCTGCTTTTTACGAGGAGGAAGGGTTAGAAGATAGTATTGATACTTTTACTACTACCGAATTTGATTCGATTCGGGAAGATCCAGAAGCGTTAGTAGATACGATTGTAAAAACAATTTACCAGATTATCAATAATCGAAAAATTTTTTATGGAATCGCTGATTTTGAAGTAGATGCGTTTCTCGACGCGAATACAACTGTTATCCCTGGACTTAAGTTAGATTACGAGATTATTAATAAATTATTGGAAGCACACAAAAGATCCCGTGAAAAAGATTTGTTTCCTAAAATAATCAGCGACGATCTAGACATAAAAAAAATAAAAATTGAATTTCAAGGGACTAAGAAAAATAATGTTCACATAAAAGGTTCAAAATTAGAGGATCTCATCAATAAATTAAGATTAGCCAAAGGATTTGCTGTAGGAATTGTATGTACCTCAAGAAATGCAGCCAACATGTATATAATTAGCGATAACATCGTTTTCAGCAAGGACGAAATAGCCGAAGTGTATATCGATGATGAGAATATCAAAGTAATCGAATATGGGATAAAAAAGAAATTACTCTTTCCAATTAGCTGGTTTAGAATTGACATTGGTGTTCGAAGTCTAGAAACCCTTGAATTATGGGAACAGATTAAAGATAACCCTGATCTTAATAAAGCAGTAGGCCATTACGAACGATATATAAACGCCTTAGTATATAAGAAATTCAAATCGGTGGCTGAGTCGCAAAAAATTGGGACAGATTCCGAGGACGATTTCTATAATATGAGTCCCAAAGAAAGAAAAAAAGCTTTAAAAGATATGGAAAAAGCCATTGAGCTCTTAGATAAGGAATATAAAGAGTAATTTATTACTTTTTTACTACTTTCGATGTTTTAAAATATCCATCTTTAGTGTGTTTAGCGTTCTTAAGCGCTTCTTCGTTTGAAAGCGATTTCCAAGGAATATCCTCTCTAAATACATTTTTAAGGCCTTCAATTGGGTGCGTCATTGGTTTAATATCTGTAGTATCTAAATCGTTTAACTTTTTAAAATAGTTTAGAATATCTCCTAATTCTTTAGCTAGTTTGCTTTTTTCTTCCTCCGATAAATCTAGTAACGCTAACTTAGAGATATGCTCCAATGTTTCTTCCGAGAAATCTTCCTTTTCCGACATAATAAATTAATTATTAACGATTGTTAATCCAGAAACTATAATCCTTGGATACAATTAAGCTTGATCATCTTACGCTCCAAAGTAAACTAATAGGGAGATCAATAATTAATAATAAGAAGAGTTAATTATTATATTTTTTTTAATTACTTATGACTGATGAAGAAGATCTAAGAGATTTAATCCCATCCTATGCCTTCATTTCACTTGCTCGAAGAGGAATGGAAAAAATTTCATTAGATCAATGCTTTTTAAAAAATTGTGATAATAATGACCCAAAGTTACTAGAACCCTTTAAGAAGGAAGAAATCGAAAGTGACAAGGAGCAAGTTCGAAAAATTTCTATTAAATGTAAAAAGTGTGGAGGGACATTCATTTTAAAATTGAAGACTTTAAAACAAGTTGCAAAATCTACTAAAGATAGTGACGAAGAACCACTTTCAATGGGATTGGTTTACGCTTTAGACGAAGATGAAAATAATCTGGGGCATATTGGTTATTTTTAAGATGGAATTAACAAAATAATACTAATTTTTATATAAGTGAACTGATTTTTATTTAATATTAAAAATCTTACGAGAATTCCTCAAATGTCGACAAAAATAGCAGAAGAAGATTTATTAAGGAAGAAAGTGTGGAAGATAATCAATTTAACTCAAGCGAATCAGCTATTTGTTCATTCTAAGAACCTAGAAATAAAATATCTAAATAACGAAACTAAAAAAGTTAATACAAAAATTTTACCAGAAATACTCTCATTATGCGTTTTGAATGCCTTGGTGCCAAATTCCGCAATGTTATTAGTTGGTGGACACGGAGGAGGGAAAACAAGCCTTACAAAGCTTTTAGGACGCATGTTTACAGGATTTTCTTTAAATGAAATCGAAAATTCAATTATTAGGGGTCATCCTCAACTAACGGAAGAAAAGTTGGTTGGGACACTTAAACTAGGGAAGTTAATGCATAACGGAGAAGAAGAAGTTTTATGGAGACAATTTGTAACTAACTTTTGGAAAATCATTGATGAAGTTAACCGTCTAACTCCATACGCCCAAGATATACTAATGTCTCTTTTAGCTGAGGGTTCTATCAAATACTACGATGAAATTAAGACTGTAGACAAATATTGCTTGTATGCAACAATTAATCCACAAGATGTTGGAACATTTGAACTATCAAAACCCTTCTTAGATCGGTTTGGAATTTCCATACCAATCGTAATGCCTTCGAGTCACGATCTAGAATTGATTTTAACTGGTAAAGATGAAAAGTATAGTGGTTTTGACGAACTAATTCAAGTTCCCAAAATATTAACAATTGACGAGCTAATGGAAATATGGTATTATGTTAATAAAATTCCCTTTGATGCAGAAGTAAATAATTACATTCACGCCATTATCAGAGATTTTACGTTATGTGTGAGAGTAGATAAAGGGAGTACTGAAAATCTAAAACCAAGCGTAGGATTATGTTCGGGATGTCACTTTAATACTAACCAAAATGTGTGTAATAAAATTGATTCTATATTAAGCGTAAGAGTAGCTAAAGATCTTTTAAGGTATTCGAAAGCTTTAACTTGGTTATTGAATCTTAATCAAGTCGATATCAATATAGTAAATACGATCGCTCCTTATGTTATCTCTCATAGAGTTATGTATTCAAGGAGGGAGTTAGAAAAATCACCCTTTTGGGGAAACCCATACGAGTTTTCACGGAGTATTTTAAATTTGATTCAGAAACGATATATTAATCGTGAAGTTTGTTACCAAATAGCTGAGAGGTTCAGGGACGGGATATCTAAAGATGATGATTTAACTACATTAAAGAATTACGAGAAAAACGATTTAATTGTTAAAAACGATTTGCTACCTTTTGTCAATTCCGTTAAAGATAAAAAATATTCAAAACTTGCCCAAAAGATAAAAATTGCTTCAAAGAGCGGAGATATCAATGCGCTTGCTAGAATTCGAAATGATTTGATTGAAGATATTGATTTCCCTAATAGAGCCTATTTAATTAATTTTTGTAATCAAGAATTATATAAACAAACAGTTACCGATTATCTTTTTAAATACATTAACCGTAAAGAGATTTGGGCGGACATTGCTAGCGAGTTTCCCAAGTTAGATAAATCACTACAAGAAGCTTTTAAGAAAAGGCAAACTAGACAAATTAGGACTGAAGATTTACTCATAGAAATAAATGTTACTGGAACAAGTGATGATTCTTTAGTTAATATTCAAATTTCGGGGGGTTCTGAGGCTTTAAAATTGAGAGATATTTTAGATAAAATAGATTACATTCAAAAGGAGGAGTAGTATAGAGTAAATTCGAGATGGCAAGGCCTAGAAAGAAAAATATAAGAACTGAACATAAAAAAACTTTAACTCTAAAGGAACAGCAAGTTATCGAATTAGCGAAAACCGCCTGGTCGATAACACAAAAAGAATTCTTTTTTCCTCCATTGGATGTACCTAATTTCATATTTGACTACTCAAATTTAGAAGGGTTTTATATTGACCCTCAAGATAAGTGGAAAATTACTATGAATCTTGCAAACACGCCTATTTTCATAGAAGATCAAGATTATATCAATTATTTTTACGCTATATCTCTTCATGAAGTTTCTCACTACCAAATTATTCCATATGACGGTTTAATTAATGCAAAACTGTTAAAAGCTGCTATGCTCTATGTAAACGAGCATTTTGCTCCAATTGTGGTAAATATTTTCGCAGATTTTGTTATTGATGCTAAACTTCATAAAAAAAACCCAGATCTAATCTCTTGGGAACTTATTAAAACCTATATTCACTTGTTGGATAAAAGTGAAAATAAACTAAGTGAGTTCTCAAAATTTCTATTTCGATGTTACGAAATACTATTGGAAATTAATATAGCTAACGATGATTTGCTCTCTAGCGTGGAAAGTGTTGCAAACAAAGTAGTGAATGTAGTGAAAAAAAATTTCGAAGACGAGACCCTTTGGGAAGATAAAGTTTCTAGAATTTCCTATCATCTGAAAACACTTGTGAACAATACATTTACATTAGTTGGCTCAAGAACACAACACAGTGATGGTAAAGCTAACCGGAAATCTCAAGGAAGAGGTGGTACTAACATTGAATTTCCCGAAGATATCCTAGAGATCATGGATAACCCTTTAGAAAACAAAAACCTAGATAAATTGAAGGAGGATAAAGACGACGAGTTAAGACAAAAAGCTGAAGAATTCGCGAGAAAAACACCGTATTCCGAATATGGGGCTCCAGCAGGTCAAGCGGGAATAATGATTGATGGGAATCCTTTAGCTACGTGGTATAGAGGTCGAGCTAAAGATTTAATCCAAATTAAAATTTACGAAGAAAAACCAGGAGGACAACTACCAATTTACCCTGAAGTTTGGCGTCTTGGAGAACCTTTAGAAGAGCTGGATATTGTTCAAACCGTTTTAAATAGCCCAATAATTGTTCCAAATATAACTACGCGAAAGTGGGCAAAGAAATTAGGTGAAGGACATTTAATAGAAAAACAAATACCTGATTTACTTCTCGTTCTTGATTCCTCTGGTTCTATGAAATGGAATTATCTAGCAAAAAATGCCAGTGGGGTTTATCATACCGCCTTGATGGCATCTTTTGCAGCACTTCATTTTGCTGTCAATAAAGGCGCTAAGTTTAGTATTATAAATTTTTCTAATCGCGCAGATGTATGCGATTGGACAGATAATTACCAAAAAGCAGAACGGACTTTGTTAAGATATCAAGGCGGAGGGACGCAATTACCAATAAAAGCGATAGTTAAACAATGCGAAAAATCAGATAGAGAGGTTTTAATCTTTATTATAACTGATTTTGGAATCTATAATTGGAACAACGCAAAAAAACTAATGCTAAGTTTATCTAATAGAGGCCATAAAATAGTGGGATTCTTTATTGGGGCCTCCAAAATTCCAAAAGATAAATTTAAAGAATTGTTGGATAAAGTTACATTTTACTCGATTAAAAATAGCAAAGATTTAATCAATTTAGTAATAGAAGAAGTAAGGAAATATTATGTAACGTGAAATTTAAGGTTGTTTATTCATTTCGCGTAGATATTGCTTCATAAAATACCTTTGACTCTCACAATACATTAATCTTTGCTTTTCTGTTAAGTGCGTACATCTCTGTAAAACTGTTTGAATTTCTTGGAGCAGTTTAAAATTTGTTCTTTTGCTCTTTTCAGGTAGTTGCTGTATCTTAATTTTAATTTCTTCTTCGACAATTTCATCGTAAAACAAATCTTTAAGGTTGAGAATAGGTTCTGAATCACTCAATCTTGTGCTTATCATAATCGGCAACCGCAGTACTTTATATTCGATTAGTTCTCATTATGCAGATATTCAGATATCAGCCTTGAAATATCTACATATATATAGAAATCAGAATACTTCTTCTTTTGAAACTGAGTGATATGCAGATAATACCTTTATATACTTTAAATGCCGACTAATTAGATCTTTGTTAAATCTGTACAAAATTAAGTTTAATAATAAAATAGGAATATTATTTTTTAAGAAGATTAAAAGTGCTTTTCAAGCCATTCTTCAAATTTTATCTTTCTAAGTTCTTCTGCCCAAAGTACTTTGATATTAGGCTCGTCAGGGAGCAGGTTTTGGTTTTTCAAAAGTTCAAAAAGTTTCTCGAGTGCTTTTTCGATTAAAATACCATATAGATTTGTCTCTTTTTCATAGATATTTAGTTTCTTTTTAACTTTTTCACTGGTATCGTTAATAATTCTAACCCAACTGTCCGCAAATTTTAAAATGTATTCTTCCATATCTTTTAAACTTTCCATGGTAAATATTGGAAAAGTTACCGTATACTTGCCTTCTTGTAATTTAACTAATTTGTACCATTCTAAATTTAACAAGTGATTTTTGATTGTTTCTTTATTCCATTGATATTTTAGCTTACATTCGTACTCTTCTTTTGATATTAAGAGAGGTTTAGGTGAAAAATTCAGATTTTCATACAATTCCTCGATAGATTTTGGACTTTTAGCAAGTGTTATTAGAATTTCTCTTCTTACCTTATTTTCTAACACCCATGGAACTTCTAACTCATCCCAAGGTTGCATTGTTCCAAAATCAAACCAGGGTTCAATCTCGTCGACGTTTATTATCCCTCTAAAACGGTAATTCTGGTACTTCGTGTTCTCTTTCATTCTTTCCTCCTTTCTCCTGACATTTTTATTTATCCATTTTCCCTATAATATTTCAAGTATCTCTGGGAGCAATAGCCATCCTTTTCTTTCGTGAATTATGATTCCTTGTTCGTCAATGACAAATTGTCCTGGACCCTGTTTTTCCCAACCTTCATAGTCACCGTGTTGAAGTCCTAACTTTGTTGCTTCTTTCAATTTGCTTCTAACTTTTGTTACTGCTCCAGCAGTCATTAATCCTAATCCGTATTCTGCGTATAACTCGTCCTTCGTTGAAGGTATTACCGGAAAGTCTATTTTGTATTTTTCAATAAACTCTTTAGCGACTTTTTCACCAGATTGAGTTACATAAAGCAATTTTGCTCCTTTATTTCTTATTTCAGAGACTTTTTCCATTAGTATATTTAGATCCAATTGACAAATTGGACATCCGAAGTATCTTGAGAAAATTAAAACAATCTTCTCTTTTCCTATTAATTCTCCTAATTCAATTGTTCCAGCATTGTAGGAATCAATTTTGAACAAAGGAGCTTTGTCTCCTTCCTTTATTTTGTTCTTACTCATTTTTATTTTCACTTTTTCTTATTTTTAAATTACCTTTAATTTTTTTATTTACAAATTTACTTCCTCTTGAAGCATTGCTTCTATAAGAGTGTCTGTTGCTTCTTCCTCTGATAAACCCTTAGCCATGAGCTCATCTAACCATTTTTGTGGAAATCTTCCTAAAGAAGCCTCGTGCGAAACACTTGAAGTTGGGTCAGTAGCTCTAATAAAAGGGCGAGCTCTACATATTGAACCACGCCCAAGAACAATCTCACTACATTCAACATGCCCGTTACAATGAGGGGCGTTTCCTTCTGTAATCCCGTACATCAAAACCTCCCCTCCATCTTTTGCGGCAGCTTTCATTTTAATAACGCTTCTAGCTTTTTCGCCTTCAAGAAAGACTGAATCTCGAATTCTTATAGAATCTTTAATACTTTTTCCAAATGCTCTAACATTTGATCTAATAACGCTATTCTTCATTGCGTAAATGTCAATTAATATTTTAACTTTGCCAGTGGTTCCTTTGGTAAGATTAAAATTATTTTCAAAAACGCTATTTTCTCCAACATATATATAGCTTACTGGAGCAACCAAAGCCCCACTCTTTTCACCATGGTAATGAGTTTCACTATATGTAAAATTACAATTTTTCCCTATGTAATAATGACCAAACATTTTATGAATTAACCCATTTGCGTTTGGAAAGCTACAATGGGCTTGAATTTTTACATCCGTATTATCTTCGGCTATAATTCTTGGAAAAATCTCTTGAACTCCGGTCTCCTTATTTATTCCAAAACATAAGTGAACCGGGTCTTCAAGCTTTACTCCTTCTTTTATAACGACATCAGCAACTATGCCATTAGGAATTTCGCGTCCCTTTAGAACTATTCCCTCAACTTGTTCAATACCGGATATTTTGTTAAAATCTAATAATAGTTTGGCGCCTTTGCTGTGACCAGGTAAAAAGTCTCGAATATCTATGTTATAATCTTCAAGACTATGCAATATTTCTTCAGGGTAATTGGTATTTTTTTTCATGACAAGTTCTCTTCTTTAAATATTCTATCGATATAATCGTCATCAAAGCATACTGCTCCATTTTTGAACAAGGTTCTTTTGCAAAACTCTTTAAGCCCTGCTTTAACACAATATCTAAGCATTACTTTCGGAAATACATCCGTAATAATATGGTCACCACGCCATAACAATGTTCCATAATCCGCTACCATTCCAATATCTTCGCGATGAGTTATTAATAAGATCGTCATGTTTAGCTTTTTTATTTCTTCAAAAATATTCATAAAATCCTCCAACACGATAAAATCCAAACCACTGTAAGGTTCGTCCAATATAATTAATCGTGGCTTCATTGCGATAGCCGCAGCTAATTCTACTCTCTTTCTTTCTCCTCCACTTAGCGATTCATCAATAATTCGGTTATAATACCTTTCGGGCTCCAAGTTGACAATTTTTAAAACTTCAAGGACTCTTTCTCTCATTTTTGATTCATCTTTCATACCTAAAGAAACATATTTATACACAGATAAACCATCGATTCTCGCGGGTTCTTGCCATGCTAAAGTAATTCCAAGCCTTGCTCTTTCAGTTATATTCAAATTAGTAATGTCAACTTCATCAAAGTATATCTTTCCCTTTGACACTATATAATCCCCTAATCCCATGATGGTATATGCTAAAGTCGATTTACCGGAACCGTTTGGTCCTATGATAGCGTGAATCGAACCCTCCTTAATTCCAAAAGAAATATCATTTACAATGACGCACTTCTTGTCAAGAGTTGGAATTGTCACATCCTTAAGTTCTAATAACAATTAATAATCCTCGAGTTGTTGTTGTATTTATTATTATCTTCTAATAATTCGTCAAATTTTTAATATTTTATTTAAAAAATAAAAATATCTGTTTTTTTGAAAAGTTAGCTAAATCAAATCGTTAACGATTCATAATAGGTTAAATTTTAATCTTGATTTTGCTTATAATTATCTCATAAAAAACTTTAAAATAATAAATTCTCTGAGGGATACCTAAAATGAATTGCGATGGAGTAAAAGAAAATATAAAATTAGTGTTAATTACTGTTTTCTAAGTCACTATTGCTAATTACCAGTAAAACCCAAAACTTCCTATCCAGATCAAAAAAAATAAAGCGACGAAAAATGCCGTAAGACCTAAAATGTCAGATCTCTTTTCCTTTAACCAATGCTTTTTTTTTTAATTTCAGTTTTATTCATGATCGATTATTTAGAAAAAGAATATTTATCTCTACAGATAATAAAAAATAATATTACTGTAAATTTTCTTATGTTTTGAATTAAGGTTGCGTTTGTACATAATAAAAAATATACAAGAGGAATTTTAATATTGAAATGTTTCCTAAATATTAATATTGTAAGCATTTTCATTAATAATTAAAAAATCAAATAATTCATTAACATAAAAGGATATGGATATGGTTAAAAAGGAATATATATGCGAAAAAGGTAAAAAATCATCAATTATAATTGAAGACTTGAAAACTGAAATAAAAGAAGGAGCAACAATGATTTTAGGGTTTGCTGGAGTAGGTTTAATTGGTCCAATCGTATCTAATGCTTTAATCGAGCAAATCCCGGACATTACTGAGATAGGATTTGTTACAAGTGAGTACCTGCCTCCAATTTCCGTTTTTTATGAAGGGGTATTGAAACACCCATTTAGAATATATTATTCTCCTGCGCATAATCTTATTGTTGGTATTTCAGAAGTACCATTTCAAGTAGCGACTGCTTATAATGATTTATCTAAGACTATTAATAACTGGTTACTGTCTGAAGATGTAAAAGCAAAGGAAGTCGTGATTTTTCAAGGCATACCTCAACGTGGGATTATTGATGATTATCCCGTTTACTATGCTGCTGAAGCTGATATGGTTGATTCTTTAGAAAAATACGATATTAAAAAAGTCGAAAAAGGAATAATCGTAGGCGCTGAAGCGACAGTTTTAAACGAGGCTCTATCGAATAAATTAAAAGCGTATGCGTTGTTTACTCCCGTGTTAGAAATTCCAACTCCGGAGGGAGCAGCAGCAATAATCGAGGTATTAAATAAAATATATATTTTAAGCATTGAAACTTCTAAATTAATAGCGGAAGGGAAAGAAATTAAAGCTAAGATGTTGGAACTAGCTGAAAAAGCTCAGGCGTACCAACAACAACAACAATTACCAGAGCGCCCTAAAGAAGGATATACGCAATATTTTCAATAATTTTTTTTTACTATTTTTATAACATATCTTGATAAGCTACATATGTAATTTTTTATAAAAACTAATTTTAAAATTCTTGAACAATTTCCCTAATTAGATTAATGTAAAACAAAAGGTAAGGTTATATCAAGGAACTATTTATTCCCGTCCAGATAGATCAGGAGCAGTGCTTAAGATGTGAGCGGTGTTTACGCGCTTGTAAAGCAAACGCTATCTATTTTGAGCATGGAATTCGAAAAGTAGATTATGCGAAATGTAAGGCTTGTCTTAGTTGTGTTACCGTGTGTCCAAGAAATGCTATAGAGGTAACTTCAATTACTCATTCTGAACAGATAGTTAGCATAAAAATTGACCACGAAAAATGTACTAAGTGTGAAAAATGCTTAGATCAAGATGGAAAATTTTGCCCCAAGAATCTTTTTTATAAAGATGAAGTAAAACGGGTTGAAGGAAAGGAACTTGGGATTAGATACAAATTTAAAGAAATTTCAAAATGCCAAGGATGTTTAAAGTGTGAGTTATCTTGTCCCGAAGGGGCAATTGAATCCATTAAATATGAAGCTCCGTGATTTTTTTTATATATTCTTAATTTTGCGTTTTTAAAAAAAGAAAGTATGATAATTTTTTTATTATTTTAATACTCCAGCGTCTCTTAAGATTTGGTTGTGATCGAATGCAAACTCAAGATTTTTAAGGCGATCAATTGGGATAATCTCTACTCTTGAAGCATCGTCTCCTTCTTGTAACATTGAAAGATCTTTAACTGGACGACATTTAAATGCAATAGATATAATTCTTCCCCTAGGATCTCTTCCTTTTTGATCATATGTCCCAATTTTACTTATAATTTTTACAGCAAGATTGGTTTCCTCACGAACTTCTCTAATTATTGCTTGTTTTGGATCCTCATTGTATTTGATAAAGCCACCAGGTAGTGCGTATTTGTTTTTATAAGGCGCATATCTCCTTTTAATTAAAATTACATTTCGATCGTCGTCTTGAATAACCGCATCAACAGTATGACCATAATCTAGATGTTTAGCTTTTACTTTGCCATAAATAAAATATCCCAATAATACAACAAATCCTATCCCTAAAATACTTGTTAACAATGCATGTATTAGTGGAGTTGGTTGATCTTCTTCTCCTAATCCAAAGGTAATTCTTAATGCATTAGCAAATTCTAATATGAATCCGGCACCAAATAAGATACTCAAGAAATTAACTGCCTTCTTAGTGTTTTTTTGATTTTCTTCGTGCCTTTTAGTATATAGTTCTTGTAACGTGTCATATAGCGTTTTGAATTTATCATTTACTCTTTCAATTATAACTTCTATTCGAAATATTTTTAGTAAGTGAATTAGAATTCTGATGAAATGTTCTCTTGGATTCCAATCCAATTCGCTGTAGATCAGACTCATCTTTGTTTGAATCATCCCTCTTAAAAATCTTAAATTCTTTGTTTTTTCCTCAATTTGTTCTAAGCTCATAAAAACATCGGAATACCTTTTCATAAATAAGATGTCAAGAGAGTTATTAATTGACATAAGGGCAAAAAGAACTGCTCTTACTTCTGGTGTTGGGCTCAAAACGACCTGGTTGATGTAATCAAATTCAGTTTCATAATTCTTTTGTGTCATATAAACAAATCCAGAATTTCTTTGAATGTAATGTAGTTCCGATACGCGATTAGAGAGGTTCTTTTTAGTTCTTCGCCTATAAAGTTTATCAGAATAGTCTATCCACTGACCTGAATATACTTGTGTCCACATTCCAATGGTTTTTTTGTATTTGTTTATGTTTTCTTCTGTCCATTGAATCTCCATTGGTTTTAATTTATTAGATATAACAAACACATAAATAGGACTTTCTATATCTAGGAGAAGATATTGATTGTCCCTCTTTTTACTGAATTCCTTAAGGATATCAATAGAAATAAAGGGTATCTGCTGTAATATATCCGGAGTTATTCTTTCCTTTTGGAAAGGCTCGTGTCTATAATATTCTACTTCTAACTTAAAATAACCTAAAGTATTATAGGTTAAATCCTTACTATCTTCTGTATAAGGGTTATTTTCGTCCGTATAAGGAAAATTCTGGAAAAATGGCTCCCAATCACACTCAATATTAATTGATTTCGCCATATTGACCAAAGATCTTTTCTTTTCTTCAGCATTAGGGTATTTTTCTAAAAATTTATACGCTTTTTTTAAATCATTTTCAGTAAGATTTTTTAGCCTATCTAATAACAACGCTTCGATTTCTTCTGCCTTTGTTTCGCCAATAAATTCATTTGTATTAATAAAAGCGCTAATGTACCAATACTCTTTTTCGTATACAAATCGTAAATTTTCTTCCATTTTTGATTCCGCTCTTTTAATTTTAAATGTACAGATATGTTAAGTAAATATTAAAACGTCTTTATTAAAAAACATTTTATTTTTTTTAAACCAACTATTTAAGTGATCTTAAACGATAAAAAAAAGAGATTTTATCTCTTCTCTCTATCTTTCTCTTTTCTAAATAAGAGAATGATTTATTTTACTACTCAACGCGAAGTCGTTGAAATATAGTTTTCACTATTAAATTATGAAGGTGTACTACATTCTTTTCGAAATCCATTAAATCAAATTCAATACCCAATCTTGATTTTAGAAGTGGTGGAATGTGGTCAGGGTTTAAAAACACAGGGATAATGGGTTTACGCATCATATCTGCGGCCGTCCACTCCTTATCAACCGAATTAGAACCTAAAGCATTTTCAGAACAAAATAAAAGCATCACATCACATTTTCCAAGGTTGTCGCTCATAAATTTAATAATATTATCTGTCATATGCTCTTGCCAATACAAAACTTCTTTAATTTCGTCATAAGCTTTTAATCTCTTTGATAATTCTCCAATATTGTATGTTTCTGCGTCTACTGTGGCATAACTTACAAAAACTAATAAATCCTTTAATTTTTCACTTGGAGTCTTAAACTTTTCTTCATCAAGAGGATAATTTCTAAATTTTTTAATAAAACCTTGATCTTGTAGAAATTTACCAATTTTTTTTGCTGTGGTCAAATCGTATTCTTTTTGCATTATTAAAGCATACAATGTAGGATTAAGTATTTCTTGTAATATTTTCGTTCCTAAATTTTCTAAATGTGCAGTTTCAGAGTCTTCATAATCTACTGGATTTGCTAATAGGTTTTCATAATATTCTGTTTCTGATATTTCTATCTTGAGTTGGTTAACCATTTCAGCTTTAGTTATATTTCTCTGGTTTTCGAATTCAAATTCTAATATTTTTTTGACAATTTTTAAAGTCTCTTCTGGATCTCTTAAATTTTTAAGTTTCTCGAACGCAATTGCTTTAATATCTTCAAAATTAAATACATCTGCGGTTTCCAAAACAAAGTTCAATTGTTCAATGGCTTCAGAATAATCATTTTTAACGATTAAGTCCTCTACATTCTTTAATTTGCTTCGAAGCTCTTTTAGAAGTTGTTCTTGCTCTTCCATTAATAAATCCCAGATTAATACGTCACCTGAATCATAACCCGCAATAATTTGATTTGAATTTGGAATAAATTTTGCTGAATTAACTTTTGATAAGTAATAATAGGATGTCTGATATTTTTCAATGAAATCCCATATTCGAATAAAATTATCTTCTGTACCACATGCAACATATAAACCATCAGAAGAAAATGATACTGATGTGACTGGACTATTGATTTTTTCAAATGTATAATCTAGTTCACCAGTATTAACTTTCCAAATCTTAACCGTTTGATCTTTGGAACCACTCGCAATATATTCTCCATCAGGCGAAAAGGCAACTGAATTTACAGCCTCTTTATGTCCTTCAAGTGTATGAATAAGTTTTCCTTTTTTCCTATTCCAGATATTTATAGAATTATCTTCTAAACCACTAACAATATATTCTCCGGTTGGTGAAATATCGACAGATGTTATCGCGCTTTTAGGTCCTTTCAGTCTTTTAAGAAGTTGACCCGTACGTGACTCCCAAATTATAATGGTTTTATCTCTTGAACCACTTACAACATATTTTGCATCATTAGACGCAGCTATGGAAGTAACAGCGTCATCATGACCAGCCATTGTCCAATGAATTTCTCCACTATTGATTTCCCATTCTAATAAAGTGTTATCATAAGAACCACTCGCCACATATTTTTCACCGGGAGAAAATGCTACTGAACTAATAATATCTGTATGACCTTTAAGAGTTTTAATCAATTTTCCACTAGATAAATCCCACACAATTAGAGATTTATTAGACAATCCACTTACTGCTAATTTTCCGCTCTGTGAAACAGCCACTGAATTCACATTTTGAGAATGACCCTTGATATTTTTAAATATACCTCCAAATGTGAGAGCCCAAATTTTTAAAAATCCATCGCGGGAACCGCTTATAGCAAATTTTCCATCTGGTGTAATTGCTACTGAAGACACTTCGTCTCCATGCCCTTCAAATGATTGGATTAGTTCACTTTTATTATCCCAAACTTTCACTGTTTTGTCTTTAGAAGTACTAATAAAACAATTACCAATTGGAGAATATGATACACTTGAGACAATATCGGTATGATCTTCAAGAGAACTAACTAAATCACCAGTGTAAAAATCCCATATATTTATAGCTTTATCATCAGAACTACTACATATATTCGCTCCATTTGGAGATATACCAATTGATAATACCTTACCCTTATGTCCACTAAGATCTTTGATTACTTCTTTCGAAGCGTAATCCCATATCATTACATGTTTGTCTTCTGATCCAGTAACAAAATATCTTCCATTTGGAGTGAACTTTATAGAAGTTACTGGCCCTTTATGACCTTTTTCTTCCCATATAAAATTCCTATTTTGAAAATCCCAAACTTTGAGGTAATTATTATTTAATCCCATAATAATTTGTTTGTTATCTGGAGTAAACAAAGCTGAATTTGGAACGCTCCCAATATCAGTTATAATGTTATATGGAGCTGTTTGTTTAATATCCCAAATTATTACTTTCTTATCACCTGAAGTACTGACAATGTAATTCCCATCAGGTGAAAATTCAATTGAGTTTACCGATTTAGAATGCCCTTTCAATGTTCTTATGAGTTTTTGGTTTTTAAAATCCCAAATTTTAATAGTATCATCTTCAGAACCCGTTGCTAAATAGCTTCCATTAGGAGAAATTGAAATAAAATTGATTCCTTTTTTATGAGCATTTATGGTCGATTCGAGTTTACCTTTCATTAGCTCCCATACCATAATATTATTATCTGCAGATCCCGTTATAATATATTTCCCATCAGGAGAAAATGTAATTGATAATACTTTACCGGTATACTCCTTGAGCGTTCTTATTATTTCACCCGCGTTAGCGTCCCATATTTTTATGGTTTTATCGTCAGAGCCGCTCACAATCAAATTTCCATCGAGTGATATTGCTACAGATCTAACTATTCCTGAATGACCTTTAAGTATATAAATCGGTCTTCCTTTTGAAAGATCCCATACTCTTACTGTATTATCATCTGATCCACTAATTATGTATTTTCCATCTGGTGAAATTGTAAGTGAACTTATAGCTCCTGCATGTCCTTTAATAGTACGAACGAATTTACCACTCTTCAAATTCCATACTCTAATAATCCCTTCTTCAGTTCCACAAACCAAGGATTCATTATTTTTAGATATAGCAATTGAAAATACAGCACTTTTATGTTCAAATTTATGGATGGACTTCGCATTTAATATATTCCAAACAATCACACTTTTATCTTTGGAACCACTTATAATGTTTTTCCCGTTGGAAGTTATAGTTAATGATGTAACAGAATCAGTATGTTCTTTTAATTCATTAATAAAATGCCCTCTCTTTAAACCCCATACTTTTATCAAATTATCCGAAGAAGAACTATAAATATAGTTATCATCTATTGATATTGCCACAGCTAATATAGATTGATCATGTGCTTCTATTGTTCTTAAAAGGTTTCCAGTTGGAAAATCCCAAATTTTAAGAGTTTTATCCTTTGAGCCACTAACTATATAATCTCCTTTATGGGATACAGCAACTGAAGTTACATCTCTACTGTGCCCGAAACTTTGAGCCATGTGGAAAGCTTTTGCTAAACCCTTTCTTTTAGGGTATAAATGTTGAGGATATTCGATATTTTCTTTAAGATTTTTCTCGTGTAATTCGGTTTGAATAGAAAACACCTTCTTTTATTATATTTTGGATTCTAGACCGAAAAGTTATTTTTCAATAAACCAATATCTAATTTAAACATTTGGACGAAATTGTTAATCACTATTAAGCTCTTTCACACCGTCGTATCTCTTAAATAATAGAAGAAAAAAAAAAGGTTCAATTTCTTATCAATATTTTATAAAAATTAATCATATCTTCTACGCGTAATTAGTAACCAGATAAATCCAACTATTCCTACTATAAAAGCAATGATATTTATAAGGGTTGATACGTCAGCTAAGTCAAAAGAAGCAGGATCCATTATTAAACCAATAACTGGGGCAACCCCCGTAGCGACCATTATACTGAGAACAACTAATGCTTGACCCATAGCCCATTCTGCCTCTTTAAACATGGCTGTTCCAGAAATAATACACCAGATAGCTAAAACAAGTGAAACTAATCCTTGGCCTCCAAGGGCAGCAACACCTCCAACTGCAGTGGCCCAGTCTTCTAAAATTGTGGGTAATATTAATCCTGCTAAAGTTAGGAAGTCGATTATCGCTCTAAATAGAAATATTATTCCTACTGCTATAACTAAAATATTTAAAATTGTATTAGAAGATTTTACTTTACTTGAACTCATATTATTTTACACTTTATATTTATTTGTCAAAAATTGGATATTGATAAAAATATCCACTCAATAGTATATAAAGTTAATTTTTCTCTACTCTAAAGTATAAATATAGAATATGACTTTTAATATAACTTACCAGTTTTCCTCGATCTTTTGAATTATAAGTCTTTTAATTTCATGAAAATTGGATATTACTTCAATGCCTTCCATGTTCCTTAACTTTATAATATTCTCAAGTTCAATGTCTCTTATCTTCAATATGAGTGGTGATCCATCTGGTCTAGAAGTTACAATAGGTTCAGTGTCTTGATCTGAAGGAAAAAGGTGTACTAATTGCCCCCCTTTAATTGCTTGAGCCACACAGTTTGTAATAAGCGAATCTGCTATACCATGCACGATTTTAGCCACCGTGTTTGCAGAAGTGGGGCAACACAGGAAGAAATCGAATTTGCCAAGTTGTAAAGGTCCAGCGTAAAAAGGAATATTTGGTGTTTTCTCTATTTTAACTTTTTCTACTACTTCCGTTAAAGCTAGCCACTTTTTGTACCACTTTACAACCGCAGCACCCTCTTTCGATAAGATTACAGTTAGCTTGATTTTATGATCCTCTTGTAACTCTTTCATCAAATCAATTGATTCTTGAAGAACATATCCCGTTCCAGTAATACCCCATAATAGATTTAACAAATTAGTTTCAACTCTTAATTCATATTTGTGTAGAAAATTAATTCTTAAAGAATTTACCTTTGTATATAAAACCTAATGGTAAGAGTTATTAGTTTAAGCATGATTTTTATTTAAATAGTAAAAATCAATTTTGTAATTTCGATTAAAAATGGACGCATCAAAGCACATTTATCTTGATTACGCTGCCACGACTCCAATGGATCCACGCGTAATTGAAGTAATGAATGATCGTTTTAGAGACTCTTACGGGAATTCTTCAAGTTTACATTCAGTTGGTCAAAGAGCAGCACAAACATTAATTAAATCCCGAGAAACCATAGCATCTTTAATTAACGCTAAGAGAGATGAAATAATATTTACTTCTTCTGGTACAGAAGCAGATAATATTTCGATTTTAGGTGTTGCGCTTAAAAATCAAAACCGTGGTAAACACATCATCACATCAGCGATAGAGCATCATGCAATTGAAAACACATGTAAAAGTTTAAAGAAAAAGGGATTTAATATAACTTTCTTACCTGTTGATAAATACGGTTTAATAGATTTAGAAGAACTTGAGGATATGATTGTCGCCGATACAATTCTTATTAGCATTATGTTCGCAAATAATGAAATAGGAACGATAGAACCTATTAAAGAAATCGGAGCTATAGCAAAGAAACACGATGTTTTGTTCCATACTGACGCAGTTCAGGCGTTTGGGAAGGTCCCAATTGATGTTGAGGCAATGAACATCGATTTACTGTCAGCTTCTGCTCACAAATTATATGGCCCGAAAGGAGTAGGTATGTTATATATAAAAAATAAAGGCGTTAGAGAAGGTTGGGGAAAATACATCGAACCAATAATGTTTGGTGGGGGTCACGAAAGAGAGATGAGGCCTAGTACTGTAAATGTCCCCGGTATTGCTGGTTTTGCTAAAGCAGTAGAAATAGCTAAAGAAGAAATGCCAAAAGAAGTAGAACGACAAACGAAATTACGAGATAAAATTGTAGATTTTGTACTAAATAATATTGATGATACATATTTAAACGGACATCGAATTCATCGATTGCCAAATAATGTTAATTTAGGCATCAGATTTATAGAGGGGGAATCTATCGTTTTAGATTTAGACAGCGAAGGAATAGCAGCATCAACAGGATCTGCTTGCTCCTCGAAATCATTAGATCCATCACATGTATTATTGGCAATAGGTTTAAAACCACAAGAAGCTCATGGTTCTTTAAGAGTGGCTGTTGGAAGATTTACCTCCGAAGAGGACATTGATTACTTTCTAGAAAAATTACCTCCCATTGTCGAAAGACTTAGGAAAATGTCACCTCTCAAAAAAGAGTAAAATAGGATTAATGAGATTTTTTTCTTAGAAGATTTTTCTAAAGGATATTCAAAAATCGAAATTGTTTTTTTTGTTGTAAAATTGATTAATTTAATGGTTAAAGAGGAATATAGATATCTAGAGAAAGCGATAGAACTGGAAAATCGGGAAGAAATAAGCTCTTCTTACAAGATAAAGTCATATGAAGATAAATTAAAACTAATGAAAAGTAAGGAGATTCCTCAGAAATCTATAGTAGATGTATTAAATCACTTCTTTTCAGAAAATGATGATATAACAAAAAAAACTAAGGATTCAATATCTAAGGTTATATACTCTCAAAAAGATAGAATCATCATTACAATTACTAACTTAGGACAAGACATAATTTGGAAAAGAGATAAATTGATCTACGCTTACGGTTGGTTTTTCTTTGTTTCCAAACCTAAGCAAAAGTCTAAAAAAACAAAAAAGGATAAAAAGAGAAAGGAACCTAAGAAAGAAGAAAAAACTATAAGTAAAGAAAATTTCAAGTTTGGAGATCGTACTATTCCATTAAAAGAAAAAGAAAATATGCGTTCATTATATCACACCAAAGAATATTTTCAATATTTAAAGCTTATCAACTCAAGCAACATACCTCAACGAACTATTAAAGATGTTTTAAATGATTTGTTATTTGAAAATGAAGATATCCCCTTGAAAGAAAAGAACTCTATCGGAAAGATCATTTATTATCAAAAGGAACGGGTAATCGTTGTTAAATCATTAATAGGAGACATGATGTATGAACAATTAAAAAGATTAGTAAAAAAATACGGTTGGTATTTTTATATTACTGGCGTCCCTGTTGGTGAAAGTAATATTTCAGAAGCTATTGATAAGATCGATAAAAGGTTCGATTCTAATTTTTTTAATGAGATATCCGTTTCAAATGGTGCTAGAAAAGAAAAGATAAGAGTAACAATATATCCTATTGTTCTCAAACCAAATCATAATTGTCACATTTTAGGCATAGGAAATCTTAATATTCTGTTAGATTGTGGGATTTCTGAGCCAGAAGATACAGAAAATTCAGAAAAAAAAGAACCTAAAGAAGATGTAGAACAATTAGAGAACAGAGAAGTTACTGAAATTAACGAAGATTCTAAAAATGAGAGAGAATATAAAAGACCTGATGATTTTAAGCATATTGAAGATTATCTTCAAAATCTCCCTCAGTTAATAGTAGAAGCGGAGCAAAAAGAATCAATATCTGAAAACGGTCTACAGATACAATCTTTTATGCCAAAAATTGATGCTGTGTTTATCTCACATAGTCATTTCGATCATATTTCAGGTCTTAAGAAGTTAATTTCACAAAACCCTGATCTTCCTATTTTCTGTTCGCGAATTACATTAGATTTATTCCTCTTAAGGGATTCAAACTATTTAAAACAGGAAAATAGTGATGAGATTGAAGAAGAAGAATATCGTAATATCGTAAAGAATGTAATTTATGTTGAAAATGGCGATAAGATTGAATTTAAAGACAAAGAGTGTTTTCTATCTTTTTTTCATGCGGGGCACATGCCAGGGGCATTAATGATTTTAGCAAAAGTTAACGATTTTAGGTTCTTATATACGGGTGATTATACCTACTACGACATTACACCGTTTGCTGGCACAAAAAGGTTTTTGGAACAAATATCGCGCCCTATTGATTATCTTTTAATTGATGGAACTGCTGCGCAAGAAGAATACGGAAATGTTTCTGATCAATTTCACAGTTTAATACTCTTCATGGAACAAAAAGCAGAATATGAAGACAACGTGTTAATAGGAGCTGATCCTTCGAGTTTAGCCATAAGTTTTATGCTTATCTTTTGGCGTTATTTTCGAAAACTACAATTAAGAAAAGGATATACAAAACGCCCTAATATTTATGTAGACATGATGGTTCGAAAAAACATTCAAGTCATAAATCATCGCTATGAGTACATTTATGGCCCTATATCAAGATTGATAAAGGGTAAAGCGAATCCATTTAATAGTATCAAGTTTAGATGGTTCGATCGAAATGATTTGGAATTTTTGCGCAAGAAAAACAATATTATAATCAGCCATCCACCAGATTTATCTTATGGTTTAATTAGAAACATTATAAATATAGTTGGTCGTAACCCTCATAATTTGGTATTCCTTGCAGGAGCTATTCACGAACAACCTGGTATGGACTTAATATCAGGAGGAAAGGAGATCGAATTCTCAGAAACTTGGAAAGCTCCATTTAGGGCATTTTTGATAAATACTTTTATGCCTCAACTTAAAATAAAATTACACGCTGATAAGATACAGCTTGCAGAAATGATAAAGGTTCTTGAGCCGAAAGAAGTGTGTTTTTTTCATCAGTCAGCAAAAAGACTTATTGATGTTGTGGAATACGTAAAAGAATTGGGTGTTGAAAAAGTCTCACTTCCGAAAAAGAGAAAACTATTGATATTAAATTAAGCAGATTTTAATTCTATAAGGAAAACCTCCAACTTTGTACTAAGAAAAATCGTAAAAACTAAATTTAAAAAATCTTTTTCTTAACTATTAAATACTAGAAAGAGCGCTGATGTAATATTTATTCGGAAAAAGTAATGGACCACTTTCGAAATCCTCGTAATATGGGTGAAATGAAAGGTGCGGACTCAATTGGAGAAAAAGGGAATCCTGTATGCGGAGATCTCATGTATATTTATATAAAAGTGGAAGAAAATGATGGTAAGGATGTAATAAGTGATATATCTTTTCAAACTTTTGGATGTGCTGCTGCTATCGCAACATCTTCTATGATAACAGAATTAGCTAGGGGTAAAACGCTAGATGAAGCCTTAAAAATTACTAGAAGCGATGTAGCTATTTCTTTAGATGGTCTACCTCCAATCAAAATGCATTGTAGCAATTTAGCAGCGGATGCTTTACAGGATGCTATTGAAAAGTATTGTGAGAAAGAAAAATAGAACCACCTTTAATTCACTTGACTTGTTTCATTTTTATAATAATTAGGTTTAATTATCACCACAAATTTTCTTGATTAATATAGCAAGAAACGCTATTGAAAATTAATTAACTGAGATAATAAAATGAGTCTATTACAATGTCCTATTTATTCCGTTCCATTTGCTTGGGTTTTTATGCTTATTGGAGGAATTGTTGTTCTGGTTGTAAGTGTCTTGATCGCTAATTATATGCATAAAGACGCTATAAAAAGAGGTATAAACGCAGAATTCTGGTTAGTTTTTGGTTTATTTCTTAGTGTTTTTGGATTGATTATCTATCTTATTGTAAGAAATAATTATAACCAAGAAAGAAAGGATTAAAACTTAAGCTTAAGATCATTTTTTTTTTTTAATATTTTAGAATGCTATAATTTTAGCTTTTATTATACAAACCAATGAAGTAATTTGATTAAAAAATTTAAAGAATTGAATGATATTCTTTTCAAATTATAAGCAAAATCTATATGTAATTACTCCAACATTAAACACTTAGTAGAAGTGTGATGTTAAATGGTATTAGAATCTAATGAAAAGGTTAAAATTAAACTCAGCGGAATGACTTGTGCTTCTTGTGCTCTTAAAATCGAAACTAAACTAAAAAATTTAGATGGAGTAAGTAGTTCAGCTGTAAATTTTGCAAATGAAGAAGCAACAGTTGAATTTAATTCGAAAACAACAAATTACGATGAATTTAATAAAGCAATAAAGGATTTAGGGTATAAAGCGTCGCTAGCAAAAATAGATTTTAAAGTAATTGATTCAATTTCTGAATTAGAATTTAATAATCTGGTAAAAAAAGTTGGTGATATTGAAGGAATTTACGATGTTAGAGGTAATTTTACAGCTAGTAAGTTATTTATCGAATTTAATGAATTACAACTTGATGAAAGTAAAATATTTTCAAGTATTAAGCAGATTGGCTATAAAATTGAAAAGGCAGCGGGGGCAATTGATAAAGAAATAGAGAAACACAAAAAAGAAATGCAATATCGATTACGAATATTACTAATTGCATTAGCTTTCACCCTAGTTATTACACCAATAAGTTGGTTTGTACCATCGTCTTTTATAAGGAATTTATTTCTGTTTTTTTTAGCTACAGCTGATTACGGCATAGCAGGGTCTTTCTTTCTTGTAGGTGCGTATAAATCGTTAAGAAATAAATCGACTAACATGGATGTTTTAGTTGCGTTAGGAACTACAACTGCTTTTGTATATTCACTATTGACGACCTTTTTAATTCAAGGAAATACATTCTACGAAGCAATGAGCATGATTCTAGCCTTTCTGCTAATTGGAAAATACTTTGAACATAAAACAAAAGGTCAAACTTCTGAAGCAATTAAGAAATTAATAGGTTTACAACCAAAGACAGCTACTCTTTTAAAAGACGGAGAAGAGACTGAAATTTCAATTGAAGAAATCGAGATTGGAGATATTTTGGTTGTTCGACCGGGTGAAAAAATTCCACTTGATGGACGAGTCGTTAAAGGAAAATCAAAAGTAGATGAGTCTATGATTACCGGAGAAAGTAAATATGTGAAAAAGGAAATCGATAGCGAAGTCATTGGTGCCACAGTTAACCAAAATGGACTGATAAATATTGTAGCTGAAAAAATAGGAAAAGATACGCTTTTGTATCAAATAATTAATTTCGTTAAAGAAGCCCAAAGTAAAAAAGCAGCAAAACAACAACTAGCTGATAAAGTTAGTAATTATTTTGTTCCAACTGTTATAATTATTGCTACTGGAGCATTTCTTTATTGGTTTTTAATTGCAGGTATTGGGTTAGAATTATCATTGCTGGTTTTTACATCTATAGTCGTTATCTCTTGTCCATGTGCTCTAGGATTAGCAATTCCTACAGCAGTAATGGTTGGTACGGGTAAAGGTGCCGAAAATGGAATATTGCTAAAGGGTGGTGACTCTTTAGAAGCAATTAGTACAATCAATACTATCGTTTTTGACAAAACTGGGACATTAACTGTAGGGAAACCAAAAGTATCTGCAATTTTTACTGAAAAAGATTTAAAAGGCAACGGTTATGACGAAAAACAGTTATTGTTTTATGCTGGAAGCGCTGAAATGGGGTCTGAACACCCTCTTGGACAAGCAATCATTGAAGAAGCAAATCAAAGAGGTATAGTTCTTGAAGTTCCTACTGAACTTGAAGCTATACCAGGGAAAGGTATTAAGACTGATATTAAAAATAATGCGGTAATTATAGGAAACGAGCAGTTAATGATAGATAATGACATTTCAATTGATTCTTATAAGGAAAAGTTTAATGAGTTTCAAAAACAAGCAAAAACTACGATTTTAATTAGCGTTAGAAATGAATTAAAGGGGATTATTGGAATTTCAGATAAAATAAAAGAACAAGCTCCGTATGCGTTAGAAAAATTGCGTGAAAAAGGTTTAGAAATTTATATGCTAACAGGAGACAACTTACAAACTGCCTTAAGCATAGGTAAAGAGCTACAATTTGACGAGCAACATATATTAGCAGAGGTTTTACCTAACGAAAAAGCCGAAACGATACAAAAACTACAAAATTCCAAGGAAAATAAAATCGTTGGTATGGTTGGGGATGGAATAAACGATGCTCCTGCTCTAGCTCAGGCAGATGTTGGAATTGCTATTGGGTCTGGAACAGATATTGCAATAGAGACTGCAGATATCGTATTGATGAGAGGAGATCTTAGAAATGTAGTATCAGCTATTAATCTCTCTAAAAAAACTTATCGTAAAATGATAACCAACTTATTTTGGGCGTTTATTTATAATTTGATAGGAATACCTATAGCTGCTGGAATTCTTTATTACGCAACTGGATTCTTTTTACCACCCTATTTAGCCGCTGTTTTCATGGCTTCAAGTAGTGTTTCTGTAGTCACCAATGCGCTTTTCCTGAAGAAATATGAACCAAGAACGCCTCAACAAGTAGAAGAAGAAAAACTCTTAATCTCCCAAGAAAAAGTTGTAGATCCTGTATGTGGTATGGAAATTGATCCTAGAAAGGCAATTGAACACGAATATAAAGGTAAAATATATCATTTTTGCAATCCTAACTGCGAAACTCACTTCAAACGAGATCCAGAAAGGTTTAAAAATTACGACAACATGAATCCTAAGTTAATGCAAATGAAGAGTATTGAAGAAGAATTAAAAGTATCTGAAGATCAGAAAGATATTCAAGAAATCAATAAAATTATAGAAGAAAAAGAGGTAGATAAAAAAATGGGAAAATTAAAATGTGTTGAATGTGGATTGGAGCAAGATTTACCAATGCATTGTGGGCAAGCAATGCATCAAGAAGGAGATCAATTAGTCTGCTGGATGGGAGCATCTTGTGGAGCTCAACCAGTCCCAGAACATCATGGTAAAACTATGAAAATTGTTTAGTAAACTAAATTTAAATAAGGTGTTTTTAAGAAATGGAAACTTATAAATGTACTGGCTGTGGAAAAATAATGGAAACTATTCCACAATGTTGTGCCCAAGATATGGTTTATAACGAAAATAAAAATCAACTTGAGTGCTTTATGGGTGACAACTGCGGATACTTAAGCTTATCTGAACTAAAATGCGAAGATTGTTGCAAAAAACTAAATCAATAAATCTTTTTTTTCCTCAGGTTAATTAAACTGGGGATTTTATTTTTTTTTTTTAATACTTTTAGGTTTAAGCCAAATTTCTAAAACTAAAAAAATAATTAATCCTATTCCTGTTATAATAGCTCCTACAATAAAAGCAGCTTGATAAGATATTACTTCGTCAAAACCACTATAGAGTAGAAAGTCAATTAGAGGACCTGATATGATCGTACAGGCTAATCCCCACGAAAGAAAAAAAGTAGTATTATACACTCCGAACAATTTTGCTCTAACCTTGGAAGGAATCAAGTTAGAAGCTATAACATAAGAAGCTGCATAAATTATAACTTCAGCCGCCCCGATAAAAAAGCTTCCAATATATATCAAAATCAGGTTGTCAGTTAATCCTGTAGTTAGCAATGAGAAAACAGCTAAACTCGCACCCAATATAAGAGTTCGAGAATGTCCAAATTTTTTGCTTAAAGTTCCAGCTAAAAAACCTATAGATAGTACTGCTAAGGATCGAGTGTTTGCAATATAACTCAATAAAATGCTATCCACTGCAAATCCAGTATCTAAAATTAAATATTGACTATAAATCGTTGCGATTGAATTGCGTCCAAAATTAATGAAAGTTAAAGAAATAATGAACACAATAAATATAAATTTGTAATTGAAGTTTGGCGTTGTGTTTTTGTTATTCTCCACTTCTACTCGTTCTTCATATTTAATTCCCCCTTCTGGTGTAAAAATCATAGGGATAGAAGATACGAACATAACAAGTGATGCCACAATGAATAATGGTCCATCACGAAAGCCAAAACCATTATTATAGAGAATTCCTCCTATAGATATACCGAATATTCTTCCAAAGCCCCCTACGCTAGTTAATTGCCCCATAATTTTACTTCTATCTTTAGAGGGGTAAATGTCGCTAATGAGAGCGCTCCAGCTAATATTAGACATTGACCAAAACGCTTCAATACACATTAATCCGATAATAATGGCATATCCCGCTAGCAACAAGTTCGAAAAAATTGAATGAACGAACCATACTGTTATTGTTCCAATCCCTGCTAAAATTTCGCCCAAGATAATCAATGTTCTCCTCCTTTGAAATTTGTCGCTTAAAGGACCCCAAACAAAATTTTGAAATATTACGCTCATAAGCATTGGAAGTGTCGCGTATAACGTTGTTTCTGTCACGGATAGAAGTAAGAAATCTCTCATATAAATAGATAAATAGGTGTAAAACATACCCCGTCTAAACATCGCGAGTAGTTGGAACGAAGATAAGCCTATAAATGTATTTCTCAGGGAGTATTTTGTATTATTAAACGCCATGAATCTAAGTTAGAGATAAATATCGATATCCTTTTTGGGGAATATTTTAATAATCTTCAGTAGTCCTGTACCCAATTTTACTTTTTCAACTTCCTCAACATATATGGGGTAATAGTTGTTAAGAATCTTGAATACGTTGTTCCATACCTTTTGCTCTTCAGTCTTCTCTCCTATATCTTTCCTGAGTTTAGAAAAAACTGCTTTGGCTTTCTTACGTTTTAAAAATTTAATAAAATTCTTAATTACTTTAATTTTAATTTTTTTGTATACTTCAGGTCTAAAATGAGCAATCGCGTAATTTAAATCGTCATCTGCGATCGGAAAAAAATTTATTCTCCTATCTTCGGGTTCGTTGGGGTTTTTGATTAAATCTAATTCTATATCTCTTTCGCTGATGTTTTCTAATATTGGGTAGAGTTGACCTGGGGTTATTCTTGTTTCCATTTGAATTTCAGAAGCGATTTCTGAAATAGAATAATTAAAGTCAGGGTATTTTTCTTGATTTTCAATTCGGTAAGTATATTCCTTTTTCACAATTTCTAAAATTGCATTTTTCAACGAGTTTGGGGTCTCTTTTTGTGTAAATGAGACTGAAAGATCCTTTTGTTTCTGCTCAAACGATAATTCGTCTTTTTGTTTCTTTGTATAATCAGTCGCAAGAGAGGATATGAATTGGTCTGAAGCTTTATCATTATCGGAACTGACGTTCAAATCAAGTTTTTTAGGCTTCTTCGAAGTCATCGTGGTGAAGAGTCTATCCGACAAATATTTTTTCGCTTTTTTCTGAGCAATAGCCTTTTTGTCAAATTTTTCAAGAACCGAAGAAAAATCTATAATCTTTTGTAACCTTCCGTCTTGATCTCTTTCTTCTGTTAGGCTAATATTCATGTCTATGTTAGCTAAATCCTCGACTAAAGAGTAAATGTTGTTTTTCGAGAGTCTCGTTGCTCTTATTAACTCGCGCTCTAAAATCTCAAGTGGGTAACCTTCTCCTCTGCGTAAGTATTCGCTTCTTATTAACTTATAAATTATTTCCATACTTTCTTCTTCTTGATTAATCGTTTCTTTTTGTAAACGTATAAACATCGAAGTTTCGTGTGGTTTTAAATAATAAAATAGTAGAGTACTCCCAAGGAATATAATCATTATTATAGAAACAATATACTTATCTGCCATGAAGAACTGGCCTAGTAAAGTAACTTCCTGATTTGGTAGCTGAGATTGTAACGCAAAACGAGTGAGCGTTTGAGCAAGCACGCACCCTAAGATTAATAATATCAGCCCATCTCTTTTAAAAATAAGAAATCTCCATTCTAAAGAACGACCTAATTTCTTTATAATTCTATATAAGAAATACATCGAAAAAACAAATTCAATAATAAAAATAGACCATACCGTCGAATTACTCGCTCCAACTGTAGCTCTTAATGCTGTGACCGTAGCAGGATTTAAAATTAAAAACAAGGATAATTGAAATACCTGAAAGAAAAATATAAATAAAACTATTAAAGAAAATGTATAATTGTCAAACAGTCCTGCTCGTTTTGTTTCAGCTCTTCGTCTCGTAAAAACAAATTCAAAAATAATAAATAACAATGTTAATATTAAGCTAAAATAAATCAATGGCATAATCAAACGCATTTCTAATACATAAACTCCTACTGCTTCACTAGGGGCAGTAGGGCCTAGAACGTCTAGTGAGATATAAACCAATAAACCCCTGTAAAACAGTGCTATTACAACTAATACTCCTAATATAAAATATGGAGCTATAAAAGCTATAAATCTGCGCAATGCTGAATATTTAGTTATTAAGCGTGCTTCAATTTTTGTCGCAAACTTTCTTGAATACATAAAAAACCTAGTACTCAATAAAATAAGCCATATTGTTGACAAACCTAAGAGATAACTTATAAAATTAATACTAATATTATTAATGAATAGGAAGAATAAGTAGAAACCGGCAATAATACTTATATATAAAACAACTTGCTTGATCAGTGTATTTTTTCCAAAAATGAAAACTCTGATCTTATCATTGCTGTATAGTATGGATAATGCAAGAAAAAAAGCTACTAATGCGTTTCCAAATGCAAAAGGATTTCCAAAAGTTAGAATATTTAGGTAAGTACCAGGAAAATTAATCCCTATTAAGATTAGGAATGAATAACTTAAAAAGATAAAATACAATCCAAAGAACTTCCTTTCTCCAAAGTACGATTTTGAAGGTTGTTGCCCCTCTACATATAAATCATGTACGAATATTTTTCGAATATTCTGCTGTAAAGATTTTTTTATTCTTGTTATTTTTTCTTTAGCTCTCATTTTTATTTTAAAAGTAAGTTTCTTGAGTGAAAATGTTTTGTTAAAAAAAAAAATTATTATTTTTCGTATATGTTTAGAGAGAAAAATAGTTATTTATTCTTAATACTTTTCTAGATTAAATCGATTTTGTTGCTTAAAATTTAAAAGGACTCCATGATAATATTATACTGCACATGGAAAATCAGCCAGACAAACCAGATAAAGAAACCTTGATAAACCTTGTCAAGCAAGGAATTGAAATGTTAGCTGAAAGGAACATTTCAAACGTAGTAATTTTATCCTCTTATAAGATAAATTCTGTTTTAAAAGATAATTATGGCATCGATATTAAGGTTGACCGTATTGGACGAATTTTGTCGTCAGTAGCGAAAAATAATCAACTAAAACGTCTTAGCACTAACATCCCAAAATATAAATTACAGATATCGAAAGTTTCGGGACTTCAGTATTTTTAATAGCCAATTTGGTTAAAAATCATTCTAAATTTTAATTTTATGCGGTATCCTGAACAATAATAAACTAGAAAAATAATTAAATTATTATAAGTTATTTTTTAACATTCCGGAAGTCTGGAATAATTGATTGAAGTCTCTCTATTAATTCTTCAAGCTCAAAGAAGCCTTTATTAAACAGTTCGAGTTCTGAAATTATCTTATCATAATTAGTACTTAAATTTATTTCAAAGGGGTGATTAACAGCACTAATTCCTTTTAACATGTCAATCGACAGATTTTCGACAACATATGTCAAATTGGAGATTTGATTGGTCGAGTTCTCTATTCTTTCTTTTATCTTTTTATCTTGCATCGAAAGTTCATACAATTTATTAATGGTTTCATTTAGATCTTTCTTTATCGATTGAGAGATAGATTCGATGCTTTGCTCTAAATTTTTATTAATTTCACCTGTTAAACTTTCTTTAATCTTTTCTATATTAGTTTTTAATTCTTCTTGACCTTCAATACGCTTCTTCATGTATCCCTCTATTTTCCCTTTATACTCGTCAATTCTTTCTTTAAAATTGATATCTATCCATTTTTCTACTTTTTCAAAACCATGATTTATTGCCAAGTTCATATGTGCTAGAGAATCACTAATCTTATTTAGGCCTATTAGTGCTCCATCGTTAAATTCCATAGACCATGTTTCTAACTCCGTTTTATAATTATTCAAGACTAGATTAGAAAAATTTTGTAATCCTTTCTTGACTCCCTCTACAACAGGTTCAATACTAGGATATTTTAATTCTATATCAGAATCTAATTCCCCTACAGGCATAGGAATTTCTTGAAGATCGGAAGGCATTTGATCGTTCATCTCTAGTTTCTCTCGAATTATTATTGGGTTTTTTGTTTGACCATATTCGACGAGTTTTTGGACCCATCTATAAAAATCTAAAGATGTGGGTGCTTCAATTTCATATTTAACTTTAATAGTGTTACTTTTTTCTCCCTTTTTAGTATCTTCTAGTCGAAAGGCTTCCAAACCGAAATTACTCCCTTTTTGAAGTTTAGAATGATCAAAAACAATTCCAAAAGCACTGGGATTTTGTTCGTTCTGAAAATAAAGATGATTTTTTTTGTCAACATCAGAAAAGAAAAACGATTTGCTGTCAGGATGACTGTGGTACCACCCTAATAACTCCAAATTCTCGTTTTTAGCCTCTTCTTTAGTTTGTATTAGAACCTTATGAACCTTTTCGGGAAATCCTAATTCGACAGTGTCACCATGAGTTACTGGAATAGCTCGGCTTACATTAATATTGTTATTATTAGGATCTCTACTGCCTAGGCAGAAACCCAAAACTTGATCATTATAATCTAGTGAACTATTGGCAAACCTTAAGACATGTGAAAGCATGTCTTTGAACGCGCTCATCTTTATAAAAATATTTCCGTTTTCACTTGCTGCTTTTTTATTGTCAGTCATCCTTAATCTGTACCTCCTTTTTCAAGTTCTTTAATTTTAGATAAGAGCTGTCTTTTCTCTGATTCTAATTTATCAATCTTATCAAAAATAGGAGTTTTCGTGCCTTCCAAAATTAAGACTGCTGCTTTCAAGTTAGTTAAGAATTTCTGCGATTTTTTATTTAGATCAGTAAGAGAGGTTATTGCTTTACTCTGCTTCTTTGACATATTGTCAGAAGTTTCCTTTTGCATCTTTTTTATTTTTTCGAGAGTTGCTTCTTTTATAGAATTAATTTTTTCTAATAAGGAGTTTAAAGACGTTTCAAGCTTTACTAAATTATCGAGATTAGCTGATATATTACTATTGAAATCTACAATTTTTTTATGAAAATCATCATAATCTCTTGAAAAATCGCTTTTTAATCCATCAAACTTCTCTTTGAATAGGCTACTAACTTTCTTTTCAACGATTTCTTTTATTTCATTTAAAATAATAATAATTTCTCCCTGATACGCATCAATTTGGTCTAAAAAATCGTCGACATAGCCCTCTGCATTAAATAATTCAGCGTTTAAATCATCTTTATATTTCCTCTGTATTTTGTCAATCCCTGTGTTTATTAGTTCTTTTAGCTGATTTAAGTTTGTGCTAATTTCTATATTATGATTTTCAATATCTCCTGAAATATTTGTGCTGATGGAATTAAGGAAATTTATTAAAGGGGTAAGAGATAAATCTAAAAAATTTGCGAGACCTATCTGAAAAGATTCTAAAACCTTACGCTGATCGATTGCAGGTTGTTTAAATTGTAATTGGTTTAGTTCAGGAACTTTTACATCGCCGAATATGTCAGCGGTCTCATTTTCTTCCGTTATGGGAGGTTCTTTTGTATGAACACAATTAATTAATTCTACTATTTTAAAATAATATTCGAGGCTATCTGGGGGCTCTACTATCGTTGTAACTTGATGAAAACTTGAATCTTTGATGTTTGTAGGGTTGGTTAAACGGATTGCTCTAAATCCTGGATCATTGGGGCTATCCAAATAAGCGTGATCAAACACTAAAGCTATTCCACTAGGATTTAACTCGTTTTGCCATCCAAATTGATTCTTAACATCGGTTGGTGAAAAGAAAATTTTATGCTGAAATAACAATGGATGAGAATGGTACCACCCCACAACAAAAAATCCTTTATCGTAGTACATCGAATTAGCTTTTTCAAAGAAGATATAATCGTTAATCGAGAATTCGACCTCAACGCTGCTTCCGTGAGATATAGGTACTGCATCTTCAATTACGACATTCTTGAATTTTTTATCCTCTCCATCTTCGAGGTGCCCAATAAGCACGCCCATGACCTCGATGCATTGATTATTATTTCGAGCCTTGTTCCCAAACCGTAGCACGTGTAGAATCATTTTGTAATACGCAAGTGACTTTATCGTAACAAGACTGTCGTCAACGAACTTACCCATTAATTTATCAACTCATTAAGTTTCTTTTTAAGAATATAGTTTATTCTTAAAATGATTTTAAAATATTTTAATTTATTGCATTTAATTTAATTGCAGTATATATAATTACAGTTCCTAAAAAAGCGTCTAAAATAAAAGCAAATAGAAAAAAATAATGAGAAAAAAAAAGAGATCAAATAAATGTCTTGTAAAACTCTTCGCGAAAATCCCCGTGGTCCTCGCCTTTATCCCGTAAAACTTTTCGCTGTTTGTAGTCGTCTTGTGCCAGCTTGTAGCATTCGGAACAATACCATTCTTTAAGCCCAGGATTATATGTCATGTTTTCTTTACTCCTACTACACGAAGGACATAAACAAATAGAACGGTTTAATATCTTTCTTATCTTAGATTTGTCCCGCTGATAGTCTGAACTAAACTCGTTTTCTTTCTCTACAGCGAAAGATATTAAAACCGATCTTAAAGTATTTCTAACTTTCCTTAATTGAGGATCCTGTATTTCTACGGTTTTTTTTTTCTTCATTGTCAATATAATAATTATAGATTTAGGTTATTTAAACATAGGGAGCTTTACCATTTAGTAACGTGAAAATAGCCATGTGAGAAAAGAATTTTACTGTATAGCTTTTCAAAATCTACATTTTGCCAATCTAAATAATCTATCTTTATATCTCCAGTCCCTAATCGATGATTTCTATACAAAAGCGAATACACTTCACATCTGCTTTCAACTATCGCCTTAATGGAAAATCTGTTCCAGGCAGTATAATAATATTTAAATGCAAAGAATTCAAGCCCTTGATTTTTTATAGTTTGCCTTCTCTCATTAAAGTCGTTTAACCGTTCTTGGAAAATAACTGGATCAGAATCAAACCATCCAGTACCTTTTCGATTTGTCAGTACCCATGTGTTGTCTTTAAAAACTCTCATCATGTCTAACCTATCAATTGTATTTTTATCCATCGATACCAATTGATCAAATCCTTCGATAATTGTACGAGCATCTGCCTTACTTACATATCGCCAAGACACATGACCACGAGCGTCAGTGAGAACTTGATCAAACACGTTCAATGAAGGCCCAAAAGGCTCATGACGGGCGTAGGGATTTAATTTTTCGTTGTTATCAAAAGAACTATCATCTAAAGGTCTGAAATCTAGTGGATCAAATCCTATATGTCTTCCAAGACCTGAACTAATATGATACGCTTTAGTATATGGTTTAACCCATTTTTTCTTATAATCATTTGGATTTGACCATGCCGGTTTACTAGCTCTTATTGATGTTAAGCCTCTTAGTCGGTAATAATCGTTCAACTTCTCTAACGCTAATTCGTATATTAACAACTTTTCAGTGCTTGGATTTATTTTAGTCATTTCGTCATTAACTATTTTAAATAAAGTACGTGTAATTCTATTTACTGTTTTACGCCTTATTGAGACTTTTTTAGGATCATAAAAGAGCTTTTGGAGTTGTACCCCCGTTCCTAATGCCTTCCAAGCGGTAGATAAGGGTAAATTAGGTTTATTTTTCGATGTCGCAGCGGCTAACCAAAGCGTCCTTACGAGTTCGTATTCAGGTATTAAATAATCTTGAGAATATACAATACTACCCCTAATAGCGACAGGGCTAACGTAATGCTGTTTATAAACAGTATATGCTTCAAAAATCCATCTGTCTAAAATTCGATAAATACTATCTTTTGTCATTTTTAAAGATGTTGTATCAATTGATATTCCAATATCTTTAAATGTATCTGTGGTCCAGCTATTCACACTTAATTCTTGTATAAAAATGAGACAATTTTCCAATAAATATTTTATGTGCTTGCTCTATAATCCTTGCCCTCCAACAATGTTTTAAATTATTGATTATTAAATTGTAGGGGACATTGAATGGATTATGAAATTCTTTTTCATTTATATCTTTTTTTTCCTTCTTTAAATTCTATTAAAAATATCGTGATCCCAAAGTTTCAAAAAATGTTTGAAGATCTATATTTACATGCAATTTTAAAAAGGAATTATAAAATAAAATTTATTTAATTAATGCGGTAGAGGTTTTCCGCAGTATGGACAGAATTTCCATCCTAAATCTTTCCCACAATGAGGACAAAATGTCGAAGATTCGACGCCCTCTCCTTTTGGAATTTGTGGTAACTCTCTTGTTGTTTTTATTGTAGATGGAGATGGTTGTTCCGCATGCACTCTCTCTTCTTCCTTTTTGAATTTCATTCTTTCTTGGAACGCTTGACGTTTTTCTTCATCCATCTCTTGAACCGATTTCATTCCTTCTTCTTTAACCCATCCTGTTACCACAGGTCTTTTTAGTTCGCTTTCAGGAACCTTTTCTAACTCCACTTTTTTAGCCTCCGAAAGTGGGGCTACTACTTTCTTTTCTTCTTTCTTGGTAATAGCTTGTTTAGTTAAGGCTTGAGTAGTTTTCATAATTTGGTGAGGATTAATATTTGGAATTGCTACTGTCCTTAATACCCAACCCACGATGAGATTTTGATTAGGGAAACCAGAAGCACTCAAATCTTCATCCTTATAAACATATGAATCTATTAAAGAGTTTCCTTTTAACAAACGAGATGCCCACTTGCCGTTTATAAGCCCTAGCTGAATTCTATATGATGTCCCGGGGATTCCTAATTGGCTACTAAGGGGTTCAAATCCTTTTTCAGAAATTATTCTATCAACTCTTATTGGTATATCTTCTATTTGCTTGGAATCAGATTTAATTTAATGAAATAATAATATAATCATAAGTTTTGACTTTAAATAATTTTATGTTTAACCAAGCAAAATCAATTTTTTCATAGTTATAACATTTATGGTTTAATACGCCTTCGCCTACAGAATCATATATTGTAAGTAAAAATAAAGAAATAAATATGCGTAATGGTATTAATTGTTCAAATACTATAGTCAAAATTCAAACTATGACGGTTATTATCCCAAAAGAAGTGTACTTTACTATTGTTGCAGCTTGTGTTCGATTTGCGAACAAAAAACGACCTAAAGATGATTGGAAAGAAGTAAGTGGAATCTTTACTGGGAAAATCATCAATAATAAAAATGAGAAAGATCTTTATGTTTCAGCAGCCTATCCAATTATGCATGACACTTTTAATCCCGATGATGAAAATGTTGATGATTCCGATCCTCGAACTGTTATTGATGGTTACGAATATTCTGACGAAGATCATGCTTCTTTTGCCTTAATTGATGAAGAAGCATTCTCAAGAGGAGAATTTACTGTAGGTTGGTGGCATAGCCATCCTGGTTTTAAGGTAATGCTATCTGGGTTTGGAGATCGTAAAACTACTATCTCTTATCAAGCTCATAATCCTTTAGCAATAGCACTCGTTTTTAATCCTGATAGACTAAGAAGGCAGGTAGAGCTCCCACAAAAAGCAGGAGATCCAATAAAGCAGTTGAGAGATGATCCCGGATTTAAAATTTTTAGAATGCAAGATCCGAACGACAGATATAGCAACTTTTATGAAATTGAATACAGGATTGAAGGTTTTGATGACAACGAGCATGTGGTAAGAATGGCTCAAAAGCTAGCTATTGACATCACTAACTTCTTTTCTGGTGATAATGTATTTGAAATCTATGATAAATTTATTAATTCTAGGATCAATGAATTAAATTCCCTCTTACAAGGTGTAGAAGAATATCTACAAACATTGACTCGAAAGGGAGAAGCTCATAGAATAAATGAGGTTCTTAGTAATCAAACTCGAGACATTAGAAAATTTATCGCGGAAACTTTTATCAGAGTTGAAAATATTAGAGAATTTATGAGCTATCTAGAATATAAAGAAAGATCTACAATTATTCCTAAGGTTGAGAAAATATTGGTTGAGTGGGATGAAACTGTTTCTCAACTTAATACAAAACTCACAGAAATTGCCAATAAATTCTCTTTTTGATGATCCTATTTTTAATATTTTGTTTATAGGGGAAATCTTTATTTTAATTATTGATTTCTCTACTTTATAATTAATTAGCTAATTTAGATTATTATGCGTAAAGCTCAATTTCCATTTGTTGCTATTTTAGGACAAGATAGGATGAAACTCGGACTTATATTGAATGTAATTGATCCCCAGATCGGTGGAGTTTTGCTAACTGGTCAACAAGGCACTGGAAAATCAACGGGAGTTCGCTCCCTCGTAGAAGTTATGCCTGATATTGAGGTTGTTAAAGATTGTCAGTTTTCATGCGATCCGAAATCCCATATAGACGATCTCTGCGTAGAATGTCGCGTTAGAAAAGAAAAAGAGGATTTACAAACTGAATTTAAAGAAATGAGACTAGTTAACTTACCTTTAGGGGTAACCGAAGATATGGTAACTGGATCTTTATCTATTGATAGGGTCCTTACTGAAGGAATCAGGAGTCTTCACCCTGGACTTCTTGCTAAAGCTAATCGTGGCATTCTTTATATTGATGAGATAAATTTACTTCAGGATCATATAGTTGATACATTATTGGATGCTTCTGCTTCGGGAATAAATATTATTGAGAGAGAAGGGATCTCGGTAATGCACCCCTCGAGGTTCGTGTTAGTCGGATCGATGAATCCAGAAGAAGGGGATCTTCGCCCACAAATAGCAGACAGACTAGGTTTAGAAGTAAAAATAAAAGCACCTCGAGATTCAAAGTTACGCGCTGAAATTACGAAGAGGGTAATTGATTTTGATGATAATCCAAAAACTTTTATTAAAAAATACGAGAAAGAGCAGGAAGAGTTAAGAAAGAAAATCGTAAAAGCTAGAGAATTGATTAAAAATGTCAAAATTCCTTCCTCCGTGTATGAATTCGTTTCTAGATTAGTTAACGAATTGGATATTTTTTCACAAAGGGCCGATATAACATTTATCAGATGTGCCCGTGCCCACGCTGCTTTTAATGGAAGAATTGAAGTTGTTGAAGAAGATTTAAACGCAGCAATGGATTTAGTTTTTGAACACAGAATAAAGTCGCTCCATTATGAAATGACCCCACAAGAAGTTAAGGCAAAAATTGTTGAAGTATATGGAAAGATACAAAAAGCGTTCGAAGATCCAAAAACCTATAGACCAAATCAAGAGACCGAAGGACCTTTAAAGCACGATGATACTCCCCAAAAGGAATTCAAACGACAATCAGTTGATCCTAAAAAAGTTGATGTTCCAGAAACTAAAGAACAGAAATTACCTCCCCCTAAATACCCTGATAATAAAAAAAGAAACCCTTCTCCTGCTGGAGGATGGAAAGTAAAAGATATTCCAGAATACGACGAGAGAGAGTTCAATTTTTTTGAAAATGGAAACGAATCGCTGCCATTAATATATAAGATGGAAAACAAAATGACTTCTGTTTTGGATACCATTAGAAAAGATCGTAAAGTTTCCAACTACGGTGGTAGAGGAATTGGAAGACGCATAAAAATAGCTTCTTCTCAAAAAGGTAGATATGTATCCTATAGGAGACCGGTTGATCGCCCCAAAACTATTGCTCTCGACGCGACTATAAGGAATTATTTAAAAAATACAATCTATAACGAAACTGATATCGAATTTCCAATCAAATTTGATAAATACGATTTAATGGACAAAATTTACGAGTACCGCGCTCCTTTAGCACTATTCTTCGTACTCGATAGCTCCGCTTCGATGTATTATGTAATTAAGCAAATGACGGATGTTATCCTTTCGCTCCAACGAGAAGGCTATAGAAAAAAAGATAAAATAAGCTTAATTATTTTTAGGGCAAAAGAAGCTGTTGTCCTTCAAAAACCTACAGTTTACTTCAAATCTGCTGTAAACAAACTCAAAAAAGTTGAAGGAAAGTCTTACACCCCAATGGCCGCAGCGTTAACAAAATGTATAAAGCTAATTGACGCCGAAAAATTGAAGAATAGGAATATAATTCCAGTTGTTTTCGTTTGTAGTGATATGGGTGCTAATATATCCTGCAAATATCCCGATTTAATCGCTCAGATTCAAACTGATTACACTTTAATTGTTAATGAATTAAAAGTCTTGACACAAAAATTATCTAAAAAAGGAGCACACATGGTGGTGTTAGAGCCTAAAAAATCTTACGCAACGAGAGCTTTAGGAGTAAATACATTTGCGGCTGACAAGATAAAAAAAAACTTTAAAAAGTACGGAAGCGCCGAAATATTCCAATTCGATAGAGTTAATCCAAAAAACTTAATTTTAGAATTGAAAAAAATACTTTAAGTTCATAATTAATTTCTTACCATTTATTAATGAGTATTAAAGAAGATTCTGTTTTAGTTGCTGGTTTCAACACACGACCGTTAGTTTATTCTTTAAATAGAGCAGGATATGAAGTGTATGCAGTTGATTTCTTTGGTGACTTAGATCTTTATCCCTATGTTAATGATTGTTTAATTCTTACTAAGAAATTAAACGCAAACTATGATTTAGTTAAAAAAAATTATAGTGAATACCTTCCCCTCTTAATTCTTGAGCTCTTAGAGAAATATCCTGGAATCAAAAATCTAATTATTGGAAGTGGTTTAGACAACGCTTTAGATGAGAGAGCTCTCATATTAAAAGAGATCAGTCGAAAGAAGTTCAAAATTCTAAACCTTAATAACGAATTAGGAGCAATTAAAAAAAGTAGAGATATAGATTTCATTTTCAAATTTTTAATAAAAGGAGGTTTCAATGTTCCAAGAACAATTTCTTTTGATGAATTTAAGTCTAAAATTAACATGTTAGAATACCCAATTATACTTAAGAAAAAGAGTGGTTCTGGTGGAACAAATGTTTATAAAATACAGAACTACTACGCGCTCTCCTATACACTTAACTTAATTAATAGAGAAACTTTTGATCCAAAAGATTGGCTAATACAAGAATATATCGAGGGGAATTCGGTTAGCTGTACAACAATATCTAATGGAATAGAAAGCAAAGTAATTTCGGTAAATCATCAGTTAGTCGGAGATACATATCTAAACGCTCCAAAAGAATTTATGTATTGTGGAAATGTAGTTCCTGCTAAAATATTTGAAGAAGAAAAGAAGTTGATAGTTGATATATCGTTAATGTTATCGATCGAGTTAGGTTTAAAGGGAATAAATGGATTCGATTTCGTGCTAAGAAATCATTACCCATTTTTAATGGAAATTAATCCCCGAATTCCAGGATCAATTAGAGCTTCTGAAGAAGCAATGAACTTAAATCTACTAGATTTGCACATAAAGAGTTTTACAAACAAAGGATGGGAATATGTTAAAAAAACGCTGAACAATGCGAAAATCAAAAATTTTGTAACTAAAATGATTTTCTTTGCTCCTAAAGAAATCGATAAAATTCTAATCAATAAAATTAACGACTTGGAGCACATTCACGATAAATCGGAACCAGTTAAGAATATTTACAAAAACGAACCAGTTTGTACTATATTATTTAAGGCTACTTCCTTTTCTGATTCTTATTTGGGTAGTTTAAAAGTAGTAGATAAGATAAAGAAGATAATTAAATAGCCCGGGAATTATTGTTTGATAATTGTTTTTATTTTGGCAATATGACTTCTTAAGATTTTCTCATCTCCTTCGGACACCGCGATTGCGAGTATTCTACTCTCGTCTAATTCGTGGATAATAATCGAACCGTGATCTCCTCCAATTATCGAAAATTCTAGTCCTCCTTCTAATAATATTCCCGCTAAATTATAAATGGCGGAAGTCATTGCGGAGATAATCGGTTCAGGCATAGTAGATTGAACTTTAATCGGTAAACCATCTTTGGTAATGATAGCGATAACTAACGCATTTGGAATTGCTCTTTTAAGAGCCACAAAGACTTCTTCCTTGATTAGATCGCTCGTTTCTATAATTGCTGACATTTTTATGGCTAGTTTCCTTAGCGATCGTATGTAAAAATCTAATCCTTCAAGTTCTGCTAATTCTCGATCTAAATATGCGATGAGGGCCATATAATCTGTTAAAATTGATAGGATTATTCTTTTTTTGCCAGTAATTAAGGTATAAGAGCTTTTTTGGTTTAAAGAGTCGTTTAACATTTTAGAGGAAAGGAACACCATGCTACTGCTCGCAGCAGCGAGTTCAGTTTTTGTCATTTTGATATCTTCTTTTAACTCGCTCACAATATGTGTTCCTCCGTGCGTTGAGATAGAAATACCGAGGATGCTTTTCTGGTCTTTAATTTCGTTTGTTAATAAATCTGTTAACTCATAATTTAATTGTTTCATATGGTCTTCTTTAGACATGAGAATATAATAATACTAATCTAATTTAAAGATATACTTATAATGGTAAAAACAGAGTTCAAAAATAAATCCCTATTTATAATTCTTTTTTTCTCCATTTTTAATAGCAATGACATCTTTTTTTAACTAAAAATTATAAAGAAATTCTTTTATTATTATTCATAAAATATAAACAGATATTCTAGTTGTTCGAGAGAAGTTAAGATGGGAGAAGACGATATTAGTCGTGAATTAAGAGAAGAATTGAAAAAAACATTAAAGAAATTTGAGGATTACGATCTCAAATTAAAGACTAAAGAAGAATTAATAAACAATTTAACCATATCTTTAAACCTGAAAGATGATCAAATAAAAACAATGATAGACTCAATGAACTTAAAAGAGCAGCAAATCGATACGTTAAGCAAGTCATTAGAAATCAAAAACCAGAAAATTAAAGCTTTAGAAACATCCTTTGGTTTGAAAGAAGAAGAATTGAAAGATTTGAGTTCTTCTACTGTTAAAAAAAGCCTATTGGAAGAGAAGGATGAAGAAATAGAAGATTGTCAAAAAAAGTTAACTATTTTAACTGGTGAATTAGAAAAAGCTGACGAAGATTTAGAAGCGTTAGAAGCCGAAAATGAAAAATTACGGAGTAACCTTGCTTCTGAATCTGATGTGAAAATTATCGATTCCACTTTCAGAGAAATTCCTAAATCAGATATTTTAAAGAAAATTAGGGAGATACTAGGAAGTGCGGTTCATAATGTCACTATTTCAGTTCTTGATATTAACGATTTACAAGATTTACACCTCTATGAGGTGCGCTCTTCTGTTAATATGAAAATAATGTGTAAAATCGATCCAAGTCTCGAGGAGGATGCCGAACTCTTAGAAGAATTAGAAAGTTTAGACAATATTACAATTAGATTATATGAAGATCGTGATAGATTTTTAATTGATCGCGACGGTGAGGAATTATTATTTTCAATTGTTGGTGAGGAGGAAAACAACAATTTAGTGCTCTATACAAAAGATGTTAAACACCAAAGATTATTACGAAGCTTAGTAATGGAAGGTTGGCTGCGCGCTCGAAAACTTGATTAAATATCAACATATAATCTTTTTCTTCTCTCATAATGGGCGAGTTGATTATAACCCATGTTCTTCAATACATTCGTAATTTCTTTAAATTTATAAGCGATTTCTTTCGGTTGGTGAGCATCTGAACCGAGAAGGATGGGGATGTCTAGATTATACATTTCTCTAATGATCTCTTCGCTAGGGTATTGTTCTTTAACTTCTTTCCTCAAACCACTTGTATTGATTTCAACTGTCAAATTTCTCTTTTTTACTAACTCTAGAGTCTCAATTACCTTGTCCATAATAAGCTTTTTATTTTCAACTCTCTTATCGAATTTCTTGGGCAAATCGAAATGAGTTACTATATCAAAATCAAATGTAGGAGATTTAATCATATCTTGTAGAGTGGTATAGAATTCTAAGTATACTTCGTCATTCACATCGTATTCTTTGTATTTATTTAAGAAGCGACCATCATCAAAAGCAAAAATTCCTGCCTTTCCGAATAATACATGAACGGAACCAAAGATATAGTCTAATTTCCCTTTATAATTTTTCAGATATCGATTTAGAACATGATCCTGATTTTTAAAGTAATCAACTTCGAAAGCAAATCTTAATTTAATTTGATCTTGATAGATATTCCTTAATTGCTCCAATCGCGAAATGTATCCATCTACTTTGTTTAAGGTCATTGCATAACCTTCATATGGAATTTGTTCAAGCGAAGGGATCTCTGAAATTAAATATTCGTAAGGGAAGTGATCGCTAATTCCAATAACATTCAAATTAAGTTCAATAGCTCTCTTTACATATTCTTCCATAGTACCAACAGCATGCTTACAAAGTGAGTTATGAGTATGCCAATCTTCGTATCGCATTTTAATTAAAGCTCAGCGGGATTAATATTATTATTCTAATATTTGATACAATTAATTAAAATAGATAAATTTTTTTTTAAAATTATTAATAGATCTTATATTATATTTTTAATAAGGCAAAATTTTTTAAGACGATAAAGAAATAATAATCTTACTACGTCATATTTTTTAATTTGGGTGAGAATAATTTGAGTTCGATTAAAAAATCTAGTCTAAATATTAATGAGTTAATGTCGGAAGAAGAAAAGCTTACATTTTTAGTAGGGGCTGGAGCTTCAGTTGAATCTCCTTCACAATTACCCACAGCGGGTGAGATGATTAAAGCACTCATTAAATTTTCATGTACCAAGTCAGAAATAGATAAAATCCTAAAAATACAAGATTTGCCATTTGAAATTTTAGCAGGGATTATTCTTGAATCCTTGAATGATGTGAAATTTCTGGATTTTTATCAAGAAAGTGATAAACCCAACCTTGAGCATTTTGTATTAGCTGAAATGATCAAGAAAGGACATTTCATTATAACTACTAACTTCGATTTTTTACTAGAGTATGCTCTCCTACAATCTGACATCCCTAAAAAGAAAATCATTCCGGTAATAACGGAAAAGGATTATGAAAGATTCAGTGATCCAGAAAAGTTGTATCGGAGTGGAAAATTTCCCGTTTATAAAATTCATGGTTCTCCTAAAAATATAATCACGGGGGAAGATACAAGAAAATCCTTTATAAACACTTTAAAATTAATCGGATTAAACCAGACTAAGAGTAACATTATCCAACTTGAACCCTATAAAGCTCAATTATTAGAAAAAACCTCATCAGAACGCACACTTATAATAATGGGATATTCAGGTAAGAATGATTACGATCTCATTTCGACTCTTAAAATCATGGACAATTTAAAAAATCTAATTTGGATAAACCATGTTTCAGAGAGTAAAGCTAAAGAAGATCTTTATGAAGTTGGCACCCCAAAAAGTAGCGAACTCAGCGCTATGGATGATCTAGATCAACAACTTTCAGAAATTAAGAGACTAAACGATTCTGTTAATGTATACAGACTAAATGTCAATACTTCTAAATTTCTTGAGAAACTTTTAAAGAATAAAGAAGAGCTAAGTAAAGACAAATTCGATATTGATTTAATGGAATGGCTAAAATCTAACGTTAATGAACCAAACGAATTAACAAAGTTATACATTTCAAATAAGATTTATTTCGAAACTCAAAATTATACCGATTCGTTAAGATGTTTGGAAATAATTTTTCGAATAGGCGAAGACTCAGGGGATAATCAGTGGAAAGCAATTTCCCTTATAGAAATGGGTATTATCAACTATTCACAAATGAACTATAAGGATGCGCTAGAATGGTTGCGGAAAGCTTTACAAGTTCAACTCAAAATTAAGATATTTCCTCAAAGAGTGACTATTTTCAAGTACTTAGGTCTTTCCTACCAAGCCCAGAAAAATTATACTGAAGCTACAAGAAATTTTGAATTTGCTCTAAAAGAGAATGAAAAAATCAAGGATTTAAACGAAAAATCTAAAATCTTAAAGCAGCTTGGCATAACATACCAAAACCAGGAAAAATACGAGGAAGCTTTGAAATATTTTGAATCCGCCATTAAACTTAATGAGAGATCCGAAAATCTCGCTGAAAAGGCTATGAATTATAAACTCAAGGGAAAAATATATTATTCAAAAAAGAATTACGAAGAAGCTCTGAATCAATTTAATCAAGCTCTAGAGCTTAGTGAAACCTTAGAAAATCTCGAAGATAAAGCAGAAATTCTAAATTTTATTGGTCGAATATCTCATGAGATGGGAGATTCGCTCACTGGTCTGGAAAAATGCAATGAAGCGTTAAGACTCTATGATTTGTTACAAAATATGGAAGGTAAATTAGAATCTCTAAATTCTATTGGTAGTATTTATAGAGATCAATGGAATTATCTAAAAGCCTTCGATTATTTTGAAGAAGGATTTCAAATTGCCGAAAAAATGGGGAATAATTTACTACAAGCCAAATTTTCAAGCCAGATAGGCTCAATATTTCAAAAACAAGATAAACATTTTGAAGCACTAAAATGGTTCGAAGATTCTTTACAATTCTTTGACCAAGCAGGAGAAATTAAGGGTAAAGTTGATGTTTTAAGAAATATGGGATTAATATACAAGGAACAAAAATCTTACCAAAAGGCTCTAAAACGATTTGAAAACGCATGGGAGATATTTGAACAACTTGAAGATTTAAACAATCAAGCGTCTACTCTTATTACTATTGGACAAATTTATCTAGATCAAAGAAACTTCGCAGCAGCGTTAAGTAATTTTGAAGAAGGCTTCCGAATTTATACTGAAACGAAAAATCTTGAAGGAAATGCAGAAACATTGAAAAATATAGGAAACTACTATGCTGAACAAGCAAATTTTAAAGATGCTTTAAGTAGATATAAAGATGCTCTTGATATTATTAAAAAAATTGGGAAAGTTGAAAGAAAAGCTGAACTTTTAAATATGATTGGAACTATTTTCCAAGATCAAGGAGATTATTCACAAGCTCTACAAAAATTTGAGGAAGCACTTGAGATATTCAATAAAGATAATAATATGGAAGGTAAAATTGAGAGTCTTCATTTAATCGGTAAAAATTATCATTACATAGGAAAGGACAATATCGCGTTAGAAAAATTTGATGAAGCGATCAAAATTACTGAACAAATTGGAAATTTACATAAAAAATCGGTTTGTTTGAATATTTCAGGTAAGATATTTCGAGATCAATGGGATTTTGTTGAAGCCTTAAAACGATACGAAGAGGCTTTGCTTATAGCAGATCAATTGGGACATTTGGAAGAGCAAGTCGAAATACTTAATGTTATAGGCGAAATATATCAAGCTCAAAAACACTATCCTGAAGCAGTAAGGAGATATAACGAGGCAATATATGTTACAGAAAGTTTGGGAAATCTTGAGATTAAAGCAGATATATTTACGAGCATAGGAGACATCTATTATGACGAGGATAATTATCTTGAAGCGTTAAAATTATACGAAGAAGCTTTAAACATTGACGAACAACTTGGGAACATGATGGGTAAAGCTCATAGACTTATCTGTATCGGTAATATATTTCTTGCGCGAAAGAAGTTCCCCGAAGTTTTAAATAGGTATAAAGAATCTCTAGAAATTGAAGAACAACTAGGTAACCTTACAAACCAAGCGACAATCATACGTAAGATTGGAGATATTTTTAGGGATCAAGAACATTATCAAGAGTCTTTGAAATGGTATCAAGAAGCATATAAACTCTTCGACGAAATTGAAAACCTTGAAGGTAATGCCGACTGTTTTGAAAGCATAGGATTAATCTATCAAGAATTAGATAATTATCCTGAAGCTCTCAAATGGAATAATGAAGCTTTTAAAATTTCAGAACAAATCTACGATGAGGAAAGAAAAGCTCGAATACTTTGTAGAATTGGGGTGCTCTTTCATAAAGAAGGCGTGTATAAAGATGCGTTTAAGCGTTATAATATGGCACTTAATATCTTCGATCAGATTGGTGATTTAATAGGTAAATCTTATTGTTTGAATAAAGTAGGGTTAGTATATCAAGATAGAGGAGATTATAATCAAGCACTTAAGTGGTACGATCGTGGAACAAAACTATTTAAAGTTTTAGGTCCATCAAAAGAGAGAGCAGAAAATCTCTTTAATACTGCTATGATCTATAGAGATCAAGGATTATATCTTGACGCTTTGAAGACATTCGAAGAATCTTTGAATATAGATGAAGAAATAAAGAACTATTCCCGTAAAGCAGAAAGTCTTAATAATATTGGTTTGATTTATTTAGACGAAGGTAATTATAATATTGCCTTAAAACGCTTTGAAGAAGCAGCACAAATCGCAGAACAGGGTGTGGATAGGAGTAATAACGCCAAATATTTGAATAATGTAGGTTTAACTTATTTAAATAAGGGAAAATATACCGAAGCATGGAAAAAATGTAATCAAGCCTTTAAGATATACGAGGAGCTTGAAGATAGTGAAGGAATGGCTGAAAGTCAGTATAGACTCGGATTAACTTATCTAGAGCAAAAATCTTATGCTGAAGCTCTAAAAAACCATCAAGATGCGCTTAATATTCTTATTGAAGCAGGTTCAGAAAAGTCTCCTGCTGTAAAGATTCTTAAAAGCAATATAAAATTAATTAAAAGCAAAACTAAATAAAAATCTACTTCCTATTTTTGAATTTATTTGATTTTTATTTTTGAATCGTTATTTCGATACCCTTTCGTGGGTTCGTTTTAATTTTCAAGAACAACCAAGGCAAAATTTTATCATATATAATGTAAAGATAAGGAACTCCTTGGTTAAACATTAAAATGGTATCGTATATCAAAAAAAAGATACCTGTAGGCCGAATTCCTGTAATCAGAAGTGGAAATTCCATGAAAAAAGCTCCTGTACATCCAATTAAAAAGACATAGAGAACTATTTTTGGGTTTTTATTTCCAAATTTATTTGTTCCATAGATAAGATACAAGATAAAATACCCCACTAAAAAATTTACCATCCATATTACCATTTGAGTATCCATGTAACGCACGGAATCAACTATAATGTCATTAAGTGGGATCCAGAACGACAGGAAAGGTATTAATAGCCAAGATGCAAAAAACACTAATGTAAACATTATTATCTCTTTAAAATTTCTCTTTACAAAATTTTCAAACATTATCCAAAGCCAACCGAACGCAAATAGAGCGTACGAAAATGTCATCATGAAGTCTGCCCCAAGTTTGGCCCAAAAATAATTTCCTAAAGGGCGTGGCATATACACTCCTCCTATCCAGTATTCTCTAACAAATGTGCCAGAAGGGTAATTAGAATTGGCTGGTATATTAAACCATACAATTGCATCAATGAAATATATTATAATTCCCGTTACTACTCCAAATTTAAGTGGGTTCCATTTCTTATACTTAATCAGGAGGGCAATCCAAAAAGTAAGAAAAATACTATCTATAAAAATGTAATCGTATTCAAACTTTCTTATGGCTTGGGTGAACGATTCAATTATATTATGTATCAAAAAATATCCCATAATCGTAAAATTATAGATAAAAAATCATTATTTCTATAAAGATATAATTATTTTAAAAAAATGAGATCGGTAAGACTTTTAAAATTAGGAAAGAAAATATGCACTTTCATTAAAGCTCTTAGGGGCGATTCATATCCATGTGTCTCTTAATGAAACTAGTTACTTCGCTTGCTGGTTTTACAATGCCATAATGACCTTCACAGAGAATATCCGCATTCAAATCTAGGAGTTTTTGCATTGATTTTTGATAATCGTCGAGGTTCGATCCAAACGACTTATAAAAAGGTCCGTGAATATCTTGACCAAAAAGAACTTTGGTACTATCAACATCTATCAGAATGGAAATCGATCCTGGGGTGTGCCCAGGAGTGTGAAAGCACTGGAATTCGTACAAACCTAATTGGAGGGTTTCTAAGTCTCCTTCAAATCTTTTTTCTAATTGAACTGGTTTATAATCTACTCCATACCAAGAAGCGGCTGTTTTGTTATCGTGACCCTTTTCTTCTATAGCAATAGCATCCAAATCGTGAGCATAGAACTTAACTTGCTTATTCAAACTTTTCAAGTCAGAACAAGCTGCTGTATGATCTATATGAAAGTGAGTTAAAATACAGTGTTTAATATCTTTTGGACTTAACCCTAACTTACTAATTTTCTTTATTAAGTCAACGCTCATTCCACTGTCGATTAAAACAAGGCCCTCCTCACTATTAGTGTTTACTAAATAAACTGAGCAGCCTGAATCGCCAACATGGTAAACATCCTTAGTAACTTCTCTCATTTATATTGTTCCTCTCTAAGAATCTATATTATTAAAAAAAAATTAAATTGTAAAAGAAATGTGTTAATCTGATTTACTTCGCTGTTTGTAAAATCTAGTATATAGGAATATCGTGACAATTGTAGCCACACCCGTTGAGAAAAGAACATCAGAACTGTAATGAGCACCAACAGCAATTCGAGAGAGTCCAACAAATAAACCCCAACCTGAAATTAAAATAATCGTCAGTATTCTAAGTGGCTCTCTATTTTCACGGTCTTTAACCGCTATCAATAACGGTAAAAACATCCACCCCATTGCCGTATGCCCTGAAGGAAATGAACTGCCTCCCGCAGATATTCCAGGTGGTAAAAACCACGGTGTAAAATTTATGTAGCCAGGAGCTAAATCTCTAAACCTAATTCTTCCACATAAAATCTTCGTAATCTGGACAAATAAAAGGGGATTAATAACCGCTAAGAGTGCAATTATTGCAGATATCTTTTTAAAATCCTTCCAGTCTTTATTCCAGCTTATTATTACATATAATACCAATGATATAATTAAGCTCCATCCAATATTAATATAACTTTCATCGCCTATTAATGTAATGAACAATATACCAACGATTATTCCTATATAGGCGGGAATCTTCTGCATTTTTAAATTTGAAAAAAGGCTCCCAAGTAGCGTTGCTAAAGCCATAGCAATAAGAGCATATCCTGGTATTTCACCGTAATCGGCTCCAAAATTCCCCCAGATTGAAGCTTCGTCGACTATTGCGATCGAAATTGATAAATCAGAAAAACCAAAAATAATAGCTAGAATTCCCCAAGTGATAATCACGATAAACGTTATTTTCTTAATTCCTGACCAGGTTTTTATATTTGACATCTTTTTCCTAATTATATTTTTTCAATATACTCAATAATAATTTGATAGTTAGAATTTAAAAAAGCTTATATATAAGACCAATAAATACTCTGATTAATATCTTAAAATTTATGGTGAGAAAATTAAAAACTAAAATTAGTATACGTTCTATTTTATTACTCATACCTTTGATATTCTTAGCAATAACGGCGTCAATTTTTTATTTCAATCGAGTCCAGAGTTATCCCTTTTATGAGAGGGTGCAATTCAAGTCAGCAGGATCGACTCTTTATGCAAATCTATATTATCCCTCTAAAGATTTAGAATTCCAGGACCAAAATCCTCTGGTAATATTTGCGCACGGTTCTGAGTGGCAAAAAGATGTAGATATTAGAGTAGCTTTAGAACTAACTAAGCGAGGATTTTTTGTGGCAGGAATAGATTATCATCAACATGGAGAGAGTGGAGGTGAATTATTTGATGTTGATTCTGATACTGGAGTTTTAGGAATTGCTCAAGATTGTTCAAAATTACTCGATGCTATCGAGCTTTTAGATGTCTATCCTAGAATTAACTCCTCTCAAATTGGATTAGTTGGGCACTCTTTAGGTGGAATGGTGGTTTTAATGAATGGTGCATTGGATGTTCGATTCACGGCTACGATTTCTTGGGCAGGAGTGGTTAACGCTTCATTTATAGGTTGGGATTTGGATGCGTATAATCCAGTAAATCTGATAAACAATACTGATCCAGAAAACTTACTTCTCATTCACGCCTATGATGATGGTACGGTAAGTTATGAAGACCATGCGCTATTAGCTCAAAGTTTAACGGGATGTACAATAATTAATATTACAGATTCCTTTTTCTCAGATCATTATCTAATATCAGATACGGTATTAATCGAAACTATTAAATGGTATGAACTGGTGTTTTTTGGTTCTGAAAGCATAAATGGGCCAATAAACCTTAATTGGGTTTCATTTTTAATTATGATACTATTCATGTTAATCGCTATGTGCCTAACAGTTCTTAGCATAATCATTTATAGTTCCAGATATCTATTGAAAGGAAAAAGAGAGCCACTAACTGAAACCTTGGAGGATAAATCAAAAAATAAAATGATTGCACTCAAATTCGTTATATCGTTAATTCTTTATGTTGCATTATGGGTGTTAGTAATAGAATCTTTTGGACTGTCTGCCATTTATTTAGCTCCGTTTATAATAATTGGTGCGTACATATTGTATAAATTAGTAATAGCACTTAAGGTTAGAAAGGTAGAGATAACCAAGGAGTCTATCAAAGATGAAATAAAATCACAGTTTGATAGAGGAACTGTGGTTTATTCTGTTTTTGCGGGATGTGTGTTTATGGGTTTTTACTATTTAATTGCTTTTACTATTCCTTGGACATTACTATATCCTCCGGATTTTCCCTCGTTCATAGGAGCATTTTTGATTTTTCCCATGTACTTGTCATCAGAGATTATCTACAGAAAGGTTCTGCTACCTCTTACTAAATTCATCAAATCTCAGAAAAAGAGGACTTTGTTTTTGTCAATAATGATACTATTCATCCATATGTACTTTGTATTTATTTCATTCTGGTACTATGGAAGTCCTGAAATAATGGCAGCTTTTTTCGCTTATCTAATGGCTTCTGTGATGAATAGCATCTTATATCATAAAACCAAGAAATTTATATCTGTAATAATAAATTCTGTTATCATAAATGGCCTGTTTTTTGGATCTACAGTTCCAATATTAATAGGATTATTAGAATTTTTAAAGTAAATATTCACTTCTTTTTTTTTACTAATTCTTACTTCAAATTAGAAATTATATTCCTGAAATTTGAAAAAACATAATTAGTATAGAGATTTAAATTAGATATCACTTAAAAATTATAAAATGAATCGATAACCATGGAAGAGAAAAAGAATTATGAGTCTTCTTCTAATTTGAAGAAATATATTAAAAACTTATTTGATTTCTCGCAGTATAGCATTAAGACAATCCTTTATATCCTCTTGTTTGTTGTCTTAGTAGTAATTTCAATAATACTATTATACTATAACTATTTTATCGATACAACATTCGTATACACGATTGTTGCTGAATGGTTTGTTAATCCAATTTACGCTTTAGGATTTTTAGGAATATTCCTTTTTATTGGTATCATGGCGATTCAAGGATTAATAGTTCCAATTCCGTCCGAAGTAGTCCTCTTAGCTACGGGGATGATCTGGGGGTGGTTTTTTGGCGGTATTATGGGAATTATTGGTTCAATGGCTGCTAGTTTATTGTGTTTCTATATAAGTAGGAGAGGAGGAAGACCTTTAGCAAAAAAATTTGTTGGAGACAGTGGACTTGCTATGGCAGATAGATTGATTAATAAATATGGTATTAAGGCAATAATAGTTTCGAGATTTATTCCTATCATTTCATTTGATGTAATTTCATACGCATCTGGTTTGGTTGATATAGATATTAAAAAATATTCAATTGGGACATTAATAGGCTCAATTTTTCGAGCTTTCTTTTACTCCATCTGGGGTGCCCTGCTAGGATTCACACCCCCTATTGATACTACAGATGTTGAGTTAATTAGAGCTCAATCAGAAGTGTTTAACGTAATTTTGCTGCTAGTATTGGCAATTCTTGTTTTAATGTTTGTACTGTATTACTTCATTAGCAAACATTACGAGAAAAAAGTAGATATACCTGAATAAACTCGAGTTAATTTAATTTTATTTGAATTTTTCTACTTTTTACATGTGTGATTGTGATATTATTCCGTTTTTTAATTTTTGTCATTTGATTTTTGGGTATGAATAGTAATGAAAATTCAATACAGGGAAAGGAACTGCTCAAAGAAGATAATACATCCTTATCAAAATTATATAAAGATCTCAATAAAGCGATAAGTTCTAATAATATTCAATCGATATGGGAACTATCTAAAACCATAACAAGATACCACTTCCGACATAACAAAATTTAATAAAATTCTTGGCTTTAATCAACTAAATCATAGTTTTCTGCAGTTTTTATAACCTTTAATATCATATATTGTGAAGTCTTTAAGATATATAGCAGAAAGTCTCCTTAAAGACTAATTCATTTTCTATTTGCAAAAATATATAAAGCTAAAACCTACTAGAATGTTAGTTGAATATATTAAATATTAAAAAAGGGGTTTTTTAATATCATGATTTTAGCAGCGGGGGACTATGAGAATATGCTAAGGGATGGTTTAATACAAAAATTAAACTGGTTAGAAGAAGAATTCAACTTTCTATTTAGCTCTAAAAAGCGTAATTATTCTCAAAAAGATAAAGCTCTTGCACATCAGATTATTAAAGATATCACTGAAAGTATTAATTGTTCTGAGGACATCCAATTAAAGGAATTATTAATTGATACTTTAAAATCAATTAAAAGTATTTATCCTGAATTATTTTAATTTTTTAATACTTTTTTTGGCAATAGAATTTATTATTGAATTTCCTTATTTTATTATATATTTCACAAAATTCTGAATGATAAATCCTAATATATTATTATTGCTGCTTAAGGTCCCACTATAATGGAACGATTAATTATTGTACATTGGAATAAGAGTACAGGGCCAATACCAATAATTCAATATCCTCCGGAAGGAATCTATCCTTCAAAAGATGTATTTCTAAAAATATGGGCACAACACGAATTAAACAAAGAGAACTCGTTGATAGAACTTGACTCCGTATTAGGAGAAAAAGATCGGAGTATTGTTTCTGTTATACAAGAGTATGAAAATGAAATTTACTTCCTCGTGCTGATAATCGCTTCAAAAAGTAAATGGAATGAGATAATTTCTTCAGATATTTTAGCGGTTATAACAAAGAACTTGTTAGAACTTATAAACACAAATAAAATCACTAGAGCCATCTCTGAAGCGTTTAACACCATAAAAAATTATAGTAAATTAGAAGGAGAAGATTTAATCAACTTTTTTCAAGAAAAGATAAAAGCTACAATATTACAGATTCTTCGGAACGGAGTGATTTCTAAAACCGAATTAAGTGAAATTCTACGACAAGAATACGGCTTTTCTACCGTTAATATTGACCTATTATTGATCTCTTTTCTTCGAGAAAAATTAATTCTGAAAAAGTCACTTCCAGGGAGTAAAGAATGTTATTTCTTAATTAAAGATCTATCCTATATGCGAATACTTCCTAAGAAAATACCTGATGAAAAAATAGATGAAAAAACAGCGAAAAAATTCAAAAAAGAATTTATTAAATTTTATTCTAGTTATAATTGTAGCCAAGAAATTGACAGTAAGGTAATTGTTAATTTCTTAAGCGATATTGACGTGTATAAACTAATTAGAACTCTAAGGAAAAAGGAGTTAACTGTAAACGATTGTCTTAACTGTTTGAATAATAGAGAGGAACTATTCGAAGAATTACTGGAAAGAAAAATTCTCTTTGAAGCAAAAGGGATCGTATATCTCTTTACTGATATTCGGTTTATTAAATATACTCCATACTACATAATAAAAGTATTACCCCTACGTTATAAAAATCAAGAAATTTCGTTAGATCAATACTTGTGTCATTTAGAACTGTTGATTAGTCAACTTAAAGATAAGTCCTCCATCTTAGATTATACCGTTATTTAACGGTAATAAAAAGCAAATTAGATGTTTATGATGGAAGTATCGAGTATATCTTCGTCTGATGGTGCTTTACCGTCTCCGTAAATGTGATAAAGTACAGTTCTCCGAGCGCACTCATGAAAACTGCGGTATATCTCTTTTTGTTGCTCAAAAAGCGCACAAGAAGCGTAAATTAAAGGATTCCAAATGTATAATTTATTATCTGGTTCGAACCATAATTTCTCGTCCTTTAATACGAGTTTGAAATCCTCTACATCTATAACATTACCAAGATCTTGTTTATTTAACATGACAATTATAGGAATTTCGTTGATTAATCGATTTCTTGCCATGTTCTTTAATTCCAATAAAGATTCAACATTATCTTCTAGAAATTTAGTTTGTGAATCTATTACTAAAATAACTGCGTCAGTTTGATCATCAGTCTTATCAAAAATCTTTCTCCTTAAAGGAGAGAATCCCTTTTGACCCGCAACAGTATAAACGCGATAAAAAACCTTTTTTTGTTTGGTAGATTGAAAAAGGCCACGATCAAAATATAATGTGGCACCACTATCTTTTTCGATTATTTGTAGTTCACCAATCGGAATAATATCTTTTTTACTTTCCTTGGTTATTCTATATAAAGTTTTTAGAATGGTAGTTTTTCCAGAACCTCCCATACCCCAATACACTATCTTCAAATAGACTTTCCCATCTTTATATAAAACCATTCACATTACTCCAAAAAAAATGATCTATACTGTTGATTTTTGCTTATATGCGTTTTCTTATAATATTTACTAATATACATTCTTAATATAAATTTATTCTAAATAATTAAGTTGTGATCTTCTAATTTATTTTAATAATCAATAAATCTTATAATCACTGATAATTATAGTCATTTGATCTCTTTGAGAAACTAATATATTCCAATTAATAAATAAATCGCTTAAAAAATGGACGAACATTCTGATTGGAATTGGGAATTTTACGATGAAATCGTAGAAGATGTAGAGGAAAATAAAAATATTATACAATGTATCGCGTGTGGGAAGTGTGTTGGGGATTGTCCTGCAGCAAAAGTGTCAAATTTCAATAGTCGAAAAATAATTAAAAAAGTTCTCCGTGGAGATAAAAGCGTTTTAAAAGATTCAGATATCTGGCATTGCTATTTATGCGAGAGGTGTAAACGCGTATGTCCTAAAGAGAACATTAACATACCTTTACTTATTATTAACTTAAGGAACGAGTCTTTTAAGAAAGGGTATGGTCCAAAGTACAACGATTTAAGAAAATATGTCGAGATGTCAGAGAGATTTTTGACTCAGGGAATAGTTTTAGAAGAACCCTTAGGAGAAAATTTACCTCAAGAACGAATAGACGAATTAAACGTGATTTGTGACTTTGCTCGTATAAAATATGTATTTAAAGCAAGTAATGAGAAACAAAAATCAAAAAGAAAAAAACCTTGAATAAAAGAAATAGATTAATACAAAATAGAATGAATTTTAATAGTTTAGCTTTAGATATACGAGAAATTGAAAAGGATTATCCCGAAAATCCTTTAGATTATTTCAAAGAAAAAAAATTATGCCTGTTTAAAGCATGCTTAGAAAAGTATTTTCCCGGAGTAAGGTGGGGATTTCAAGATCTCTTAGAAGAATTAGAATTAGAATCGATAGCATGTCAAAATCAATCTTGTTGTAGTGGAACTTTTTTCCAGAGAAATCTTATAACTAGAGCTCAATTTTCCGCAATTAACGAAAGAAATCTTAGCGAAATGAATCAGCAAGCAGATATTGCTTTTTTTAGTTGTAACGGATGCTACAATTCCCTTCTTAGGGGGCGAGATTTTCTGAAATCTCCAGAAATAAGAGTAAAAACTCAAGAAATTCTAAATTCAATCAGTATAAAAATTAAAGGGGAAAGATACCACGGAATATACGATATTTTAGAAAATCCTAAAATAAAACTAGTTCACGATTTAGATTTTTTATATCTTATACGGAATGATGTTCTTAACACTTTAAAGTTCGATTTAAAGGGGCTTAAAGTTGCTGTTCATTATGGCTGCCATTACTTGAATCTTTCGAGGGATAAAAAAACGTTAGATAGCTACTTAGGAAGTAAGACTAAACTCGAGGAACTTATCGAGCTTTTTGGAGGGAATCCTGTCGATTACCAAGAAAGAGAAAACTGTTGTGGATGGGGCGCTAGCCAATTGTTAATCAATCCTCGCGAAGCTCTTGAAATAACCTATAAAAAGTTAAAAAGCGCTGAAAATGTAGGAGCGGACTTTCTTTTAATGCCTTGCCCAACTTGTCTCTATACTTTAAGTAAACCAGAATATAGAGACAATATAGAAAAATGGTTCGGCGAAAAGCTAGAAATTCCAACAATTCATCTAAACGAATTAATTTCTATTCTTAGAGGTTGCGAAGAAGAACGCTGTATTTCTTTAACAAGAAAAACACCTCGTCTCGAGGAAATTTTTGAGATCATTACTCAACAGTAGTTAGAAAGAAAAAATATTAGTTTTACTCACATTTCTTCAATTGCATACCTTGGACACGAATCTAAGCATAATAAGCACCCAATACATTTCTCATAGGAGAATTCTAATTTATAATTTCCGTTGAAGTATAATGCTTCTGTTGGGCATAATGAAATGCAAGCTCCGCAATCGATACAGTTTTCTAATACTATCACGCGCCCTTTCTTGTTAACAATTACATTATTTTCTTTCAATGATTCTGTTATCATTTTGATTTTATCTTCGGGAACGTCTAGCAATAAATTTACCCCGTTTGAACCAGTTGAAAATTTTAAGATGTTGAATGTAATATCATACTTTAAAATTTCATTAATAATCTTAGAATAGTTATTAATATCCCGAATGACCCCAAAGGGTAAAGTACAATTAATTATCGTCATTTCACATCAACTCCTCCGAAGTAATAATTCCTACTACCTTTTTCTGATCGTCTATTACAGGTAAGGCGGATATTTCATTAGTTTTCATTTTTCTTGCTGCAACATCGAGTGGATCGTTATCTGAGGCTGTAATGACCCGAGTTGTGATTATTTCATCTAATCTATGTTTATCGTCAGCGATAGCTTTAGTAATGTCAAAACTAGTTACTATTCCCCTTAGTTTGCCTTCTCGGTCAATAATTACAATGTGATTAACATTATTCCTTACGATCTTTTCAGCTACAACCTTAATGTCGCAATCGTCGTAGCAGATTTCAGCATTTCTCTTTAAATCTTTTACAAATTTTAATTCTGATGTTATTTTCATTGGTTTAAACTCTCGATCCGTTGATAAAGTTTCAGCTGGAGGATTTAAGAAAAATTTACCGGCTTGAATCCATTCCTTTAGGGTTTCAGCAATCTTTTTCGCATGATGAAACGACGACATAGGGGAACATTTGACTTTTTTACCGTTCAATTCAATATTTCCACTTTTCATCTCTTTATAACTTACTTGCTTTAGTTTGGGGCGATCACGTCTTGGAACCCCGTAATCAACTACATCCGTTATAAGATCTGCGTCAGATATAGCTGTCTTTTTTGCCAATCCCTCGTTTAAAATTGGAATAGCTAATCCTAAACCCACAAATAAAGACGTACCATATTTCTCGTAAGTTACACCTCTTAAATATTCTGGCGTCATCTGTTTCAAATCTCCTTTAACAAAAAGAGTTCCAAATCTACTTCCGGGACTATGTTGAGTTCCTTCTCCAATGATGTATCCAATTCCTCCTCCAAGGAAAATTCTGGTCCCTATACCTATTGTTTCATAGTCCGGATCATTGCTTAAGGGACTCAACGCACCTGCTCCAGCAAAATGAGCGTTACCAAATTTTGGTAATAATTTGCCCATGTAGGTATACAGCGTTTTGTCTGAGCTATTCACAGCACATACATATCGTTGATATGCGTTCCTTGGATTTAATAAAATTGCTTGATTTATCTCGTTAATAGTAAATTTTGTGTCCACTTCTGCCAAGGGATAACAGTCTGTCGTGTATGAATTCCCTCTTAATCTGATTTCCTTTCCTGAAACAAGATCTTCTATTACATGACCTCCGCCGTATTCAAATGGTCGTATGTCTGCCATCCTGGTGCAGCCAATATAACAATCTACTGCTGCGTTCCCATGATATGCGTGAACATCGTTTAACCATAGATGTTCGAATTTAATCGGAGGATCAGAGTGCCCAAAATTTAGAAATGCGCCACTGGAACACATAGGGCCAAAAGTACCTGTAGTCACGACATCAATCTCTTCAGCAGCTATTTTTATCCCTCTTTCTTCCACAATTTTTATCATTTCTTCAGCGGTTACTACAACCGCACTACCCTTCTTAATTTTTTCGTTAATTTCACCATAAGATTTAGTCAAATAATCACCAATTTTCTAAATTCCTAACCAAAAGAATAAATTTGATTATATGGATTAATTATATGCAATTTATAAATATTGACGTCTAAAATATGCATTTACAACATTTTTAATGCGAGAGAATAATAAAAGGTGTTTTAAACCCAATTTAATTTAGTTCAGAAGGATTATATAGAATGTTGATTGCATTATGCAATCAACAAAGTTGAAAAAACAATCAAAAAAACAAATTGTCTTATGAGTAATAGTCCTCGTTTATTTAAATGTTAAGTGCTACACAAAATTCTTATAAAAAATTTCATAAATTTATACAAAAAATTTTATTAACTCACAAAAATCTATTTGCTCTATCTTTTTGAACACAGAAATCAATAGCTTTATTTCAATTACATCTATGTCGAAATTTTTTCACACAGTAAGAACACACTAAATGGAAATTTCGCTCCATTTCTTTTTCCTACTTTTCACGTGAAATAGTAAATCTTAAATATACAAAAACGGTTGTTATAAAATATTCCCATAAATGTATATTTTGACTTTTTGGGTAATATGCGAAATTTTCTAAAATTGTTAAAAACAGTTAGGATCTCGCGAATTAAACAAAAACTTACTTTATATTAAAAAGTAAAAAAGTTGAATTGAAAAAATAAAAAACAAATTAGAGAGAAACGAAATGAAAAAGAACAAAATTATAATAATAGTATTAGCGTTTACGCTATTTTTTCTGCCACTTATTCCAGCTCTATCGCTAGTTAGAGCAGATTCCAACTCCTTATCATTAGAAGCAGTTGCAGCTGAAAGATTCGCTCGATTAGGCCCTGGAGCTGTAGATTTACATTATGAAATGTTGGGGGAGAAAGAAATTGCCGTTCGTGAACAAGCAGCGAAATTCGGGCCGGAATCACTAATAGATCCCTCTATTCAGGGTCAGGTGGCTGTGCCAGGTGGAACTATAGACCTTATTATATCTGATGATGGCTTAGGAGTGTCTTATGAGGAAACTTTTTATATCGTAGATAATGGTGTTGGTGATCATGGAATAATACTAGTTGAAGAAGCAGCATATATCGCATATGGAATGCATGGTGAATATCGCTTCCCTAATCCTGAAACTTACAATGCATCCTCAACCGATCCTTGGCTAAGGGAATACGATGTTATAACTCAGGTGCAGTTAATGTATTTATTGAGTGAGTTTGATAACAATATCTGGGGAACTGTTACAGGCGTATTTGGAGAACCATTAGCACGTGGAGAGGAAGGCCAAAAAGTTTGGGTTTTAATATTTAATATTCGTGATGATGCATATTATGATCCTGATGCAGAATCCTATATTGCAGGCTATTTTTCGGCCAGTGAAGATATAGAATATAACAAAAATATGATGCATATAGATTCATTCGATTGGGAAAGCCGTACTGGGCCTCCTCCGGCTCCACGACCATACCTTTATGAGGGTGTTTTCGCTCATGAATTTGAGCACCTTGTACATTTTGATCAAGATCCTGATGAACCATCCTGGGTTGACGAAGGTTGTGCTGAATTAGCTATGTTCCTATGTGGTTATGGGCATCCAGATCGTCATATTGATGAATATTTTTTCTGGCATCCTATTACGGCATTAACCTTCTGGGGTGGATATCTTGAAGACTATGGACAAAAATATTTATGGATACTCTATCTTTATGAGAAATTTGGAGGAGCCAATTTTATTAGTGCTTTAGTACAAGAACAAGCCAATGGTATCGAAGGAATTGAAAAACTTCTAAAAAGTATAAACCCCTACTATACGTTCGACATGGTTTATAATTGGTGGACCATTGCTATCTATATGGATGAAGATGAGCTATTTTATGGCAAATATGGTTTTAAAAATATTGATATAGGTTCTGCGGACACTTATTATGGAACTATTGAAGACTATTTGGTACTTTATGATATATATTGGCCATTTTTAGGTGTACAAGTTTATGATGATTATTTCGAAGTAGAATCTGATTGGTTCCATGGCTATGCTTTTGGTGATCCTAAACCATATTGTCCCCACTACTTCCGTTTTGCTATCGGAAAAATAGTTAAAGCATATTTTGATGGTCAGGATTGGTCAGGTAACCTTCCGCACAGCGGTAATTATGAATGGTATTCCGATGCTGAGGCTTGGGCATGGAGAAGTTTCTATCAAAACTTCGATATCCCTATGGGTGGAGCTACCCTTAACTTCTGGACATTTTATGATATAGAAGAAGATTGGGATTATGGTTACGTAGAGGTTTATAATGGTACTGAATGGTTTACACTAGAAGATTTAAATGGAAATACGGTAATTACTGATCCTTTTGGACAAGATAATCCAAATTGTCCTGCTGGACGTGATCCTAAGGATTATGAGGCAATTGGAAGATGGAATGCCTTTACCGGACATAGTCCTGGTTGGATTGAAGTTTCAATGGATTTAACTCCTTTTGCTGGACAGAACATTGATTTATTCTTTACATTATGGCAAGATGGAGCTTTTACTCTACAAAATATGTATGTCGATGATATTTCAATTACAGAAATAGGATTCTTTGACGATGTAGAGGCTGGTGAAGGTGGTTGGACGACAACAGGTTGGTATGTTTTTGATGGGATATTCGATAATGATTTTGGCGTAAGCTTTCTATATAACAAATGGGTAGAAATAGACGATGTTTTTGAAATGGAGTTATTAAAGGTACGTAGTATGTCGATACGACATACAACAGAGACTGGTTATCAGTGGATAGGAAGCTCTTATGCCTCAAAAGATGAGTTCAAAGTAGCAATAGTCAGTAATCGAGGTAAACACATGTTATCTGCGCATTATGTTTTTGGTGTTAAAGCATGGTGGATGTGGTAGAAATAATAGTAAATAATAATTATCTATAAATTTTTTTTTTTTAATTGTATTATTTTATAGTAAATTCCGAAGGGATAAATATAAGCACTCTCAGTATTTAATTCATAATACTATGAATTGCTTCTTAATATATCTAATTAGAACTATTAAACTTTTTTAAGTATCAGACTTTTGAATAATAATAATTTTGATAAAATAGTTTTATTCTCAAGAATTTCAATATATTGCATTTTCCATGGAAGCTAAAACTAAAGAAAATTATAGAATCAACCCCAAAACAATTGCAAACATTCTCTTAGTGTTAACTACACTTTTGTGGGGTACATCCTTCATAATAACTAAAAATCTCACTCAAGAAGTTCCCATTTTTTTATACCTCGGGATAAGGTTCTCAATCGCGATTATTGGGTTTATTCCATATTTGATACGCATAAAAAGAATGAATAAAAAAATTCTCTTATATGGAACCTTGACGGGCCTAATGTATTACATTGCTATCGTTTTTCAAACTCTCGGTATTCAAACGACTACAGCGGGTAAGGCAGCCTTTATTACGGGATTAAGTACTATTATGGTGCCTTTTATAACATGGTTAGGTTTTAGGAAAGCCATTAAGAAGAGAGTATGGCTTGCGGTAATCATTTCTATAAGTGGTATGGTATTTCTATTGTTAGAAGGAGAGACAAATATTATAATCGGAGACTTTTTAGTCCTTCTATGTGCTGTATTATACGCCTTTTTTATCGTATTAAACGATAAATATGTTCGTATAGTAGATGTATATTTGTATTCCATGGTTCAATTAACTGCAATTAGTGTTCTTAGTTTTGGGGGCTCGTTTTTGCTTAATGAAACGTACGATCTATTGAATGTTAGTTTGCCCTTTTGGTTAATATTTATTTATATGGGTTTAGCAGTTACTACAGGAACCTTTATTTTTCAAAATTGGAGCCAACAACACCAGGGGCCAACTCAAACGGCAATAATTTTTACTTTGGAGCCTGTATTTGCTGTAATCTTTGCGTCCTTCATCATTGGTGATGAAACTATGACATGGTTGGGTTGGTTAGGTTGTGCTTTAATTTTTATTGCTATATTGATTACAGTTATAAAAAACTCTGATAGCAATAATGTTAGAAAAGAATTGTGAATGTAAAATTTAATAGAACTTAGAATAGAATCCCATAATACGAATTTTCGGTAAAATTTTTCGTTATTTTCTTTTAAAATAAATTTATTAACCCTTACCCTATTATTTTAACAAAATTACTGTTTGTAATTTTTTTGTATAAGAATATATTACTTAGAAGTTTGAAATTTTTTCAAAATTCTATTGTAGAGACGATAGTGGATAATAGTGAAGCTAGTAACTGAGAATTTAAGGATTTGCGAAAAATGCGGAAATGTTATGGCAAATAGAATCCTTAAGAGAAACTCGCATGGTAATTCTGGCAAACTAGAAAAAATACTTCAGTGTATAGTATGTAGGCATTGGATCTCAGTTGACTAATCCCCTTTATAATCCAATATTTAAAACTTAAAACAATTCGAATTTTCTTAATGCCTTTTAATTCCTGTGATTAATAGAAGTTTTAAATATCATTTAAACGAACATTGATTATGAACGAAAATATCGAACTCCCCGAAGAGTCTGTTTCGGTGAAAGCAAAATTAAGCTACAGCATTGGGGGCTTAGCAAATGGATTGTTAAACGGATTGGTATTTGCAAATCTAACCTTTTTTTACAACGTGAAACTGGGTGCGGATGAAGGATTATTAATAATTGGCTGGTTAATATTCATAATCTGGAACACTATTAACGACCCTATCGCGTCTTATATTGTCGATAATACTAGAACAAAGATTGGCAGAAGGGTACCATATATTCGCTACGGTTCAATATTCTATGGATTAGCTTTTATTTTCTGTTGGTTCCCAATATCTCCTTTAGATAACCAAGTTGGTTTATTTATCAATTTTACCTTGGCACTTTTCCTCTTAGATACGATGTTTACCATTGTAGGAGTGTGCTTTTTTTCCCTCCCTAACGAGATTGCTATAACTGCAAAGGGTCGAGCAAGTATAGGGGCATACAATTACACAGTTGGTTTAATTAATTTAGTCCTTGGACTTATTTTACCAATAGTTTTGCTAACTGGTCAAGAAGGAATCCATCCTTTGTTCGGGTCAATAATTATAATAATCGGTATTGGTAGTTCTGTGTTATTATTCATAACTTCCTTTGGAATAAAAGAAAATATGTTTACTCAACTTCAAGAACATGAAGGTTTCATAGAAGGATTAAAATTAACATTTAAAAATCGACCGTTTTGGATACTTATGATCCCAGCATTTCTAATTGCGACACTTTATCCTATTTTTTTCACAGGAATTCTCTATTATATTGATTATATCATACCAGGACAATCCCCCGTATATGTTTTACTAGGAACTATCATAGGAATTATCCTTGGATTGATTCTGACTTTGAAAAAAATCGCAAAATGGCAACCGAAAAAAACTATGATAATAAACGCATATTTAATTGTTATTGGATTAATTCTACTTTTTACAGTTGGATACAATGCGATTTTAGCTTCAATTCCATATCTACTCATAGGAATTGGGTATGGTGGTGCAGCGATTGGTAATTTTGCGATAATGGGAGATGTAATTGATAACGATGAATTGATTACAGGAAAAAGGAGAGAAGCAGTCTATGGCGGAGTTAATGCTATCGTAACTAAACCTTCAGTTTCAATAGCTAATACTATATTCCTCGCGATAATCAGCGGATTTGGATTTATATCTGAGCAACACCCTCAAGATAATATGGCGATAATAGGTATTATGATTGCATATTGTATCGTCCCCGCTATTCTCTTATTCTTTACTGCAATTAGCCTAAGATGGTATCCTTTGGATGGTCCTGAATGGTTACAAAAAAAGAAACAAATAATAAAGATTCATGAAGATAAAGAAAGAGAATATTTAGAATCTCTATCAAAAAAGTCAAAACCTATAGATAGTGAGTGATATAGAAAAGATTCAGCTTCAAAATCGAAAAATTTTAAAGAGAAAAGAAGGGAAAGACATATTTGAGCAAAATGTTAATAAACAGGGAGAGAATTAAACTCAACGAGCTTAATAGAGGGCGAAATCCAATGTTAGCTCAAATTATCTTGTTAAATGTCCCTTCTAAATATTATATGTATTTGTCTATTTTAAAATAATCGCATTATAAATAAAAGGTGTACTAATATCGGTAACGATTTTCATAAAAGATCCGAAATTTTAATTTTAGAACCGTCTTCTGCGGCAATTATCGTTTTAATCCTAGTTTCTTTTCGTAATTTTGCGAGTTGGCTAGGAATATAATTTTTGGGGGAGAAGTCGCTGTCCATATAGCTTCCAAAATGAGTAATTAGCAAACCTTTTAGAGGAGGAGTAATTTTATTTAAATACGGGATAACTTCGTCTGTACAAACGTGCCTTCGACAAGTTATAGAGTCTGGTCTGAGTAAGTTTAAAACCAATATATCTACTCCTGAAAATTGTTCAGAAAATCCCTCAAATACCTTTGTATCGCTGGTAAAGGCTATTGAATAATTATCTAACTTAAATTTAACGCCAAAACCTTCAACTTGAGAGTGTATAACCTTTGTACCGGTGATTTCTACGCCCTCGTAATTTATACTATCGCCTTTCTTGAAAGTAACAACCATTTCAAGCATACTCTGGTGGTATTTTGGTACAAATTCCAATGTATCTTTAGTTGTTATTAAAGTACCCTTTTTAAAATAATTGTAATTCCTATCGTGAAGTTGTTCTCGAGAAGCTTCGATAATCGCACATAAGTCATTGAAATGGTCAATGTGCATGTGTGTCACTATAAATAAATTTGTCTTATTAGGATCTTCATTGTATTGGTTGATTCTCACAATAGCGCCTGGTCCTGGGTCTATATGGGCTTGGTTCCCCCTGAATTTAAATAAAATGCCCCCAGTAGCCCTATATTGCGTTCTAATATGATACCGCCCCCCTCCAGAACCTAAAATTACTAATTCGTCGTCCATAATTTAATTCTATAAAAAAAAAGTGAATAAACAAAATTAAAGGTTAATATTTACTTTTTTTCATTAATTCTTCTACTATAAGATCGAATACAAGCTCTACATTTGTTCCATTTTTTGACGAGGTCTTCACATATTTGATCATGTTAAACGTGTTTTTTATACTATTAGCGGATTCATCGTCGACAGCAATCAATTCTTCCAAATCTAACTTGGTTCCGACAAGTATTATTGGAAGATCGAAATCGTGCATTCTTACCATATTTACCCAATTCAAAATATTATCTATTTTTGGCATTCTAGTCAGGTCAAAAAGCAAGAGGGCGCCCTTAGCACCCATAATAAAACTTTCTAACAAGTGTCTAAAGCGTTCCTGACCCCCTAAGTCCCAGATTTGGAGCGTACAACTCCCAACATTTTCGTAAACTACTTGTTTAATGAAAAAATCGACACCAACTGTTGCTATGCTGGATTCATCGAACCTACCATCCACATATTTCCGGAGTAGCGTGGTTTTCCCAACCGCGCCATCACCACCAACAAGTATTTTAAATACGAAGTTTCTCATTTTGCATCGGGTATATTCAATATTAAAACATAACCTTAATATAATAAATAATAAGAATTAGCCCTTTTATTTTATTACGTTATGTCTTTTATTCATCAAAATTTCAAATCATTCTTTAAAATTTCATCAATTTGTGTAAGAATATGAGCTAAATTTTTATTAAGCACTGATTGTATTTTAATTTTTGAAATTTTACCACTGTTTTTACTAAACATTTCTAATGTAATGGATTCCGAGATTCTATGAGCCTCTTCGGCTAGATCGGCTAACTCTAAATGATTTTTGTTAGATTTATCAAAGATTTTTATAGGAATTTCAAATGGAATTTTAAAGATGTGCCTAGAACTTTTTTTTATCTGGACTTGAATAGTCATTAACAGCGAATTTAGGATTGCTGATAAGTAATACGCTTCACTAATGTTGTTGGTTGAAAAAAAACTTAAATCCCCAGTCATAAGGAAATCCCCTTGAACGACAGCAGAATTAACATTTGATCCCGAATTATTATATACTACTTTGATTTTCGAAGTTTGTCTATCATTTATCAACTTAGACCATCTGTTCAAGTTATCCATTAAAGAATTGTTTTTAGTTGATTCTTTTTTATAATCTAAGTAGATTTTATTTATTTTATCGTAGAATTTCTTAGCGTTTTTCTCTAAGGTAAGATAATCAAAAATTAAATTTTCTCTTCTTAACGGTAAGAAGACATAGTAGTAGTCATATACATAAAATTTGACCAATTCCGTACTTTTAATAACTTTAAAAAGATATTCTTTTTCAATTATCTCGTTCATAAATACTTTTTTGTTCCAAGGTTCCTTGGCTTTCTTGAAAATTCTGATATCGGGGTTAATTTTTGCAAGAGAGTTATCAACTTCTTTGAATGATACAAATATTAGATTTCGTGGATTTAAGTCAGCCCCCTTATGGAATAATTTCTTGTATTTACTAGTTTCGACTGGTATGAGTTTATTATATTCTTCTTTGGTAATCAATTTATTAGTATAAGTTTTATTTGCTTTAGTTTCTACGTCATAAGGTACCATAGTTTCAGTTTTTTCTAAAATTAGATCTATAGAATCAAAATAATTCAATTTTTCCCCATTTTCTTTTATTGAAAAGAGAAAGAGGGGGATTTTTAAATTAGAATTTTGATCTATATTAGTGGATTTCTGAGCAAAAATGCAAATAAAATCAATTTTGAATATTTTAGTAATTTTCGGTGTAAACCTCCATAGTTTAATATTTTTAAAGCCTTTAAAATTGCGAAAACGAGCTGCGTGAGACCCATTTATTACACCTTGAGTGATTACAAAGAATATTTTTCCATTCTTTTTCATATGTGTGATTTTGGCTTTATAGAAAAACAATGATGCTATCTCTATATTTAACACATTTTTAGGAAGGGGTTTTATCTTGAGGAACTCAGATAAATTTTTTATTTTTTCTTGGTAATTTAGAGAATCTATGTCTCTCAAAGTAAACCAAGGAGGATTTCCAATTATCAAATCAAAATTATTCTTAATATTTTCTTCGTCCGGGAATAAAAAATCAGTTACTCTAAAATTTTGATTAATCGTGATGAAATCCTTTTCTAATAAATATAGTAAATTAATTTTAGTCAAAAAAACTGAAACTGGGTTTATTTCGTAGCCGTACACATTTTTTATAGCTTGAATTTTCTCTTTTTCGGTATTACTTGAGCTTAGAATCGTTTTTATAATTTCGATTAAGAAATTTCCTGAACCGCAACAAGGATCAAGAACTTTATCACCAAAATTATAGGCTTCCTTTACCATTCTTTTAACGATAAATGGCGGAGTATAAAACTCTCCAGATTTATGCCTTATGTAAGAAGATAAAAGGTTCTGGACAATTACATCAAAAATATATTCAGGACTAATATCTAACAAATTCATGCTGTTAATCGTGATCTTAACTAATTCATCAAGGATTTTAGGCTCAGTATCTTCTAAAACTTTAAAGAATGGTAGAAAATAATATAATTCGCTTGAAATATCAAAGTCATAGTTTTCTTTAACATTATTACATAAACTAGTAATTATTTTAGATGAGAACTGTTTTATATTAAAATTTAAATCTTGATTTAAGAGATACTGTGCAATAAAGAGGTGAGCTATAAGACCAATTAAAGAATATTTACAATATAAATGAAAATTAGTATTTTCTTCTCCATAGATTTTAACGAAATACCCGTACCATTCTTTATAATTTTCAGACTGTTGTATTTCTTTCTCGAGTAATAGATTTTCAATAACCCATAATTCTTTCTCAAAGGTAATTATACTAGCAGTCATAGTTACAGCTATATAAGGGATAAACAGAATTTCATTTTTTATCGCATAATCAATGAATTAATATTTAAATATAAATTTACCACACTACCATTATTAAATTATCTGTTAACCATTTCAAAATAGATTTGGCGTTATTTTGACATCGACTGAAATAAAACTATCAAAAGCCCTTGAGAACGGAATTGAGTTCTCTTGCCAAATGTGTGGATCGTGCTGTCGAGGTTTTAACGAAGGGGAGGTATATCTGTACCAAGACGATATTTTGCGACTGACGAAATCGCTAAATATAACCAAAAAATCAGAACTACGCAAATTTGCGAAAAAATACTTCAAAGTAATAGACGATTCTTTCTTTTGGAAAGAAACTGGAGCAGCAAGGGGGAAAACCTTCAGATTCAAAAGTCTTGGGTTTAAATTTACCGGTGACGATGAACATTGTCAGTTCTTAAAGGATAAAAGTTGTACTGTGCACGAAGCAAGACCTTTTCAATGTAGATGCTTTCCTTTTTGGCAAATGTTAGTATCTAGCAGGAAAAACTTTATTAATTATTCGAAGAAATGTCCTGGGTTAAAAGTAATGAAGGGGTGCCATTATTCCAAAGAAGAAATATTAGATTGGGCTAATAGAGAATACGAGATGGAAAAACAATATTTCCTTGAAATGAAGAAGGTCAATTTTAACAT
>JABXKC010000040.1 GCA_013375495.1 Promethearchaeota archaeon
ATACGATTAAATTTATGTTAATATCCAAATAATATTAGGGAAGATAAATTCGAAAATTGAAAGGTTTGAGCCTTAATTTATTTCAGGATGTTATTCATATAAAATTTTTACCCTACTTTACTATGTATACCGAATATTAAAGAAATTTAATTCTAAATATTTCTCGAGGTGGGTTCTCTTACCCATAAGACAATCAATAACAATTATAACAAATCCCAAATTACATATTATAATAATATAAAGAAGCTATCAGAACGGTTTGTACCTATGCAAAAAAAGAAAATGTTTTCTTCTCTAATTAATTATCCATTTCATATATTTATGGCAATTAATAATAGAAATGTGGATTATGTACAATGCCTAAAGCAAAAGTAAATAATATTGAAATTGAGTATGAAACAATCGGGGACCCGAGTTCAAAACCATTAATATTAATTGCGGGACTCGGAAGCCAACTGTTATCGTGGTCGGATGAGTTGTGCGAAAAATTTGCAAATAATGGCTTTTTTGTCATCAGATTCGACAATCGAGATGTAGGTATGTCAACTAAATTTGAAGTGGGGGGAATACCAAACTTTGTGGAAATTAGTGCTGTCCATACTCGTGGAGAGATGCCTGAAGTGCCGTACACTTTGGAGGACATGGCCGATGATGTTATCGATGTCTTGGATGCTCTAAACATGGATAAGACACATGTCTGCGGTGCTTCCATGGGGGGAATGATCGCATAGATTTTAGCATGTAGGCATCTTTCTCGGGTGTTATCTCTTACTGTAATTATGAGTACGACTGGAAATCTGGTCTTCTATCTTGCCATGGAACTAACTTTTCGAATGCTCTAGAGACTTGAAGAACAGTTAATTCATCAAATCTCTTTCCTACAATTTGCATTCCAATTGGTAATCCCTCACTAGACCAACCACAAGGAATTGAAGCTGCTGGATGACCACTTATATTGAAAGGATATGTAAATGACAACCAGCCTAACAATGAGGATCTTTTTCCATCTATAATTATATTTGATTTCATCGTTTCTCGATCATAAATTCCAGATTTACCTATTTCAAATGCAGGACACGCAACAGTTGGAGTTATTATTACATCAAAATCTTTAAGAAGTCTGGAAACATTAATATATATCATTTCTCTTTGAACTTCTGCCATTTTCAGCTCTTCTGAGGAATAGTTCAATCCAATATTAATAATCTCTACAAAATCAGGATCCAATTTTTCTTTCCATTTCTTCAAAAAAGGTTTAAAAGTGTGACCAAATCCCGATGTCCAAAAAGTCCAGAATAGAGATTCAGGATTTTTTATTTTAATATTACTTTTATCAACTGACCAGTTTAATGTTTCAAATTTGTGAATAGCTTCTAAAACTGATTTTTCAACTTCAGGATCGAGTGCTTCCGCGAATCCTAAGTCTAAAGAATACCCAATTCTTACTTTATTAGGTTTGTCGTCAATTTTTTCTAAATAACTGTAATTTGGTTTAGGCAAAGAATATCGATCTGAAAAGTGCTCTCCTACCAATACATCTAATAATAATGCAGCATCCTTGACGTACCTCACAATTGGACCTTTATGAACGAATGTGCCAAGATAACCTAATAATAACATATTACCTTGAGGAACTCGTCCAAAAGTAGGCTTAAATCCATAATTACCACAAAAACAACTTGGAATCCTAATAGATCCTCCACCATCTGAGCCTATTGCTAGCGGACTCAATCCAGATGCTACAGCTGCTGCTGCTCCACCACTAGATCCACCAGGAGTTCTTTCCAAATTCCAAGGGTTTTTGGTAACACCGAAAATTAAATTATCTGTTTCTCCCTTGAATCCGAAGGCTGGAGTATTAGTTTTACCTAAAATCACAGCACCAGCATTTCTAGCCCTTTTTACTATTATATCATCTCTCCGTGGTTTATTATTCTCGAAAATTTTACTACCAAATGTGGTTCGTATCCCCTCTACTTCAGTTTCATCCTTTATAGAGATTGGAATTCCATTTAAGGTTCCTAATTTCTCACCTTTTTTTACTCTCTCATCTGCTTCCTTTGCCATCTCTCTTGCTAATTCTAATGTTGGAGTACAATATGCGTTGATTACTGGATTAAATCTTTCAATTCTTTCTATGAGCTTCTCTGTAATTTCTTGAGATGTTAACTCTTGGGTTTTAATTTTTTCTGCCATTTCGCAAGCAGACATATAACAAATATCTTCCTTCTTCATGTTTAAATCTAGAATTTTATATTTTTATTATTATTTTAAGTTTTCTGAATTTTCAAGAACAGAAAATTCGGAGGAATTTCTTGTAGCAAATTTTAACTACCAAATAAAATGTTTAGATATGTGTACGTATACATATATATATGACTTCTAAAAATATCAGTATAACTGAAGATGTATACAAGAAGTTAATGATTATTAAAAGGGAGAACGAGATGAAATAAAATGAGAGAAATTAAATTTCCTAAAGGATTTGTTTGGGGTACTTCAACAGCGAGTTATCAGATTGAAGGAGCTTGGAACGAGGATGGTAAGGGAGAAAGCGTGTGGGATGCTATATGTCACACAACAAAAATAATACACAATGGGGATACTGGCGATATTGCGTGTGATCATTACCATCGATATAAAGAAGACATCAAGTTGATGAAAGAAATGAACCTTCAAGCCTATCGATTTTCGGTGTCGTGGCCTCGTATTTTTCCAACTGGTAAGGGAAAGATAAATCCCAAAGGAATCGAGTTTTACGATAATTTAATTAACGAGCTAATTGCTAACGACATAGAACCGTTCGTCACGCTTTATCATTGGGATTTGCCCCTTGAACTTAATAAAATTGGAGCGTGGGAAAGCCGCGTGGTTGTTGACGCGTTTGTAGATTATGCAAAGTTCATGTTTGATCATTTTGGAGATCGCGTGAAAAAATGGATTACATTTAACGAGCCACTGGTTTTTGCTGTATGGTTTCACATGCTTGGTCTTTACGGTAATAAGGATTTGGCTTCGGGACTGAGAACGACACACCTCGTCAATGTAGCGCATGCAAAAACCATAGAAGCATATCGAGATTCTGATAACTCTAATGGTATTATTGGCACGACTCTCAATTTAAATTCGGTTTATCCTAAAACGGATTCAAAATTAGATGAGGAAGGAACCCTCATCGTCGATGGTATCACAAATCGCTGGTTTTTAGATCCCGTCTTTAAGGGTGAATATCCGAGCGATGTTTTAGCTCTTCTCGAGAAATTTTTTAACTTTCCTTCAATTCCAGATGAAGATTTACAATTAATGAAAGATAATCTATTGGATTTTTTGGGTATTAATAATTATTCATGTACTCGCGTTAACTTAAAGAGACCTATAAAAAAAATAGGAGACTTCTACAGGATTCTTTTACCAAGTAAACCTGAAAAAGGAGTTGAAGTGTCAGATACAGGTTGGGAAGTGTATCCAGAGGGGTTATATGATCTTCTTAAACGAGTAGACAGAGATTACGATCATCCTCTTATTTATATAACAGAAAATGGGATGGCTTGTAAGGACGAGAAAATTGTTAATAAAGTAGTGCAAGACGACGATCGTTTGAGTTATCTTCAGCGTTATTTTGAAGCCGCAAATAAGGCTATAAGTGAGGGAGTAAACTTAAAAGGTTATTTTGTTTGGTCATTGATGGATAATTTCGAATGGATAGAAGGATATTCCAAGCGTTTTGGGATAATTAGGGTTGATTACGAAACACAAGAAAGAATGTGGAAGAAAAGCTCTCTTTGGTATCGCGATGTGATAATGAAAAATGGTTTTAATTTTTAAAAATGTGAAATGTTAGAGAAAATATAGCTACAAATAGATCTTAAATAAAATCTTCAAATATTTGTTCTACTTTTTGAAAAATAGAAAATAGTCTATAAAATTTTCCTAAATTTTATTTTTTGATTAGATGACATATGTTAATTTCTATTGTTTTCTCCTTTAAATATAATAATAGGAAAACAATTTATTAATATTTTAGAATCAATCTTATTGAGAAAATTACTAACTATAATATTTATAAATAGATTGAAGTGAATCAATTAAGAATGGGTTGTCTTACCCATAAGAATATCAATAACTATTATTACCAATCCCAAATTACTTATTATAATAATATAAAGAAGCTATCAGAAGGGTTTGTATCTATGCAGAAAAAGAAAGTTGTAATTATTGGGGCTTTAGGAATGGATTTCCACATATTTAACACTGTTTTTCGAGACAATGAAGAGTATGAGGTCATTGCGTTCACTATTGCCGGAGAACAGAATGTTGGAACAACAGAAGAGACTCAAAGGAAATACCCAGCGGAACTAGCGGGTAAATTATATCCAAAGGGAATTCCAATGCTTCCCGAAGAACATCTCGAAGAAATAATAAAACATCATCAAATTGATGATGTGGTGTTTGCGTATTCTGATGTGTCTCACGAAGAAGTAATGCATAAAGCTTCTCGTGTGTTGTCGGCTGGGGCAAATTATAGATTAATTTCTGGAAAGTTTACTCAAATTAAATCTAATAAACCCGTTGTTGCTATATGTGCAGTGAGAACTGGATGCGGTAAAAGCCAAGTTTCTAGAGCAACTTATCGGTATTTAATGAGTAAAGGATTTAAAGTTGTAGCAGTAAGAGAACCAATGCCTTATGGAGATCTAATAAAACAAAATGTCATGCGATTTGAAAAGTACGAAGATTTAGATAAATACGATTGCACAATTGAAGAACGAGAGGAATACGAACCTTACATTGAGCAGGGCCTTGTTATCTATTCTGGAGTTGACTACGAAAAAATCGTAAGACAAGCAGAAAAAGAGGCGGATGTTATAATTTTCGACGGTGGAAACAACGAACTTTCGTTTTATATACCAGATTTACTCTTTATCGTAGTAGATCCATTAAGACCGGGACACGAAATGAAATATCATCCTGGTGAGGTTAACGCACGATCTGCTAATGCATTTGTAATTAACAAGATGAATAGTTCTAAACCAGAAGACGTTAAAATTGTTGAGGCGAATCTAGACGAGCTAAATCCTCTTGCGACGAAAATTTATACTAATTCTGTGGTAACTGTAGAAGGAAATCAGGATTTGAAGGGCAAAAAGGTGATCGTTGTAGAAGATGGACCAACTTTAACGCACGGAAGCATGTCTTACGGCGCGGGTTTTGTTGCCGCAACCAATAGTGGAGCAATTATCATCGATCCTAAGCCGTACATCACGGGTACAATGAAAAAGGTGTTCGAAGAATTTCCACACATTACTGAAATCGTCCCAGCAATGGGATATAATGACCAACAGATTAAAGACATGGAAGATACATTAAATAAAGCGGAAGCTGAAGTTATTATTGATGGTAGTCCGATAGACCTCGCAAAATTAATAAAAAGTAACAAACCAATTGTAAGAGTCAGCTACGATATCGAGGCTATAAAATCTCCAACAATCGAAGAAGTCCTTGATTATTTTATCAAAAAACATTTAAAATAATCATTTTTTAATTCTAATATCTCTTAAATAAAGGTGGAAAAAATTACACAAAATCACAAAATAACAATTTATTATTTTTCAGGCACAGGAAACTCATTGCATATGGCCAAATGTCTTAAAGAAAAGCTTAATGAATGTGAACTTATACCGATTGCGGGTCTTATAAACCAAAATTCTATACTCGCCACATCAGAAAAAGTTGGTTTTGTTTTTCCAGTGTACTCTTGGGGTCTACCTAAAATTGTCTATGATTTTATTGAGAAAATAGATTTAAGTAATGCAAAATATATATTTGCTGTTACCACTATGGGAGGTTTTTCCAAGCAGTACGTAGCGCCGCTGCTGGTTAAGTTATTGAAACCAAAAAACAAAGAACTTAATGCTGCCTACAACTTAAGAATATATTCAAATAACATATGGGGCTCAAAACGAATCAACCCCCTTCCTACAAAAGAAAAAGGAGATAAGAGAATAAAGAAAGCTAAATTAAAGCTAGAAAAAATTGCTGAAATAATTCGTAATAATCAGAAAGGTAAGGTAAGGAAAGGCTCTGTTTACCCAATGAAGGATGATTATTTCTCTTTTATCAACGAAGTAAATACTATGGATGAAAAGTATTATGTAGATGAAAACTGTAATGGTTGTGGAATCTGTCAACAAATCTGTCCCGTCGATAATATAAAACTCGTAAATGAAAAACCTGAGTGGCAACATAAATGTCAAATGTGCACAGGGTGTCTCCATTATTGTCCCCAAAAAGCTATTCAATGGGGTGAATATACTTTGGGTAGGGAGAGATACAATCATCCTTATATAAAAGTGAAAGAATTAATTAATCAAAAACAAGTATTGTCAAAATGATTTAACCATTAGAGGAATAATTATGAAAGCGATTATATTTACAAAATATGGCCCTCCAGATGTTCTTAAGCTCAAGGAAGTAGAAAAACCTACTCCCAAGGACAATGAAGTATTAATAAAAATACATGCAGCAACAGTAACTATGGGGGATTGTGAAATACGAAGTCTTAAATTCTATTTCTTGTTGAGGTTCCTCATGCGATTAGTAATTGGTATCAGAAGACCAAGAAAAAAATACTCTATACTAGGACAGGAGTTAGCTGGAGAAATTGAAGCAGTAGGTAATAATGTTAAACTGTTTAAGAAAGGGGACCAAGTTTTAGCTAGTACCGGATTTCATTTTGGTGGTTATGCTGAGTACGTATGTCTACCTGAAGAAGGGAAGGAAGGTTTGGCTGTGTTTCTAAAACCTGACAATATGACCTATGAAGAGGCTGCCGCCGTTCCTATTGGGGGCCTTGAGGCATTGCATTATCTAAGAAAAGCAAATATTCAGAAAGGACAAACCGTTCTTATCAATGGATCCTCTGGAAGTATAGGCACTTTTGCGATACAGCTTGCCAAGTACTATGGGGCAGAAGTTACCGGAGTAGGCAATCCCAAGAGTTTAGAAGTGATGAAATCTATAGGAGCAGATAAGGTCATTGATTACACTCAAGAAGATTTCACCAAAAGCGGTGAGACCTATGATGTTATTTTTGATGTCATAGGTAAGAGTCCGTTTTCAAGTTGCGTAGGTTCGCTAAATAATAATGGAATTTACCTTTTAGCTAATCCGAAGATCTCATTGATTAACCGAGAGAAAAGGGCTTCAAGGAAAACCGACAAGAAATACATAAGTGGAACCATGGATTCCACAACCGAAAGGAGTGAAGATTTACAATTCCTCAAAAAGCTTATTGAGGCAGGGAAGCTGAAAACAGTCATAGATAGACGATATCCGTTAGAAAAAATGGTCGAGGCTCATACATATGTTGAAACTGGACAGAAAACGGGAAATGTAGTAATTCGAGTAGAGACTGGAGCATAATAAATAGTAAATCTGATAGTTAGCCCTATATATTCTTCCGACATAAGTGTTACTTAATATATTATCCTTTATTTTATATTTTGTATAAAATGAGGGAAAAAAAATGGAAAAAGCCAAAATATTAATTGCATATGGAACTCGTTATGGCGCGACAGCTAGTACCTCAGAAGAAATTGCCAAAGTTCTCAAAAGTGAAGGATTTGAGGTAAAAGTTGTAAATCTCAAAAAAGAGAAAGTTAAAAATATCACAAATTTTGGCCTTGTTATTATTGGCAGTGGCATGAAAATGGAGATGTGGACGAGTGAAGCGAAAGCTTTTTTAAAGAAGTTTAGTGATGATCTCAAGAAAAAGAAAGTGGTAATTTTCGTGTCATCAGGCGGACGGGCGCTTATGGAACATAAAGGAGAACACGATGAAATTGAGAGAATAACTAAAAAATACCTTGAAGATAAAGCTTCTAAATATGGTTTGAATCCAATATCGATGACCATGTTTGGAGGTGTTTGGGATTATAATCAGATTTCTAAAATTTTTAGAAAATTCTTGGAAGCAGAGAAAGAAAATTTTATCGCGGCAGGAATTAAAGAAACAGAGCCAGGAGTCTACGATACTAGAAATTGGGATGAGATACGTAAATGGGCTAAAGAGTTAGCTAATAAGATTTAAAACTCTCCTTTAAGATTAAAATAGCTTTTTTTTTTTTATTGATTAAAAGAATATTTCATGTTTTCTTTTTTATATTTTTTACTTAAAAATCGTTTAAATAATATTTAATTCTAAAGTCTCATTAAATCATCCATAGTTTAAAATTTTGTTTTTGATTTAATAATCACCACAGGAAAGAATGAAATTCTATGATTTTAGCAGAAATGAAATATGAACTCCAAGAAGTTCAAAAAGGGTATACTAACAGAACTCTCTACATTAATCTCACCAATAACGAGATTCAGATAAAACCAGTAACTGACGGAATGAAAGAGAATTTTATCGGAGGGAAAGGTTTCGATCTTTGGCTCATGTGGAATGGACTCCCGCAAGATAAAGTAGTAAAGTGGAACGATCCTGAAAATGAAATTTGCATTTCTTCGGGACCTTTGGGAGGTAACATCTTTTATCCAGGATCAGGAAAATCTATTGTTACTACGATATCTCCTCTAACAGACATAGTAGTTGACTCTAACGTTGGAGGATATTTTGGCCCTTATCTCAAATTCTCAGGTTTTGACGCTATAGAAATCCAAGGGAAAGCACAAAAAGATGCTATTGTATATATAGATGGAGTTGAGGGCATTGTTCAAATTAAAGAAGTCGAAGAATCTGAGGATTTATTTAATTACTCTCACGAATTGACCCAACAACTTACCGAACAATACGCTCAAGACGATCGCGAAAAACAACGAATTTCAGTAGTAAGCACTGGTCCTGCCGCAAAAAATACGAATTGGGGGGTATTAAACTTTTCGTGGTACGTTCCTGGTCGTAAATGGGCATCAAGTAAACAAGCTGGACGTGGAGGAATTGGCACTGTTTTTTCCGATAAAAATGTTAAAGCATTAGTTTGTCGCTCTCCAAAAGTTACCGTTAGTTCTAATAATCCAGCCAATTTAGAAGAAGCAAGAAAAATTGGTATTACACACACCAAAGAAATAATTAAACTTGATCCAGTACAAAACGAAATGCGAAGAGTTGGAACGGGACACCTTCCGGACATCATGAATGTTACCGATCTCCTACCGACAGAAAACTTTCGATTCGGAGCTCACAGAGAGATTCGAGGGAAGGATATTCCTTATAATAGGGAAATTATGAGAGGAATATATTCTGGAAAAGAAGGCGGAGATGGGTGCTGGATTGGTTGTACTGTTAGCTGTTCTCACTATTCAGAAGGATACGAAGTCCGAACGGGTCCTTTCAAGGGTCAGAAATTAATTGTTGATGGCCCAGAATACGAAACTATAGCTGGTTGTGGCTCAAATTGGGGTGTATGGGATCCAAAATGGGTTTTAGAAGTAAATTTCTATTGTGACACTTATGGTATAGATACTATTTCAGTTGGTACTGGAATTGCGTTTGTAATGGAGTGTTTTGAAGCGGGTATCCTAAATAAGGAAAGAACCGGAGGATTGGAATTAAAGTTCGGAAATGCCGAGGCTGCGGTTGATTTGATTCATCAAATGGCTAAAGGCGAAGGATTTGGAATTATCGTTGGAAAAGGTATTAAATACATGAAAAAGTATTTTGCTGAAAAATTTGGAGCAGATCCACAGTTTGTCCAAGATATCGGGATGGAGCACAAAGGATTAGAGTTTTCTGAGTACGTAACCAAAGAATCGTTGGCACAACAGGGTGGATATGGGTTAACAAATAAAGGCCCCCAACACGATGAAGCCTGGCTTATTTTTGACGATGTAATTCGAAATTCGATTCCTACATTTAAAGATAAAGCTAAAGCATTGCAGTATTTTCCATTATGGAGAACTTGGTTCGGTTTGTGCGGTTTGTGTAAGTTACCGTGGAATGATATTCAACCAGAGAGTCAAGCGGATTACCCAATTAAAGATCCTGAAACGGGAGAATTGGTTCGCGCTAAAATTCCTGATCACCAAAAATGGTATGCAGAATATTTCTCCGCAGTGACGGGACGACAATCGACAATAGATGATCTACTCTTAATGTCAGAAAGAGTATATACCTTTCAACGGATATTTAACATAAGACAGGGCAAAGGGCTTCGAAAACATGATTCAAATCTACCATACAGAGCTGTCGGGCCTGTAACTCCGCTTGAATACGAGAGTCGTGCTGAGAGGTATGACGATCAGTTAAAAAAAATGAATATTGATATTACGAGCAAAAATATTGAAGAAAAAATCAAAATCCTTCGTAAACATCGAGAGGAGCAATACGAAAAGCTTCAAGATGCAGTGTACTTAGAACGAGGTTGGAATAAAAATGGTTGTCCCACTATAGCCACTGTAAAAAGGTTGGGAATTGATTTTCATAAAATCATTGATATTATTGCACCTCATCAATAAAATAAAAAAATAATCCTGATTCTTAATGGAAAACATAGCTAAACACCCCATTCTGGAGATTCCCGACAAGAAGAAGATCGACTTCAAATTCGATGGGAAACTCCTGTACGGATTTGAGGGGATGGTTATATCATCTGCCCTTTTTTTAAATAAAGTTAAGATATTTGGTCATCATGTTAAAGATCGCAGTCCACAAGGATTATTTTGTGCAAATGGTCAATGTTCTCAGTGTAATGTAATCGCGGATGGTGTTCCAGTAAAGGCATGCATGACTCTCTTAACGAAAGGTATGAAAATTGAGAGCTGCAATGGTTTACCAGAATTACCTCTAGAAGATAGTCATGTTGAAGTTAAAGATATAAACTTAATAAACACTGATGTTCTCGTAATAGGAGGAGGTCCGGCAGGACTTTCTGCTACAAAAATTTTAGGAGAAAATAATATTGATGTTTTATTAGTGGATGACAAATCAAGATTAGGGGGAAAACTAGTACTTCAGACACATAAATTTTTTGGTTCTCAAGAAGATGTATATGCGGGCACTCGTGGTATAGAAATAGGTAACTTATTAGGAGAAATAGTATCTAATCTTGATTCAGTAAAGATTTGGGTTAATAGCATAGTTTTAGCTATTTTCAGTGATGGATTAGTTGGTATTATAAAGGATATGGATGTATATTCTTTGATTAAACCTAAGTACTTACTAATTGCAACTGGTGCCAGAGAAAAAATGCTTGTGTTCCCTGGGAACACGCTTCCGGGAGTATATGGCGCTGGTGCTTTTCAAACCTTAGTAAATCGAGATTTAGTAAAAGCAGCAGAAAATATATTCATTGTTGGGGGGGGTAATGTAGGTTTAATAGCGGGATATCATGCAATACAGGCTGGAATAAATGTTGTAGGTTTAATCGAAGCTTTACCCCAATGTGGAGGTTATAAAGTTCACGAAGACAAGTTAAAACGGTTAGGCGTTCCTATCTATACGAAACATACAGTTATATCTGCAAACGGGAAGGATAAAATTGAATCTATTACTATTGGGAAGTTGATGGGTAGTTGGGATATCGAACCTGGGACCGAAAAAACATTTGCTTGTGATACTTTACTGATCGCAGTTGGATTAGATCCTGTCGACGAGTTCTACCATAAGGCGCAACAATTTAATATGAAAGTATGGATTGCGGGGGACGCCCAAGAAATAGCTGAAGCTTCTGCAGCAATCTTTACAGGTAAAATTGAAGCTCTTAAAATCTTAAAAGAGATTGGAGTTCCACTCACTGAAAATCTTGAAGAATTAGAAGATTTCGCTAATTTAATGAAAGCTAAACCACCAGATCCTATTCAGACAGAAGTGATACAAAAGGAAGAAGGTATTTTTCCTCTATTTCATTGTAATCAAGAAATACCATGCAATCCTTGTACAACTGTGTGTCCTCAACAGCAAATCAAAACGGTTGACGATTTAATTACTCAATTACCATATTTTACCGACGATCAAGACTGTATTGGTTGCGGAAATTGCGTAGCAGTTTGTCCGGGGTTAGCCATCACATTAGTTGATAATAGAAAAGATAAAAATGCTCCTGTAGTTACTTTCCCTTTAGAATTAACTTCCAAAAAGATTGAAACTGGTCGAACAGTCATGGTTGTAAGTAACGACGGTGACTTAGGAGAGTATGAAGTTACTCGAGCACGGTTTCTTAAAGAATTTCCAAAAACTCAATTAGTATCGGTTAAATTGCCTTCAGAAATCGCAAAGGTTGCTGTTGGTATTAAGCTTATAAAATCGAGTTATACCGAGCCTATGGATCTCTATCAGCAATCACACACAGATGACGATATTATCGTGTGTAGATGCGAAAGAGTTTCAGTAGGGGAGATACGAAAGTGGATTCGTTATGGAGTGCACGATTTTAACGAGTTGAAAGCGTTAACTAAGGCTGGGATGGGTGCTTGTGGAGGAAAAACATGTACCACTCTGATTAATAGAATTTTCCGAGAAGAAGGGATAGAACAAGAGAAGATTATACCAGGTACAAAACGTCCTTTATTTGTAGAAGTTCCTATGGGCGCTTTCGCGGGATTAAAAACAAAGAAAGGAGGTAAATAATTTTGGTAGAATATGATGTTATCATCATAGGAGCTGGAAGTATAGGCGTTCCAACTGCTTTAGCTACGGCAGAAAGTGGACTTAAAACGCTTGTCATTGAGAGTTTACCTTCTGTCGCTCAAGGTGATAATAAGCACGCTATTGGCGGAATTAGGGCGACTCATTCACTTAAAAGCAAGATCTGGTTATGCCAAAGATCAATAGAAATTTTTGCTTCTTGGAAGGACATGTATAAAGACGATATTTGGTGGGAACAAGGCGGTTATTGCTTTCTCGCGTTTACAGATGAGCACGAACAAATGTTAAAAAATACTGTTCGGCAACAAAAAGAATATGGATTAAATATAGATTATGTGAGTCCGGATAAAATTAAAGAATTAATACCTGGAATATATGATGAGAATTTAAAAGGTGGGACAATTAGTCCTGAAGATGGAAATTCATCTCCTTTATTAGCACTTCATGCCTTTTATCGTAAATCAAAAGAATTTGGGGCAGATTATATCTTTAATGAAAAAGTTACTATGATCAATACAGAGAATAAAAAGATTACTGGCGTGAAAACCAACAAAGCGGAATATAAAGCTCAAACAATTATTAACGCAGCGGGAGCTCATGCAAAAGAAATTGGAAATATGGTAAATATCGAATTACCTGTCGTTCCAGAAAGCCACGAGGCAGGGATCACAGAACCCGTTAAGAAATTCTTTTCTACGATGGTAGTTGATATTAAACCTGCTGTAGATAAGATGTTTGGAAATTCAAAAAATTACTATTTCTATCAGAATAAAGAGGGAAAAATTCTCTTTTGTCTAACTCCCGAACCTAATATCCCTGGAGTAGACCGTTTTGAAACCAGCTCCTTTTTGCCACAAATCACAAAACGCATGGTTAATTTACTACCAAGGTTTAAAAACATAAAAATTAGAAGGACATGGAGAGGATTATATCCCATGACTCCTGATGGAAACCCTATAATTGGTAAGGTCGCAAATATTGAGGGATACATTAATGCTGTAGGCATGTGTGGGCAGGGCTTTATGCTCGGTCCTGGACTCGGCGAGCTCCTTAGTCGTATAATCACAGAAAAGCTAAACTCGAAAGATGATCAAATGTTAGAAGAACTTTCTTATAGTCGTGATTATTATAGAGTTGAAGATCTAAAGTAAAAAATATAAAGAATAATCTGATATAATCATTAATAGATCAAGATAAGCTATTAATTCTTGAGAAATAAGAAAGATTATATGATGTTAAAATGGTTCGACATTTATTAAAAATATCTGATTTTACTAAGGCAGAAATCGAGAAGATTATAAACAAAGCTATAGAAATTAAAAATAATCCCCAAGATTTTACCACAGCTTTAAAAGGAGAAACTCTTTTAATGATTTTTGAAAAACCCTCTCTGAGAACAAGAATATCGTTTGAAGTAGGTATGCAACAACTAGGGGGTCATGCGATTTTCTATTCTATAATAGATTCTCCGCTAGGGAGGAAAGAAAATATACACGATACTGCTAAAACTGCCTCTAAGTATATTAATTTAATAGCAGCGAGATTATTTAAAAGACATGATATGTGGGATTTAGCTAAATATGCGGATGTTCCTGTAATTAATATGCTTGACGATTTCGCACATCCTTGCCAAATGATGGGGGATTTCTTAACTATAAAAGAGAAAAAAGGAAGGCTGAATAATTTTAAAATCGGTTTTTTTGGTGATGCTTATAATAATGTAACTTACGATTTAATGCGGATATGTGCGATTTTTGGTTTAGAATTAGATGTTGCGTGTCCTGCAGGATCAGCATACACGCCTGAGCAAGGAGTTCTAGATGAAATCTCCCAAATATCAAAAGAAACTGGGGCATATATAAATGTTATCCATGATGCCCTTAATGCTGCGAGGGATTCCGATATAATTTACACCGATTCTTGGATGTCGTATGGCATTCCAAGAGAAAAGGAAGAAGAACGCCGAAAAATATTTACACCATTTCAAGTCAACTCACAAATAATGGAAGCTGCGAAATCAGACGCAATTTTCATGAACTGTTTACCGGCCAAACGAGGTTATGAACAAACTACTGAAGTTATAGATGGACCTCAATCTTTTGTTTTCGATCAGGCAGAAAATAGATTGCACAGCCAAAAAGCAATTATGCTCTTTTTGCGAGATAAGTTTTAGAAACTAAATCACATGTCTAATTTTTTTAAAATTAATTTGTAGATTTGTTCAATCGCGGGATTATCCATACAATTAGAATCCAAATAAACGCCATCAAATCCCTTTATTTAAATCTTTATAGACCCTTACTTAATCTATAATGTGATATTTCTTCAATATAAAATTTTAGAGCAACGAATGACAATCTAAAAACACCTTCTCACTTAATATTTGATGTTTGTACTGCATATATGAGAAAAGCTTTAAATAAGAAGTAAAATATTATTATTTTTCTTTTGCTTTTATATTGCTTATCGTAAAGGTATTCTTTAATGAAAACATTAATCGTTGCGCTTGGAGGTAATGCCCTCATTAAACCGGGGGAGAGAGGAACCCCCGAACAGATGATTAATAATTTACAAGCCCCTATAAAACAGATTGCTAAATTGTCTGAAGAGTATGATGTTGTTATTACTCATGGTAATGGTCCTCAAGTAGGCGCACTTCTCCTGCAACAAGAAGCAACTGACGAGATTACAAAAATGCCTTTACAAATACTGGTGGCTGAAACTCAAGGTCAAATTGGTTTCTTAATTGAATCTACCCTCGATGAAGAGCTTATGCGTCTTGGCACGGATATGGAAAAATATTTTCTCACAGTATTAACTTATGTCGAAGTAAATCCAAACGATAAAGCCTTCGTTCGCCCTACAAAACCAATTGGACCTGCTTACAAGAGAAAGCGCCCTGATTATGTCAAAACTTCAAAAGGATGGAGACGAGTAGTTCCCTCACCAAAACCTTTAAGAATTGTTCAGGCACGTGAAATTCAGAAGTTAATGAAAGAAAATTTTATCGTAATTTCTTGTGGAGGTGGCGGAATTCCAGTTATTAAAGACGGTTCGCGCTTTCAAGGTGTTGAAGCTGTTATAGATAAAGATCTAGCCAGTGCAAAATTGGGTGAACAGATTAATGCTGACATTTTATTAATCGCCACTGATGTAGAAAAAGTAGCATTGAATTACGGCAGAGTTGATTATCAATACCTTGATAAAGTTTCAACTGAAGAGGCTAAACTTTATCTAAAACAAGGACATTTTCCCCCGGGAAGTATGGGGCCTAAAATACAAGCTGTCATAAATTTTTTAGAATCTGGTGGCGAACAAGCAATTATAACTTCAATTGAAAAAATTAAAGAGGCGTTAGAAGGAAAGGCTGGAACTCATTTTTATATAGAGGAAATCTAAATTTAAAATTAAATTAGTATAATTTAGGCTACAAGAACATCTTCTATTACCCTTAAAGCCCAATCTATTTGGTCCTTAGTGATAATTAGAGGTGGAGCGAATCGAATAGTCGTAGAATGAGTGTGTTTTGCAAGTACTCCTTTGTCTTTAAACATTTGAACTATGTGCCTTGCGTCTGAATGGAACTCTATCGCCATTAATAAACCCTTACCTCTAACATCTTTTATGGGAATGATCGTTTTCTTTTTTGCGATGTTTTTGAGCCCTTCTATAAAGTACGTTCCAAATTCTTTAGAGCGTTGGGCAAGATGATCATCAAGATGGACCTCTAAAGATTTTAAGGCCACGGCTGAAGCTAAAGGATTTCCACCAAAAGTGCTTCCATGCGTTCCTGGCTTAATAACATCAGGACCAATAATGTCTTTAGTAGTAACTACAGCTGAAACGGGATAAACACCTCCACCAAGAGCTTTCCCAAGTAAAACTACATCAGGTTTTACACTTTCGTGGTCACAAGCAAATAATTCTCCCGTCCTTCCGAAACCTGTTTGAATTTCGTCAGCAACCATTAAAACATCGTATTTAGTACAAATTTCTCTTACTTTTTTAATAAATCCTTCAGGAGGGACATTAACTCCTGCTTCACCTTGAATAGGTTCAAATAGGAACGCTGCTACTTTCTCAGGACCAATTTCTAGTATAATATTTTCAAGTTCTTCAGCATCCCCATAAGGAATAGTAATAAATCCAGGAGTGTAGGGCCCAAAATTGCCGTAGTATCTTACGGCTTCTATATCCGTACTAAATCCTACTATTGTAATTGATCTTCCATGAAAATTATCTCGACAAACGATAATCTTAGCTTCGTTTTTAGGAATCTTCTTTTTTATATAGCCCCATGCTCTTGCGACTTTCAAACCAGAAGAAACGGCTTCTGTCCCGGTGTTCATCGGGAGTGCCATAATACCCGTATTTTTAGGGTCGTTAATGTGTGGTCCTACAACTTCGCATAGTCTTTTTAAAAAGGGACCCATCATATCGTTATAAAATGCGCGAGAGGTTAAAGTAACTTTATCCGCTTGGTCTTTCAAAGCTTTTATAATTTCAGGATGACAATGTCCCGTGTTTTGGGAAGAATAGGCAGATAAACAATCCAAATACTTCTTTCCTTCTGGGTCGTAAACCCAAACTCCTTCTGCTTTAGAAATAACCACCTCTATAGGGTGATAGTTATGAGCGCAGTAGTTATCATCCATTTCCATATAATCTTTTGAACTAGGCATGTGAATTCACACTTTTTCCGTATAATAATATTTATAATATTTAATAAAATGAAGGTGTCGTTAAAACTGTTAATGTTTTTTAGTTTTGGGAAGTAAATGGGATTCTAAAAATGAAGTATTCCTTGATATTATCATATACAAAGATTCTTTTTCTTTCCCTTTTTTATTTAATTGAAATTATGCGTTTGAGTATCACTAATGAAAAAAAAGAAAAGGTGCCAGAACATCACAAATTCACTTCAGATTTTAATTCAGTGATATATATTGTTGTTTGGAATTCCCTAGGGTTTTTTTTTATTGAATTTATTATAGCTTACTTGATCAAACAAGTTTTAAATTATCCCGCTACTAATTTAGGGTTATTTTTTTCATTTCTTACCTTTGGAGGATTAATAAGTTCCAGTTTCATTGGATATTTATCAGATCATTTTTCCAAGAAAATATTAGTCATGATTGGTTCATTTGGAAGAGGAGCATCTTATTTTGGACTCTATATTTCTATAATACTGCAATCTTTAATAGGAATGTACATTAGTGCATTTCTCTTAGGTCTAGGAGCATACATCTTTTGGAATCCATTAGACACTATTATATCAGAGAAATCTTCGAAATATCATCGTTCCTCCGCATTTGGGAAGCGTAGATTCGCGTTAGGGGTCGGTATGGTAATTGGCACAATAGTAGGATTTACTATATTTAGTTTGGCAAATGCATTTACACCACTTAATGATTTTATAATATATGGTGCCATTCCAATATTTGGAATAGCTAACTTTTACGCAGGTATTCAATTTTCCAGAAAAGTTGATGAAGAAACAAAATTTATTTATCCTGATAATAATGTAGAAAATGATCCATTATTACAACCAGAACTAAAAACTACTAGTCAATTGTCTGGAACACCAACTTTACGCATTTATTTATTGGGGATTATTTTGCTATTTTTAGGATTATTTCTTAGTGCAATTAACGTTGGTTTTTATCGCCCCTATATTCAACCTTATGTCCTCGAGTATATCAGTAGTAATGCTGGATTGGTAGCATGGTTTTATCTTCCCACTTCTGTAATTGGATCTCTTATTGCTCCAAAATTAGGTACAATTGCGGACAAGATTAATCCTTATCTTGCCATATCTACTGCCAGCTTTCTTGGAGGAATAGTGACTTGGATGATTATTAATTCAGGAAATTTATATATTTTTGGTGTTTTGCTTGTATTAGATCAAACTATTATGCTCACTACTGGTTTTGTAATGGTAAATGTTTTAAGCCGTGTTTCAATAAAACATCGGGGAAAGATTTTTGGGCTAATTAGTTTTCTGGAATCGATCGGAATGATTTTAGGTCCTTTCTTAGGAGGAATTGTATGGGAGACCTTTAGTCCACAAGCACCTTTTATCATTTCAATTATCGTTGAATGGTCATTAATTCCATTCTTTATTGTGGGAATTATGATTCTTAATCCATATCTTGTTGAAACCAAAGCAGATAATTGATTCAATACAATTACCCACTGTTTAACCGTCCTTTCTTGGATCGGAAGCTACAAGAGAGCCATCTTCAAGTTTAGATATGAATAAACTTGATCATTATTATATGAAGGTAGAAATATTATATTAGATTGGAAATTATATAGGAATAGCTAAATAATTTTCATTTGTTAATATATAGTTATTTTGAATATCGTATGAAGATTCCCAGTAAATACATTTTAAATTTAATCGTTGCCAACCTTTTCTGGAGTTTTATTCCCATTGTTGTGACGGGGTTATTTGCTGAAATATCAATTTTGACTATTATATTTTTACGTTTTTTTATTTCAGGTATTTTTTTGTTTTTCACCGCGTTAATGATTGTAATCATCAACAACGCTATTAATCAAGAGAAAAAAATATCAATAAAAGAATTAATTTATAATTTAAGGCATAAAAATAGAAGATTCTATAATATCCGCACGTATAATTACTATTTTCTTATTGGTTTTTTTGGAATCATCCTTCACATTCTATTTTACTTTCTTGCTCTTAAGAAAACTTCGATCCCTTTTGCGATGATAGGTATGTTAATGACTATAATTTTTATCAGTTTATATGAAAAAGGCGTCAATTACGAGAAGTTTGATATTTTCCGAATTCTATTTATCGTGATGCTTTCTTTTTCTATAATCATTATTACTTTTGTATCACTTCAAGGAGCAGAATTAAAAGGCACTCCAATAGAATTATTTGGGTTCATATATTTGATTTTGTATTCAATTACTGGTTCATTTTTATATATCAGCATTGATAGGGATTCTTCTTCAAAAAAAGAATTATATAATATCAATATTAACAAATATTACAAAATTCCTCGTGCCCTAATCAAGATGTCAATTTCATTTATTTCAGGAGTCATTATTCTCGTGCCATTCTCATTCTTAATAGCCATTTTACCAATTGAAACAGATATTACCGAAGAAGCTATTGCTTTTTTTAAAGACTTTACCGTTTTATTTGATATTTTAAGTCGTTGGGAAATTATTTATTTAATCATATTTGCTACGATCATTCCTTATTTGTTAATATTCTTAGCAAAGGTGAATTGGAGGTCAAAAAATTTAACTTACAGCCAATGGAGTAGTATTTTAGGGTTAATTGATCCAATAAGCGTTTTAATTTTTTCAGTATTATTAATAAACGAATTTTTTCCACATGATTATTTGATTATTGTAATTGTATTTTTGATTATAACGATTGTCCTTCGTTATGCTCATGAAGTTAAGAACATTGTACATGTAAAAATCTTAGTGAAAATTAAGAAGGGCTGCTCGAATAAAATTCCTCTTAAAATATTGAAGTTCTATGGGGTGAGGGAAATAGATTCTTTAATTGGTGAATTTGATCTAATGCTTCATGTTAAAGTAAATTCTTTTAAGGATTTTCATTATTTGATAAATAGGAAATTAAAACTAATGAATGAGATTTTAGTTTTAAAAGTTCAATTTGTTGACAAGATTGAGGATTTAAGTAATAATTGAGAAAAATTGAGGGTGATTATAAATGAGAGCAATAATTTTATGTAAACTAGGCATTAATGTAATTAAGAAAGTAATTGAAGAACTAAAAGCTATTCCAGAAATAAAGAAACTCATGTCTTTGACGGGAGATTACGATTTGCTTGCTGAAATTGAAGTAGAAACATCTGAGGAATTATATGATATTTTTTCTGAGAAAATAGATTTAATTGATGGGATAATTTCTTCAAACACCCATGTTATCATGAAAGCATGGGAGAAATAAAATTTTTTCTTTCGAATTCACAATTCAATTGTTTTACCATCCTTTTTAAGATTAGGTGCAGTTATTATTTGCATTTTTTTCGAGTCACAAAAAACTTTATATATGATTTTATCAAAAAACTCAATGACAAAATTTTCTAAAAAATGATAAATTCAACTGCATAAGCCTTTTTCTTGGAGTTTTATTCCTATTGTTGTGACGGGATTATTTACTGAAATTATACTGAAGTTCACTACGGTAAATTGCATTTTTTGTAAGAACTTTTAAATAGAAACGAAAAGAAAAAGGGAGTTATTAGCGAAAATTTCAATTATTCAGAAGTTCAAACATTTGCTTATTTCTTTTATATACTTTCATAAATTCAGCAAAGAGTTTTTGATATATTTCGGTAGTATTAGAATTTGGTTCAAATTCTTTCCTAATTTTTATCAAGGGAATTGCTTCTGAGAAGGATTTGAAAATGCCCAATCCGACCATTGAAACTATAGCTGAACCCTTTGCTCCGGCTAAATCCGGTTCTAATAATTGCACTATTTTTCTATCTAAAATATCGGATAAAATCTGGCACCAGATTTCGGAATTAGCGCCTCCACCGATAACATTGATCTTTTTAGTTTTCCCTATGAGCTTCTCAATAATTTGTAGGGCCCATTTAATGTTATAGCATACTCCTTCATATATCGCACGAAGCAGATCTTCTCTCGCATGGTTGAGACTTAAATTATAAAAACCTGCCCTGACCTTAGGATTATTCAGAGGACTTCTTTCCCCAAACATCCATGGCGTAAATATTAGGTTTTTCGCACCCACTGGGCTAGATTTAACCATTGAATTCAAATAATCGTACAATCCTTTTGTATCTCCTTTATAAACTTCCACTTTATCTTTGAACATTTTATCTATAATCCAATCAAGACAAGCAGCGCCTGTTTCCTGTTTGGAAATACATAGGTAATTATCTTGGGAAGAACTAATGCTTCCAGTATAATGTATAAGATCCTTCAATCTTTCAGATGTATGTGCTGCAACCCAATCAGACGTTCCTAAGCAAATGATTGGGTGATTATCTAAAATCGCTCCAGATCCTATTGCTGCTGAAGTCAAATCTCCAGAGCCTACAAATACTGGGATTCCCTCATCCAATCCAAGCAGTTCTGCAGCATCGCTGGTTAAGTCTCCTGCTTTTTCTACTGACTTTCTGATCTCAGGTAACTTTTCCTTATCAATTTTAAATTTTTTCAGAATTTTTTCAGACCACACGAACTTCCCGGGATTACTATCCATCATCCAAGAAGTATGACCTAAATCCCGGGAAGTGACTGCTTTTTTGGTACATTTATAAATAATAAAATCCTTCACGCTCAGAAACTTATAAGTTTTTTTATAGACATCTGGTTTATGCTCTTTAATCCACAAGATATGAGAAATTGGGTCTTTACCGTTCACACCAGGAGCCCCTCCTGTAACCTTAATGAATAAGAGTAACTTTCTCAAACCGAATCCCGCAATTTTTATCAATCCTTTTGTAAATTTACGAGTCACGATCGATGCTCTTGTATCGAGCCAACTTATACATCTCATTAAAGCATTTCCTTCTTGGTCGATTGGGATTGTACAGTTCATTTGACAGTCGAAAACCATTGCAATAATGTCTTGTTTTTTAATATTAGCATTTTCAATAATTTCATTTGTAGATCTCTTTACCGCATTCCAAAAATCTTCAGGTTCCTGCTCTGCCCAACCTTCTTTTGGATAATAAATAGGATAGGATACTTTTTCATGATGAATGGCATTCAATTCCAAATCGAAAAGAACAACTTTATCACCTGTTGTTCCCAAATCATGTGACAAAATATATTGATTAGTCATAATGCTTTTTCACTGAGTGATTATTAATAAATATAGTATAATTTCTAAAGTATTTTATACTTCTCCTTTTATCTGTTTAAAATATAAAGCCAAGGTATATAGACATTATGTTTTTAGATGTATTTCCTAAAATATTATAAATATCTACTTGATCTGTTTCTAAGTAATTTAATAACCAACTGCTTGACCGTCCTTTCTTGGATCGGAAGCTGCAAGATACCCATCTTCAAGTTTAGATATGATTTGAGCGCCACCAAATTCGAAGTAATGTCCGTTATATACTTGATGACCTAATTTTTTTAAATGGTCTTGCGTTTCTTTGTTAAAGCCAGGTTCAAGATTAACTTTAAGTCCTTGCATAACACGCCACCGTGGAGCATCAATTGCAGCTTGAGGGTTTTGTTGATATTCAAAAATTCTAACCATCATCTGAGCGTGCCCTTGGGGTTGCATTGAACCTCCCATAACGCCATAACTCATCAGAGGTTCTCTGTTTTTTGTTACAAATGCCGGGATGATGGTGTGGTAGGGTCGCTTTTCTGGACCAACTTGATTCGGGTGACCTTCGATTAGGTTAAAACCGTTTCCACGGTCTTGAAGACTAATACCTGTTCTCGGAATAACGATTCCCGAACCAAAACCTACATAATTTGATTGGATATAAGACACCATTATACCTTCAGCATCGGCAGTAGTTAGATAAACCGTATCCCCCATCTGAGGGACACCAAACTTGAAATGTTGCGCTTTTTTTAAATTAATTAATGTTGCTCTCTCTTCCAAATAATTGGGAGAAAGGATTAGAGAAGGGTCTAATTCGAAAAAGTTTTTATCAGAAATGTAGCGATATGCATCCGAGAAAGCTAATTTCATCGCTTCTATCTGCAAGTGAATAGTTTGTGGAGAATCAGGTTCATGTTGGCTTAAATCATAATTTTTTAATATCCCTAATGTGATTAGCGCAGCTAATCCTTGACCATTGGGAGGTAACTCATGCAGAGTTAAACCCTTATACTTCATAGTGAGGGGGTTTTCCCAAATTACCTCGTGGTTTTCTAAATCCTCAAGAGTTATCGATCCCCCAGTGTTAGTAGCGTGATCTACAATCTTTTTCGCCAATTCTCCACAATAAAAAGATTCTCCCATTGAATCTGCGATTTTTCTTAAAGTATTTGCTTGATCTGGATTTTTAAACAATTCACCAGGTTTAGGGGCTCTCCCAGTGGGAAGAAAAGTCTCATGAAACTCGGGAAACTTATTCTTCTTATATATTACAGCAAGTTGTTTCCATAATTTTGCAGTTATAGGAGACACTAAATATCCTTTCTCAGCATAGTGGATTGCTGGCTCGAATAATTCTTTAAAATTTAATTGTCCATATTTTTTTGAGAGGGCAACCCACGCTGAAACCGCCCCAGGAATTGTAACCGAATCCCATCCTAAAAGGGGTATGGTTTCATAATTAGAAAAATGATCTACTGTCCAAGCAGCAGGAGATTTACCAGAAGCGTTTAATCCAGTTAATTTTTTTCCATCATACACGATTGCAAATGCATCGCTTCCAATACCATTATTAACGGGTTCTACGACCGTAAGTGTTATCGCAGTTGCTATTGCAGCATCTATAGCATTTCCTCCTTTTCTAAGCATACTTAATCCTGCTTGGCAGGCAAGAGGTTGAGATGTAGAAACAATATTTTCTGCTAATACAGGCATTCTTCGAGAAGGGTATGGGAAATCCCATTGAAAATTCTCTTCCAAAATTTAATTTACACTTTTAATTATGAATATTTTTATTGATTATATTTCTACAGTTATTTATAATTTTATCATTCTTCTTGGTACTTAGCTAATTCTTTTTCAATCATTTTTATTAATTCGAGAGAAAATGGGATAGAATTCGCCAACGTATTAACTAACTGATAAACCCTGTCAAACCCATGCAGATTTTCTATTTCTTCCTTTTCCATTTCAATATCTTCCTTAACAGCATTAATTTTGTTAGCAAATTTCGAGATGTCGCTGGTAAGGTCTCTGAATGAATGAATAAAGGCTATCACTGGATTTTTCATTGTATAGGTAATTTCCCCCGTATTAGACACACCAGTTTTTTCGATAAGGTCCATAGAAATTAATTTTTGAATTTCTTGTGATATTGTTCCTCGCGAGAATCCGGTAAGTTCTTTCAATTTTTCTTGAGTTAAGGATTTTCGGGTAATAAAATAAATTTTAATTGTTATGAAAGTAGCTTTTTGTCCGATAAAAAGAGAGTAGGACATTAGGAATTTGAAAATGTCCTTTTCAATCGTTTCTATTTCGGCATCGAATTCTTCAATCGTATTCAAGTCTTATCCTCCCTCAGCTCTGTTATAAAGCTTGATTCTTTAATCTTTTGTAACACTTTCACATTATATTCAAAGAAATTAATCATTTCAGTTACCCTTTTTAAGAGAGATTTATAACCGTTTTTATCCTTGTTTTTATCTAATTCTTGAGCTTTAATTTGTAAGAATTCGATTGCACGTTCATTAGATTCAGATTTATAAGATCCAATGTTAGTTGCGATATCAGCCATGCTAGTTCCGAGAGTGTAGAGATATTCGCGTTTTCCCTCCAAAGGTTCTTTTTTTATTGCAGGAGCACTCGATAATATCTTTAAACTCTGAGAGATAGCACCTTTTGAAAATCCTGTTAATTCTTTAAGTTGTGTTTGAGTTAAGTTTCCATGGAGTAGTAAATAGCCAATTATAGAACCAAAAACAGCGTTCTGACCTTTGATTTTACCGGCATCTACCAGAATTTCGATTAAACGCTTTTCGTAAACTCTAACTTTCCCTTCATATATGTGCGATTTACTTTTTAGATGTTGTGCATAACAGAGATCAAATGTTTCTTCCATTGCATTCCATAAAGCCCTGATTTCTTCATCATTAACCTTAAGGTCTTTAAAACTTGTTTTTAATTGATACAATGAATCATTGTCCCATAATGGATTCGTAAGGAAATCTTTTATCGCCTCTTTTAAGTAATTAATATTTCTACCTTTATTTTGGCTTAAATATTTTTGAATTATAGCCTCCGTTAATTCCAAAATAGGCTTAAATTTTTCTGTATTAGTTGGCATTGATGAAGGTTATGAAATCTGACCACATAAATTTATATTCCTTAGTTATAATATAGCAATACTTATTATTAAGTGTTTTCAAATCGCGTGAACTTTTAGTGTTTCATTTTCACTATAAATGAAAACATTTATATAGGTAAAAATTATTTAATATTATGGTAAAAGAACATTTTTCAAAAAAGGTGAAAGAAAAATGAACGCGATTGAAATAAAAAATCTAAAAAAATATTATAACAAAGGAAAGATAAAAGCAGTTGACGACATTTCGCTTAAGGTTCCAAAAGGAGCAAGGTTTGGGTTTCTAGGGCCGAATGGTGCTGGAAAAACGACTACTATTAGATGTATTTTAGGTTTTCTTAACCCCGATAGCGGAATAACAGTAATTAATGGCGAAGAAATTAATCCGAAAAAAGATGTTAAATTTAGGAACCAAATTGGGTACTTACCAGGAGAACTTGGTCTCTATAAATACATGACCGCAGCGCAGTTAATTAAATATTTTGCTAAACTCTTCGATATTGAAATCGACTGGAAATTCATTAAGGATGTCACAGAAAGACTTGAAATTGAAATGGATCGGAAAATGGGCGTGCTCAGTAAAGGAAATAAACAGAAAGTAGGCGTATTAACCGCCTTAATGGGAAAGTTCGAGATATTAATTATGGATGAGCCAACTTCAGGTCTAGATCCATTAATGCAATCGGAATTTTACAGTATAATTGCTGAACGCCAAGAAGAATCTGATTGCACGGTGTTTGTATCTAGTCATGTGTTACCCGAAATTGAAAAATTTTGCGATCAGGTCGCTATTATTAAAAATGGTAAGATTATAGAAATTTCCAGTGTTCAAGTGCTTAAAAAAAAGAGTTTGAAACGAATTGAACTAGATTTTGAAAACAATAAAAGTATGATTGAATTTAATTCATTTTTATCTTCGGATTTTCCTGAAGCTATTGTGAAACAAAAATATCAGAGGAGAATTGAATTTCTACTCCCTTATAACCAATCTCGTGACATATTAATACATTTAAGCCAAAACAAATGGGCTGGAATGCCAATAAAAGACTTTAATATTACACACTCAACTTTAGATAATATATTTCTTGAGTATTATAAAGATTCTAATTTAAAAGGAGGTGAAGCTGTTTGAAGGTAATTCAAACTACTTTAAAAGAGATAAGATATAGCATTAAAGGAATTATAATTCTCGCTTTATTATTCGGATTATTTTTTCTAGCATTCATGGCTATCTACGATCCTACACTCTTTGAAGATATGGAAGCATTACTTGCAAGCTATCCTGAAGCAATTGTTGCGATGGTTGGAAAATATATCGCATTAACAACATTTGGAGGTTTTTTGAATGTATATCTTTTCTCAATGACATGGTTTTATTTTGGTTTCTATTTTATAATAAAGGCAGCGCAAGATATACCCAAAGAAATCGAGGACAAAACGGTTGATATTATTTTGTCAAAACCTATAAAACGGTGGAAATTTGTAATAGGTAAATATGTGCGGCATGTAATAACTGCGTTTATCCTTGTTACTTTTTCAAGTTTTGGAATTTTAATTGGCGTATTTGCCTTTCCAACTATCGTTCCTAGCGAAGTTTACTTCAATGAGATATATACGGTGTTCCTTTGGCTCTTTATCTTTTTAGTTGCGATAATTAGTACGTCATTATTCTTTTCGACATTTCTCCGTCCACGGCGAGCACTTACCTTTAGCTTTGCTGTTATAGTATTTTTTTATATTGTAGGGATATTCTGGGAAGCGTTTCCAGAAGCAGTCCAAGGCATGAAATTTTTGAGTATATTTTATTATTTTGAAACATCGAATTTGCTTGTAAATCATGTCTGGGATAATGTTCTCCTAAACATTTTAATTCTAACGGGATATTCAGCATGTATGGTAGGCTTATCAGTGTTTATATTTAATAAGCGAGATATTCCCGTTTAATTTTTTTTTACTTTATTTCTAAACTTTCGGAAAATTTTTCATAT
>JABXKC010000041.1 GCA_013375495.1 Promethearchaeota archaeon
AACTGTACAATTATTGATTATGAAATATACGCTGGAATTCTGTATATCAATGCAATATTCAAAAGTGTTATCGACATCAATCGTTACATTTTCGATAATGTAAGGATTGACTTGAGCCCCATTACCTCCTCCAAACCACGCCTCTCCTTCAGCCCAGGTCCAATTGTTAACTCCCGTATCATCAATTTCAATCGGGGATGTCAATTCCCAAAAGCTTGAGCTTTTTAAACTTTTTGTATAGTTCTTTATCTCAGCATCATTATTAAAATCAATAGGATTAAAATTGACCTTAATCTGAGGTAAACTAAATAAAAGTAATATACACATTCCTATAAGAGAAAGTAAAATTATTTTATTCCTTTTATATTTCATATTTTCTCCCATCTATGACTTATATACTTGCTAAAATAGTATTTAAATCTAATGACATAATTTACCCCCATCTCTTAGATTATTACCACCAACTTATAGAATAGAAGAAAAAGGCGCTTAATATTATTAGCGTTGAAATTAGATTACTAATCCAGTTAAAAAGAAGGTTTATAAAAAGAAGTTTAAGTGATTATTTATGTTTAATGAAGGTACCCGTACTATATTCATTAAAAGCTATTCTTAATTCCTCTTCAGTGTTCATTACTATAGGACCTCTCCAGGCTACAGGTTCTCCTATTGGCTTACCAGAAATCAGTAGAAATCTAACGGGTTTATCTTTGGTTTGTATTTCAACATTATCGCCCTCTTTAAAAATGACAAGGTGTTCCGGTCCAATAATCTCATCGTTGATCGGATCAAAAATCGCTTCTCCTTCAATAACATAAGCAAAAACATTATGTGTATTATCTATTGGGTGTTTAAATTCAGAATTTGGTTCTATGGAGACATCTAAATATTCAGGATCGGTTATTATATCTTGTACGGGACCGTTGACGCCGTTTACCTCACCACAGATTATTTTGATTCTCACACTATCATTTACAATAACTTCGGGAATCTGTTCTTTTTTAATATCACGATAGCGTGGATCCATCATTTTATGAGACGCAGGAAGATTTGCCCACAATTGAAAGCCAGCTAAGACAGGATCATTTACATTTTTCTTCGGCATCTCTTGATGTATTATACCACTCCCCGCAGTCATCCACTGAACATCACCAGCCCCGATAACTCCTTTATTGTCCATGCTGTCTCCATGTTCTACTTGACCATGAAGCATGTAAGTGATCGTTTCTATTCCCCGATGTGGATGCCATGGAAATCCTGCTAAATAATCGTTTGAATCATCTGAATGAAAATCGTCTAAAAGCAAAAATGGATCTAATATAGGATCAGCGTATCCAAACGCTCGTTTTAACCTAACCCCCGCCCCTTCCATTGTTGATCTACTTTTTAGAGTTACTCCTACTTTTCGAATTTTTGACATTATGTATCTCTTTTATTTAAAATATTACTTATTATACTAAGTATACATATCAAAACTCAAGTAATAAAAATTAGTTATTATAATTCATAATGTAATCTCGCTACTAATATTGAATTTATAAATTGTTGCTTATATTAAATAAGAAAAAGATTTGAGAAGGAAAGTTCGTAAGAATTCGAAATTTTTACTAGTTCTTCTCTTCAGGTTCTGCTAGCTCTTTTTCAGTTTCTTCTGATTTTTCTTGTGTTTCTTCTTCGTTTTCGTTGCTTACAGCTTCACTCTTTTCATTTTCTTGAGTGATATCGTCTTTTAGCTCTACTTTCAGCTCTGGTTCTGGTTCTGGTTCTGGTTCTGGTTCGGGAGGTGCAGGTTCGCGAGAAATAATTACTTTAGTGAATCTAAGTATATCTTTATCCATTTTCCAACCATCTTGAATGATTTCTAAAATCGAATTATTAGGAAGATCATCTCTTTCTAGAGAACTCAACGCTTCATGGTTAGAATAATCAAAAGGATCGTTAAGTTTAACATTAATTGGTTCTGCTTTATGAAACTTCAAAATGCTAATAAATTGGTCATAAAATTGCTTTAAAATGGCTTTATTTTCGTCGTCGCCATCCAGAGCTTTTTTAAAGGAATCGTACAAAGGTAGGAAAGATTTCAAAGTATATCCTATATATTCTTTTCTTAAGTTTTGCCTGTTTTTGTTCCAACGTTTTTGAGCGTTCTCAAATTCAGCTTGAAGTCTCATATGTTTGCTTTTCCAACTTTCACTTTCTTTTTGATGTTTTGTGAGGAGTTCTTTATCTTTTTTGTTGCTTTCTTTAAGAGTATCATATTTCAAGATTAAATCATCAAGATCGTGGTATTCGAGTACTTTCTGTTCTTCGCCGCTCAGAAGCTTAATATCTTGCTCCTCTTCTTCCCCTTTAGAATCGCGTGATTCTGCATCCTTAGATTCTGTTACTTCTTTATTTAAGGATTCTTTTTCGTCCTTTTTAGTCATTTTATCGCTCATTTTTTCTTTATCCTTCTTTTTTCGAGTCATTTTCGCAGACAATAAATATTCTATAAGTTTTTTTACGCTTAGTTCGTAAAAATTGTATATTTTAATGCGTTAGGGTAATTTTAGTAAATTATAATAAAATAAAATTTTTATTATTTTTTGTGATTTATAGATCATTATAAGAAAAATTTAATTTTAAAGATAAATTATAATCATAATAGAATATACTCAGAAAAAAATAGCTTAATCGAATGAATTTAGTGATTATTTATTATGAGTGAAGAAAGTAAACCAAAGAGAAAGGAAAAAATCATTGGTATAGACTTAGGAACGTCAAACAGTGCGTGTGCGGTTTTAAGCGGTACTGGACAACCGGAAATTATTCCTGCTGCCGAGGGACGAACCTTAGGAGGTAAGGCATTTCCATCGTATGTGGCATTTGATGAAAGTGGGAGAAAAATTGTGGGAGAACCTGCTAGAAGACAGGCAGTATCTAATCCTGACGGAACAGTTACAGCAATAAAGCGTAAGATGGGTTTATCATATAAGGCTAAAATAAAAGTAGGAGCAGAGTGGAAAGAATTCGCTCCTGAAGAAATCTCTGCAATGATTCTCAAGAAAATAAAGAACGATGCAAGCTCTTACCTTGGCGAAGAAGTAAAAAAAGCTGTTATTACAGTTCCTGCATATTTCAACGATGCCCAGAGAACTGCCACTAAGAATGCTGGTGAGATCGCTGGTCTTGAGGTCGTGCGGATGATTAATGAACCTACAGCGGCTTGTTTAGCATACGGTCTCGATAAAGACACAAAAGGAAAGCTCTTAAAAATATGTGTTTTAGATTTAGGTGGAGGAACCTTCGATATAACGATAATGGAGTATGGAGCCGGCGTCGTAGAAGTTATGTCTACTGCGGGAGATACTCAACTCGGGGGTACTGACATGGACAACGCTATAATTGATTGGGTATCTGGTAACTTTCAAAAGAAAGAAGGGATCGATCTTAAGGGAGATAGTAAAGCAATGATAAGAATTAAAGATGCAGCCGAGAAAGCAAAAATCGAATTATCTACCACTCTAAGTACTCAAATTAACTTACCTTATATTACTCAAAAAGATGGAAACCCAGTTCACATCGAAGTTGAATTGACAAGAGCAAATTTAGAGCAGTTAATTGAACCCACCTTAAGAAGGTTGGATCCAATTATGAAGAGAGCTATTTCTGATGCTAAGATGCCAGCAAATAGCATGGATAAAATTATTTTAGTTGGTGGCCCAACAAGAATGCCCTCCGTTCAGAAGAGATTTAAAGACTTCTTTGGTAAAGAACCAGAACATTCCGTTGACCCTATGGAATGCGTTGCTATTGGAGCTTCAATTCAAGGTGGAATAATAGCTGGTGATGTTGATGATCTATTATTATTAGATGTCACACCTCTATCTTTAGGTGTTGAAACTTTAGGAGGAGTATTTACAAAATTAATTGAAAGAAATTCTACTATTCCAACTGAAAAACAGCAGATTTTTAGTACAGCAGCAGACAATCAACCTGCCGTAACAATTAATGTTTTACAAGGAGAGCGAGCAATGGCAAAAGATAATATCCCTTTAGGAATGTTTCATCTTACTGGTATACCACCAGCTCCTCGAGGAATTCCACAAATCGAAGTTAAATTCTCGATTGATGCTGATGGTATCGTTCACGTCACTGCTAAAGATTTAGGGACAGGTAAGGAAACGGGTATTACAGTTACCGGAGCAAAAGGCTTAACACCCGAAGAAATCGAAGAGAAAGTAAGAAACGCAGAACAATTTGAAGAAGAAGACAAGAAAGTTAAAGAATTGATTGAAGCTAAAAATAACGCAGACTCGATGATCTACCAAACTAAAAAATTGATGGAAGACAATAAGGATAAGATCGAAGAAAATGAAAAAACTGCAATTGAATCAGCAATCAAATCTCTCGAAGAAGATATTAAAACAGACGATCTTCAGAGAATTAAGTTAGGCGTCGAAAATTTACAAAAGTCTATGCATAGCTTTTCTGAAAGAATTTATTCGCAACAGGCACAAGACCAAGTCTATCAACAGGCAGCTCAACAAGCCCAACAAGCAGCGAGTGGGATGGGAGGGATGCCTCCTGGAGGAATGGGAGGAGTTCCACCTGGAGATATGGGAGGTGCTGGTGCTGGCGGAGCGTCTTATAAAAAAGATAAAGACAAAAAAGATAAGGATAAAAAGAAAGTAGTAGACGTAGATTGGGAAGAATCCGACGAATAACTTCTAGCTTATACCTGAAATAACTCCATTTTATTTCTTTTTCTTATATTTAAGTTTTTTATCATTATTATTTTTTAAAAGTTTATATATCTCTTTTTAGATAAGCTAATACCTAAAAAGATAAATTTCATAATTAATTTTATTTAATAGAATTTAAACTTATAAGAGATCATAACGTGGCAATTAGATAATGAGTTCAAATAAAAAACGAGATTACTACGAAGTATTAGGAGTAGAAAAGAACGCGAGTGAGAACGACATTAAACTTGCTTATAGGCGTTTAGCAAGGAAGCTCCATCCAGATCTTAATAAAACAGACCCTAAAGCCAAAGAGAAGTTTATTGAGCTTCAAGAGGCTTATGAAGTGTTAAGCGACGCTAATAAGAAAAGTAACTACGATAGATATGGTTTTAGTGGCGTTGATGTAGATATGAGTAGTTTTATGAGAGGAGGAATTCCAGGCATTGATGAATTACTTCGATCTATTTTTGGAGGTGGTGGATCTATCTTTGGAGGAGAAGATTTTGGATTTGGCAGTATTTTTGGTTCAAGAGGTAGACAAAGATCAGCTCCACGTCGAGAAGTTGGACAAGATATCGAGGATTTTATTGAAATTTCATTTGAAGAAGCGATGTTTGGTTCGAAAAAGGATGTAGTTATTCAAAGATACACCCCTTGCGACGAGTGTGAGGGAACTGGTGCCGAGGATCCTTCAAGTATAAAGACATGTCCTGAATGCGAAGGTGCAGGTCGAGTGAGAAAAATGACTCAATCTGGTTTTGGTACAATCATTCGTGAAGCGGAATGCTATACTTGTAATGGTACAGGCAAAATAATTAAGAAGAAATGTCCAGTATGCAATGGTAAGAAAGTAGTTGCAGAAACTAAGACTATTCACGTAAGCACACCTCCTGGTGTAGAAAATGGCGTCCACTTAAAAGTTCAAGGCGCAGGTCACATCCCATCTAGCAGAGCCATTCCAGGTGATCTCTATTTAGGTATAAGAGTTGACGATAACGAGCAATTTATACGTCGTGGAAACGATCTTTTTACTCAAATTAACATCGATATCGTTACGGCTATTTTAGGTGGAGAAATAAATGTTCCAACATTAGACTATAAAAATGAAAAAATAACTGAAAAGGAATTAAAAATACCTCCTGGAACTCAACATGGGACCGAATTCAGAATTAAAAATAGGGGTGCTACTTATCTTCGTGGGAAAGGTAAAGGGGATCAATACATCGTAATTACCGTAGAAATTCCAAAGAAAGTTACTGAGGAACAAAGAAAATTGTTAGAGAAATTCAAAGATCTAAATTAGTAACAACTAATCTCTATTAAGTCTTTTTTGATCAGCAAGTGTAATTTCAATCGCTTTTACTTCTGCTCTTGATTTAATTCTTGTATTACGCTGTAAATTTTCTAGAATTTTCTTTTCGTTGTAACCCATATTATATAGTTGTATAAAATTTTCAACTGCGCGTTCGTTGAGAAATATATACCGGTTATTCAGAAACACTACCAACCATTTTTTTTTCTTCTGATTTTTAGATAACGAGAATAAAATCTTCCTAACATCGTCTAAAGGGCGCTCTAATTTATTAGAAATTTCTTTATCACTTATAATTGGATATGCCCGAATAATTTTTAGAAGTTTTTTCTTAGAAGAAAGTGAAATTAAAAAAGATACTAAGAATACTACGAAAACAAAACTTGATAGGTATAGTCCCCATAATCGATTATTAAGATAGATAATTAGGATAATTCCTAATGTGATATACTTTAGGACTGTTTTTAGGTACTTAATAAATCTCGATATAAGGGTCACCTTACAGTAGTTTCAATTAACGATGATTTAAGTTTATTGCGTTCTTTTTTATTCTCAGGAGCCCTAAGGTTTTGCATTGCACTCTCAATGGATTCAAGTTTTATTGAATATTTTTCGAAGAGCTCGGTAAAACTGTTAATATCGATATCGTTATTCTCATAGAGAATCTTTAATTGTTTTATAGTTCGACCGACGCCTGCTTTATTGTTTCTTAATTCCTCTACTTTACTAAAGTTTACTATAACATCAGATATCAATTTCTTATAACGCAAATACGCGTCGAAATTAAGATCTGTTTGTTTGTAGTGGGTTAAGAAACTAGTTGTTCTTGGGATAAATGGCGCCAGATTTTCAGGAACAATTATAAGTGGTTCCGGATCTTGAATATTTAATGCTTCCATCTCGTCTATAAGCTCTACATCGTTTTCTATAATATAATCATTTACTATTGACAAATTGTTTTTTAGGCAATCTTTCTCAACTGGGTTTAGTGCTTCTTGTAGCATGTTTTCCCATAAATTTTCTGCTTGATGGTAATAATAATTTGATTTCTTCTGTAAGTTTTCTACTCTTTCTTCATCTATTTCCTCAGGTGAAAATATAAATAAGGATTTCGCTTTCAAATGACAAGCTCTGCCGATATCATATTGATATTGAGCTTTATACTGATTTTCCTTGATTTTATCGTATCTCTTAGCAAACGCTAATCGTTTGGTCAATGCGCTCAATCCTGCTGATAACTTCGCTGCCATGGAATAATTTCTTTTATTTTCTTCACTTGTAGTAGCGAGAGCTTGAGCAAATATTCGAGATTCTTCAGAATTTAATTCAAGGTTCTCAACAGATAATGTAAAACCTCTATTTTCCTGTCTAGTACATGCAGCACTGAAATATGCAGCAGTTTTATACATCTTACTACATTCTACCATAGCGACTATTGCGTTTTCCATTAAATATTCTGCTTCGTATTTTCTAGAAAGAATTGAATACGCTTGCGCTGAAACCCATAACACGCGCGAACACTCAAATATTAAATCCCATATTTTAATTTCTTTTTTTTCCAAAGGATCATAGAAAGTATTAGAAATCTCTAGTTCTTTAAGGATCTTGATTTGGCTTTGGGTTTTATAATTCATATTTAGGATTTTTACATATTCTAAAACATAATTAAGCTCAGAAAAGGAGAACTCTTTATTTTTCCATAGTGCTTCTTCTAAATTCTTAATTTTATAGTGTAAAAAGCGAATTTTTTGCATTGTTCCTAAAGGAAAAAAGGTTTTCAGAATTGATGTACTGCGTATCGGTGTCTTTTTTTGACCAGTTTTTGTGTCGATAACAGAACGGGCTTTATTAGTCGACTTAACGTTAATATCCTGCATTTTTTGATATGTTCCTTCCTTTTTTGGACTTTGAGTTTTAACAGCTACTTTTTGAGGATATTTCATACTTTTTAACTTTGGTGTAAGAGTAACTTTTTTTAGTTTTGAGTCGTGTGGAATTTTAATTTCTTCTTTTTGTTTAAGGGATATAACTTCTACAATATCTTCATCTCTCTCGTTTCTCCTCATACTCTCAAGATATTGATTCGCAATATCGATGTACCTTTTTGCATTCGATATTTCGATCCCCTTTAATAAGGAAATCTCTTCTACATTGGATGAAGCGAGTTTCTTTATGGAATCTAAAGAAATCTTGTGACGGTTCGTTCCAAATAGCATTAGATCACAGGCTTTCGTTTCTGCACTTGATACTTTTAGAGGTTTATCTTTTTTAATAATACTTTGGATTCTTTCTCTTGTACTCATACTCTTTAGGTGCTTCTTAGCGATTTCGATATACATTTTCGCATTATTAACTCCAATACCATCTATTCTAATCAAAATTTCTACAGAAGATGATGCGAGCTTTTCTATGGAATCTATCCCATTCTGTTTCATCCTTTCTGCATTTACTATACCGATACCATTAGCTATTTGCATAATTGAGTGCATTATTAATCACATAATATTGACTTCAATACCTATATTATACTTATTCAATAGTTCATTTTAAACTTAATCATCCTTCTGAGAAATTTGTTGTAAAGAAAATATGTTTTGTTATATCAAAAAGTAAATTGGTTGATAACAATCGGGGTATAACTTAAGTTATTCTGATACTCTCAGCTCTCAATTATATAAGGTTTAATAAAATTAAGAAAATAATCTTCTACATATCCAACTTCTTAATCGAATTGTCTATGATGGCAAATAATATAATTGTTGTTGAGAATTTATTATATGAGTATTAATTAGAATAAGGCATCTTAAAGGAAATATTAGATAGTGCTAAATTTGATTTCGGATTCAAAACTTCATTCACTCCGGGAGCAAAAGACCTGAATTTGAGGTTTATAAACTAAAAAATATAAATAGTATCTTTGTAACTATTATATTTTATATTTCAAAGAAATAAGCTGAAATTCTATATTCACTTAAAGAAAACAAGAAACTTCAAATTTATATGCTTGTAGAATGATTTATGTTAGAGATTTAGTTTCTCTTATTTGTTGTTTATTAATTTTACTTTGTTTCTCAGGATTTTTTATTTTTTCTATAACGTTCTCAATTGTTGCGAGTATGGTTGAATATTTTTCAAAAAGATGAGTATATTCACTGATATCAATATCATTATTATCATACAAAACTCCCAATTGTTTCAATGTTCGACCGATTCCTGCCCTCCTATTTTGTAATTCTTCCATTTTGTTATAATTAACCGAAATTTCTGATAGTAAGTTTTTATACCGTTTATAAGCGTGAAAATTGAGATCTTTTGGTTTGTATTGAGTTAAATAATTAGTGGTCCTTGGTAAAAATGGTGCTAAATTTTCTGGGACTATGATTAGCGGCTCCGGATCTTGCAATTTCATGGCTTCATTATCGTTTATAATTTCAACGTCATTTTCTATGATGAGTTCATTAACGATTGATAAATTAGTTTGTATATTTTCCTTTTCATCTTTTGAAAGTTCTTTTAAATTCTCTAACATGTATTCCCATGTTTTTTCTGCTTTGTAAAAATAATAATTAGCTTTTTTCTGTAGATCTTCAATGCGTTCATTATAATCACCATTATCTGACATTTTTGATAATGATTTAGCTTTTAGATGACAAGCATTGCCTATATCGTAATTATATTGAGCTTTTAACTGTTTTTCCTTTATTTTATCATATCTTTTTAAAAAGTATAATCTTTTTGTTAAGGCACTCAATCCTGCACATAGATTTGATGCGGTAGATAGGTTTTGTTTTTGTTCTTCGCGCATGGTAGCGAGACTTTGAGCGAGAATCCGAGATTCCTCAGAATTTAGTTCAAGATTTTCAGCGGACAATGTAGTTCCCTTGTTTTCTTGGCGAATACATGCCGCACTAAAATATGCTGCAGCCTTATACATTTTACTACATTCTACCATCGCTACTATCGCATTTTTCGAAGCACCTTCAGATTCGAATTTCTTAGAAAGATAAGAACATGCTTGTGCCGCGACCCATAATACTCGTGCACATTCAAACGTTAAATCCCATATTTCTATCTCTTTCTTCTCAAGGGGATCGTAAAAAGTTGGGGTAATCTCTAATTCTTTAAAGATTTTTATTTGGCTCTGAGTTTTGTAATTAATATTTAAAATTTCTACATAATCTACAATAGAATCAAGATCGTGGAATAAAAAATCTTCATTTTTACGGATTCTTACTTCTAAATGTTTAATTTTAAAATGGAAAAAACGAATCTTTTGCATTGTTTCTGGAGAGAAATATGTTCTAAGCAACGGTTTGCCTTTTCTTGATTTTTCTACTTTAATTTGGGTATTATTACTATATATTATTTTTTGATCTTTTTCCCTTAATTGCTGTATATTGTGCGTTAATTGTTGCTTTTTGGCAGTTTGAGTTTGAAATTTAGATTTTATTTGAATAAGATTAGATTCTTCTTTTACTATAGGTGGCAAATTCTGCTTTTTTTTAACAGAATCTTTCTTTCTTTTTGATTTTTTTTTTGACTTAACCTTTTCTGATTTTGTGGGAACAGTTTTTTCTTTTTTTAATGTTATAAGAGGTTTAATTGGAACTTCAACGATATTTTCCTCATTAGCTAGTTTCGAATTTTCTAACATTTCTTCCGAAATAGAGGACTCTACATCCTCCAAAAACTTTTCTAAACTAAGATTGATTTGATTCTTCCCTTTTTTAATGGTTTTATTCTCTCTTTCCACTACTTTTATATTATCAACATATTTTTGAGCAATATCAAAACTCTTCTTAGAGAGTCTTGGAACGTCTAATATCTCTTTTGAATTAGATGATGATGAATTTTGATTAATTAATTCTTCTTTTAGAAGAGAAATCTCTTCTGATAAAGAGGTTTTAGGAACATATATACTCTCTTCTGAGCTAATTGAGATCTGTCTTACCTCTTCTTTACTAATATTTGCTTCTCTTTCTTTCTCTTTAATGGTTTCAAGATAGTTTTGGGCAGTATTTATATATCTTTTTGCAGTAGCGTCCCCAATACCTCTAATTTTTGATAAATTTTCAATGCTCGATGACGCTAATCTTTCTACTGAGTCTATCCCTTCCTGTTTCATTCTTTCTGCGGTTTTCTTTCCAATACCATTAACCAGCTGTATATTTAATGTCATGTAAAGTTCTTAATAATACATTCAATTTCGATATATTACAATATACAATATTTTTTTTTAAACTTATTCAAGTTATGAATATTAAATTGGATTAATCTTCATACAATAGTTTTATTTGAATCGTGTTAAAAGCTTATATTCTTCTTTTAATTCCAATATTAAGGTCATCATAATCCAAAAATAACTTAAGAGATACAGAAAACTTTTATTCTTATTTAAATGAATATTCTTAATTCTAAAATAATTATACAATCTATAATATACCAATTTTCCATTTATTTATTAAAGATGCCAAATAAAGATATCAATGTTGAGAATTTAATACGGGACTATTTATTAGACGAAGGTCTCTTAAGAGAAAAATTACCTAGTGCTGAGGTTGATTTTGGATTTGTTTTTTCTTTTCCTCCTGGTTCTAAAAGCCAGAATATGAGTGTCTTTAAACCAAAAAGCAGAAACTTCATCCAAATAGCAATCAGAATACAATTATCTAAAAAACATGCTGATGCGTTAAATTCACTTAAAGATAATAAAAAAATTGAATTCTTTAACAATGTGAGAAATTACCTTATAGCTAAGGAAGTATATTTTAAAATAGATGCAAATAAGTTCATAATTGAAATAATTGAACAAATTTTTCCCCATAGGGATGGATTTATTCCAAAAAATACTTTCTTTAAAGCAGTTCAAAAAGTCTTTTATTGCTTCTTGTTTAGTAACCTGTTAGTAGATGACTACTGTTCTGGAAAAGAAATATCCTCAAAAAAGCTTGGTTCTGGATACGATTTTTCATTATATTCATAATTATTAAGTTCGAGGTCAGGTTGAATATCATTTTATTCTATTTGCAATATAAAAAATCACTTTCATCTAATTATTGATACACAATTTCGTACAATTTCTTAAATTTTGATCCATAATTATGTTTTTGTTATAAAATTAATTATTCACTGTGTATACAGTCTGAGACCATAAACTTTATATACTAAGTATGTTCAATATATCAATTGGTGATGTGTTCAAAAAACACCAATCGTCTCGATTTCGAGACCATAGGTAGTTGTTCTAAAACTGTTATTGGGATTCTATTGATTACTATGGTTATACCCTTTGGGATATCCATAATGGGAGTATGGGAAAATGGTAATAAGAATGGAGGTTTATCAGATTTTTCTGAAACACCATTCATTCAAGATTATTATCCTTTAGAAAATTCATTTTCAGAAGATTTATCTTCGGAAATTTCGAGTTCTGAAGGAGAAATCTTGGAGGATACCTCATCCGAACTTACTATCGCAGTATCTGCAGATACTAATTCGGAAGAAATAATTTCTGGAGCTAGTGACGTGTCAGTACTATACAAAGGTATGTTTGGTCCATTTAACACAGAGGCTGGTTCTATAGAAATTATTCATGAGAATTTACCAGGCCCTGAATATGAGTTTCCATTATGTATAACTCAAGCAGATGTTGATGAGTTCTACATGGTTGTCGCCGTTATTGGCGGTTATGAACCATTAGGCGGATCTATAATGGTATTTCAAGATAAAAATTGCTACCAAGGTTGTATTGAGATAGTCTGGACTGAGGTCGACTGTCATCTCGCCGATGGCGAAACTGCACCTTGTGATTGCATTACTTACTGGGAAGCTAAATTAATAGTTAACAATCCAATTTGTCTAGAAAGCAATCAGGCTCCTGCTGTGGGTTCTGATTTCACCGTAGTCCCCTCTGATATTGATCTTATGAAAGATGTCTGGCTATGTGTGAAAACTATGTGGACGGGTTGTCCTTTACCGGACCAACAATTTATAGTAATACTGGCACATAAAGCTATGTCCCAGAAAGAAATCTCCTACTCTCGATAAGAGTACATCGCCAGTTTGAAAGTAACAGTTGGAATAACTGCTACAATGGCAATTAATTTTGCCATTTCTCTTTTTTTCTTTCTTGTTAAATTATAAATAGCTTTAAAGTCTAATGTTAGCTCTCTTAATTACCTCAATTAATCTACTATTTGTGAGCATTATTACACTTTTTGTTTTCATAATCTATTATGATGGTAAAAAATGTTCACACAGATTTATCTAATTGATGTAAGGAATTCACACAAATACCTTTTTAGGAAAATTACAAAATTTATAAATCCGTATACATAAAGTAAAGATTTAAATAAGATTCTAACGTCAGTTACAATTAATATTAATCTATTAATAAGGGTTAAAACCATGAAAAATAAAAAAATAACACAAATTTTGCTACTATCGATTTTAAGTGTTTCACTGCTAATTACAGCTATGTTTCTACAGGCTGAAGTTAATTCTGATGAAAAAATTAAAGGAGACTCTACTAGTTTTATTTTAACAACTTCGGGATATGAAAATCCCATTGAAATTAATGCTACTGCTATAGGAGTTGGTGCAAATAATTGGAGCTGGGCTAAAGACCAATCTTGGTGTACTGGAAGCGGTATTGAAAGTGATCCTTATATTATCGAAAATTTAATAATAGATAGCGAAAATATTGGGAATTGTATAGCTATTTATAATTCTGAAGAGCATTTTATTGTCAGAAATTGTACAGTGTATAATTCCGGATCTGACTTTTGGGATGCGGGTATTAGACTAGAAAATGTTACTAATGCGAAACTGATAAATAATAGCTGTTTAAATAATACTGTTGGTATCCATCTAGAAGAGAGTAGCTTTAACTTTCTTTTGACTAATCATGCATTTAATAATACCTATTATGGAATTTATTTAAGGAATAAGTGTGGAAATAATGTTATATCAGAAAACATATTAAATAATAATAGTTTTCACGGGATAGCTATATGGGCTCTCTCTGAGACATATAACTGTAAAGATAACACCATCTCTAGAAATATAATGAGTAACAATCAACTAAGAGGAATCTTTCTAACTGAATCTGATAATAACGAAATCACTGAAAATTACATTAGTAACAATAGTGAATTTGGAATATACTTGCTATTTTGTCATGCAAACAATATTAGTAAAAACTATTTTATTGAAAATAGTATCCATGCTAAAGACGAATCTGATCCAGGATTTCCAGACTTTGATGTAAATAATTGGGATAATTCCATTATTGGTAATTACTGGGACAATTATACTGGTTCAGATTCTAATGATGATGGGATCGGAGAGGAACCTTATTCTTATATCCTCAGTACTTTTGTAAGTCCTAACGATACTCTACCAATATATGGAGATCCATTTCATAAGGGAGAAAAAATTCATATTGATGGGTCCGGTGTTAGTGGCCATAATTGGGCATGGGCTTCTACAAGAGCATGGTGTAGCGGTTCAGGAGCTTTAAACGACCCATATGTTATTAGTGATTTGATAATTGACGCGGCGAATGACGAAAGTTGTATTTTAATTGGAAATTCGAGTGTCGATTTTAAAATAGAAAATTCTACACTTTCAAATTCAGGATCAGGTTCTATGGATGCAGGAATTAAATTGGATTCCGTTGATAACGCGCAGTTGATTGGAAATAATTGTTCAAATAATCAATGTGGAATTTCTTTATATTTAAGTGATAATAACAATATTACAGAGAATACATTACAAAAAAATTATTACGGAGTCTGTTTGAACGATAGTGATTCTAACACTATTACAGAAAACACTTTTGATGATAATACTGAGTATGCTCTCGAAGAAAATAGTGTAGGTAATACGTTTGAAAATAATTACTGCATACCTCCTTTAACGATAACTAATGTAACATCCACTGATGCTAATGACACATATAGGTTTGGGGAGACAATTGAAATTACAATTGAGTTTTCAGATATAGTATATGTAACAGGAACACCGCAACTTAGTCTCGAAACAGGTGACGATGATGCAGTAGTTGACTATACGAGTGGAAATGAAACAGATACATTATCTTTCAATTATACAGTCGATATGGACCATTATTCTACTGATCTTGATTATATTTCCACCGATGCGTTGGATTTAAATGGTGGAACTATCAAAGGTATTGTTAGAAACGATGCTAATATAACACTATCAGCCCCAGGAACATCAGGATCTCTTGGTTCTAATAAGAATATTATTGTTGATGCTAAAACACCATCTATAAATAATGTTAGTTCTACTAAACCAAATGGATTCTATACAACAGGAGAAGAAATTAATATAACAGTAACTTTTTCAGAACCTGTATTTGTCACTGGTACTCCTACACTTACTTTAGAAACAAATAGCATTCCAGATGGGATAGCATATTACACTAGTGGTAACGAAACGGCTACTCTCACATTCACTTACACAGTAGTTTTAGGACATTATTCAAGTGATCTTGATTATGATAGTACAAATGCCCTAAATGGAATAATTAAAGATTCAGATGAATTAGTTGCTGATCTAACGCTTTCAGTGCCTGGAACTGCAGGTTCTTTAGGAGACAATAAAGATCTCTTAATAGATACCATAGATCCCTCCTCACCAGGCGGACTAGCTGCTGTTCCATCCTCGTGGACAAACACTAACGATTTTGATCTTTCCTGGTCAAATCCTGCGGATACTTCTGGTATAGCTGGCGCCTATTACAAACTATATTCTGCTCCTACCTCAGATACAGACGGAACTTATGAAGCAGGTGTGGGTATAACGTCAATTACAGGAATTACTGTAGGGTCTGAAGGAGCTCATACCGTTTACGTTTGGTTAAGAGACGCTGCTGGAAATGTTGATTATACTACCTATGACTCTGTAGTTTTATCCTTAGATACAACAGATCCCTCCTCACCGGGCGGACTAGCTGCTGATCCCTCCTCGTGGACAAACACAAACGATTTTGATCTTTCTTGGTCAAATCCTGCAGATCTGTCTGGTATAGCTGGCGCTTATTACAAACTATACTCTGCTCCGACCTCAGATACAGACGGAACTTATGAAGCAGGTGTGGGTATAACGTCAATTACAGGAATTACTGTAGGGTCTGATGGAGCTCATACCGTTTACATTTGGTTAAGAGATGCTGCTGGGAATGTTGATTATACTACCTACGACTCTGTAGTATTATCCTTAGATACAACGGATCCCTCCTCACCGAGCGGATTAGCTGCTGTCCCATCCTCGTGGACAAGCACAGACGATTTTGATCTTTCTTGGTCAAATCCTGCAGATCTGTCTGGTATAGCTGGCGCATACTATAAATTGTATTCCGCTCCGACCTCAGATACAGACGGAACTTATGAAGCAGGTGCGGGTATAACGTCAATTACAGGAATTACTGTAGGGTCTGAAGGAGCTCATACCGTTTACGTTTGGTTAAGAGATACTGTTGGAAATGTTGATTATACTACCTACGACTCTGTAGTATTTTCCTTAGATACAACGGATCCCTCCTCACCGGGCGGATTAGCTGCTGTCCCATCCTCGTGGACAAGCACAAACGATTTTGATCTTTCTTGGTCAAATCCTTCAGAACTATCTGGTATAGCTGGCGCATACTATAAATTGTATTCCGCTCCGACCTCAGATACAGACGGAACTTATGAAGCAGGTGCGGGTATAACATCAATTACAGGAATTACTGTAGGGTCTGAAGGAGCTCATACCGTTTACGTTTGGTTAAGAGATGCTGCGGGAAATGTTGATTATACGACTTATGTTTCCGTAGAATTGTACTTAGATACAACGGATCCCTCCTCACTGAGTGGACTAGCTGCTGATCCCTCCTCGTGGACAAGCACAAACGATTTTGATCTTTCCTGGTCAAATCCTACAGATCTATCTGGTATAGCTGGCGCCTATTACAAACTATATTCTGCTCCTACCTCAGATACAGACGGAACTTATGAAGCAGGTGCGGGTATAACGTCAATTACAGGAATTATTGTGGGTTCTGATGGAGCTCATACCGTTTACGTTTGGTTAAGAGATGCTGCTGGAAATGTTGATTATACTACCTACGACTCTGTAGTATTTTCCTTAGATACAACGGATCCCTCCTCACCGAGCGGATTAACGGCTGATCCCTCCTCGTGGACAAGCACAAACGATTTTGATCTAACCTGGTCAAATCCTGCAGATCTGTCTGGTATAGCTGGCGCATACTATAAATTGTATTCCGCTCCGACCTCAGATACAGAAGGAACTTATGAAGCAGGTGCGGGTATAACGTCAATTACAGGAATTACTGTAGGGTCTGAAGGAGCTCATACCGTTTACGTTTGGTTAAGAGATACTGTTGGAAATGTTGATTATACTACCTACGACTCTGTAGTATTGTACTTAGATACAACGGATCCCTCCTCACCGGGCGGATTAGCTGCTGATCCCTCTTCTTGGACAAGCACAAACGATTTTGATCTTTCTTGGTCAAATCCTTCAGAACTATCTGGTATAGCTGGCGCATACTATAAATTGTATTCCGCTCCGACCTCAGATACAGACGGAACTTATGAAGCAGGTGCGGGTATAACGTCAATTACAGGAATTACTGTGGGTTCTGATGGTACTCATACCGTTTACGTTTGGTTAAGAGACGCCGTTGGAAATGTTGATTATATGACTTATGTTTCCGTAGAATTGTACTTAGATACAACGGATCCCTCCTCACCGAGCGGACTAGCTGCTGATCCCTCCTCGTGGACAAGTATAAACGATTTTGATCTAACCTGGTCAAATCCTGCAGATCTGTCTGGTATAACTGGCGTATACTATAAATTGGACTCCGCTCCGACCTCAGATACAGACGGAACTTATGAAGCAGGTACGGGTATAACATCAATTACAGGAATTACTGTGGGTTCTGATGGTGCTCATACCGTTTACGTTTGGTTAAGAGACGCTGCTGGAAATGTTGATTATACTAATCATGCATCGACACAACTATATCTAGATATAACTGATCCTTCAGTTCTTAATGTAAGCTCGTCAAATTCCGATGGAAGCTATGGAATTGATGATGATATCTATATAATCATAGTTTTCTCTGAACCGGTGTTTACAACAGGTATACCCCAATTAATTCTAGAAACAGGCTCTACCGATGCTATAATTTATTATACTAGCGGTAACGAAACTGACACTCTTGTATTCACCTATACAGTGATCTCAGGACATAACTCTACTGATCTAGAATATTCTTCTACTAATGCTTTAAGTGGAACGATCAAAGATGTAGTAGGAAATGCTGCAGATTTGACACTTGCTGCTCCTGGGACATCAGGATCTCTTGGTTATAATAAAGATATTATAATAGAAACCACCCCACCGGAAGTAACAAGCGTTAGTTCGAGTGAACCAGATGGGACTTATGGCACAGGTGAGATCATTAACATAATGGTAACATTCTCGGAACCGGTATATGTAACTGGCATTCCCCAATTAACTCTAGAAACAGGCTCCATTGACGCTGTGATTAATTACATTAGCGGAAGTGGAACAGATACGCTTACTTTTTCATATATAGTCGCTTCAGGGCATACATCCTCCGATCTAGGTTACGAATCTATGAATGCTTTATCATTAAACGGAGGTACAATTAGAGATTTAGCTGGAAATGGTGCCAATGTGACGCTTCCAACTCCTGGAAGCTTAGGATCACTAAGTGATAATAAAGATATTATATTAGAAACCATCTCCCCAACAATTACCAGTGTTAGTTCAACCAAACCTGATGGGACTTATGGAGACGGAGAAACTATTGATATTATTATAACTTTCTCAGAATCTGTATATGTCACTGGTACGCCACAATTAACTTTAGAAACAGGATCTACTGATGCAATTATTAGTTATACTAGTGGTAGCGGAACAGCTACGCTTATATTTACTTATGTTGTTGCTTCAGGAGATAATTCCGAAGATCTAGACTATGAATCTGTTAACGCTTTATCTTTAAATGGAGGATCGATCAAGGATTCTGTGGGAAACGATGCCGTTTTAACGCTTCCTGCGCCTGGAACTGGTGGTTCTCTTAGTTTTAACAAGGATCTTATCATTGAAACCGTAGTAGAACCGGATCCATTTGTATGGATCGTAATTATAGGAAGTGGAAGCGTTATAGGGCTTTCGATAATCATCTATTTGGTTGTTAGGAAAAAAAGAAGAGCTAAGTAAAAATACAATTATTAATCATTTATTTTTTTTTTTTGTTATAACTTAAATTTTTATTTATTCGAAGAATTAAATTAAAAATTATATTAAATTATTCTTTCTTTTTTGAACGGTCTAAAATTAATTTAAATTCGTAAAAATCCAATTTTTTTCCAGATTTTTGTTTTTCTAACGCAATTTCTAATTTCTCGTTCCTAAATTTCTGCTTTGATCTCTTTTTTTTTAATGATATATTTAGTCTTTATTTTTCGTTTTTCTTTAGCTTTTGCCCTATTTTTAAAAGGTCTTAACTGTTCTTCTATTAATCTCTTTTTATCCTGGTTTTTCAGATTAGAATAAAGCTGGAGATACCTATCCGTTGCTTGTTTAGCTCCGAGTAATTCATTTTCTATTTGTTTTTTAATATTTTCAAAAACTTTAGCCTTACGATATAAATCGAGCATTTTTCTATGGATTGTTACTTTCTTTTTGGACCATTTATTTAAATTTCTAGGTATTTCTTTTAAATTAATTTCAAGAATTTCGATTATTCTAACGGTTATAAAATAAGTATTATGTTTAATTTCTCTAAGTAAATCCTGTTCGAGTTTCCTTAAATGCCTAACATTTATTTTCTTATCTCTATCTAGATTTTTGATATTATCTATAATATTGTCTTCCTCGTCTACATCTAAAGTTTCTTCTTCAATTTGATTGCTTAAATTATAGATTTTATCGTCAATTTCTTTAATAGATTGCTTAATGTGTCTTATTGAGGTGGATATTTCATCCTTTATTTTTGGTTCTGTAAGGGCTATCTTGTCTCTATTTACATAATCTAAAAGTTGTTTAAATTCATTTTCCTTTTGTTTTAATCTTTTGATCTTCTGATTATAGTGGCGGTGTTTTTTTTTATAATACTCTTTAGCAGTGAAAAGTGATTTATAGATTTCAGAATCGATAGTTTGGAAATTTTTTATATATTTCTCAAGCTCGTTATTAACCAGATTCCTTTTAAGAGCAAAATTAATAAGATTTTTTTGCCATTTATTAAAATAATGACTGAAATTATCGAAATTGTGATCGGTCATTCAAATTATTATTTTTAATATAATTATATTACTATACTTGAACATAGATATATTGTTCTCCTAGTCATTAAAGTTTTACTTAACTAAATAAGATTAGAAAAATCATAAATCAATTACATTAAAATTTCGGAAAAAAGATGACAAGAAAACTTGCCATGCAAACAGTCATTCAAACTGTAAAGTTTTAACTGGCGATGTTTTAAATAACAGGAGTTTAGGAATTTTTCACTTTTTTGATTGTTCTAAAATAAGCTTGAATTCATAAAAATCCAATTTTTTACCTAATTTTTGTTTTTCTAAGGCAACTGCTAATCTTTCATTTTTATGTTGTTTGAACATTACTTTTCTTGTAATAATTGATTCAAGTCTAGGAGTGATAATTTCTCTCCTCGGGGATTTAGCTTTTGGTTTAAACCAAATCTTTTTTATTATATCACTTTCATTTTGATTAATTATCTCTAAGTAATGTTGATAATAATGTTCTGCTACATCCCTATTTTCTTTTAATTTATTCTCCATCTTTTTTTTTAAATTCCTAAATTCTCTAGCTTCCCGATATAAATCAAGCATTTTTTTATGGTAATTTTTTCTTTTATTGGACCATTTAATCAAATCCTTATTAATTCCTTTTAACATCGTTTCAAATAGTTTTATTCTACTATCAGCTTTATAATAATCTGTTGATTGTAATTTTGTAATTTTAACTTTTTTTAATTCTGATAGTAATTTAACTCTTTTTTGCTTCTTTTTTTCTAATTTACCAATTTTTTCAACGAGATAAATCTCTTCTTCAATCCTTAAAATGTGGTTTTTAATCCTTTTATTAAAATCATTTATTCTTTTGTTGATTTCTTTAATAGAATTGTCAAGGGCCTTAATCAAATTCAAGAGATTGCGGTTTAAATCAGGTTTTTTGCGTTTATTTCTCTCTGTAATAAGAAAATCCAGAAAATCTTCATACTCTAGTACCTTTCTTCTCAACTTTCTAATTTTCTTCGAGCTATAATAGCGTTTTTTATTATAATATTCTTTTGTGTTAAATAACGATTTATAGATCTCGTATTCAGCCCTCTGAAAACTTTCAATATACCTCTTAATCTTATTATTAAGTTGGTTCCGTTTATTTACAAGTTCCTTTATTTCTTTTTGAGCATCTGTGATAAAATGCCCGAAATTATTGTATGTATTGCCAGACATTTTAATTGAGCACTAAGTTCTTAACATTCTCCATAGAATAACATTATTTCATTAAATTCAATTTATTACATTTATTTTAAAAAATAAAATATAAAGTAAGTAAAGATAGGAAAAATCCAGCTGAAATTAGAACATTTCGTAATTTTTTCTTATTCTTATTATTCAAAGATTTATAATATGTACTTTTCGTTAATTTAATCGTAATGGGAATCATTGCAACTAAACCTACAGTCGGTAATAATAGACCAAGTGGATCTGAAAGAAATTTAGGTAAATCTATAGGTTTATCTACAATTAAATTTAATACGGTAAAATTTTCATTTCCGAGAGTATCCCTAGCATAAAATGTAATAGTTATTATATCTCCTTGAGCCAAATTATCCCAATTTTGTTCCCATAAAGTCTGGTTAATTCTCCCGATCAAACCTGTAAATTGTCTTGTATTGTCACCCAAACCAATCGTATACCATCTAGTACCTACTCCATTTTCATCAAAAATTAAAAGTTCAAAATAGGGTGCAGTTCGACCAACTTTCTCATTCTCGACAGGTAGATTAATAAAAATTGTTGGACCATTTATGTCCTTTGAAAGATTTAATGTAGTTAAATTATTAACATTCCCCATAGTATCATTAGCAAAAAGTTCTACATTAAAATCTCCTTGAGTTAGAGAATTCCATATAAATAAATCAATAAATTGCGTCAGATTGTCCGTAATATCTATTATATTATTATTAATTCGATACCAAACCTTATCCAAATTAGGCTCATCAATCGTAAGATTGATAAATGGTGGCGATGCAAAAGCAGTGTGGTCAATCGGGGAATGGATTGTAATTATAGGCATATCTGGATCTTTTCTTATGGAAACTTCATCAAACCCGATTTTTCCAAATGAGTTATTAATGTAAAACCTCATTGTAACTGTACCGAAATCAAAATAATCCCAAGCAGTTTGATTTATTACTCCTGTATCGCCTGTAAAAGTGAAATTTATTGATACACCAACTAACATATACCAGGTGTATGATCCTAAATCAGTCCCTGATGTGTATATCTCAAAGTTAGGAGAATCAATTCCCCATAATTCGTTATTCAAAGGAGAATTTATGCTAACTATAGGAGCATAGATATTTTTTCTAACTACCACCTCTTCATAATTTTTATTGGTTGCTGTATCATTGGCGTAAAATCGTATCGTAACAGTTCCGTTTCCAACTTGGTCCCAAACAACCTGTTCAATAGAACCCGTCCATGTGAAATTATTGGTAACTACAGTTCCATTACTTAGCTGATACCATACATCTTCTAAATTAGTATCTGTAACATCTAAAGAAACAAATGGAGTATTCTCGCCGAAAAGATCATTAGGTTGAGGTGAATTGATATCAATAATAGGAGAAGTCATATCTTTATATAGCATTAATTGAATTGAATCATTAGTATAACCAAATATATCTTTAGCAAAAATCTCCATAATAAATGGGCCATCCCCAATTAGAAGAGTTTGCCATATATAGTTGGAAAGTGTCGTATCATTCCCATTCTCTATTATCACCTCATATCCTGCCACTAAATAGCTAATTTCATCTAGGTTTGGATCAAAACCTTCAACATTTATCGTTGGTCTTGAATTCCAATAAGTATTGTTATAAGGCAAATTAACCGTTACAAGGGGTGGTAAGGTGTCTTTAAATAATGTTAATATTAGAGTATTGTTTAGATTCCCCGCAGAATCATTAGCAAAAATAAAAACTTGAAATTCTCCTTGGGGCAAACTATTCCAAATATCGGAATCTAACGGTTCTGATACGTCATTAGTTAAAGGTCTTATTGTACCTCCAACAGAATACCAGACAGAATAAACAGATAAGTCGGTAGCAATTAAATACATCTCAGGTTCTGAGCCGTAATAGGTATTATTATCAGGTGAATTTATTATTATTTCGGGAGCAAGAGTATCTTTATATAAAGTTAAAGTAAACAAATTGTTAAGATTACCATAACTATCATTAGCAAAAACTTCAAGAATAAAACTTCCCTCAGTTAAATTACCCCATATCGCATCGTCAAGCGTTTTATCTGTGCTGTTTGTTAATGTAATATTAGTTGTTCCGACTCTATACCAGGTTGTATTAAGGTTGGGATCTATCGCTGCGATATTTATAATTGGAGGTGTGTTCCAATACGAATTATCTATTGGTAAATTTACTACCACTGTAGGAGCAATAGTATCTTTATAAAGTGTTATTTTAAGATCTGTTCTATGACCAAAAATGTCAAAACTTGTAAATTGTATTTCAAATTCTCCTTCTGGTAAAATAATCCATATATCTTGATTTAAAGTAACTTCCGTATTATTAGCCAACACATTATTTGGCGGAGAATATCCAGTCACAGTGTAAGTACAAACAGGGTAACTAGGATTAGGCTCATAAACAGTAATATTAATTGGGGGCGGAGTATTGTAATAATTACCATCGTAAGGTTGATTTATTATTAGCATAGGAGCGAGCGTGTCTTTGTAAAATGTTAGCGTTATAGAATCGTTAAGATATCCTAATTCATCTTCGGCAAAGACCTCAATTGCAAATATACCTTGAGAGAGACCATTCCAGATCGTATCGTTAAGAGTTATGACAGTATTGTTAAGATCTAAGACAGGATCGTTAAATATTGTTATATTTGTAGACCCAACTCTATACCAAATTGTGACGAGATTTGGATCATACGCCGTAATAATAAACTTTGGTTCTACAGTACAGTACGAATAATTACTTAACGGATCAATAAAAGTAATAGTAACTTCTGGGGGATCTGGGTCTTTTCTTATAGTAATTTCATCAAATCCTATTTTTCCCAGAGAATCATTAATATAGAATGTGATAAACACATCCTCAAAACCATAATTATCCCACGCAGTTTGGTTAATTACGACATTTAATCCAAAAAAGGTATAGTTTGTTACCCCATAATCTATAGTATACCAAGTTGTATTAAGTTCGGTTCCTGATTTATAAATAGTAAAATTTGGAGCAATTATTCCAAATAATTCGTTTTCCTGAGGATTCTCTATCGTAATTATTGGATTCAAAATATTTTTTCTTACAGTTACCTCCGCAAAACCTAGATGATTGAAGGTATCATTAGCGTAAAATTTAATAGTTACTGTTCCATTTCCAACTTGATTCCAAACAGTTTGATCAATAAAACCGGTCCATGTGTAATTATTTGTTGTTACCGTCCCATTACTTAACTGATACCATACTTCATCTAAATTTGCGTCCGTAACATTTAAAGAAACAGATGGAGGAGTCTCACCGAAAAGATCGTTTGATTGAGGTGAATCAATAATTATTGTTGGAGCTTTAATGTCCTTATATAATGTTAAAACAAAGGTATTATTTAGATTTCCCACAGAATCGTTTGCGTAAAAATAAATTAAGAATGCTCCTTCATCTGGTAAACTATTCCAAATAGTTAAATTAAGTAATACTTCAGTATTGTTAGTTAGAGTTATGTTGGTATTCCCTACTCTATACCAAAGAGTATCAAAATAAGTATCAAAAACAGTTACATTAATTGAAGGTTGGGAATTATAAAGTGTTCCATTAATCGGTAAAATTACTATCAAACTAGGGGTAATTATATCTTTGTACAAGGTTAGCACATAAGAATTATTAATATGGCCAAAAGTATCATTAGCAAATATTTCTATATTAAAAGGTCCTTCTGCTAAACCATCCCAGATGGAACCATTCAAAAATACTTCTATATCGCTTGATAACATAATGTTAGTTGTCCCTACTCTATACCAAAGGGTATCAAGGTTGGGATCTATAGCAGTTATATTAATTCTAGGTCGAGAATTAACGAAAGTTAAATCTTCAGGTGAATTTATTGTTATTTCGGGAGCAAGAGTATCTTTATATAAAGTTATTACATAAGTATCATTAAGATTATTCAAACTGTCCCATGCATAAATATAGATTTCAAATACTCCCTGGTCTAAGCTACTCCATATATCAATGTCCAGTGCCTGTTCTGTATTATTTGTCAGAAGTATTTGAGTTGTCTCAACCATATAATTAAACCAATTAAGAGGACTTGTCATATCAAAAGCAGTTATATTAATTAGTGGAGGAGCATCACAATAAGTGTTATTTATTGGAAGATTTACAATTAACCTAGGCGGTAAAACATCTTTATACAAGGTAAATGAATAGGTATTGTTAATATTTCCAGCAGAATCGTTCGCATAAAAATTAATCGTGAATTGACATTCGTCGGGTAAACTATTCCATATTGAGGAGTTAAAAGGCTCGGATACTCCACTATCAAGCAGTATCTTGGTTGCTCCTACTGTATACCAAACTAAGTCTAAATATGTATCAGACGCAGTAACTTGAATATCCGGTATAGTATTCCAATAAGTATTGTTTATAGGCGAATCAATGCTTAAAGAGGGTATTACGATGTCCTTATAGAGAGTAATTGAAAAAGTATTGTTAATATTTCCAGCAGAATCGTTCGCATAAAAATTAATCGTGAATTGACATTCGTCGGGTAAACTATTCCATATTGAGGAGTTAAAAGGCTCGGATACTCCACTATCAAGCAGTATCTTGGTTGCTCCTACTGTGTACCAAACACTATGGAGGTTAGGATCAGTTGCTGTTACTTGAATGTTGGGATGTATATTCCAATAAGTATTGTTTGCAGGCGAATCAATGCTTAAAGAAGGTATTACGACATCCTTATAGAGAGTAATTGAAGAAGTATTGTTAATATTTCCAGCAGAATCGTTCGCGTAGAACAGTATCGTTACTGGGCCGTCTGTTAGAGCCGTCCAGTTGTTTTGATCGATAGTTCCGTTTACGGTAAACTCAATATTCGCACCCCCATCGATCGTATACCACATCGTATCTATAGGACTACCAGAATCGCTTATTTCCACTACGTAATCTGGAGCAGTAGCGTCAAAATATTCGCCTCCTGTCGGGGAAGTAATAGAAACTGTTGGATTACCTGTATCTTTATTAACAACTACGCTATCGAATGCTACATTATTTGCAGAATCGTTCGCGTAGAAGAAAATCGTTATAGGGCCATCAGCGAGAGCCGTCCAGTTGTTTTGATCGATAGTCCCGTTTATAGTAAATGTAATATTGGTCGCACCTCCATCGATCGTATACCACATCGTATCTATAGGACTACCAGAATCGCTTATTTCCACTACGTAATCTGGAGCAGTAGCGTCAAAATACTCTCCTCCTGTTGGATAGGTTATACTAACCATTGGAAGACCTGTATCTTTATTAACAACTACGCTATCGAATGCTACATTATTTGCAGAATCGTTCGCGTAGAAGAAAATCGTTATAGGGCCATCAGCGAGAGCCGTCCAGTTGTTCTGATCGATAGTTCCATTTATAGTAAATGTAATATTGGTCGCACCTCCATCGATCGTATACCACATCGTATCAAGGCTACCGTCAGTTATTTCAACGGTAAAACTAGGTGCGGTTGCACCATAATACTCTCCTCCTGTTGGATAAGTTATACTGACTATTGGAAGAGCTGTATCTTTATTAACAACTACGCTATCGAATGCTACATTATTTGCAGAATCGTTCGCGTAGAACATAATCGTTACTGGACCGTCTACGAGAGCCGTCCAGTTGTTTTGATCGATAGTCCCGTTTAGGGTAAAGGTTATATTAGTCGCACCTCCATCGATCGTATACCACATCGTATCTATAGGACTACCAGAATCGCTTATTTCCACTACGTAATCGGGAGCAGTAGCGTCAAAATAATCGCCTCCTGTCGGATAGGTTATACTAACTATTGGAAGACCTGTATCTTTATTAACAACTACGCTATCGAATGCTACATTATTTGCAGAATCGTTCGCGTAGAACATAATCGTTACT
>JABXKC010000042.1 GCA_013375495.1 Promethearchaeota archaeon
AACAAAGCAATGACTACCAAAGTAGTTCATACTTTGATGAATTTACTTGATAACGAAAATAATTTGATGAAATTATCTAATTTTGAAAGAACGATAGATGAACATTTTCGCAAGATTCCTATTGACAAGGAAATGGAACCTTTGAGGGTTTGTTATACGGGGGAAATCCAAGTCATGTTGGAGAAATGGGTTAATTATGATCTGATGGGAGAATTAGGCGTTATGGGTATCGAGGTTCACAAGCAGTATGATGTCTTTGATTGGGTCATGTACAAACTTGACGCCAGCAAACGAAGAAGACGGCTTGAACATAGTGCAAGAGAGTATATTCCAATGGATATTGGTGGAGAAGCAGTATGGAACATGGGAAGTTATCTTGAATCTCAAGAAAAAGGTTTTGATGGTTTTGTCCATGTATTCCCGTTTACTTGCCTCCCCGAAATATCTTTTATGGGAATGTTAGAAGCTGAGAAAAACATGGACAAGTTTTACCTGCCCCACATTCATTTTAGTCTTGATGGAAGTTCTGGTTTTGAAGGACTTAGAACAAGAATCGAAGCATTTCATGATTTAATGGTTGGCAACAAGAAAACTAATCCATTGTTTAGAGATGCCAAGTATGTGATCCCGGATGAAATACAGAATATATATTTTAAGCCGAAATCTAATTTTGAATATTTCCTGTCTAGTATTGAAACCCCAATGTCAAAGGTTTTAACAATGCTGAATCCATCAAAGAAATTAGATATAGGATTCGCCGTTAAGAATGGACTCGAGTTTTTTTCAAGAAATTCGTTTTTGGATCTCGGATCTCTTTTTAACCTTTGAGAGGCAATTTTGTTATAAAAGTTTCTTTTCCAAATATGTATATATATATATCTTACCTCTAATAAACACAAATTAGACGTTAATATGAGAAAGCATACCTTAGATCTGTTATCTAGTAAAATCTCTTTGGAGGAGATTATTAAATATTGTTGAAATTTTTATTAAAAGTATCATACGATTGATAATCTGTTTATAATGGGTAAATTTTTATTTTAGAGTGGGTTATTTGATTTCATAGTTTTGATCAAATACTTGACTAGGTAAAATTTCTTAGAATTAAAATGTTAATTTCCTTCCCTAATATGGGCCCCAATTGGGTCGCCTTTAAAACGCTCTTTACAAGCCTTGATTTAGATGTGGTCGTTCCTGATCCAACAAATCGTGAGGCAATCAAAATCGGCGTTAAGCAATCTCCAGAGTTCGTTTGTTTTCCATTCAAGGCGACAATAGGGGATTTTGTAAACGCAATTGGGAAAGGAGCAGATACATTAGTCATGGCGATTGACTGTGGACCTTGTAGGTTTGGATTTTATGCTTCCGTGCAGGAGAGAATTCTAAAGGATATGGGATATAAGAATATAACATTAATACCCCTTGACCAGGCCGATCTGCTTGAATTTAACTGGGTAAAAACGCTCCAAGAAGTTAGTGGAAGAAGAGATTTATTTATTTATTCTAAATTTGTAAAAGCAATAATTTTCTTTTTGAAAAAAGCCAAACTATTAAACGATATTCAAACAGCTGAAGGCATATTTCGAGCATATGAACGAAATCAAGGGGATACAACCACTATTGTTAACAATTTATTAACAAAACTCGATGAAGCTAACACGTTGCCTATCCTAAGAAATTTTAAGAAAGAAATCAAAGAAGATTTTAATAGCTTAGATATTGATAAAAACCGAAGTCCTCTCAAGGTGGGTGTATCGGGTGAGATTCACATTAGTTTAGAACCTTATGTGAACCTTGATATTAGAAGGAAACTAGGTGAAATGCAAATTGAAATTCATCAATCTCTAAGCCTTTATGATTGGGTTGTGCACAAATTTCACCTTAATTATCACAGAAAATGGTTGGAGCATCTTTCGCGTCCATACATGCCCATGGACATTGGCGGAGAGGCGCAATGGGTTTTAGGAGAATATATCGATAAAGCTCAAGCGGGGTTTGACGGCTTTGTACATGAATATCCGTTCTTGTGTATGCCAGAGGTGACTGCTCGAACTATTATAACTAATAAACTCAAAAAAATCTACGATCTCCCTATCATATACTTCTCTTTTGATGAACAATCTGGGATGGAGGGATTTCGTACCAGGCTCGAAGCCTTCTCCGACCTAATGCATGGTCGTAGGAATAAAGAAATTAATAATAATGCTAAATTCATATCAAATGGTAACAAAAAGATATATCCTCATTATGGAGATGTATTTTACAACGAGTGTTATCAATTAATACAAAATTCGGTTTAATGGTAAGTATAAATGGAAGAAGTTATTGAAAAAGTAGTTGAAGAAAAAGAAAAAAAGGATGCGTTCCTTGGAATTGACATAGGAAGTGTTAGTTGTAAATTTGTGTTAATGGACACTGATGGGAATTTATTAACGAGCGTATTTCTACGAAATCGAGGTTCTCCCATTGATTCAGCAAAAGCGGGGATGGGGGAATTACGAGAAAAAATCGAACAGAGTGAAAATTTACACGAGTATGCAATACGATGTTGTGGTACGACTGGATCGGCAAGATATTTAACAAAAGCTATCGTAGGTGCAGACCTCGCGAAAACGGAGATAATTGCTCACGCAGTGGCTGCTCAGACTATGTATCCAGATGTTAGAACAATATTAGAAATCGGAGGCCAGGATTCTAAAATAATCCTCTTGCGAGATGGAATAATTATAGATTTTGCCATGAATTCTGTTTGTGCAGCTGGAACGGGATCGTTTCTTGATCACCAAGCAGCGCGTCTAGGGATTGCCATAGAAGAGTTTGGAGATTATGCTATAATATCCAAAAATCCCGTGAGTATTGCTGGAAGGTGTACTGTTTTTGCGGAATCTGATATGATTCATAAACAAAACGCGGGTTATTCTAAAGCGGATATAATTGCGGGATTATGTGATTCGCTCGTTCGTAACTATATGAACAATGTTGGAAAAGGAAAAGATTTAGAGGAGCCGATTGTCTTTCAGGGAGGAGTATCGTATAATCAAGGAATTATAGAAGCTTTCGAGAGACATTTAGGGTGTAAGGTTATTGTTCCTAAATATAACGTATTGATGGGTGCTCTTGGAATGGCAATACTCGTCCGAGATTATTATATAGAACACGAACACGAAACTGAATTTAGAGGTCTTGAGGTATCTGAAATTGAGTTTACCACATCAGCATTTAATTGCGGCGATTGCCCAAACAATTGCGAAATAGTTCAAGTAAAGATGCCTGAATATGGAAATAAAGTAATTGCCCGTTGGGGTTCCCGATGTGGTAAGTGGGATCAATTAACTTAATTAAAGATTCGAGGAAAAAAAAAAATAATGTCAGATTTTTTTAATCAACTGAAGCACTTAGGAGAGGAATTTCTTGAGTCGCTTCAACATAAAACGAAATTATCAACAATTTTTGATATTTACTTAGAAAAAGTAATCCCTTCGTTTGTTTCCGAAAAAGAGTTAAAAGAATATTACGAGAGACGGATGGAGGAAGTTAGTAATTTTATAAATAAATTATAAAGGAGATAAAAAAATGGTTGAAACATCAACGGAAGAAAAAGAAACAAAAGGAAAAGATAAGGTAGTAAGTAAGGATTTGATGAAAGATTTGTTATACGCAGTTACAAAAGGGTTAGGAGGATTTGGTTTAGAAGCATTCGCCGATTTGAAGATACAAGGCAAGGAGAATGTACCAATCATAGGGAAAGCTATTTTAACTACAATAAGTGATAATACATTAAGAGATCTAGCAATTATTAGTCAAGTTTCTGGACGTAGGATTCACTTCATGGTTCATCATAAATTAATGAAGCATCAAGTCTATGGTCCTGTTCTGAAATTGTTAGGAATGTTTCGTAGCACTCTTGATAAAGATGATACTATCCCTATTGATAAAGTTTTTCACTATCTCAACGAAGTTGGAGATCTTGTAGCTATGACCCCAGAATCGAAGTTGACTCCGGAGGTTCAAGTAAAGGCGATGGCAGGCATTATTAAATTTGCTGTTGCGGCAATGGCTCCTATTATTCCAATAGCAATTTATACCGAAAAAGCGCGGATTTTAAATACATTTAGTACAACAGGAATACGAGTGAAAATTGGAACTCCACTTAAGGTAGAAAAACGATTAACTCGTGAGAAATACCGAAATGAGAGATATGAACTTGCTGAGGATATAATTAAGATTATAGATTCCCTTAAAGTTCACCCCGAAGCAGAAGAAGAATAAAAGTGAGGTAATAAAAATGGAAAATAATCAAAACCCAGAATTGGATAAGATTGATAACACTTTGAAAGAGCTTAATAAACAACTTAAGCAAAGAAAAGAAGATCTTATAAATGAGCTAAAAGAAGTTAATGATTGTGAAGTTTACTTAGAACCTGATAAAAAAATGAGCGAATTTATAGGAGATATTTTCTATAAATCTATGAAGAACTTATTTGATGTAGGTAGCAAGCTTGCGAAGAGTTTAACAAGTGAATTTCTACCTGAAACGAATGATAAATAGGTTTACGATACAGATTAGCACTTGAGATCATTCAAATCCAATAAAAAAGCATAGTTTTCAGTTAGTGGTATTCCAATTTACATAAATTAAAAATTTAAAAGATTTTCCCTTATACTCACCATCACTAATAGCTTCGGATACAAATCCGTTGTGTTCGTGCCAATAAATAGATGCTAAATTCTTTATAGGTATCTCAACAATAAAAGCAACAATGGGTGTGTTTAAGGCTTGTAAGGCTTTTTTAAAAATCATTGTTCCAATTCCTTTACGCTGATAATCTGGTAAGATACTAATCTGATCTAAATAAGCAAATTCCGTATCTTCATTAAGAAGTAATTCTCGTGATTTAGTATTTTCGGTGATTAAGTTTCCTAAAACATCTCGTACTTTTCTAACATCATAGATGTGTCTATGAATACTTGCAAATCCTATAATGACTCCATTATCTTCTTTAGCTATATAAATATCGATATAAGGATTTTCAACGAGTTTTTTGTAGTATTTCTTGTCTACCTCTTTTCTCAAAAAACCTTTTTTCTCTAGTAATTCTCTTTGTTCTTCTGTAATTTTATCGAAATCACGAATTTCAATTAAATTTTGCATAAGTGCCTGGTGGACACCAGAAACATCATCTAAACTAGCAATTTGAATTAACATTTTCTTCCTAATGTTTTTCCCATTTTAAACACCCTCTAAATTTTAAAAACAATTAAAAAAATTTTTATTTTTTTTTTTCCCCTTAAAAAGGAGAAAATAAAATTTGCTTTTAATATCTTGTTCTTGAAGCTTGAATTCGTAGTTTTGCTTTAGTCTGTTCTTTACTGTCCTGTAATACAACATACCGGGTCTTAGAAGGAAGAATTATTTCGTATACTTCTTCTGCGATTGTTTCATCTTTCTTTAAATGGTCTTGCTCTCTTAATATGATTTTTACTCTTTCTACGGCCTCAGCTCCTGCTTTTACCGTTTTAAATTGACTCCATATGTTCATATCTGCTTTAGATGTAAAGTTTTGATTTCTTTGAAGCTTCATATTTCCCTTATTTGGAAATCTCGATTTAAAGACTTTCGGACCGTCCGCTTTGAAATAGAACTCGCCACGCCATCCCATTATATCGTAATCTTTAAGAGTTTTTAGGCTCATTAAATCAATACTAATAAGATAGCGTTCCTTTTCTTCTCCGACTTGGTCTTGTTCAAAATTCTGGTCCTTAGCGTATGTTTTTTTACCTTTTGCGTAATATCTTCTAGACATAATAAATCACTTCTACAATATCTAATTATTTGAGATTTTGATTTTAAATTTAATATAGTTTAAGAGTTTATATTTCTTTTTTAGTTAAATAATCTGATAATAATGGAATAATAATACGGAGCACAGAAGATAAAAACTTTCTATGCTCTTCTGAAATCCGAAATTTTAATTAGTTAACCAAGATAATGTTAAAATTATACAGAAAAAGTTTTTAGGAGATAATAAATTGACTCAGGAGCAATTTTATAAGGAAATTTCTGACGCTATTGTAAATTTAGAAAAGGAAAAAGCCATCGAACTAGCAAATAGGGCTGTAAATGAAAATATGAAATTACTCGAAGTAATTGAAAAAGGATATGGAGATGGAATCCGCAGAATTGGAGATTTATGGGAAGAAGGAGAATTTTTCCTTCCCGAATTAATGCTTGGTGGTACAATAATGCAAGAGGCTATGGATGTTCTCTTACCGAAGTTAAAAAGCAGCGGAGAAAACTTAAATTTAGGAACTGTAGTGATAGCGACAATAGAAGGAGACATTCATTCGATTGGAAAGACTATCGTAGGTACAATGTTAAGTGCTAATGGTTTTGAAGTATACGACTTAGGCGCGGATATTCCTGCTGAGAAAATCATTGATACTGCTATTGAAAAGAATGCTGAGGTAATTGGGGTTTCTGCATTGCTTACTACCACCATGTTTGGTCAAAAAAACGTAGTTGATATTTTGGAGAAAAAAGGGATAAGAAATAAATTTAAAGTTATCATTGGAGGAGCTCCCGTTAATAGATCATGGACTGAAGAATGCAAAGCAGACGGGTTCGCTGGTAGCGCTGTAGAGGCTGTCAAATTAGTTAAAGAATTATTGAATAAATGAAAATCAATTAATAGGGGTAAAAATTATGTTATTTCACGATTGGTTAAAAGATGATTCCAAAATCGTATTATTTGACGGAGGAATGGGATCAGAAATATTCAAACGTGGTATTAAGCCCGGGAAGCTTCCTGATATGCTTAATATCGAGAAACCTGACATCATCTATGAAATTCATAAAGCATATTATGATGTAGGAGCAGATATGTGCCAGTCTAACACTTTTGGAGCAAGTTTTATAAACCTACAAACCTATAAAGTGGAAAATCAAATTGAAGAAATAAATGAACAAGCATTAGAAATCATCAAAAAAGCTTGTCCTCCCAATCATTTAATTGTTGCTGATATTGGTCCGTCTGGGCAATTTAGACCTCCCGTAGGTAAAGCTACACCAGATCTATGGGTATCAAGCTTCACAAAACAAGCAAATATTTTAGAAAATGGAGTAGATCTTTGGCACATTGAAACAATGTCCGATATTGAAGAAATGGTCGCTGCAATAGAAGCGATAAGGAGTATTTCAACAAAACCAATAATCAGTTCCATGACTTATAAACAAACAAAGAAAGGTTTTTTTACTATAATGGGCGATTCATTAGAAAAATGCGTACAGATACAAGAAAATGCAAATGTTGATGTAATTGGTGCTAACTGTACACTAGGATCTGATGAGATGGTACACTTAATAAAAGAATTAAAAAACCTTACTAATAGACCGATTTCAGCAAAACCAAACGCTGGGCAACCAAGAATCGATAGTAATAATAGGGCACATTATGACCAACCCATTAAGGATTTTGTTAGTGATATTCACGAAATAATTCAATTGGGTGCTAAAGTTGTGGGGGGATGCTGTGGAACATCTCCAGATACGATACATGAAATTAGAAAAATGATTGATTCATTATAAAAATTAAGAGTAGAGTGTGAACATACTAATGGGAATATTAAGACCGAAAATACAAGTATTAGATGTCGATCATAAAACTAAGATATATTCTGAAGCTAAAGAGATATTGGAAACACTAGGTATCTTTTTAGAAAATGAAGATGCTAAAGAGCTGTTTAAGAACGAGGGAATATCTCATGAGGGCTCTAAATTTTTTATTCCTTCTGATTTAGTAGAAAAATGTCTCAAAACGGTTCCAAACGAGATTAAATTATTTGATAGAGAAGGAAATGAGCATATTACTCTGACAAGCGATAATGTTCATTTTGATCCTGGTTCCGCAGCAATTTTATACTTTGACGAGACTACTGGAGAGATTAGAAATGCCGTTAAAGAAGACTTCATACGCTTTTCTAAAGTAGTCGAGCATTTAAAATACATAGAAGCTCAAAGTACTGCTTTGATTTATCAGGATGTGCCGAAAGAAGCACAAGATTGGCATAGATTGTCTATAGCATTAACACATTGCTATAAACCGGTTGTAACAGGAACATTTCGAAAAGAAAGTTTTTCAATAATGAAGGAATTATTGCTGAGTTGTAGACTCTCTGAAGATGATTTAGCGAGGAAACCTTTAGCTATTTTCGATGCTTGCCCTAGCCCTCCATTGAAATGGTCGGATCTCACCACTCAATCCTTGATTGATGCGGCAGCGAGCATGATTCCCTCTGAGTTCGTTTCCATGCCATTAGCAGGGGCAAACGCTCCAATGAGTTTAATAGGTTCGATAACTCAACATTGTGCTGAATGTCTTGCGGGAGTTGTAATTGGACAGTTAGTAAAAACGGGTGCTCCCTTGATATGGGGAGGTTCACCTGCAATTCTAGATATGAAGCAAGGAACCACACCAATGGGTGCAATTGAAACCATGATGATTAATTTAGGAGATGTAGAAATGGGTAAATTTCTAAAAATGCCCACTCACGCATATATGGGTTTAAGCGATTCGAAAGTTCCAGACACTCAATCTGGTTTCGAAGCAGGCATGGGAGCTCTTTTAGCAGGGCTTGCGGGAGTTAATATGGTTTCGGGAGCGGGTATGCTAGATTTTGAATCCACACAAAGCATTGAAAAATTGATAATAGATAACGAAATAGTTGGAATGGTAAAGAGACTTCTAAGAGGGGTAGAAGACCACGGCACTCCATTCGCTTCGGATATTTTAAAGGATTATGATGAAACAGAGGAACTACTCTCACATCCTTCCACCTTAAAATTGTTCAGAAAGGAATTGTTTATGACAGGACCTGTAATAGATCGATTATCTCGCGATATGTGGAAAGCATCAGGAGCGAAATCCGCTCGAAAAAGAGCAAAGGAACAAGCTTCGGAATTATTAGGTAAAGGATCTTTAAGACCTATTGATGATACTCTAGTTAAAGAATTGGAAACTGTATCTTCAAAAAATTTATAATTAAACTGACTAATATTATAGTACTATTCTATTATTCTCAAAATTCCCATTATAATAGGATTTTAATTAAGGAAAACCAGAACTATTTATATTGAAAAATATTATCCAAAATTTTAGATATTTCTCTACAATATATCTTTGCCCCTTTACTATTAAGGTGTCCTCCATCGATAGTTAACCAGAGGTTTCTTTTTCTACTGATTTTGTCTGCCCATACTAATTTTTTAGACCTAAAATAATCAAATACTATGTTTATAGGATTATCCAGAAGATAACTGCTAGAATTACTATCTAAAATGATTTCGTCAAAGAAAGAGCCCACATCTGCAATACTTGTATTATAACGATAACCAATTACCTTAATTTGTTCGTTGATTAATCTTCTTTTTTGGTTCAGTTGGGAACCAAAGATTTCTCCTAAACAACTTAGAGTGGTTAAAATAATTTTTGCGTTGGTAAAGGATATAATTATTTTCAGCATTTGATCGAGAACTATACCAATTTGAGGCACCATAGTGACCCATTTAATTCTCATAACAGGCCATCTTAATTTAAGGTGAGGTAAAAGAATATCATTATGACCAGCTTCAATAACTATAGTGGAATATTTGTATTTATCTTCCTTTAGAATTTTTATAAGCCGTGTTTTGATTTCTAGTAGAGTGTCTCCACCGTGCCCTTTATTATGGCAATGAATATCTGGAAATCTGCGTTTAATCATGTCTACAAAACTAATGCCTAATTTTCCTTCCGTGATACTATCCCCAATAAAAAGAATATGGTTGCTCACAAAATTAATTATTCATAACTACTCTTTTATAATTTACGGTCTATAAGTTTTAAACCATTGTTCTGCGGACTTCTTCTAAAATAAGAATCGTAAAAAAGAATTAGGACCGGTAATTATGTCAGATTTATTATTACTTGTAATTAATTATTAAAACAGCAGCCAATACAATAAAACCACCAACAAGATTCCATACTAAAATGGTTTGGGGTCTATTCAATAGTATCGAAAAAATTAGCGTTAAAAAAGGTTCTATGTATAAGAAGGAAGCTCCTTTCGAGGACTTAAGTTCCTTTTGGGATTTTTGCCAGATAAAATACCCAATAATATAACAACCAATTCCTAAATACATACCAGACATTAAAACAACAACATTGGCTAAATTTTGGATAAAAATCAGTAATTCATTATTTAACAAAACGAAAATAAACAACTCCACCGTCCCAAAATAAGCTATATATTTGAGTGTAATTAAATCAGATTTCTCTTTGGATATTTTTTTTGTAGTAATTGTATAAATTGCCCACAACAAAGGAGTTATAAGAGCATATAAATATCCTAAGAAATTAGGCGCTTCAGGAGTAAGAGTTCCTAAATCTCCTCCGGTCACTAATAAGAAACCTCCAATTGTAGCAATTACAAATCCTATTAACTTAATACTCGTTATTTTTTCTTTAAAAAAAATTAAAGCTAAAATAGTGATTAGTACTGGAGATAAAAGGCATACAAATAAGGCGGGTAAAGAAGGTCCGATTAGATCTATAGCAGAATACTGAATAACGAAAAAAAGCGTAATTCCACAAAAACTAGCAATAATAATGTATATCCATTCCATTTTAGAGTAAAGAGTTTCTTCTTTTTCTTCTTCGATTTCATTATTCTGTAATTTTCGATTAACGAGGAAGTATATATCAACAATAATAAACATTATTGAGACAATAAGAAATCTAGTTAACGCCAGAGACATTGGTGGTATAATTTCCACAGCAATATCTACAAGAACAAATGAAAAACTCCAGATAAATACCATTAATACTAGTAACGCGTATATTATCAGCATTTTATCAAGATAGTTTAATCAATATTTTATATTTGCTTTATTTTATTATATTATTAAATTAAGAGCTATAATTATTTTTTTTTAATGAAGAAGTCATGAGGGACATTATATTTTCTATTAATCTGGGTTTGATAGGGACTGAGGATTCGAGGTTAGAGATATTTATAGATTATCTGAAAGAAAAATCATTAAAATTCACCTCAGAAAACTTAGTATATGAATTTTTTCTTCAACATGAGGGCATTCCTATAAAATTAAGAATTGCAATTACTAATAGTTTTGAAAATTTAATTCAAAGAAATGAGCAATTTAAACACTTTGATGCGATAGTAATAGCGGTGAATCTTTACAACAGTAATTCTATTTCTAATTATACAATTCAAAGTTACTCGGATTTTCGGAGTTATTTTATCTTCAACGGTATATCTGTTCTAGTTGGTGTAGATACTTCTTTTATTTTTCAAAAAGAACCTCCAAATGAGAGAAAAATAACAGAATTTAGCTTAATTCAAAAGACTAAAGAACTTGAATTTCTTTACTGTTTTAAAGTTCAAGATAAAAAGAAAGACATCACTAATCTATTCGACAAAGTTTTAAATTATATTAACTTGAAACTAAAATTTTTAAACCCGGAGTTGTTTAAACGAGTAAATTCAAATAGTGAGGAATCTAATGGAAGAAAATCTCTTTAAAAAAATCTAATCATAAAGACCAAACGCTCATAAAATTAAGATAGTTTATTTTTCTAAGAAGATTTTATTAGCAAAGACTTTATTATATTATCAAATAAAAAGATTATATTAATAATTCCTTCTTATTAGAGATGAAATACTATGGAAGAAGATAAGATTCTTACAATTGAGAAAACAGAAGGTCGTCGTCGTTGTCCATCATGCTCAGAGGAAAATAAAAATATGATTCACGAGTCTACAGATAAAAAACGAATTATCAGCGATTATCCCCGTATTTATGGGAAAAAATATCGCTGTGGGCGCTGTGGACAGGAATGGAAAGAAAACTAGGAAAAATTTCACTCTAACCCTTTAATTTTCCTTTTCGACAACGCACTACCCTCAAAAATAGAGATAGCTAGAAATAATCATATTTCAATTTTTATCGCCTATCTTACTAGTTTAAATTACAATTAAATAAGAGAACTACAATTAATAATATTAACAATAAAAAAAATTCGATAAAAATAAATTATTGAATAAAAGGATAATATCTAATAAAACGAATGTGATTATACTATGGTTTATTTTCAATTAACACCAGGTCGATTTTTACAAGTTTATATAGCCCAAGGCGTTATTTTAGTTGTTTTTCTTTATTTGGCAATTAGAATACTACTAAGAGATAGAAAAAGATTAAATGCAATATTCGCAGGGCTTTACATATCCCCTGTTATTGGGGTTCTTATGAATTTTATATACGCGCCTTTAACCGACGAAACCATTGTACTATTCCTTAACTTTATTTCTAACGCTACTGCGATTTATGCCCCTATATTTGTTGTAGTTTTTGACCTAATTCTCTTAAAATCTGAAAAAATAATATCTACAAGCAAGCAATTAGCAATTCTTATCGCTTACGGGATTGCTGTACTTTGCATGGGAATTTTCCTGCTAATTCCTGGTTTTGGTGTAACTATTGGACCCCCCAATTGGACTCCCGTTTGGAGCATTCCAATCTATTTGTACGTTGTGTTAATTTTAACTTGTTTCGCTACAATACCAGCGCTTTACTTCTCAATTAAGATTTATCAGAAGTTTGAGGATGAAATTTTAAAGAAAAAGTGGAAGTTCTTCATATATGGGTTCATAGCTCTTATGACATTTATGTATTTAATCTTTACTTCTAATACATTAGACAATGCAACTTTCAGATTGATCTTAGCAGGGACAGGCTTAATATTAGCCGTTCTAGGAGGTCTTCTAATGTATTACGGAGTTGGGCGCCAAATAGAAAAATAATTTTTAAATCAATTTTTTCTTTTTTTAATGATATAAAATTTTATCTGTTAGAATTACCATTATTTATTATAATATCACAATTTCAAAATAATTAAAGGTTAAAATTCATTTTAATCCATTCAAGAAGTAATATTTGTTATTCTCAAGCAGTATTTATAGCTTCAAGTGTTTCTTATGTCGAATGAGCTCGAACGGGTTAGTGGAATTGGACCTATAGCAGCCACTAACTTGAATAAAGCGGGAGTTAAAACCATTGAAGAGATCGCAGAGGCTAAACCAGAAGAGTTAGCTTGGATTAAAGGAATTGGTATAATTTCTGCCAAAAAAATAATTGAAAATGCAAATAATTTACTAAAATTAGAAAAAAATATTCAACTAGTTCTTAATTCAATAAAGGAAAGTTTTGTGAAGAATTGTCCTAAATGTGGGGGATCTATGAAAAGTAAATATATCATTCTCGGACCTGAAAGACGATTAAAGGCAAAACAATGCACAGTATGTAAGTTCTACTTACCTGAATAAAAAAAATTTCTCAAAATGTTATTGATCAAATAATTATACTAAAAAGTAATAAATAAGCAATTAAATAGAGGAAAATAAAGAAAACTCCTGCTTTTCTATCCATTTTCTGTCTTACTGCTATGATAAAAAAAACAATTATACTTGCGATAAGCGTATATAACACTGTTGGAACCGCAAATTGTGCTGTGACAGCTTGTGGGAAGAAAACTTGACCGATACCAATAGATAGTGTAGAATCAACAATACAGGAACCGACTATATCCCCAATAGCTATAGAATGGTGACCACATCTGAGCGCGTTAATATCAACTACGAGCTCTGGAAGGGATGTACCGATAGCAAGAACGAAGAAACTAATAATATATTCGTGAATTTCTATAGCTTCCGATATGAAAATTACCGATTGTACTATTATAAATGAGCTAATAGTCACCCCACCAAAACCAAGTACAGCCAATAGCAAATGGAATCTTTTTTTCTTAGTTGGTTGCGTCGTTTCTATCAATTCTACTCTATGCATAATACTCTCTTTATTCGCGTTAAATATTATCCAAAAATAAATTACAAGGCTGAAAACCATAAAAATTGCATTTAGCCTCGTGATATATCCTTTTTCAACAATTGTAAATATCACAATAAGAGACAAAACTTCACACGAACCTAGAATTATTATGTCTCTTCTACGAATATGAAATGCGCCGCAAGCTATTGGCAAGATTCCGAAGACTAACGTTAACTGGGTAAGATCTGAACCTACAGAATCTCCTACATCAATATCTCCGTGACCTAAAGAACAAGAGATAATCGAATTAAATATTTCAGAAATATCCGTACCTATGGATACTAAAGTAACTCCGATTATTAGCGGCGATATTCCTAATGCTGTTGCGAGTAGTGCTGAGTGCTTTACAGCATATTTACTCGAAAAGATTATAAGAGCTATTCCCCCTATAAGAATAAAAATAGCTAAGACTAGATCGATCATTAAATTATTTCCTCTTTAAAAATTCCTAATTACGAATTTTCACCCTAATTTGAAATTACCAAATATTCTCAAATAAGATAAATGATCTTACTTTAGTTTGTTTAAGAATTATTATTCGAATTAGTACTGCATACTTCTATCGAATAAATAAATATTTAAATTTTTCCAATAATATCAAAAATTATAGTATTTCCCAATACTTTCGAAATTATACCTTGCATAAGTCCAAGTTCGTGCTTTATGGATGTAAGTTGAGTACATTTTCCATCTCCATTTCGTTTTTGCTTGGGATTGATATATTTTTAACCATTCCTGCAAAGTGAATGCATCTTCCTCATTTATTGTGTATTGGAATTGATTATCTTTCGAATCTTTTTGAAATCTTCCACGGGAAATTTCAAAATAGACAAAATATTCAATCTCAGTCAAATTAAGTTCTTTTGCAGCACCTACTACAATATCATATGTAGCTTGATGATCTACATGATCGTTGTTATTGCTTGGTAAAACAATTCTATTTGCATCTTTAATTAAAGGTTTTGCTCTTTTGATCCCTTCCTTTACGTACTTTTGACCATCAGCATCGTGGAAATTAAATAGATGATGATTTTCAGAAGGAAGTCTTAAGTATTCAATTGATTGTTTAGCTTCGCTAATTCTCATCTCAGCAACATCATCTTCTGTCATTGTAGCAACATCCTCAGAAAAAGTATCGTCTCCGGATCTATAGCAAGCCCTTCCATCTGTTACCGTTACGATATGAATATCGTGCTTTTTCTCTTTTATCCATTCTAAAAGAATAGGTCCAGGACCGAACAATAAGTCGTCTGGATGAGGTTCAAAAATAACTATCTTCATTTTTTTAAGTATTATATAGTAGTTTGACTAAATAGATAATAAAAAATACAAAAAATTTATGTTTTTTTAATAAAAATTTGTTAAGTGAAATTTTATGACTGAACAGAAAGAAAGAGAAGTACGCGAGAATTCAATTCCAATAATGATAAGTTATGGCGCTTTTCAAACATTCTCGCAATGGATCACTGGTGCTTTTGGGCTTTATGTTTTTTTCTTTTATGAAGTAGAAATAGGCTTAAATGTCGGAATTGCAGCTCTAGCTTTAATTTTTTATTCGATATGGAATGCGGTGAACGATCCTCTTATTGGGTATATAATGGAGCGGATTAACATGCCCTGGGAAAAAAGATGGGGGAAACGGTTTCCATGGGTTTTTCTAGGCGCAATACCTTGGCTTTTCTCGTATCTAGCAATATTTTTCGTTCCGTTGACTTGGCATCCTGTGAACGATCAATGGTTAATTTTTTTTTGGTTATTATTTACGCTTATCCTTTATGATACGCTATTTACTTTATGGAACGTAAATGCTACGGCACAATATCCTGATAAATTTAAGGGTAACTCTGAACGCAGACTAGCAACTGGGATAGCAACATTAATGGGAATGATAGGGATTGCTGTAGGATCCATCATTCCCCCAATGTTTATAGATACAGGATTTCCTGAGACTTATCGAATAATGGCTTGGGCTGGTGTAGGGATCGGTTTAATACTTTTTTCCTTTATGATACCAGGTACTAGAGAAAACCCAAAGATGAGAGCTAGATACCAAGAATATAAGGATGTCGCAAAGGGTTTAGATCGTGAACCATTCTTTAAAACGGCAAAAAAAGCTATTACGGATCGGCGTTTTATGGTAAAAGTAATTTACTTTTTTGGTTATCAAGGTGCAGTTGCGTTACTCTCGGCATCTGGACCCTATATGATTACTTATGTAATTCAAGGAGATGCTGGTACTTTAGGAATCTTAATGGCTTTTATGCTTATAGGTGCTCTCGTTTCCATGCCAATTTGGACACTCATAGGACAAAAAGTAAATAATAATAAAAAAATGAGTTTAGTAGCTGGATTAGTAATGGTTCTAACCTTTTTACCGATGTTTTTCGTAAATGATTTTCTATTTTTTATGATCGCGCTTTTTCTATTCGGCATAGGGCTTGGAGGGCAATGGTTTATGGATCCTCCTACAATGGGAGATGTCCTCGATGATGTAGCAATAAGATCAGGAAAAAGAGAAGCAGCAATCTATTATGGATATCAAGCCTTTTTTATTAGATTAAGTGGCTCTTTTCAAGCATTAATTTTTGCACTTGTTCACATATTGACAGGATTTCCAGCAGGGGTAACTAGTTATGCACAACTACAAGCTCAAAGTCCAACCCCAGAATTAGCATTGTTAGGTATTCGCACTCATGCGGCGCTCATCCCTGCAATTTTAGTATTCGTTACAATTTTCATTTTTTGGAAATGGTATGATTTAACACCAGAAAAAGTTGCGATGAATAAAGAAAAACTTAAAGAACTTGGCTTATAATTAATTCCTATTTTTATTTTTTTTTGTTTAATCTTTATACTATTGAGGTCATAGTCAATTATTTAATGATAATTTCTCATTTTCTTAAGCAATTTCAGGATGCCTCTTCGCGTTCCCGTAACTACCCCTGCAACTCCACCGCCAGACTCACTCTGTGCTCCAACATACCATAAGCCCTCAATTGGTGTCTGATGAAAGGGACTTTGCTGATTCATAATCGGAGCTAAACCCCCAAAACTGTGTCGATCAACAAATATGCGAGATTTAAAATCCAGAGGAGTCATGATAACCTCTGTCGTAGAGTGTTCCCGAAGACCGGGAATTATTTTTTCAGCTTCTATAAGTAGTTTATCTGCGAGTTCTTCACTTCGTGAAGCCCAATTCCCCTTGCTAAGTTTATATGGAGCAATAGTATACACGGTTACAGCGTGGTGGCCAGATGGTGCCATATCGGGTGAGTGTTTGGAAGGGACATATATCAAAATTCCTTGTTTTCCTTCGTGATAGTCACCAGATCTACAACGATCAACCGCTCCTTCAATATCGTATGTACCATAGTAGTAGCATAAAGCTGCACGCTGGTGGGGAGTTGGATCAAAATCTATACCAATATGGACCATTAACACGGACTCCATGTGAACTAAATTCTCTACGCTTTTTATGAATTCTGAAGGTAAATTTTCCTTTCCTACTAAGCTAAAAAAGGTTTTATGAGCACCACCACTCGCGATTACTATATCAGCAGAGATTTCTTCTCCGTCTTTTAATTTAATCCCAACTGCTTTATTGTTCTCTATTAAAATCTTTTCAACCAAACTGTTTGTTAGAATTTTACCTCCGTTTTCTTTGATATATCCTGCAAATGCATTTACTAACTGTTCACACCCGTTTTTGATGTAATGATAGACAGGTAATTTTCCACCTTTTATTTTAACGGGAATTCGCTTATCAAAGGCAGTTTCGACATTTGAAACGGGTACTCCCAATCCCGGGAACTCGCTTGGTTTTACAACGAAATCTGCAAGAATCCCCATAAAAACAGCTTTTAATTTTGGTTCGTCAAAGAAAGAATCCATTATTTCAGCAGCACTTTTATCCATGTATTTCTTTACTTTCAAAAATTTAGGAAAAATCCTTAATTTCAACCAAATAGCTTCTAGTCCTTTTGCCCACTCTAGCCGATTGTTAATCGCCATAAGAGTCATTATTTGATCGTAATATTGATAGTATCGGTCCAAACCCTCACTTTCGGAGGGAAATAATTCCTTAAAGAATTCTCTTCGCCAATATTTTCCTTTATAGCCTTTAGGCCGCCATATCGCGAAATCGGGAAGCACTTGTCCACGATCCTCATGAATTATGTTTATTTTATCATATATACCTAACTCAGCTAAGATTTTTCCAAGCTTTTCGTGAGGTGCTAATCCTTCCAATAAGAGAGGCCCAATATCCCAAGAATATCCATCCTTGTGAATTGTGGCAGTAACACCTCCAATTTCTGAAAATTGTTCGTAAATTGTTACATCATGGCCTTCTCGACATAGATAAGCAGCAGCAGTAAGTCCGGCTAAGCCGGATCCAATAACAACGACTTTCATATTCGATAATCTCCAACTTTTTTACTATTCAAAAAAGTTTAAAGAAATTAAAATATTTTTAAATTGAATGCGAAATATGTAATAATTCATTAAAAGATATTTATTTTCTGAATTAACTCGAGGTGTTAGTTAATGGATGTCATCCAAAAATTAAATAAACTAAAATTAATTCCTGTAGCTGTAATAGAGGAACAAAAAACCGTAATTCCTTTAGGAAGTGTTTTAATAGAATCAGGCTTACCAATTATTGAAGTAACTTATAGAACTGAAAAAGCTTCAAAATCTATAGCATTGCTAAAAAAAGAATTTCCAGAATTATTATTGGGAGCTGGAACGATTCTTAAAATAGAACAAGTAAAAGCTGCTGTTAAAGCAGGTTCTCAATTTATTGTTACTCCCGGATTTAATCCAACAATAGTCGATTATTGTATAGCTCGAAATATTAATATAATCCCAGGTCTTAATAATCCATCTCTAATAGAGTGGGGATTAGAACGAGGGCTTGCTTTATTCAAATTCTTTCCAGCAGTGCTTTCAGGAGGAATTAAAATGCTTAAAGCATTTTTTGGGCCTTATCCCACCGTGAGATTTATACCAACAGGTGGAATTAACGATAAAAATATGATGGATTTTCTTAAATTAAAAAATGTTATCGCATGTGGGGGAAGTTGGATAGTAAAAAAGAATTTAATATCCTCGGGAAATTATGATGAGATTAAAGCATTAATAAAAAAAGCACTATTACTAATAAAGGAAGAATTCAGTAATATAGAGTAATTTCTATTCCAATAATTAAGAAAAAAAATAAAATTTTCACCAGCGCCAATATATATCTTCAGCGTGTCCTAACATATTTTCAATCTTGATTTTTTCACCATTGTCAAGAACCACCTCTCCAGAATATAAGCCATGCAGTAATGACGAATTTAAATAGATTAATCCAAAATTGAGCTTATCTCTATGAGGGATAATTGGATCTAAAGTCATATTGAACCTATTGTCGTTGCTCGTGAACTTCCAAGGTTTAGTAGGATCTCTATCTTCGTGATGAAACTCTACCTCGTCAATCTTATGCGCTTTACCATCGTAAAATATGATATTTTCACTATGTGTAGATAAATCCCCGAAACCGTAACCAATATTGAAGGCGACAGGAACTCCATCAACAAGTCCACAACCAGAGCCCCATAACCAATGAGTCTTATAAGGCCATATTCCCCGCCCCCAATCCATAAGACCAAACGAGCTTTCAGGTTCAAATGAATACGACTTATCTCCAATTACAAGAGAGCCTTCTGCGGGCATGATATTTACCTTATGATTATAATAGAACAACCTTGGATCTTCCTTATAACCCGTCACAACTACGGTGTTGTCGGCTTTAGGATCGTCTTGTAAAACGATACTCCCTTTTAATCCTTTATCTTGAAACGAGGGATCATCAATAGTAAGCACTCTTGTATTTTTCTTTCTTGAGATGGTCGCTTTAAATTTTTCAGTAGGGAACTCAATTTCACTATCCTCTAATGAATTTAAAGGAAGAACCCTTGATTTGGTAAAAAATTTGAATAAACCCTTTCCATCGCGTTCTTTTTTTTCGAAATCTAACCAAACATAACTCATTTGGGTTAAGTATCCAATATCACCAATCGTTAACTGAAACCCAAAGTCTTTATTCAACACAGAAAAGTGATCCCATTCTTTAATGCGGGACCAGCCTTTTCCAATTTTATCCTTATTGTATTTCAGTATAGGTTTTCTTGCCCATCCTCTTTGAACGAGGGAACCATCGTCATTGAACAAATTAGATAATTCTGTTATTTCATTCTGATTACCCATAACTTTCACTTTAATTTTTTTTTAGAATACCTAATTTTTATAAAGAAAAATTTTAGGCAATTTTTTGACATATAGCATCTATTTTAGCAACTGTTTCATCGATTATCTCGTCAGAATGGAGGATACACATATAGAATCTGCTTCCTGCAACGGAGATAATTTCTTGATCTACTAAAGCGGCTCCCATGTGTTCCATAAACTTTTTCCTTTGTGGAAGTTGCCCTACTTGGTCAGGAATATCAAAACTCAAGCCAAATAGGCACGATGTATGAAAATGGACTGTCCCACCTAGATTGTACGAAAACCATGGTAACTCGTGTTTTTCGAACACTTGATTTAATCCATTTGCTAAGAGCGTTCCTGCTTTACCCGCTTTTTCTGTCGCGCCAGTTTCTTCAACTAATTTAATAGCATTGTATGCAGCAGCACAAGTTAAAGGGTTTGCTGCTAAAGTTCCCCCGCTATAAGCTCTTTTTCCTCCACCCACTCCTGCAGCACAAAACTTCATATATTCTTCTTTACCCCCGATTGCTGCAGCGGAAGGATACCCATGTCCAACAATTTTACCAAATACCGATAAATCCGGTTCATAGCCATAATAAGCTTGACCACCACCCATATGCAATCTAAACGCACACACAACTTCGTCGGAAATCAGAATCGTTTTATTTTCATGGCAAAGTTCTTCCACTTCTTTATTAAATCCAGGCTTAACTGGATTAGCTCCAGATTCACCCCCCATTGGCTCAATTATAACGGCAGCAACTTTTCTTTTTTCCTTAAACATTTGTCGTAGCGTTTCGATATCGTTTGGAGGGCAGGAATCGGTAAATTTAAACACACTCTTAGGAATTCCATGTGACTCTAACAACTTTGTTCCAGGTACGTGCATATCGTAGACCAGTTGATCTGACCACCCATGATAGCTACCTCCTATCTTAATAATCCATTTACGATTAGTAGCAACTCTGGCTATTCTTATGGCAAGCATATCTGCCTCTGTGCCAGTCTGAAGCCATCTTATAATTTCACACGAAGGGAAATGCTTTTGTAGTTGTTCCGCAGCAAGATATTCGTATTCATTAGTTATTCCATGGCAGGGTCCAATATCCCGTATAACCTCGATAATCTTTTCTGTCAAAACGGGATGATTATGTCCAAGAATAATTGGTCCCCCGTCCATTAGATAATCTGTTAAGACAATGTCATCTACAGTTTCCATATAGCAATCATAAACTCTTTTACTTGCTAAGGGAAAGGGATAATTAAAAGCGAGGTTATGTTCAACTCCTCCTGGTATGATCTTCCTAGCTCGTTCAAAAGCCTTCTTAGATTTTATGTGGTTCTTTTCGTATCTTTCAAGGATCGCCTTCAATTCTTCGGGTTTGAATTTACTTATAGGCAAATCAACAATATTTTTAATTTTAGCTATTTTTTCTTCATATTCCATTAAACATCATCAACTAATACCATAATTTCCTTAATTAGAGTATAAGAAACAAAACTAATTAACTTAATTAGATTAGCTTTCGATTGAAAATTAAATTTGTCTTTAGGTATTTTGAGAACATAAAAAAAAATACGACTAAAAGATTATTTTATAGGTTTAATCAGTTTAAACTCAATTAAGGATTCTAATGCGTTGATAATTTCATCTTCGTTCTTATCAGTTTCCATTTCAATGATATCCATCAGTTTAAAATGGCTTTTCTCCTTTAGAATCCAAAAGATTGAGTTCATGACTTGGAATTCAAATTTAGACAAGCTCAATTTCTTCTTATATTTAGGAAGTTCTGATTCCGGAATATTGACTAAGAAAGGATTCTTATAATAAATGTCAAAATAGTCATAGATTAAAGGCTTTATTATTTCATCTAGACTATTAATATCATTGTTCCAATTCTTTAGTTTGCCTGAGGCCATGACGTGTAATGCAAAACTAAAATGAAGTAAGATTTCTTTTAAGCGCTTAGAAGATTTGGATTTTAAGATAAGAACAGTTCGTAATTCTTCTACATCTAAGACGAGACAATGGAATTGTTTTAGAGCTAGCTCTACAACTTTATGAAAGTCAATAACATTTTTAGATTTTTTAGATTTTGGACCTTTTTTGTCAGATCGAGTCATCTCTTCTCCAATTATCGATACAGCTTGGATAAATCCTGAAAAGAGTGTTTTCTTTCCCTTCATCATTGAAGAATAGCTTTGAGAATACACTGGAAGACCGCTTGGTTCATGTATTGCGATTAATGCTTGCAGATTTCTTATGTCCTTAAATTTTTGGGTACGGAGAACCAAATAAGACTTCTTTCTCTGCTGACGTGGCAAAATGACATAAGTTCTTAAACTTAAAGATGCAAGTATTCCTATTACTATAAATGAAATAATTAAAGCAATCCAAATTAGATTATCTCTTATTGGTTCTTCTTCAATCCATAAAGAATATGAAATTTGAAAATAAACCTCGTCAATCGATATTGTTAAAGGTTGAGCTAAAATAAAATCATCTGCAATAAAAACTTGAATTGAAAGCGAAATATTAATATTTTTCAAAATAAAAGGCGTGAGCTCTGTGCCCTCTATTCTTACATCTAGAAAACTAGTATTAAAGGAAGTTAATTTTAGAGAATAATCACAATCGTAATTGTTGATTAAAATTTTCATCTCAGAGTTCAGAGATAATGAAGCTGGCCAAAGTTTATCGATTTTATATTTAAAATAAAGACTAACTGCTTCAATTTCGACGCGTTCCCCACTAATAGAATTACCTATCTGTTCTATAGAAATGCTTGTAGTTTGATCAATCTTTTTCTCATAGCTAAAAGTAAAATTGATCGATTTAATTAAAAGTCTTTTCTCTCACCACATAGTTCACATTCTTCTGTTTTAGGTTTTATTTTTCTAATCCGCCTGTGAATAGTGTGATATTTCGATCTACTAAGTTTCTTTATTTCTGAAATTCTCTATCGCCTTTTCTATGGTTTTTTCTTCTTAGGTATCTCATCAATTAGCTTTCTATCAATCTTAAACACTTGAATGTCTAAACAATTAGGACATAACCAACCAATCTGAGTGTGTCGTTCTTTTTTCTTTCCTTTCACTTTATCGTAGAGTCTTATAAAAATCTTATGCTTTAGAGAGATGGAATAATCTTTAGAACATTTCAAACATTTTGCTGTTGTCAATTTTCTTTTGCCTTATTTACCTTTATATCGTTATTATGTATAGTTGTTTTGTATAGATATTTACTAATGTGAGTCAAAAGATTTTTCGTGATTTCTTACTCCTATGATATAAGATATATGATATTGGGTGTGATAATTCCATAAGAATTTGTTATAGTTCATGAAATTCCTTTATATAAGAATGGTGTTTTTTTAAGTCGTTATCAAATCAAGCTATATTTTACCATTAAATCATGTTTCAAGATGATTTTTATTAGGGTTTTTTGAAATAAAATGAGTAAAAAACATGAAATTTTAATCTGATAAAAAAAAATAATAGAAAATAGAATTAAAAAAGAATTTTTATTTGTTAAAGCTATAGTCGTTGATGAATTGAATCAATTTACACGCTTGATAAAATATATTAGAATCTTGAAACCTATGCAATCTTACGTAATTAAATTGATAAATCCATCAAAAAACGCGAGTTCTATTTACTTCGGAGGCGAAAGAACGATCTCTATTGAGCTTACATTGTTTTCACGACCATCCTCGCCTTTAAGTTGCTCCGTAGCAATGCGAATCTCTTTATATTCAACTCCTTTCAAAAAGCGGTTTTTTAAGATCTCGCAAATATCGACGGCGTGAGAAATCGCTCTACCACGAGCCTTTACGGTGCATTCTTCTCCTTTATTCAGGACCATCATTACAGCCATTACATAATTCATCGTAGGACGACGACCAACAAAAACCGCGTTCTCTTGACCTGGCTCTCTTTTTCCTTTTTCTTTTTCTGTCATTTTTTATTCTCTGTGAAATGTAGTTTTTTTATTATCTATGTGATAGGTTATCTCTATGTATTATGATTTAAATATATTAAGAATCATTTTAGAGTTAACAAAAAAAGTTAGAAAAGTTAAAGATTTTATAGTTAGAAATGTTAGAAAACAATAGTAATCTAACTAAAAAAGTTAGAAATTTGAATGACAAAAAAAAATTTGTAGACAAAAGAAATATGGAAATTAAGAGAAAAAGCTCTAAAATACCATTCTATAAAATTTTAATGAAAAAATTTATGGTAAATATTTTATTTTGTAAATGTCAATAATTAAACCTATTTATATTAAATATGTCAGATTCAGAAAAAAAATATATTCTTGCGATAGATCACGGTACGGGGGGCCCTAAAACCGCTATAGTCTCAACCCATGGTGAAGTTGTCGATTGGGCATTTCAAGAAGTTCCTTTACACGTAGAAAAGGGAGGAGGGGTTGAACAAGACCCAAATGATTGGTGGAACGCAATTATTAAAACATCTAAAAAAGTTATAGATAGTGGACTCGTCTCAGTTGAAGATATTGTGGGGGTTTGTAATACGAGTCAATGGAGCGGTACAGTGCCTTTAGATAAGAATGGAAATCATTTAATGAATGCGATAATTTGGATGGATACGCGAGGAGCTCCATATATTAAAGATGTTTATAAAGGTTTAATAAAATTCTCTGGAATGAATATATTAAAAGCGTTAAAATGGGTAAAGAGAACTGGTGCTGCTCCTGGTTTAAGCGGTAAAGATCCAATAGCACATATGTTATTGATAAAACACGAATATCCTGAAATTTTTGAAAAAACTTACATGTTTTTGGAACCCCAAGATTATATAAATCTAAAGTTAACTGGCAAGTTTGCTACTTCTTATACAACTATAGGAGCACATTGGTTAACAGATATAAGAAAGATCAATAACATAAAGTATTCTAAAAAGCTAATTAAAATGTGCAAATTAGATCAGAGTAAATTACCCTCTGAATTAATAAATTCTACTGACATTCTGGGGCAATTAACAAACGACGTCGCTAATGAATTAGGATTGGAAAAGAATGTTAAAGTTATAGCTGGAGCTCCTGATCTTGCAACTGCTGCAATTGGATCGGGTGCCGTTAATAACTACGATACACATATTTATATTGGCACGAGTGACTGGGTAATTTGTCACGTACCCTTTAAAAAGACAGATATTTTCCATGGTATTGGAACAATTTTATCTGGAATCCCTGGTCGATATTTTGCAATTAATGAACAAGAAATTGCTGGAGGAGCATTATCATTTCTAAGGGATAAAATTTTATACCATAAAGACGAATTATTAAGAGAAGAAGCTGTACCAGATGTCTATAAAATTTTCGATAGAATGGTAGAAAATGTGCCTGCTGGTTCAAACAATCTTATTTTTACCCCTTGGCTTATTGGAGAAAGATCACCTGTTGACGATCACACAATA
>JABXKC010000043.1 GCA_013375495.1 Promethearchaeota archaeon
TAATTTTAAATTCTGGGTTATCAAAGTAATCCTTAACAATCACTATTGATCAAAATAAGGAAGGATCCGAAATGCACCCTAAATTAGACAGTTCATATCGAATTGAGGAGAGCAAGCGTTGGTTTCAAACATGGTGGCCTGAAAATGTTCCCTACAACACAGATTTTGAAGAAAAATCGTTAAACGAAATTTTAGATGAACAAGTTGAGAAGTATCCTGACCATAACTTAATTTGGTTTCTTGGTACATGGGTATCTTATAAACAATTTCAAGATTACGTTAAAAGGTTTGCTACAGCTTTAATCGACTTGGGAATTAAAAAGGGAGACGTTGTTGCGATTCATCTTCCAAATTGTATTCAATATGTAGTATCATATTACGCAGTCACAAGGATAGGAGCAATCGCAAGCGGGATTAATCCAAACTACCAACCTATGGAAATATTACATCAAATTGACATTATCAAGCCAAAAATGCTTATTGTGTTAGACGCACTATATAAATCCTATATAAAACCAATTATTGAAAATACAAGTATAGAAAATGTTGTGTATACGAATCTTGTCGATTTAGTTCAGATGTTTAGCACTAAAAAAGTCCTTGGAAAATTCTTAAAAAAAATTCCTACTGGTAAATGTGATTGTGAAGGAGCAGTTAAATTTAAGGATTTAATGAAAACAGAACCAAGAGATTCAGATATAAACATAAGTATCGATGTAAAAAATGACGCTGCTACCTATATAATGACGGGAGGTTCGACGGGTTTACCAAAAGCAGCCGTATTAACGCATCTTAACGTAGTATCAAATGCGGAGCAGTGTAGGTTGTGGTTAGGTGGTGAAATGCCGGGTATCGGAAATATTGGGATCCTTCCCTTATTCCACAGCTTCGCTCATACTGTGGTTATGAATACTTCTATAGCTGTTGGAGGTTGGATGATACTCTTTCCTACGCCACCATCTCAAGACGAATTATGCGAACTCATAGAAAAACTTCCATGCTCCGAAGGATTAATTTACGCTGGAGCAGAGATTTTGTTTATTAAATTAGCGGAATTAAAACATTTGAATAGAAGATATCCAGGTGTAATGGGTAAATTAAGGTTGTGTATATCGAGCGCGGGACCATTACATAAACAGGTTAGAGACGCTTTTGTAGAGAACACGGGGGGGAGAATTGTTGAAGGCTATGGATTAAGTGAAGCGAGTCCCGCGGTAAGTGCTGGTAATTTGTTTGGAGAAAGCCCGGTAGGAGTGATAGGTATGCCTTTTCCAGGAACTGGATGGGGAATTTTCCATTCGGACGATTTTTCGAAAGGACCGATTTGTTTGGGAAACTCAGATGATTCTAATTTTGGGGTTGAAAATTCTGGAGAAATTTGTGTTTACGGTCCTCAAATAATGAAATGTTATTTAGATCAACCAGAAGAAACAGCTAATACATTACTACAATATGACGGAAAAACATGGCTTTTAACCGGAGATATCGGATTCATGAATGAAGATGGAATAATTGAAATAAGAGATCGTAAAAAACAACTTATAAAATTCAAGGGGTTTTCGGTATTTCCAAAAGAAGTAGAAGAACTTTTAATGAAACACCCCGATATCTTAGAAGCGGCTGTTTCGGGTTTACCAAGCGACGAATTTGGGGAAGTTATAAAAGCTTGGGTATCGATAAGAGAAGATTCTGATATGTCCCCAAGATCAATTAAAGAGTGGGCTCTAGAAAATATGGCTCATTATAAAGTTCCTCAACACATTGCCATAGTTGGAGACTTACCAAAAAATATTATAGGAAAAGTTCAACGGAGAGCACTTCAAATAAACGATCCTATTTGGAAAGAAAAATATGGAGAATAAAATTAACCTTCTCAATTTCTTTATTTTTTAAATCTTTTAATTGTAAAATAAGTTTATTAACTGTTTCTAGAAAGAAAATCCTTGCCTTGGAATGAGCTAGGTAAATTAATTTTTAATTTCTAGAATAACGAAAATAAAATAGTATGATGCATTAAAAAATTTAAAACAATTTATATAACAACGAGAGTGAAAAAAAATACCTATTATAAAAGAAGATACCTACCAAGTAAATGAAAACAAGATATGGTTTCAGAAGTGGTGGCCGGATGGCGTTCCAAAAAATGTTACATTTGAAGAAAAAACGATAAATCAATTTTTAGATGCTCAAGTGGAAAAATATAGTGATCAGAATTTTATCTGGTTTTTGGAGACATGGGTTACATATCGTCAATTCCACGATTATGTTTTAAGCTTTGCAACGGCTCTTCACGACCTAGGTGTTAAAAAAGGCGACGTAGTAGCTATGCTTATGGGAAATTGCATCCAATATGTAGTTTCTTACTTCGCAATTACTAGACTAGGAGCAATCGCATCGGGAATTAATCCTACATATAAGCCATTAGAGATATTGCACCAATTAGACATAACAAACGCTAAATTTTTAATTGCTTACGATGCCTTCTTTGATGAAAAAAGTAAGTCTAGGATAAAGAAAAATTTACCTTACATTGGTGAAATTCTCGGTAAAAGTCCCGTTGAAAAAGTCATATATACTAATCTTGCGGATTTAGCTCATGGTTTAGGCTTTAAACGAGCATTAGGAAAGAAGCTAGGAATAATTCCTAAGGGAAAAGTTACCATTCCAGGGGCAGTTAATTTTATGGATTTATTAGATACCAAACCAAATGTTCCTGAAGTTGAAATCGATGTTAAAACACATCCAGTTACCTATATTATGACGGGGGGGACAACGGGCTTACCAAAGGCTGCCGTATTAACGCATTTTAATGCTGTTTCTAACGCGGAGCAAGGTAAATATTGGCTTGGTGGTGAAAAACCAGGAATAGGAAGTGTAGGAGTTCTTCCATTTTTTCACAGTTTTGCTCATACAATAGTTATGAACGCAACAATTGCTTTTGGAGGATGGATAATGGTGTTTCCAACGCCTCCACCTACAGAAGAATTACTAGAACACATTGAAGAGTTACCTGCCCCTGAAGGTTTAGTTTATGCCGGAGCTGAAATCTTGTTTAAACGACTAGCAGATTTTCCAGATATAAAAGGAAAATATCCAGGAGTAATGGGTAAATTAAAATTATGTGCGTCTGGAGCTGGACCCCTTCATCGACCGGTGCGAGATGCTTTTGTAGAAAACACAGGAGGAAATATTGTAGAAGGTTATGGCTTAACAGAAACCTCGCCTCTTGTTAGTGCAGGCAATCTCTTTGGTGAAAGTCCAATAGGCGTTATTGGATTACCTGTACCAGGCACAGAATGGGGAATTTGGCCCGCTGATAATTTTGATGATGGACCCATTTGCTTAGGAAACCCGAACGATAAAAATTTTGGAGAAGAACATACTGGTGAAATTTGCACACATGGTCCTCAAATTATGTACGAATATCTCAATCAACCTGAAGAAACAAGCGACACGATTAAAAAATACGATGGTAAATTATGGTTATTGACTGGAGATATCGGATTTATGAATGAGGATGGCACTATCGAAATAAGAGATCGCAAGAAGCAATTAATTAAAGTAGCTGGGCATTCTGTATTTCCAAAAGAAGTTGAATCGATGTTAATGAAGCACGAAGCCGTATCAGAGGCTGCTGTTTCGGGTTTACCGGACCCAGCAGGAAAAGTTGGAGAAGTAACAAAAGCGTGGGTTGAATTAAAGCCCGAATATGTTGGAAAGATCACTGAAGAAGAATTAATAGCATGGACTCAAGAAAACTTGACAAAATGGAAGTGTCCAGCAATGATCGAGTTCATCCAAGAAGTTCCAAAAAATATTTTAGGAAAAGTACAACGTAGAATACTTCAAATTAACGATCCTCTCTGGAAAGAGAAGTACGGTAAATAAGAACTTAATTAAGTAATTCTAACATTAATATTTTTATTTTTTTTCTTTATTTTTTTTCTTAAGATAAAGTCTAATTAATTTTCTTTAAGTTATACAATTTTTATAACAGTTTAATAAAATAGATTAAAAATTCTATTTGATTAGAATATAAATTATTAAAAATATACATTTTTTTTATTAAAATAATACTGATCAATTTTGAGGATTGTTAGAAATTACTGAATTAACCATCTACATTTTGGAAAAGGTTATCCACGAAATAGCTCCAGAACTGTTCAATGTCTACAATATTAGAGAAGACGAATCTGAAGAACAGCAAATTAAGACTGGACAACTTCACGAAAATCGCATTTTAGGAATAATGCTAAAGTTCTATTTTGAAGGTATAAAAAAGGTAACTACGAGAGACGTAGAATTAGAGTATAAAAAATTCTATAAGGATATCGCTCGTTCTACCGTATCAACTTACTTGAACATATTAAAAAAAGAAGGTACCTTATCTAAAGAAAGAGATGGAAGATTAGTTTATTATATTTTTTTTGAAGATCCTCCTGATAATATTAGTCCATTTTGGTTCACCAGATTGTTTTGTGTTGATCCAGCGTACTTTTATAGAGCTATTTATTTTTCGAGTTTATACTCTATAGCAGACATCATAATTAAAAAACACATGAAAAAAGGTAATTTCGATGAGATTGTCGATTGTTTTAGATACTTAACGGGTATAATTATTTTATATATTCTTAAAAATCGAAGCTCAAAATGTATTTTGTGTCAGTTTGGTAAGCAGGAAAGATATATTGATCTTTTAGAGGCAATAGATTCTTCAATTAAGGATAGAACGGATGTATTGCCAAGCGAACTTCAGGAAATTTTAATCAAAAAATACGCTGAAATCCCGAATTTCGGAGGGTATCATTTTGAAGATAATAATAAAGAAATTGAAATGATTGAAAATCTAATTAGCTTGGCAAATCAATACAAAAAAGACATGGAATTTCAAACGATGGTTTTAAATCGGAGAATTAATACACAAGCATCAGAAAAAGTTAAGGAAGAAAATAGGCAGCCAAGTTCTTTCTAAAGAATCTACGATAAAACATTCTTTTTATAAATATTTTTAAAAATTAGATGTAAATCTGAAGTGAGTTTATCTAGAATCATCAAGCATTAGACTTGTTAACGCCTCAAAAGCCTTCTCGATGTTTTCTCCAGTTTTAGAGCTTGTTTCAATAAAACCATTAACATTTCTTGATTTCGCAATTTTTATTGCATCTGCAGAAGATACTTCTCTATTCTCTACTAAATCTGCTTTGCCACCAACCACTATTATAGGAAATATATCTTCTGCCCTAATTTCTTTCCTAATAACACTTAACCAATCGTCGATATGAGCGATCGATGAGTAATTTGTGATATCGTATAAAAATAGACCACCCCGAGCACCTCTAACATAAGTTGGAAGTAAAAACCTAAATCTCTCTTCTCCCCCAAAATCCCATATCTGGAGCTTTACTTTTTGACTGTTAACAGAAAGGCTTTTAACTTCGAAATCCACTCCGATAGTCATTGTTTGGTCCGATACAAATAAATTTGTCAAAAATCTCTGAGTAAGGGTTGTTTTCCCGCAACCTGCATCTCCAAAAATGATGATTTTAAATGTAGCGTCGTACATTTTCGTTCAATATTCCTCCAAGCATGAATTTAAATCTTTTTTTTTTGTCTACTTTTATAAATTAATGGGTTAAGTATGTATTTTAATTTGATTTCAATTATAAATAATGGTCTTAGAATATATAAATGTTTAAATGTATGTATTATTAAAAATTCTAATAGTCTTATAAATTAACTAAAAGAATTGTTTTAAAAAATTATCGAATTTCTGTTATTGAATTCTTCGATTTAATTACTAATTATTGTCAATATTGATACAATATGCAAAACAATTTTGGTTGGTCAGAAATTTTTAAGTTAGATTCAGATAAGGTTAGGACTTTAACATTAGCATTTGGTGTGAAAAATATATATGCCATGGGATTGATGCCAGTTAGAGGTCCTAAAGGTTTTAGGAAACTAGATTACGAGTTTACCGAAAAAAGATTGAATGTTATTGAAATTATGGACAAATTGGAGAAACATCATTTCAATGTTTTTGGACTTGTTATTAAAGATACGGATGGAGCTTGTGTTTGGGATACAAGAGTTGGGTGGAATCCTGTTGGGAGAGATATATTAGGAGAATTTTGCGAAGCTGGTAAAGATAGAAATATAAAGATAATGGTATCTTTTACGAGTATGAACGATGCGTACCAAGGAGTAATTCATCCTGAGAGAGTGAGTACACATGGAAAATCTGGGAAAAAATCAAATGTAAAATATAGGAAAGGGGACATTTCAACCCATGAAGAGGGTGAGATGAGGATCGATCTACCCGAAGGTGTTTCTCTTAAAAAATACCAAGAAAAAATACCTTTCCTAACTGATAAAGTTGATATGCAACTAGGTAAATCAAGAGGATCGAGAGGAAAAGGATATATACCTTCAACTAGTTTTATGTGTCCTAATAGTAAACATGTAGATTATCTTCTAGACCTAACAAAAGAAGTCGTTAAAAACTATTCGGTGAGTGGATTTTTCGCCGATTATATTAGATATGATGGAGCTTTTACTGATTTGTGTTGTTGCGATCTTTGTATAGAGAAATTTAGCCAAGATTTTGGACATAAAGCCAAAACATTAAAAAGTCGCGAATGGTACCAATTTAAATCAGATACGATAGCAAGATACGCCCAAAAGCTTCAAACCGTTATAAAGAAGACAAATAAAGAATGTACTTCAGGATGGTTTTGTCTTCCTGGTCCTAAAAAGATGCTCTCTCTAAAAAGATTAGGACAAGATTGGCAAAAGTTATCTTCAATTTTAGATGTCGCATCACCTATGGAATATCCCTATTTAATGGGAACGCGAGACGATGGGTGGTATTGGGGAAAAGTAGGTGATTTTTTCTATTGGTATTTTATGAGGAATATGAAGAAAAGAATTCACGAATTTAAAAGCCCTGTGTTAGCGGTAACAAATTCGGTTGAATGTAATTCAAAAGAAATGCTGAAACAAATGAAAGGGTTTAATTTTGGTCTAGGTATTGCGGTTTTTAAATATTTTGGAACTTCTGACGCTCAATGGATTGCATTAAAAGAATACGCAGAAAAAGAAATTGGTTTAGAAAATTTGAAATAAAACTAGAGTGAATTAACCAATTCACCATATCGATAGCAATCAGTTGTATGATCATTTACAACTCCAATTGCTTGTAAAAAAGCGTATATTATAGTCGTTCCAATAAATTTAAATCCTCTTTTTTTCATATCTTTACTAATTTTATCAGAAAGAGCAGAATTTGGTGGTATTTCTTCTAACTTTTTCCATGAATTAAGATTTACTTTATTGTTGACAAAACCCCAAATATAATTATTAAAAGAACCTAAATCTTTTTGAACCTTGACAAAAGACTTAGCGTTTGTGATTACTGATTGAATTTTTAAGCGATTTCGAATTATCCCTTCGTTTTGCATTAATTCCTCAATTTTCTTCTCACTGTATTTCGTGATTTTATTGTAATCAAAATTATCAAAAGCCTCTCTGAAATTGTCTCTTTTATGAAGTACTGTATTCCAACTTAAACCAGCTTGCATACCTTCTAGTATTAAGAGTTCGTAAAGTATTCTGTCATCATGTTGAGGAGTTCCCCACTCTTTATCGTGATATTCCCTCATTAGATCATTATGATCTGCCCATTTGCATCTATTCACCATTATGTATAGCTCCAATATAATTTTAGTTCTAATAATATCATCTAATTGATACTGTTAGAGCCGCGTTACACACTATTATTTTATCAGAAGAATCTCCTAACTCTTTAATTATTATTCCTTTAGCAACTAATCCTCCTTTTTCTATCTCAATTGATTTTTTACCAAATGGAATGGCTTTTAATACTTTTTCTTCTTTGATGTTATCGGGATAAGGGGCTCCAATTTTTACATGAACACTCATTTTTTGAAGGTCATTTGGTTCTTTTAAACCACAAATCTCTAATAAACCAGTTAGGCAGTTATTTGAGATAGCGTTCTTAATGGCCTTAATTGCAGCATTAGTACAATCATCGTTATGTCCATGTTGATCTACGCCTGATCCTATTTGCACTATAAACCTACTCATAATGGAAACCACTTCTTTTATTCTAAATCTTCCACTAATTTAAGAAATTCAGGGTATTTAATAGCAGTCCAACTTTCTGCAAAAGCGGCTCCAGCAGTCCGGGAAAGTAAAGAAACTTTTGCGGCTTGGTGTTCGTTTTCAGCTTCGAAAATATCTATAAAGTCATACGGTCCTAGTATAGCATAATGTGCAATCCATGAAACTTTAGGTATTTTATCCTTAACTAATCTTAAGAATTCTTCACCGTGTTCCTTCCGATTTTTTACTAAATTAGGGTTTTGAAGTTTAGTTGCTAAAATAAATATCGGCATAGAAAAATAGATGATACTTTAACTTATAAATTTCTTCTCAAAATTTTAAATTACATGCTTTAAAATAGTATTTAATAGAGCATACTCTTTTAATTATAGTTAAAAAGGAAATTAATAGAGAAAATGGATTGAGATGCAAACAAAAAAAATTGATTTTCCCTACGAGATTAACGAGGATTATTACAATCGTTTCGATCAGAAGTATAACATGATATATAGGAGATTATGGGATAGATCATTGCCTACTTATGGGAAGATGTTTGAATATAATATAAACAATCATATAAATTCGGGTGAAGATGGATACTCAAGGATTGATTTTGCGTTAGTTGCGGCAGGGTGGACAGTTTATGAAAAATTTCCTTTTGCTTTCAGTTGGCATAGAGAGGAATTAATGGACATCGGATACGGCGTAGACTGGATGAGAGAAAAATATTCAATTAAGGATTTAACTAGATTTACGAGTAAGGTGAAAAAAGCAGCCAAATTTTATGGAGCATCGCTCGTAGGTATTGCAGATGTTAATGAAAAATGGATTTATCAAACAGGATTTGTAAGGCCAGCATCAACTAGTGAAGCTGATTCAAAAGAAGCAATTAGAAAAGGGGATGCATCTAAATCTATATTAGAAAGTCCAATTAATTTACCTCAAGGAATAGATAAAGTTATAGTAATGGCTATTGAAATGGACGAAATAGCAATTTCTACTGCTCCCGCTCAGCCAGCTTCAGCTGCAGCAGCCTTAGGTTATTCAAGAATGGCTTTTGTAATCGCTTGTTTAGGAGAATTTATTAGAAATTTGGGATATAGAGCAATTCAATGTGGTAATGATACTGCACTAAGTATTCCTCTAGCAATTGATGCTGGTTTAGGAGCATTAGGACGAAATGGATTGTTGCTTACACCAGAATATGGTCCAAGAGTGAGAATTTGTAAAGTCTTTACGGACATGCCTTTAATGGTTGATGATTTTAACTTAGACTTTATTAAAAAGGTGGAGAATTTTTGTAAAACTTGCCTTAAATGTGCTGAGGCTTGTGAAACCGATGCAATTACAAAAGAGATAGAACCTACTTTTGAACCTGCCACGATATCTAACAATTCATGCGTTAAAAAGTACTATGTTGATGTAGAAAAGTGTTTTGAATTTTGGATTGAAAATTCTGGTGATTGTGGAAATTGCATTGCTGCTTGTCCTTTTTCTAAAATTAAAGAGTTGACTTCTTCCTCGGAATTCTGGAAGTAAAATCTAACGATAATTATAAATTTAAAAATCCAAAAGATATTTAATGAGAAATGCGTCCGGAGAATTGTTATGAATAAGATTAAAGTAGGTATCATTGGATCCGGTTTTATTGCTGATCATCATTGTTATTCGTATTCCTTACTACCAAATGTAGAAATTATAGGAATAGCTTCAAATAATAAAGAAGAAGCCATAAGTTTAATGAAAAAATACAAAATCATCAATAATTATTATAAAGATTATAAAGATTTACTAAAATTAGAATGTGACGCTGTTTCTGCTTGTATCCCTAATAATTTGCATAAAGATGTTACTTGTAATATTTTAAACTCAGGGAAACACGCGCTCGTAGAAAAACCTTTAGCTAGAAACATTATAGAAGCAAGAGAAATGTTAGATGTTGAAAAATCTTCTAATAGTACAATTTTTTATTGCGAAAACAACATGTATGCTCCTTCTTTTAGCAAAGTTAAAGAAATTATTAAGGAAGGCGCTCTAGGGGAGATTTATATGGGACGAGGAAAAGAACAACATTCAGGGCCACATTCTAAATGGTTCTACAAATCAGAAGACTCTGGAGGTGGTGCTTTATTAGATTTAGGAATACACGATATTGCTTGCTTAGTTTGGTACCTTGGATGTGAAGTTAAAGAAGTCTTCTGTCAAATTAAGACTATTCAACCGGATCGAGGAGTTTTTGGATTTTGTGAAGTTGAAGACAACGCAATCGGAGTTTTATATTTCGAAAACGATGCTCAAGTAACAATCGAAGAGTCGTGGACGGCTCCGGGGGGATATGACATGCGATTCGAGCTGTTTGGAACTGAAGGGCAAATAAAGGTTGCACCTACTTTTTCTAATTTAATGAGTGTTTATAGCAAAAATGGGTATGGCTACGCTGTAGAAAAAGCTGAAACTACGAAAGGGTGGACCTTTCCCGTTCCATCTGAAGCTTGGACTTATGGATATCCTCAAGAAATTGCTCATTTCATGGAATGTGTATCAAAAAATCAAAAACCTCTTACAGATAGCGAATATGGATATAAAATTTTAAATATCGTTGAAGCAATGTATAAAAGCGCAAGATCTAAAAAAATAGAAGAACTAGTTTAATATTGTGTCTTAATCCTTGTCTTTCAACGATTCGATAAAGTCCACGACTGTATCTAACTTTTCTTTACTCGCTAATAGCATTTCCTGAGGGAATTCTATACTTCTTGAGTAAATATCAGAAACAATTGGAAAGTTGCTGTCCTTACTTTTTTCTTCGCCCCAATTTGCATTAGAATAATCAATTCCTTTTTTTAAGTTCAAGGTCTTAAAGCAATCTAAACTATGTAAAGGTGGGTAGCAATCGTCAGTAGGAATACCATTTCGATTCAATTTTTTATAAAATTCTGACTTGGTAATACCTCCAAACTTCTCGGGTTCAAATACTATAGGAAATACGTACCACCCTAAACTTGTGGTTCCGGGGGTAGGTTTCATTGTTTTTAACCCTTCGATATCGTTTAATTTTTTCATTAAGTATTGGGCATTTTCGTTTCGTAGTTTATGTTGGTCAGGGAATTTTTTTAGTTGAGTTCTTAAAACTGCTGCTTGGTATTCTGTCATTCGATAGTTTGTTCCATATGAGAGATGTTCATAAAAATATTGATTTTTTTTCCTCCCACAATCAATATAAGAATAAATTTTATCTGCTAATTCATCAGAATTACAAATTATTGCCCCTCCTTCTCCACTTGTGAGAACTTTTGAAGCTTGAAAGCTAAACGTGCCAGCGTTACCCCAGTTTCCAACTTTTTTGTTTTTATACACTGAATTATGTGCGTGAGCACAATCTTCGACTACGCTTAAGTCGAATTTGGTAGCGATTTCCATTAAATATTCCATATCTGCAGGATTTCCTCCTAAGTGAACAGGCACAATTGCTTTAGTTTTTTTCGTGATAAGTTTCTCGATCTTGTTAACATCCATTACAAAAGTTTCAGGATTTATATCGCAAAATATTGGAATTGCATTTGTTGCTATTATTGCTGAAGCAGATGCCACAAAAGTATAATCAGAAACGATTACTTCATCACCTAAGCCAATATTTAATCCCATGAGCGCGGCTTCTATAGCAACGGTACCGTTAAAAACCGCTACACAGTATTTGGCGCCATGAAACTTAGCAAATTCTTCTTGAAACGCCCAAACATTATTTCCTTGATGAGCACCTGGGGCTCCACACCACCAATCACCAGATTTAATAACATTTTGTAAAGCATTTATCTCTTCATCGTCGTGGATAGGCCATAAAGGAAAATTTTTTCTCGCTTCTTGTTCAAATGACATAAACAAATCAACCGTTTTATTAATAGATAATCAAAAATTTTATGAGTTATTCTAAATATATTTAACAAAACAGATAAAAGTTTCATTCAATAGAGAAATAGAAGGTTTAGACGTCAATCGGATTCTGAAAATGAAAGTAATTGATACCAAGTCAATAGCAGAGGTTCTGGAAAAATATATTTCAGATCTTAATATAGAAGAAATAGAATCATCAATAGAAATTCCTCCTCCAGAATTTGATTCTACCTATGCTTTTCCCTGTTTCAAACTTTCAAAATTTTTGGAAAAAGCACCAAATTTAATAGCGCAAGATTTGAGTGAGAAAATACAATTACCTGAGTTTATAGAGAAAATCAAGGCGGTTGGACCGTATATAAACTTTACAATTAACTCAAGGTATATTCTTGAAATCATTTTCAAATTAAAAACCGATTATGGAAGGTCAAGAGAATTATCCAATAAAACTGATAGATTGAGAATAGTAGTTGAATATCCCTCACCAAACACCAACAAACCTCTTCATTTTGGTCATGTAAGAAATATGGTATTAGGTAAAACTCTATCTAATTTATTGGAATATAAAGTGCATAAAGTATTTCAAGTTAATTTATACAATAATCGTGGTATTCATATATCTAAGAGTATGCTTGCATATAAGAAATGGGGAAACAAAAAAGAACCAGATAAAAAAAGTGATCATTTTGTTGGTGATTTTTATGTACTATATAATAAAATGGCTAAAAATGATGATAATTTAGATAAAAAAGCTCAAGATTTATTGAGATTATGGGAGTCAGGAGACCAAGAAACGCTTGATTTGTGGAATAAAATGAATAAATGGGCAATAGATGGATTTAATATAACATACGAGAAATTTGGAATTGAATTTATCAAAGTTTATAATGAATCTGATTTATATTTAGGAGGAAAAAAGAAAATATTAGAGGGTCTAGAGCAAGGAATATTTGAGAAAACTGATGATGGAGCTGTTATTGCAAGATTAAAAGAAAAATATAATCTCGAAGATAAAATATTAATTAGAAGTGATGGAACATCCATTTATATAACTCAAGATATCTACTTAGCTTATAAGAAAAAAGAAGATTTTAACTACGATAAATCAATTTACATAGTGGGTGATCCTCAGATTCAACATTTCAAGTGGCTTTTTGCTATTTTAGATAAGTTGGGGTTTAAAGAAGATAATTATCATTTATCGTATGGAATGATTGAATTACCAAGCGGTAAAATGAAAAGTAGAGAAGGAACTGTGGTCGATGCTGATGATGTTATTGAGGAAGTAGAAAACCTTGCCTTTCAAGAAGTTAATAAAAGATACCCAGATTTAACAGAAATTGAAAAGAAGAAGAGAGCTGAAACAATTAGTTTAGCAGCGATTAAATTTTATATATTGAAGTTTAATCACATAAAAGGGTTTATCTTTAAACCAGATGAAAGCATCTCCTTCGAGGGGGAAACAGGTCCCTATATTCAGTACTGTTATGCGAGGATTGCCTCCATTATATCAAAATCAGGAAGAGAAATAAGCTCGAATATTAATTGGGATTTATTAATTCATGAAAAAGAACTACTATTAATAAAGCAATTAACATATTTTCCTGAAATTATCGACACAGCAGAAAGATCTTATAGTCTTCATTTAATTCCCCAGTATCTGCTTAATTTATGTCAAGCCTTTAATTCGTTTTATTCATCTTGCCAGGTATTATCTGATGATAAAGAATTAGAAAATGCGAGACTTTTACTTATAAGATGTGTTCAAATTGTAATTAAAATTGGATTAAACATATTGGGAATAGATACATTAAATCAAATGTAATTTACATAAATAGAAGGGATTTAACCTTGACTTTTTTTGATTTTGGTGAAACTATTGAAAACGATACGAAATTTGTGTTTTTTGGAATTCCTTGGGATTATTTAAGTTCTCTAGAAGTTGTTGATTCCGCAAGAGCACCACAAAAAATACGTGAAATTTCAAAAAATTTAGGATTAACAACAGAAATGGGAGTTGAAATACCTAAATTAAAACTTGTTGATGTCGGAAATGTCTCGATTGAGCCTGCTAACATAGAGAAGAATCTTATAGAAATTGTTAATTTTATGAACTCTATATATAATCAAAAAAAAGAGGTAATTCCTATAATGGTCGGAGGCGATCACTTTTGCACATATCCAGTAATTAAAGCTATAGGGGATTCTTTTGATGAAAAAAGTGAATTTGGAGTTCTTAACTTTGACGCTCATCTCGATTTGTATGAAAAATATGATAAAGGTATACATTCTCATGCAACAGTTTCCCACCGTATATATGAGTTAGATTATATATCAAATAACAATTTACTTATTGTTGGAACGAGAGATATTGATGTTCCTGAGTTAGACATTGCAAAAAATGAGCAAATTACACATTTAAACGCTTATTTGCTCAACGACATTGGAATAGATTCATTCAGCGATAAAATTATCGATTTTTTCAAAAAATCTAACATAAAAAACATATATGTTTCAATTGATATCGATGTATTAGACCCATCTATAGCACCAGGGACAGGATATGCTATACCTGGAGGATTTTCTTATCGAGAATTATGGAAAATCTTTAGAAAACTGGTTAAAAATATCAATATTATTGGTTTTGATATAGTCGAGTTTTCTCCCGGATTAGATTTACCTAATAATATGACTTCCAACTTGGCAGCCAAATTAATAATTGAATTGATTTCTTTTATCTCTAACAGTTAATAAAGTGAAAATTATGCCAAATGAAGAAATTAAAAAAAAATTGAAGAAGGTACATCAATTTAAAATAGATGGGAATGATAATATTGTTGATCTTATTTCATCTTTAAAAGACACGGGATTTAACGCAAAGCGTTTAGCTTTAGCGTGTGAAATATATAAACAAATGATTCAAGATAAGGAATGTATTAAGTTTTTTGGGCTTGCAGGGGCATTAGTTCCAGTAGGAATGCAAAAAGTTATCCACGATTTTATAGAAGAGGGTTTTATAGATGTTCTTGTTACTACAGGTGCTTCTTTAACTCACGACATTGCAGAAACTCTAGGTTATCATCATTTGCAGGGGGATTTAAACGCAAAAGAAATTGATGATTCTGAGTTGCATAACCAAGAGTTAAACAGAATCTATGATGTATTCTTACCAAATAAGACTTACGAGGGGATTGAAGATTTTGTGTCAAAATTGGAAATTCCTGACGAAAATATGCCCGTAAGCTCATTTTTAAAGTTTCTTGGAGATAATCTTCCTAAAAATGATAAGTCAATTCTAAAAATTTGTGCAGAAAAAAATATCCCAATTTTTTGTCCCGCTTTTACAGACTCAGGTTTGGCATTACAATTAGGATTTCATCACCAAAATTTAAACCTCAATCATTTCAAAGACATGTTAAAGATGGTAGATTTAGCGTGGGATACTAAACATGCGGGGATATGTATTGTTGGGGGAGGAGTCCCTAAGAATTTTATAATGCAATCGCTTCAATTTTGCCCTAATTCAGCATTGTATGCAATTCAGATAACTATGGATCGTCCAGAACAAGGTGGTCTTAGTGGGGCGACTTTACACGAAGCAATTTCATGGGGGAAAGTAAGTGAGAATGCTAAATTTTCAACAGTTATTGCTGACGCTACAATTGCTCTACCTTTAATATTGTGGTACTTATTGAAATTAAAATCAATGAAATAAGTTTAATTGTTTTTTAAAAAAATCTATTGAAATAGTCCATCGAGTTTCTGATCGATTTTCTTAGTATTGGAACCAAAAATTACATCAAGGGAATCCTTAAAAATTTTAAATTGAGATACTTCTGATAAATTTTTCCCTTCATGTTGCGATTTAAATTCCTTGGCAACCTTAGTTAATAAAGGATTAACGATTTTATGGATATACTTATCGATTTTTTTTTGTCTATCTATGATCGCATATGAGACTAATAATTCTGGTTCCAAACTATCATCGGATAGGATTCTTGCGTTTATAAACGCAATTGTAAAACGGTTTCCTTGAAAATATTCTACGGTTCCAGTAGCAAACGCCGTTTCTGCAAAATTCAAGAGAGCAGTAAGTAAACCACTTCTAAGATCAGCATCGATTTTTCCTAAAGTAGTTTTGTGATAACTTTTCTTTACTAATGTAAAACCTCGAAACAATAAACCTACTTCTCGTATAACCATAATTCCGTCTTGCTCAATGTTAAAATAATAATCTTAGGTGATCTTATAAAGAATTCAATTTACTGATATTTTAATTAAAACAATTCTTTGTAATAAATCTAATGTTGATAAAGTTGTTATTTTAGATTCTCGCTTTAATTTCATAGAAATTAATATTAAAGAAAAATAATATATGCAAATATGGTCGATAAAGAAAAAATTAAGTTATGTGCCAAAAATATCGTCAACGCTATAAATATTCAGAAAAAGGGAGAAAATGTTTTAGTTAGAGGGGGAATCTATAGCCAGGATTTGTTAGAAGAAATTGCGTTAAATGTCTATAGAAAAAATGGGATTCCTGTAATCGTCTCCAATAGCGATTACTTCACTGAAAGTACATTCCAAGACTCGAGCATTACTAGTGAAATTTTAGAGATGACACCTCTTCATTATTTAAGATTGATTGAAAACATTGACGCCTATATCGTGATTGAACCTGATGAGGATCCAGGAGTTCGTAGCAGAGCACCGAGAGAAAAATTGAATGCAAAAATAAAATACATCGCTCCTATAAAGGATGTTCTTTATGGTGGCAAAAAAGAATTTGCACCAGGTAAGAAATGGTGCTATGCAGGGTGGCCATCAAAAAAAGCTGCCAAATATTACGGTATTGAATATGAATTATTAGAGAAATTTATTGTAGGTGGTATAAGTGTCCCTCAAGAGAAAATGGATGAAATTACAGAAAATTTAGCTAAAAACTTCGACAACGCGAAGAAAGTCTATGTTACGGATGATTTAGGAACTGATTTTTGGGTAAATATCCAAGATCGTACTAAAATTCAAGATAATGGTTTATTATCAGATGAAAGGATAGCTCTAGGTTTATTGGGTGGAAATTTACCCGCTGGTGAAATATTTTTTCCTCCACACGAGAAAATGGGAGAAGGAACTCTTTTTTGTCCATTAACGAGAGATAGACTTAGTAATAAAATTGTAAAAAATATACAACTGAAGTTCAAGGATGGACAATTATTAATTGATGAAGTTACTGCTGATGAGAATCTAAGTGAATTAATAAACACCTTTAAGCAAAGTGAAAAGTTTGACCGGGATAAGAATCTAGCTGAAATACGAACGTACAACGTTGCTGAATTAGGAATTGGATGCAATCCCGAAATAACAAAAGCAATCGGTTATATACTAACGGACGAAAAGATCAATGGAAGCGTACATATAGCATTTGGATCTAATACAATGATGGGAGGTACCTCAGTCTCACAAGTTCATTGGGATTTTGTTACTACTCCACAAGCTAATATTATTGTTGAATATAAGGACGGAATTAAAAAGCAAATCATGGATAACGGCAAACTGGTAAATTAATTAATGTGTCTTAAGTTTTTGGAAGAAAATTGGCGTTAATGAAAACAACGACATAAAGACTACTATTATAACTAAATTTTCAATAGGAACATAAGAACTTAGAAGTGTTCCTAAAGGCACAAATATGAAACTTGCTAATAAACTCGAACTCCTTATCATTTCATACGATAGAGCAGTATTTTTACTCAACTTTGAAATGTCAATATTTCTCTCAGTTAGTTGCGACATCATAACCCCTGATACTATTTTGTTTACGGCTGTAATTAATAAGAATGATGTTAAATCGGCAAATATGAGGGAGAACATTAACATGGCATATATGACAATCGAAATTGAAAGATATATTCTCGATTTATACTGGTTTATTAGACGTCTTGAAATAAACCACCCACCTATGTATAAATATGTAAAGATAAAAAAGAAATAAGAGTAATGAAAAAATCCGGATTCTCCAAATTTGGTAAGAATCCACAAGGTGAATGGAAATTCAATTAGTTTATCGCCCCATATTAAAAAGTTAGTTAAAAAAGTTAGTAATAATCCGAATTGACTATATTTTCTTATATTATGATCTACTGAATTTAAGAGCGTATTTTTAATTTTATCATCTACAGTCAATTGTTCATCTTTAATTAAAAAAAATGTAATCAAAATAGGTAAAGACATCATCCAACAAAGGTTAAAAAATAAAGACCATAAACTAATAGAATCTATATCGTAAATTAGAACATTAAAAATAAGGATTGGAACGATACTTCCAAAAGATGCACTAACGTTTGAGATTAGAATTATATTTTTTTTTATATTTTTTTGTTCAGAGGCTTCCAACATTAATTTACTCATCCCTGCTTTGATTATTAGCCTACTAGTAAAATTCAAAGCCAAGAAAATTCCGAAATAAGACAAGTTATCAAGGTTTAAATTAAAAAACGAAAAGCTGAAGAAAAGAAACACGCTTGAAATCAATATGAGTTTTTTCTTCTTATGCGTAAATTTATCAAAAAATAGCCCTGTGATTGGCCCTAAAAAGAGGGTTAGATAGGAAAGAAATTGAATGAAGGCTAATTCAATTCTATTCACATCTAAAACAACTAACATGAAGACGGGGATATATAAAATTACAAAAGTATTAATCAGGCTAATAATGAAATAGACCACGAAAAACGAAATGTAATTTGTTTGAAGTAGATTCATTCGAATAAGCTCAACATTTTTATTGCTTATTCTTTCTTTTTACTTAATCTATAAAAAGATATGAAAATAAAAAGAATAAAATAATGATCTTGAATCCTCATGCGAAATTTTGAAGTAAAGTAAGTATCTTTTCTAAGACTTTTTCTTTAAATGTAATACGATTAACTTTAAATTGATATTTCTTTACTATTGTTTCCTTCTGAGTAGAAAAACCAATATAAACTAAACCTACTGGCTTTTCAGGAGTACCACCTGTAGGTCCCGCGATCCCTGTAATTCCTATTCCGATGGTAACATCTGAAAGGATTCTAATATTATTAGCCAAATGTTTGGCTACTATTTCTGATACTGCTCCATATTGGATCAAATAATCGGGATTGATGTTCAAAAGATGAATTTTAGAAGAATTACTATAGCATATTATTCCTCGTTCAAAAACATTAGAAGCACCAGGAACATTAGTTATCATATTCGAGATATACCCTCCTGTACAAGATTCTGCAACTGCAAGTGTAATTTTACTTTTTGTAAAATTCACGACGATTTTTTCGATAATATCTAAACGATCCATTATAATTCTATCAAGTTTTACAAATTACTTTTATCTGGTTAATTTGATAAAAATCTTTAAGATTTAAAGCAAACCACATAATAATAAAAAGCAATATAAATAAAAAATAATATTTATAATCTATATTTTAAAGATGAATAAAAAACTGCAATGACATATTGAATAAAAACTATAATGTGATTTTATGAGCAATAGTGACGAAAGGAAGGATTTTGTTTTCAAAATTACTGTTATTGGAGATGGTGGTGTAGGTAAAACCTCCTTAATCAAAAAATATACAAAGGGAAGTTTTAAAAAGGAGTATATTAAAACTCTAGGGGCTCAATTCTCCAAATATGACGAAAAATTAGAAGGGAACGCAGTAAAATTGTTTTTTTGGGATATTGCAGGCCAAGCAGAATTTTCATTTATGAGACCAACTTTTTACAAAGGAAGTAAAGCTGCGATTATAGTATTTTCTCATGCACCAGATGAACTTGAGAAGAGCTTTGATCATATCTTAGATTGGCACGAAGATATTAAAAAATATTGTGGAGATATTCCAATTGTATTATTCGGAAACAAGGTTGATTTGGTAGATGAAAACTCAATTGAAAATGACAAGATAAAGGAAGTAGTTGATAAAAGAGATTTTCTAGGATTTTATAAAACCAGTGCAAAAACAGGGACTGGCGTATATAAGGCATTTCAAGCGATAATTAAAAACCTATATGAAAAGTATAAGGACCAATAAATTTAATTTAATATTCTAATGGCATTTTAAAGGTGATTTAAGTTAGAAAAGTTCCAGAAAGGTTATCCGAAAATTTTATTCTTTTCATCATCTCATTGCGGTCCGTGCTTACCAATAGAAGAAATGCTAAAGAGAATTAATATTTCAATGTTTGGAAAAAAGTTATATATCGAAAAAATAGATGTAGAGAAACATTACCAATTAACTAATGAGTATAAGATTACTTCATTACCAACTATTATTGTGGCAGACAGAAGATTATGCGTCAATATTCAGGAGGAAGATATTATTGACGCTATACTGTATGGATTTATTTCCTCCGTAAAAATTTAAAATAAATTAATAAGAAAGAGAGTGAAAAAAAATGGATCGTCAATTACTTTCAAAAATTTTAGTACAAATGAGGAAACATTTGAAGTCGGGAAAAGAGATTGGAGATATGAAGGTAGGAGCATTATTGGCTCTTGGTCACCAATTAGAGGCTATTTTTTACTATTTAGGTCATGAGTTAGGGACACATTTAAATGTGAAACCAATTGAAGATGTTAAAACTATACCTGAGGCTATAAAAGAGAATATAGCTGAATTTAATGTTGGAGAAATCGAAATTACAGAAAGTTCAGAAGAAATAGTTCAATTGAAACTTAAAGGACATTCTTCAATCAAGGATCTTATCAATAAAGGAATTAAAACAGAGGGTAGTTTTTGTTCCTTTGAAGCAGGATTGCTAGCAGGTTTAGTTGAAAAAATGACTAATATACATTGTTTTGCTCAAGAAGTAGATTGCAGCTTACAATCAGGAAAGGATCATTGTGAATTTATGATTGTGTTTCAAAAAGATTAATTCAAACTCAAATATCTTTTAAAAGTTAATAATTTGTGCTAATTTGTATGAAATATTAGTTTAAATTATAACATATTTAGAAATATAACTAAATAGCATTAATTTACAAACATCTTCAGTTAAATAAAAAAAATAAAAATAATTAAATAAAAGTTATATCTTGATAATCAGTATCGCCTAATTCCTTTTTAGCGACACCCAATTCTCGTACCTGTATATTTAACTTCTTTACAGCTTCTTTAACTATTTCTTTTCGTTTAGCTCCAGTGCAAACAATCCTTCCCGTGCTGAATATTAAAAATACTGTTTTAGGATCTTGCATTCTATAGATTAACCCAGGAAAAACTTCTGGTTCGTACATAGCATACTCCATAACGATTGCTGCCATGTTTAAATCAATATTTGTGTGTAAATCACCACTAGCTACTATATTTTGAATAGTGATTTCAGGATTGGATACTTTAATCCCTGCTTTTCTTATATTCTTTACTACTTTATCCACAACTCTCGGTGCTTCCGAAGCTTTTCGTAGCCCAGTAACTACCATCTTCCCTGTTGAGAAAATTAAAATTGTTGCTTTCGGCTTTTCAATTCTCATTACTAATCCGGGAAATCTTTCAGGGTTATATTCAACATCCGCATGTTTACGAGCAATTTGATTTAAATCGATTTTTTCTGTGATCTCGACGACAACAGTAGCAACAACATTTTCGATTTTATAGTCTAAACCTTCCTCTTCTTCTTCTTCGTCTTCGCCCTCTTCTTCTAATTCATCCTCTTCTTCTAATTCATCCTCTTCTTCTGCCATCTTACATCAAACTTAATAAATATGATTTGAACTAATTAAGTAAAATTAAATTCTTTTAAAAACGGTATTTCTTTATAAATGATTTTTTATTTATAAAGGCATTTATAAATGAGTTATATAAATTTCTTATTTTACTAAAATTCAAATAAAAAATTGATTGGGATGAAATCTAGAAGTCTAACTATCTAAACTCTTCTCCAATATTTTTTTGATGATTTCCATAAAAGCAGTTTCTACATTTGATCCCGTTTTAGCAGAAGTAGGTACAAAATCCATGCTAAATCTTTTTGCGAGTTTGATACCTTCACTCTCTTGGACTTTTATAGTATCTGTTAAATCAGTTTTATTCCCAATAAGTAGTAAGGGTTCGTCTCCTCTCGCCTCTTTGAAATCTAGGATCCAGTCCTCAAGTTTTTCGTAAGTACCTCTCATAGTGCAATCGTATATTATCAACGCTCCATTAGCACCTTCTAAATACAACTTTCGAAGGCTCCTAAAACTCTCTTGACCGCCCAAATCCCAGATCTGAACGGACACATCTCCAAATTCCTTAATGTTCATATCTTTCTTTAATAAGTTTACCCCCAAAGTGCTTTTATAATTCCCTCGAAATTTTTTCTCAATAAATTGGTAAACCAATGAAGTCTTACCGACGTTAGCTTCCCCGAGTAAACAAATCTTAATAATATAGCTGGATTTAACAGTCATAATTTCTCACATTATTAATTGGCTTTTTTTTACTTTCATAATAATAATGATCCTTATTAATCATTTTCATGTTGAGACTCAGAAGTATTTTTTTATGGTTAAAAGATGTTCTTAAACTATTATATTTTATGACAAGTTCACATGAGTGTCTATTTTGTGTGACAGTGCATTAACAGTGTTAACATATTCGGAATATAGTTTTGGAATTAAATTGTTTGTTCTAGCTTTATTATATGCAAAGAGAAAAAGTTGATTTAAGGAAACCTCATTGTTGATATCGTATATATCCTTTCTTAAATTAAATCTTTCACTATTTTGATCTATAAAATTACAAAGAATATATCTATTTTCGTTAGATAATTCAAGTTCATTCATTAAGCCATACATCCTTAAAATTAATGGGCCTCGATACTTAATATTTTGGGTGTTAATAGTCCGAAATAGTTGAAGGAATTTATTTCTCTTTAATGACATGATTAATAATATCGAAATATTATTTATCATCTTAAATAATATCTAGGTAATATCTAGAACACATAAAACACTTAGCATAACTAGATTTAAAAAGAGTATTCAAATCCTTTGAACTTATGTTGAACTTCCTTGTATTCATATTCAATTCTTTCTACTATAGCGGACTTCGGACCTTTTTTAGCGAATTTTAACAATTCTTTTAACTTATCTTCTGGCCCTTCAGCTTCAATATATACGCTACCGTCAGGTAAATTCTTAACAATACCCGTTAGGGCCAGTTTCCGAGCAATTTTGCGAGTTGTATAACGGAAAAATACTCCTTGAACAACTCCATATACATGTATGATAACTCTTTTCATAAATTAAGGATTTCGAAGGTTATTTTTTTGCTAACTTTTTCATAATTTCTATATTTTCATCGAGCGACTTTTTTGAAACTTTTGGATGGATATCTAGAGCGAATATTTCCTTAGTAATCTTTTCTACTTTAGGCAAATGAACCTTTTTGTAATCAATTTCTTTTCCATAAAAAGGGCACGACCAAGGACATCCTTTAGAATACGCAATTTTTTCTTGAAATAATTTGGTTTCGTAAAGAGGTTTTGGATAAAGTACTTTGCTTCGAGGAAAAGCCTTCAGAAATTGAGGTTTTGTCAAGCCTATTACCTCTGGATTGATGCGTCCTATCCAATAATTAAATGCAGGTTCGCAGTAATCAGGTACAAAGGGTGGTTCTATTCCTTGAATCTCTGAAGTTGCTTTTGATAAATATTCTGCATTTTCATTTCTCGTTTTAATAAAATCATCTATTTTTTTTAGTTGTACTCTACCAATAGCACCTTGAATTTCGGTCATTCTATAATTATAACCTAATCTATTGTAAACATACCACTCAGGTTCACCGTGATGTCTTAACAATCGACATTGTTCAGCCAACATGTCATCATCAGTGGTGATCATGCCCCCTTCTCCTGTAGTTATATTTTTTGAAGGGTAAAAACTAAAACATCCGAGATGACCTAAAGCTCCGACTTTTTTATTATAACATTTTGTCCCAATGGATTGTGCGGCATCTTCTATGACGAAAATTTCATTATCTTTAGCAATATCAATTAGAGCACTCGTATCTGCACCGATTCCTGCCAAATGGACTGGAATTATTGCTTTAGTTTTATCAGTTATTTTTTCCTTAACAGATTCTGGATTTAGTGTGTAAGATTTATCGTCAATATCAGCAAAGATAGGTATTGCATTATTGTGGAGGATGGAACTAGCTGAAGCAATAAAAGTGAATGGTGGAACTATTACTTCATCTCCAGGTCCGATATCTAAAGCGGCAATGGCAATATGAAGGGCTGCCGTTCCAGTATTCACAGCAATGGCGTGTTTTACGCCTATATAACGAGCAAATTCTTCTTCAAACTTCTTTACAAATTCACCGTGTAAAAGAGTTAACATCTGCGATTTCATCACTTTTAGAACTTCGTTTTGTTCCTCGTCTGAAAGATTCATAATTAGATCATTAATATTTTGAAAAAGTAAATTTTAAACGTATAATAATTAGAATAAAAGCCTTTTTAATAATCTAATTCTTTATAAAAGAGCTTTCAACATAATCATATGTTAAGAAAATAAGAATCTTTTTCAATATTATAGCCAACGACTTTATTTTTAGATAGGGTCTTCAGAACATCATCTAACCAACTTTTACTGGTATTAATAGAATTTCTTAACTGTTTATATTCCATCTCATTATTGATGGCTAGTAAAAATTGAATTTTACTCTTAACTTTTATGTGATCTGATTCTGCTATCTTCTCAAATCTTTTTTTTAAATCAAATTCCATAGTTTTTAGTTGAGCTACTTCATTACTTAATTTACCTATTACTTCATCTCTTGTCCTAAAAACATTCAACGAGAGGTTGTAAATTCGTTCTAAGTGCTCTTTGAGCTTATTTTCCTTCAGTTCTAACTCAAGTTCTTTCTTAAATTCATCTAAAATAACTGTATAATCCGAACTATCATCGTATTTATCTAAGACCATAACGATTATAATTTCTTTATTTTCGTTGTAGTAAGAAATTGAGTTCCAATCTTTTTCTTCAATAGTAATGTATGATTCAACAAAATTATGTGAAATTTGAATTTGTTGCACTACATTATCCGGAATCTCTAAATTTTCCGGAAACTTCATGTATATGTTTCCACCAAGAACCTCATCCCACTTAATCAAACAAATACCTAGAGGAAAAGTAACTCACCAGAAAATCCTAACACTTCCTT
>JABXKC010000044.1 GCA_013375495.1 Promethearchaeota archaeon
AAGCCGAACCACCGAAATTGAAAGTTAAGGCACCAACCTCAGAGGAAATTCAAAAAGATTTAATGGATGTTTGTAAAGTTCCGCATAGAAGAATTGGGACAAAACAAGCTCATGAGATTGAAGATTATTTAGTAAATAAATGTAAAGAATTAGGATTGGAATCTGTGAAAAAGGAACCTTTTGAAGTAATAGATTGGAGTGCGACGAATTGGAAATTAATAATATCAAATGGAGGAGAAAAGATGGAGGTACCATGCTTTTACGTGCTTAATACGGGTTTTACGACAGAAAAAGGTATAACAGCTCCATTAGTTTATGTTGGTACGGGAAAAGAAAAAGATTTTAAGAAAATAGATGTGAGCGATAAGATTGTTGTTGCAGATATTGAATTTCCAACATTACCTATAGGGAAATTACTTAAGTTATCAAAACTCTTTTATATGTCTGATCCATCTAATGCGATTGATGAGAATACTGAACTCATCTTAACATTTGCGTTAACTAACTTTCCTCCACAAGGATTAGGCGGAAAAAGAAGGGAAGATTCTGTTTACTGGCGTGCATTTGATAGAGGTGCACTTGGATTAATATTGATTCTAAGGGATTATCCTACAAATATAAATAGTCACTGGGGACCTTACGATGGCACCATGAAACCAATTCCCTCAGTGTATGTTGGTAAATATGATGGCATGAAAGTCCGAGAGTTAGTCCAGGAAGCAAATGCCCAAGGCACTATCATACTTGAAGGTATTAAAGAACCAAGTATCGCACATAATATTTGGGGCGTCTTACCCGGAACTTCTGAGGATATGATACTGATTTCAACTCATCATGATTCAGCATTTAAAGGAGCATCTGAGGATGGTACAGGCGTCGCTATGGTATTAGCTCAACTAAGAGCATGGGTACAAGTTCCAAAAACACAACGGCCGAGAACTCTACTCTTTTGCTTAACGGCAGGACATCTATATGGGGGTATTGGTGCTGAAACGTTTGTCCGTAAATATAAGGATACCTTATTAAAAGATGTACTTGTAGACTTAAACTTAGAACATATGTGTGCTAAAGAAGTTATTGAAGATCCTAATACTCATGACTTTAAAATTACACGTAATTTAGCATTAGGAGCAATCTTTATCTCACGAAATGAGAACTTAGTCGCTCCCGTTATTAAAGTCTGCAGGGATTATAATATTGAAAATATGATGTTAATTCCAGATAATTTTTTCGCAACACCTCCAATCGGAGAAGCAGGACATTTTGCCACTCAATCTGATTTAAAAGTTATCCATTGGATTAGATCACCTTATTATTTACTAACTGCAGAAGACACACTCGATAAAATCGATATAGAGAAGCTCCACTCTACTGCTCAATGTATATCTGATTTAATTTTGTCATTGATGCATATACCCAGAGAATATTACTAAAGGATTTATGAAATAGTCCTTCTTATTTTTTCGCCATTCTATTCTTAATTTTTATAACCAAGATTGCTATAAATGCGGTGATACAGAGAGCGAAATATATTAACATGAAAGGAACTCCCCCTAACTGGGCGGTTGGGTTAGTATTCCTACTAATTACTGCGGTTCCTCCGAAGTATATGATTGGTATCACAGGAAGCATTATTGGTACTAAATGTCGAGCTTTAAGTCCAATTAATATGAACATAATTCCCGTGAGATAATTTGAAATTCCAAACGTCCCTAATAAGAACATTTGATTATCCACACCGCCAGATAAGTCAATTACAAAAATATTGAGAGCTGCAAATTCAAGCATGAAGGTGTGTATGAATCCTCTAATCAAATCGAGGCAACCAAGACCAACCATTAATATCCAAGCAAATTTTGGACATTTAATATCGCTTATATCCATTTGAGCATAACTTCCCTATTCCTAACTATAGATACGATAATGAAAAATGGAATAAAAACTATTGTTTAGAGTCTGGTTTCAAAGGAATAAGAAGTCGTTCAATTAACAATTTAACGTTTAAGTTATTTTAAATCAAAGTAATCATTGACGAGGGTGTAAAATCTTTTTAATACTTCTTCCCCTCGATCTGTTGTTTGATATTTTTTGATATCACCTTCTTTTTGTTCTTCAATTAAATTTCGGGAGAGGAGAAACTGAAGAGTTTCTTTTATTGCGCTCGTTTTTAACCGTGTTTCTCGTAATAGCCACGTTTGAGTTCTTTTAGCTCTTAGGCAAAATTCCAGTACTTCTGCCCAAATTTCGAACTTATTACGTCTTGAAGAAATCATTGATATTTCACCAGAACAACAATTACGGGAGTTCCTCCTCGTCAAAAATAATTGAATTTTCTAAAGAAAGTTGCTCTAATTCTTGAGCCCATTCTTCTAATTTAGGGAATAATTTTTCCCATTTTTCAATCTCTTTTTGAATTTTAAATGAGGTCATCAAACTTATCAACCAAAAGAATACTAGTAATAGAAAGATTATTACCATAGAAATATTTATAAAAACATTCGCACTTCCAGTATCTAAAATGCGAGTAGATAAGAAAATTACGAAAAAACCCGAAAAGAAATTAAAGAAAAGGAAAGTTTTCACTCGTGTAACCAAAGTTGTTTTTTGTTTTGAATAGCGATTAAAAAACGCGTAGAAATTGGTAATGTATAGGACAATCCCGTCGTAGGGAGCAGCTTTTGGGATTTTTTCTCCTTTATTCTGTTTAAGGGAACGATTTCCTCTGATTACGAATAAACCATAAAAAATTATCTGTATTCCTATCTGTATTATTAGTAGGGAAAGAACTGAAGTTATCAGAATAGTCACTATGGTTCCAAATAAGCCATATATTTGGGTTAGCTCAGGTATTGTTTGTCCTGTAAATACTAAATACGTCCATAGAATAATATACCCTAATGCCAATAAAAATACCAATGTTAAGGACGAAAGATGAATTTTAAATAGACGATTTATTCTTTTGAATTTTGTATATAATGATTTTTGGCTCCGAATTAAACCATTTTCTTTATTTTTTGTTTTTTCCATAATTTCACCTCAGAAGTTATCATAATATACAAGGGCGCAATGATATTTAAGTATGTATGGGCAAATAGTCCCTAGGCACCTATAGCCCTCAATTATTTGGATAAAAATTATTTATAATTCTGGTAGAAAAAAATTTTTTTCCTCGATCTCAATTCACTAATTGTCTAAAGTAGTAGAAATAAGATAAAAAAATGATGAAAAATGTAAAAGACTTTGAAAGTTTTATTAAAAATCCCTATGAATAATATTGGATGATTTGGATATTCCAAATTAATATATTGTAACCGTTTCACGAAGTTACTTCGTAAAACAGATCTCACCTAATAACTATTAAATTTTAAATTATTATTATTGACTTGCTCCTTTTCCTTTAAAAAGCTTTAAATTATCCTATTAGAAGTTTTTTATCAAGATTTAAATTGAACTTGGTCTTATAGAAATTGATTATCCAATAAATTTACAAAAATGTAATAGAAATATAGTATAGAAAGGTGCAAATACGAATGCCTATGGTTATAATTAAAACTCTATGGCCTCATTATGTTGCGGAAGATGTTGGCAAGGCATATATTGAGGTCATGAAAAAGTATCCTGTAGATAAATCCTTATATAAAGCCGCGGTATCATCTTGTGTAAAAGCAACTAATGAGGGCTTTAAAGCTATAGCGGTGGATGATGTTAAGGAAGGCAAGCTTCAAGAAACTCTGGATTTAGTTTATCGAAGGATGTTGATGTTTGGAAACCTTGTGAAAGATCTCCGCTATGAAATTGAAGTCTACATGTCTGGAACAGAAGCCATGCCGATGATTGGACTTCAAATGCCCGAATAGAAATACTAAATGTTGGTAGAATTTTAATAATCTTTTTTTTTATTTTTAATATTCGGTTATTTCACGATTATATGGTTTGAAAATTAGTGTTCTTGTAAATATTTAATAGTATATGTTAATAAATTTGATAAGTAGTCGATAAAATCCTCATCCTTTTGAAATAAATCCATAAATACGATGTGGTTGTGTACCATCGCATTAACAATATTATATATTAATATGAAGCTGCGAATTAACCTTTTTTGATCTATAGATTTAAAAAAATCGCTCGATTCTTGCAGCTTCATTGTGAGCGTAGTAGAAATTTGAATAACTCTCTCTTTATGAGAATTAGCTAGTTTTATATCAGATAATATAGCAGATCTAAATGCGATATTATAAGCTTTGTTCTTTCTGTGATTTCTCAAAACATTTGAGACAAATCCTCGGAAAATATTCGTCATATTTGACATATTAAATTTCTTAAATTCTTCAAACTCAAACGATGTTTCTACAGAATCTTCAAAATATTTTCTTATTATTCCTTTCTTACCATTAGGAAAATGATGATATAATGTTCCAATACTTATTTTTGCTTCTTTAGCTATTTTATTCGTGCTCGCTTTGTGAAAACCTTCTTCCAAAACTAATTTGAAAAAAGTGTCATATATTTTTTTAATGGTAGTTTCTTTATTCCTTGCTTTTTTTTTGATTGACATGATATTTCATTTCATTTTTAATCGAATATTTGCTCGATAAATTTATATATAATGGGTGATATTTATAATTATCGACCGAGCACTCGCTCGATTAGAATCATCAACCTTAAAAAATACAAATTGGAAGTAGAAAAAAATGAAAATGCTAAACAATTTTTATAATAAATTCCCTGGAAGTTATGTAGCTTATATAGGCTTTGTATTTTCAGTAGTTTTCATGTTAATTGCTATATTATTATATAATGATCCTAATTTTACAATATTTACTCATTACATAAGTGATCTTGGTGCATCTACAAGGGATTCAGCATTATTTTGGAATATTAGCATGTTAATTACGGTTCCTATTCGACTTCTTTTTGGGTTTTACTTACTTAAATTCTTAGAAAAAAAGGGTGCGAGTGAAAAATCCATTAAGATTACAATGACCTTTATGCTGATTTCTGCTATTGGTTCAATCCTAATAGCCTTGAATCCACATGACATCTCACGGCTTTTCCACATGCTTGGAGCCTTCATATATTTTATTGGAGTTGTAATCATTCAAATAAATATTTCTAGAATGGAATTAAAAGTAGAAAACATACCTAAATACTTACCATTCGTAGGATTTCTCGTTGTTGCGTGTTATGTGTTGTTTCTTGGTTTTGAAATCTCAGAATTGATCTCAGAAGCCTTTAGACTCTTAGCTTGCTTCTTTGAATGGATGGCTTTTTTTTCATTAATGGCTTGGTTAGTCCTACATGGATATTATACTCAGGTCGCAAAATAATTTTTTTTTTTTTTAATTATTAGTCCACACCACTATCTTCAGTGAATATCTGCGATATTAAGGAAATATCTGAGCTTCACAATTGAATATTAAGTTGTCATTTTCTTAAATTTACTAATTATTATTAGTAAAGAGTTATCGTCCTGCAGTAGAAGATATTCTATTTTTTATGTATAAAAGAGCAGGTCGGTACAAATGGCAAACACTTTTAATTTTCTTAAGGGGAAAATTTTTGAACTTTAGAGATGAGGAAGTAAAAGGTGCATTTAATTGGTTGAGAAATAAAGGTAATTACAGTGCAGGATATAATAAACCAGAAAAAATAAATCAAAAATCTAAAATCTATCTTTTGGTATATCAGTCAGGTTAATTATAATAAAAAGAATTTTAGATTAAATTTAGTTCTTGAGGGAGTTGAATAGCTACTTCACAAGTTTCATCTCCTTTTAAGAGAGATTTTACAATTTTTATTTTTATTGGTTTTCCAAGGATTCCCTCCCATAGTTGTCTATACCAGCCAGTGCCGCAGTAGCAAAAGGTTGGAGAGATACCCTTATCTAAATTATCGTTAATAAATCGGCAGTGACAATAATTTTTTTTCTTTTCTTCTATATTTTGAGCTTTTTCATATCCATCTGGATTCCCAGGAATTTTACTTAGATATATCAAATCCCCCTTACGTACAGGATTTTCATACCAAGCATAATCTTTTTGCATTTCCTTTATTACTTCATCAATATCTTTAGTTTTTTTATAAATATTTTTCATATAATCGATACGTTTTTTAGAGAATTCATGTGCGCAACAGGATATTATGTTATATTTTTGATCTTCATTCGCGACTTTATCTAATCGATTTAACATATCTTTAAGCCATTGAATTCGATCCTCATAAGAAGACTCTATAATAAAGAACTTTTCTCGGTCTCTCATGATTTCATTTTTAACTTCCTCACTCATAACTCTCTCCAAGCTTCTTTCTAGTCTCTCATCCCATTGATGTAAATTATATTGAATTTCTATTTGATTTTCTTCTGTATTTTTTTGATTGTACTTATGGTATACAAGCCGTAACCAAGCAGTTCCAAGAATTACATGTTCTTGTGTATAATTTGATAACTTTTGAAAAGTTTCTTTTAGAGAGTCATGTGTACCTTGATGCATAATAGATAGTACTTCAATTCTCTCAAGATACTTTAATGTGATACCTTCGAGCTCCTTTTTATATTTAAATGGAAAGCATAATTCTATATCTTTTCCTCCTTCACTATAAACACCGTAATCTATAATTGCTATTGGAGGACCAGAAACATGATCTTTAACGATTTCATATACTTCATCTATTTTAGGTAGAATATCTGGTATTTCACCTCTAAAATTAATATACCCTACTAAAATTTTATCAATTCTTTTATGCTCAATCCCTAATTCTTTTAGAGTCATTACTTATCAAATTTAATACTTAGTAATGTTTTGCAATCTACGTAAACTAATAAAATTTTTTGATGTGATTGCTAGATTAGAAGACGCAGCCATCTCTCATTCTATAATGTTTCGTGTTTTTAAATTCGAGGATTAGTAAAAAAAAAATTAGAGTTTTTTGAAAAATTAGTTAACCCATGTACATGTAAATCAAACATCCTATCAATATCCCAAATGTTATCAATACCAAAAATCCCATTTTCTTGTTTTTATCGAAAGTCACGCCTATCATGCTGAAGTCAGCAGCATAAAATACAATAATGTAGGGGATGTGAAGTGCCAGTATATCTCTGAAAGGAATTATGAGGATGTAGTCTAGTAGTATTTCCAAGAAGAAATAGAATAGAATGATTATTAGTGAAATTATAATCTTTTTTTCTTCCTTTTCTTTAACATATCCTATCAAGGTAATGGTGAAAGGAATTATTAAAAAAAGAATAATAATACCAATGACCTGCACGAGTTCCATATTGCCAAGTTTCGTCGCAATGTACAAACCACTTACTAAAATGTTGAAAATAATAGAGGAAATAATGAAAATAATGTCCAATGATTTACCTAAATTTATTGATTTATTCATTTTACTAATTCTAACTTAATGTTGTATTTAAAATTAAAACTTACAAACTTAATTATAATAGAGAAATCATATCTTTAATAGCTCTACTAACCAAATAGAGCTGTATATTTCGAGCACCCCCGATTATTTCCTGAACTTTAGCAACTTCTAATGCTTTATCAATCCGCAAGTTATCTGTAAAAGCAATACCTCCGCACAACTGTTGAGTTTCGTAAGAGATTTTATGAGCTAGGTGTGAAGCGAGATATTTTGTGCCTGAACTAAATGCTGCGTTGTATTTAATGAATTTTTGCTGATCGAAATGTTTCTGTTCAATTGTCTTGTTATACTCAAAAGCTGATTTTAAGCCAAGTTCTGTAGCCGCCATAAGTTCAGTGAAATTCTGGGTTTGAGGAAGTGAAACTCCTTGGAAGTCGTATAGAGGTCGACCAAATTGAATTCTAAAGTTTGTATAAATAAGACCTGTAACCGCAGTTAACCACGCAATACCTAAACTAGACCCAATTATGGAACATCTTTCCGCCACGAGCCCAGAAAATAGATTTTTATAACCTTGGCCTCTGTCTCCAAGAATATTTTCTCTCGGTATTTTCACAGAATTAAAAAGACTCTGCCCAATTTGTACGCGAGGAACTGATTGAATGCCAAGTCTATTGGTTTGTAATCCTTCAAATCCTCTTTCTGCAATTGCTTGATACATGGTTCCGCGTGGATCTGAGACATCCGAAACCCCATAAACTATAAAATAATCTGCTACTGGACCGTTAGTTGTATATAATTTTTCTCCAGTGAAAATTGCGTGATCTCCTTTATCTTCAACCCTCATTTCCATATTGACCGCATCAGAACCACGTTTTCTTTCAGTGATGCAAATACAACCAATCTTTTTGCCTGTTATTATTTCATGTAAAATCTCAGAAATTCTATCTCCTCTGCCAAATTGAAACAATGGATTAGCAAATATTACTCCAGTAACCACCCGTGCTAAATCTAACTCGGGATCAATAATCGATGTTGCCATTGCTAAAAGCATTTCATAACGCATGTTATATCTTTCAGAATCTCCATAAGGATTTAATCTCTGAATATAGTATTTCTTGCCGAGGATGGGAAAAAGCTCGTAAACTTCCTCACTTAAATTCATTTTGGGCTCAATTTCCTTTAGTAAAAATTGCTCCAATTCCTCCAAAAATTCCCGCTCCTCTTCTGTTATAAGTGGAATAATAAAATTATTAAAAATTTTATAGATATTTTCAGTCCTTAATTTCTTTTTTATTTCTTCATCTAAAATATCCACACCCGTAATTATTTTCATTCCTATATCACCTTCCATTCTATTATGATTAAGATGTTTAATTGTTCCATTACAAATTAAAACATTATTTATCTAATAATTAATTGTGGGAAAATATGTTAAATTTTATTTCTTTTTTTCTTTTCTATTTTTATTAAACTTCTAAAGGGTGGAGAATTTTATATGTCTCAATTTTTTGTATATAAACAGTCTTTTATTTATTCGATACTTGATTGAAGATAGGTGGACACCCTGCAATATGTACTCCAGGATAAAGATTTTTAGCACAGTTTCCAAAGAGAAAAACGTTTCCTTCAATATCTTCATTCATATTCATATTTCTTCCCATAATGAAAGAAGTCCTTCCTTTTTTCAGCCTCGAACTTATTATGTGTAAAATTAAACCTAACTTTTTATGTTTTTTGTACCTTTTTGGAGTTAAATAATGAATCAACGCTCCTACACAATAACTACAACTTTCATTAGGATAAATATCAATTTTACCATAACTAAATTTATTTCTAGGAGCATCCCAAGTTGCTAATAACTCATAGTCTCCAATTATTTCATAATCAAGGGGTTCTTTTTCTATAAGCATTTTTAGGTATGGGATTTCCTCAATATTAAACCCTACTAATCTTGAACAAAAATCATCAATTATAATAGGGTTTTTACTGCATATTAATAAATTAAATTTGTATTTTTTTGACAGAAAATCTCCTTCGCATTCTTGACAGCTAATCGCATCTACTAAAGTTAATTCTGGTTTTAAATTCACTAAAGTGGATAAATGTTCATGTAAACCATTTAAATGGAATTTTTTTTTATCTGATCTTTGCAATAATCCTTTCAGATTCTTAATCGCACAAGTCAAACCAACTTGCGCATGACCTTTTAATACCGGAAGATTTATTAAAGAACGCCCTTCTAAAATTTCAGGTACCATAAAATCATTATCATTTTTCTTATAGTTTGAATGATAAATATCTAGTAAAGAAACATTATGATATTTTTTTACTAACTCCGTGTAACCCACATAATCAAATAATTCCATAGGGTTTTCTAGAAACAGAGTTGGACCTTCAGTAATAATAATCTTCTTGGCATCATAATTTTCAATTAATATTTCTATCAAAGATTCAACAATTCTAATATCAGTAATATGTCCAGAGCCTGACTTATATTTTGATACGATATTTGGTTTTAAAACGAATTCATTAGAACTAGGTTTAAAATCAATCGTTTCCAAGCAATATTTAATTTTATCTTTTATGTTTTTCGATTCAACGATTACTAATTTATCTATTTTAACCACCTCTGAAATGGTATTAAAGAATTACGATGAAACAATAAATTTTTTAGTTCTTAATTTAGAATTTATACCTATAATTTTTTTTCATGTTAAAAATATTGAAACTCAAATATAAAGAAGTCAGTAAACAGAAATTCAGATACTGTACAGTTTTAAAGTATATATTAATTGTAAGATGTAAATATAATTATAATACACAAAAACATTAATTGAGAAATCTTTATTTTAAAGTATCGAAATAAAATTTGTGAACACAATTTGGATGATATTAAAACTATAAAAATTAAACCTTTAGATAAGCTACTAAAAGATTCGAGAAATTTAGTCAAGGAGCTGATGGATTCGCATTTTGAAAGTATTGAACACGATGAAGCGCGAAAAATTGTAGAAATGAAATTCTTTTTAAAAGCTTTTGAATTTATCAGAAAAAAATGGAATGTACGAATTTTATACGAATTAGAGATTCATTCCGGATTGAATTTCAATGAAATGATACGTCATATGGAAGGTATCTCTTCACGTTCATTATCAGATCGTCTAAAGCAACTTGAAGATCTTAATTTAATAACAAGAACTGTCCAAGATGGTCGACCCCCTAAAGTTTTATACGAATTAAGCGAAAAAGGGCAAGGTATTATCGAATTAATCCAATTCATTATTGTTTATTTAACAGGGATTTGAGTTCATTAAAGTTGCTTTATTTTGTCAATGCAATTGTTTTGAAAAGAGAAATTTTAGGAATTTACGTTACTCTACAGAGAATTGACTAAACTAATCATCTTATTCACACAGAAGAGGATTTAACCCACATACCTGTAAATCAGACATCCTAACAGTATAAAGAAAGTTACCAATACCACAAATCCCATTTTCTTGTTTTTGTTGAAAGTCACGCCTATCATGCTCAGGTCAGCAGCATAAAATACTATAATGTAGGGGATATGAAGAGCTAATATATCTCTGAAAGGAATTACGAGGATGTAGTCTAATAATATTTCCAAAAAGAAGTAGAAGAGAATAATTACCAGAGATATTATAACCTTTTTTTCCTCCTTTTCTTTAATATATCCTATCAGTGTGAGAGTGAAAGGAATTATCAAAAAAAGAGTAATAATACCAATGACCTGCACGAGTTCCATATCGCCAAATTTAGTCGCGATGTACAAAAAACTTACTAAGATGTTGAAAATAATAGAGGAGCCTATGAAGACAATATCCATTGATTTACCTAAATTTATTGATTTATTCATTTTACTGACTTCTTTTATATAATATTTTGATCTGGAGATAAATTCTAACTCTTTATAGAATTATTATCAATAAGAATTAATAATTTTATTTCGGTTATTTCACGAAAAATAATATTATCAAATTACAAAAAAGATTGTATACAATCGTAATATTAATCTAACATATCCAACGATTTCTATTTTTAATCCTTAATTTTCTTATTTTTCTCGAACAAATCTCGTAGTTCGTTCAATACAGCTCTACTTGGATTATCAAGATTTTCTTTTTTAATCGCAGGGGCTGGTGACGGTGAATGATCGATGGAAGTTATTAGATTTTTTTTTAAATCTTGTTCCAATCTATTAAATCGTGTTTCCAGCGATGTAATTTGTTCTTGAAGCGAATTTAATTTATTATCGATTATATCCGTCACTTCTAAAAATAGACTGAACATATTTTCAAAACTATCAATAGTTTGATTTAATTTGTCTTCTAAGGGGGTTTTCCTATTTTCGTCAAAAATCTTCAATAATTCTTCTGTCATTTTTTTTTGCCTTTTTTTTTTATCGAATTGGAGCAATAAGCGATGAAACTTAAGTTTTGCTCCATTAGTTAAGAGTAAAAATAAATATTTAAGTTTGTGCAGCTTTCTTAGCACAAGTTTTTTTATCGTATTTCATCATCATCAAAAATTAATTGCGCGATCTTTTTACATGCTCTTCTACAATCTAACAGGATTAATCCTAGCCTCACATTACTAGTAGTAGATACTGTTAAAACCGCATTTGGGCCTGCTTGCATGACTAAAAGGTAACCTTCGCTTCCATTTATATGTAATTCATTGAAATCTCCCTTTCTCATCTCTATAATTGTCCTTTCAGATAAGGAAAGTAAAGTTGCAGTCATTGCTGCGATTATCGTTTCATCGACACTTTGCGGAAGCGCAGATGCAATGGGAAGGCCTTCAACTGATATTATTGCTGCTGCTTTCACTTCGGGGTTAGCTGCTATAAATTTTTTCAATATATCATCAGCTTTCTGCCCCATAAAACTCACATTCCAGTTACTTTTTATTAATTTATAGTAAAATAATAATCTAACATATATTTCTAACATATCTGTAATTAAAAAATTCTACCGTTTAATATATGGACGATTTTGCCTCTTAGGGTGCTATTATCCTCCAAGTATGTTCATCCTACTTTAGGATCTTCGAATATCAAGATTTTACAAAGACTGTTTCGTCGTATTCATTCTCTCAGTCACAATCCTAAAAGCTTTTTTTCTTTCCGGCACATATATGATGGATTTTTTATAATCTTTTAGCCTTTTTATTTAAAAAGTTTATTAACACACCTAATTATTTCTCTTCGCGATAATAATAAGAAAATTAAACCATATAAATTTTACATTTCTGTACGTTTTTCACGAGAATTCAATGAAATCCGATATCAAAAAAATTATGGATAGGATTGATTATTTCATAGCATAACGAATTTATCGATCTTTTGAATATATTCACTAAATTTCGAGATTGTGTTCAAAGTATAATCATATATTCTATAAATCTGAGTATAACCATCCAAAGTTTCTAGTTCAGATTTATTATTTTCTAACTCTAATTTGATTGTTTCTAACTCTTTTATCCATTTTGTCATGTGATTGATAATATATTTTAAAAATCTGAGTAATATTAAAAAATCAGCCCCATAGGTTATTTTCCCTTTATCTGAAATACTAGCTTTATAGATAAGTTTATCTTCTAAAAGGTGATTTAGCTCCTCAGAAATTTTCCCCGATGATAAACCCGTAATCCTTTTTAGAGTCTTTTGGGTGAGGTATTTCCTTGTCATCAATAACCCTAAAATTCTAATAAACATAGGATCACGGCTAGAAAACATTGGTGAAGCTAAAAGTTGATTTATAATATCATCCTCAACATAATAAACTTCAGGATCAAATATTAGTTCTTTGACGTCTTCTTTCTCATCTTTAGATCGTTTTAAAGATTTTGATGATATTTGTGTTTGAATTTCCTCAGCGGATATCTCCTTGGAGGGAAAAATTGTTTTATAGATTTCAAAGCTGTCAATTAATTCATCAATTCTATTCGTAAGATGTTTAGCACCTTTCTTATTTTGTGCAATTAATTTCTTTAAGATTTCCTTTTTATTCTTTAAATAAATTTCTATTGAACCTAAACTACTTAACGCGACCTCAATCGCTTTTGTATTAAGAACTTCAAGTTTACCAGAAATAGAATACATAAAAGTATGCGTATGAGGAACGCGTATTTTTCGAAAGTTTCCTGTGCCAATTATGACTGATAAATATGTCGATACGGCACCGATTGAGAATCCTGTTAATTCTTTTATTTCTTTCTGAGTTAATTTCCCATGAATAAGCAAATAACAGGCGATTGCTGCCATTTTGGGATTAACTCTTTTACTTTGTCCAATATTTAAAAGAATTTCTACAAGTTTGTCTTCATATTTGCGTAACTTATCATCAAAAAGATGACTTTGTTCCTTTTCTTCTGGCATAACTTATGTCAAATTATGTATTTTGTCTAATTTATTTAATTTTAAGTTCTCCTTGATAAATATCATGCAAAAACTTGAATTTAAATCTTTTCATATTTCAAATTTCATGAAAACATTTAAATATGTTATTATCTATATGTTCTTAAAGTTCAAATTTTATGAAAAATGAAAAAAGAAAAAATAGAAAAAAATGAATAAATTGGAGATGATAATAAATGTCTAAAGAAAATATTATTCAAACTAAGAATTTAACAAAATACTATGGCAAATCGCTTGGCATTGAAAACCTAAATCTCGAAATATTTAAAGGCGAAATATTTGGTCTTCTTGGTCCAAATGGAGCGGGAAAAACAACAACTTGTAGACTCCTTCTTGATTTAATTTATAAAACTTCCGGCACTGCAAAAATTTTTAATCTTGATGTACACCATCATTCCACTGAAATTCGTCAACGTACAGCTTATCTTCCTGGTGATTTGGGATTATATCAAAATAAAACAGCAAAGAGAAATCTCCAATATCTCTTAGGTCTTTATGAGAATCATATCGTTCTAAGAAGAATAGAAGAATTAGCTGAAATATTTAGTCTTGATCTCGATCGGAAAGTAAAAGAACTTAGTAAAGGTAATAAACAAAAAGTAGGTATAATTCTCGCTTTAGCTCCTGAGGTTGAGCTATTAATTCTAGATGAACCTACATCTGGATTAGATCCTTTAATAACCGCTGAGTTTTATAATATTCTTCATAAACAACAGAAAGAAACAGGTTCTACAGTTCTATTGAGTTCACACCTATTAGGAGAAGTTGAACGGGTTGCACACCGAGTTGGCATCATAAGAGAAGGAAAAATCGTTGAAGTGGCAACCATTCAACAACTGAGAAATATGGCTATGAAAGAAATTAAAGTTGATTTCAAGACTAAAGCAGCCCTCAAACAATTTTCAGAGAAAATTCCTACTGGTGTAGTCGATTCAGTTATGTTAAATGAGACACATGCATCATTTATGATTTCTCGTGAAGACTTATCCAAAATCTTAAATCTGCTCTCACAGTCAGAAGTAATAGATATTGATGTTACTAGCCCTACACTTGAGGATATTTTTCTAAAATATTATGAGACGTCTTCATCCCGGCTGGAATCATTAGATAATAGTAAAGATAAAATAGAGGTGGAAGGTTAAATGACGCGATTTTTTAACAGTATAAAAGAATCTCTTTTAGAAAAAAAGTTTGTTCTTCTAATTTTAGGTGGTGTAATCGGATTACTGAGTTTTTTTATTGTCTATATGATAGATGGTATGGATCTTTCAGCATTAAAAGATATTATCGCGATGTGGCCTGAAGAGATGCTCGGATTTTTTGGAGATGTGGAAGCATTTACCAATCCTTATGGTTTTTGGTCTTTAGAGCTTCTGTCTTTCATGTGGGTTTATGCGGGTATCTACATTGTTTATATGGCAAGCAATCTATTAACACGAGAAGTTGAAGCCAAAACCATTGATCTCTCCCTTTCCAAACCAATTACTCGATTTAACTTTTTAGGTAGCAAAATAGCTTTCCTTTACCTATTTATTATAGCTGCATTAGGAATGTTTTTCCTAATTACTATGGGTGGCATGGCATCTTCCTCAGTATTTCAGAATGAAGGACTTCTCTTAGATCGTCTATGGTTAACATATGTAATAGTTATCTTATATCTTGGGGCTTTAGGAATGTTTGCAAAGTTGTTTTCTACGATTTTCCTTAATGGTAGGAAAGCAATGGCACTGGGTATATTTATATTGTTCTTAATGTTCTTCCTTGGTGAATTTTATGTATATATGGATGAAGCTCTGCAAGGAATGAAGTATATTTCAGTTTTTTATTATTTCAATCCTTCGGATTATATGGTTCACGGAGATTTTGGACTCTTTGCGCGTGATCTTATAGTATTAGGTTCTATTAATGCAGCTCTCGTTATAGCAAGCCTTTTGATCTTCAAAAAGAAAGATATACTCATATAAAATCTCTTTTTTTTTAATTTCTTTTCATACATATGTTATGAATTTTTAAAAAATTCGGTTATTTCGCGATCTAGAATTAAAGCTATTTTAAATCAAAGTAATCATTGACGAGGGTATAAAATCTTTTTAATACTTCTTCCCCTCGCTCTGTTGTTTGATATTTTCTAACTTCATCATCATTTAGTTGTTCAATTAAATTTCGGGAGAGGAAAAACTGAAGGGTTTGATATTGATTGATAAGGATTCACGATCTCTAATTTTTAGTTAATTATAATTGAAAATGTAAAAATCCACTAAAAATCAAATCAAAACTTTCTTGTGAGAAGGTGGCTTTACGTACTTCCTTTCATAACTTCATCTAATGATTTTGCGGAAGAACTTTCTAAACCGTCAAAAATATTATCCCAAAGTAATGATTGTAATCTGATTACAATCAGAAATAATATAGAGACTAACCATCCTCCTACAATTGCGAAAAGTAGTTCAAAACGCTCTAGCATACAAGCTGTAAAATAATATTCTTCTAAATTTAAAATTTACTAAATTTTTTTATTCCATAAATAATTTTAAAATTTAAAACTAAGAAAATATTTGGTTAGCCTCATTATATTACGATTTAAATCAGCATTATATTAAATCATTTAAAAGTGAAATAAGATGAAAACTCTTAGAGAATCTATCGAAATAAATGTATCTCCCGAAATCATTTGGGATTGGTTCTTACATGTTGCAGAAAATTACCTTGAATGGCATCCTTCTCACATAAAAGCTAATTGGGAAACAGAAATTGTTAGTGAAGTTGGCTCAATTTTGTATGCTGAAGAAGATATTAGTGGAGATTTTTTAAAGATGAGATCTAAGTTGACTAAACTTATTCCAAATAGATTATATAGATTTAAGACGGTAGGGGGTTTAAAATTCATATTAGCGGGAGGTTCTTTTGAAATAGAACCTTCTGAAAATGGGAGTATTTTCACAGCAACCCTAGATTTTCACATGGGCAAATTACTTTCGAAAATTGTTAAGAAGAAAGTGCAACAGATATCCCAACACATGATTGAAGAAGGAGAAAATTTGAAAAAGATTTTAGAGAAATAAAAAAAAATAAAAATTTTGTTGAATTTTGTTAATATCTTTAATGTCTTTTCTTTAAGTAGAAAACTGAAAGAGCTAAAATTCCAAGGGCAGATACTGATGCAATAGCAACTGTGCCTACGATTGCGGACGTCGTTATCTCAGGAACTAATAAGGTCCAGGTTGATAAAACATTTGTTTCAGAAGTGAGATATCCATCTTCGGTTATAGTTGGGATGACTACCCATTCTTCATTTTCATTGTCATAATAAGCCCATTGGGCTAATTGGTTCTGATTAGTTTTTCTGATTTTTAATCTTGCTTTTAAAAAGGCTCCATCGTAAGAACATTCAGAATTGCACTGGCACTCCTCTTCACATTTACATTGGCAGTCACAATCGCAATCACAAACAGGATCACATTTACATTGGCAATCGCATTCACAAGAACATTCCGATTCACATTTACATTGACAATCGCATTCACAAGAACATTCCGATTCACATTTACACTGGCAATCACAAGGGCATGTACATTCAGGGTTACATTTGCATTCGCACTCGCACACACATGTGCAAGCAGGGTCGCATTTACATTCGCACTTACAATTTGCAGTGTCTTCCATCGTGATGCAAATCCCTTCTAAATATCGATAAGAATTTCTATTTCTCACCCTGTTTAAGCTTCCATTCATTAAACTGAATTGAGTTTCCTCCCTTGTACAAGTCATTGTCATTTTGAGGTTTCCATCGCCTTCAACTTCGATAGCCACATCCTTTTCTCCAATTTTCAAAGCTTCACAATTAATATCTAATTCTAAACCAACATTTGAACAAATTGTTAAACTTGTTCTTTCACGGAAACAAAACTTAGTTCTCTCATTACTCTGTAGTTGGGTCTGAATTGTATCTCCTTGAACCTCAATTGTTTGATCAGGCGGTCCTCCTGCAGCCACATTAATGGAGCCTATTAACGTAAATATAATCAATAGGCTGAAAGCACTTAACAATACCTTACTTACATTTTTTTTCATTATATATCACCAAAATTGAAATCAAGGAATAATTAGATTTTCATATAAAAAAGATTAAGGTATAATATTTCCCAATAAGATCAATTTCGTTACAATTAAATCAATTTAATGTGAAACTTGATATGTGAAGTCATAGAGAATATTTTTACACGAAAGTTTAACTTTCTTCAAGATTTTCTGGTGGTCATCCTCTTGGAGTTTGAAAAAATTTCTTTTCAGTCGGTTATTTCACGAATTCTATACTTTCATAGAAATCAACCTTAAAGCGTGTCTCAAATAAAAATGATTAATTAATAGGAATCAAAATTCTAATCAACGCAGAAGAAAAGAAGAAATTTAAATTTAAAATATTTATAATTGATTATAATGACCAAGGAAGAAGAGATTATTGGTTCATATAAGATTTCTAAATTTCCTAAAGATAGGATTCCTACTCTTGATTTTCTTTCAATTGGAGATAACAAACACTATGTAAAGGGACTCATTGAAGTGGACGTAACAGATGGACGGCAACTCATAAAAAGTTATGAGAAAGAAACTGGGTTAAAGATTTCGTTTACAGCTTGGTTATTAAAGTGTATCGGAAAAGCAGCGAGCGAACATAAAGCAGTTCATTCGTTGATGAAGGGTAAGCGGAAAATAATTACATTTGATGATGTTGATATCTCGGTACCTGTTGAGAGGATCGTTAAAGGAGTGAGCGTTGCAATGCCTACCGTTCTACGAAAAGTAAATGAAAAAGATATCAAACAAATTCATAAAGAAATTAGATCAGCACAGGGAGAAGATGTCAATGGAGCTACTGTCCTAGGAGAGAGTTCAATTAAAAGATGGTTTAAATTATATACAAGGCTTCCCAAATTTATCCGAAGGTTTTTAATTAAAAGGCTTTTAAAAAATCCTTTAAGAGTTAAGGAACTAATGGGTACAATTATGGTTACTGCTCTAGGAATGTTTGGAAGAATGTATGGATGGCCAATTCCAACTACTTCTCATCCTCTCGCTTTTGCAATTGGAGGAATTACACAAAAACCAGGAGTTATAAATGATAATGTTGAGATTAGAGAATATTTAACCATGACTATCTTGTTAAATCACGATGTGGTAGATGGTGCTCCTGCTGCCCGTTTTATTACGAAATTAAAAAATTTAATTGAATCCTGTTTTGGATTAACCAAATTAGAATAAAATTTTTTACCTTTTCATTCGATAACTCGATTGAGTTGTCATTGTTTTTTTTAATTTTACTATTTTTTTTGTTAAATTTCGATCTTTTCATAACCTTTAAAAAGGTAGAACACACCTACATTACTATTTCATAGAATATGAATATTTTTTTAAAAAGCCATGATTTTAAACGGTATAATCAAGTAATAAAGGTATATTTTTAGTGATTAAAGCTTTTTTACTTAAATTCCAGTCCAATGTTCATAATTAGCGACTTCTTCTTCGTTTACAATCTGAGTGGGATGACCCGCGTGAGCTTTATCAAACAGTGATAAGTCTCGAGCATTGTTAAAATCATTCTCACGGATAGCTACGTATTGTTTACATTTAAAACATAATTTTACTCTCATGGAGCTCACTTCCTATATAATACATTCGATCCAATATACTTGTAATTATACTAATATTTAACTGTTGTTAGTGAGAGGAGGATTATAAGTAATTTCACGAGTATATATTTTATAACATTTAAAAAGGTAGATTCCAGAAATTAATTGGTCAGAGCATCCTTTGTAGTATTTGCGGATTACTGAAAAGGCTGAAATTTATTTACATAGTTTTATTAACTTACCTTTCTCTGATAGGTTCAATACGATGCCTTTCGGTCTACTCATTGCTTCAATCGAATATTTTATTCCTTGTGTTCCTAGCCCTGATGATTTGGTTCCTAAAAATGGAAAGTGATCGGGGCCTCTCTCACTTCTTCCGTTTATTTGAACGGTGCCTACTTCTAACTCTTGTGCGATGTGAAAAGATAAATCGATGTTTTCAGTGAATATCATGCCTTGAAGTCCGTATTCTGATTTATTTGATATTTCTATCGCTTCTTGGATGTTATTAGTTCGAATAAAAGGTAACACTGGACCAAAAGGTTCTTCCCAGGCAATTCTCATTTCAATCGTAACATTATCTAGCAAAGTTGGCCACATAATGTTTCCTTCTCTTTTATTTCCGCATAGTAAAGTAGCACCTTTTTCTAAAGCATCATCTATCAACCCTTGAACGAAATCACATTGTTTTGAACTTATGAGAGGTCCGATCTTAGCATTTTTTTCCGGATCTCCGATAGATAAGTTCAACGTTTTCTTTTTAACTAATTCTATTAATTCATCGGAAATTCCGGGCATTGGAAGAACTCTTTTTACTGCGGTGCATCTTTGCCCACTGTATGAAAAAGCTCCAGAAATAATTGCATCTGAAGTTAATTCTAAGTTTGCGTCGTTTAGTACGATAGCAGCATCCTTTCCACCTAATTCTAACAATAAAGGTTTCATTCCAGCAATACTTGCGAGGTGTTTCCCTGTTTCAGAAGATCCGGTGAAACTCACCATGTTAATTAAAGGGTGTTGTACTAAATAGTCTCCAATTTCAGATCCTCTTCCCGTGATTATGTTAAAAACACCGGGAGGAACTCCCGCTTTTTCTAAAATTAATCCAAAGAATAAGGGATTGATCGCTCCTTGGGAAGGTGGTTTGACTACAACTGTATTTCCTGCCATTAATGCAGGAGCTATTTTAGATCCCGTAAGATTAAACGGATAATTAAAGGGACCAATACATAGAATCACACCTAGGGGTACCCGGTATGTTATCGACATTTTATCTCTACTAAAACCTTTAAATGCATCTCCGTAAATTGCCTCTCCCTCTTGTTGCAATCCAGCTTCGGCTGTGGCTTCAAACAATTCGGAAGTTCGAATTATTTCTGAGACGGCACTTTTAATCGGTTTTGCAATCTCTTTCATCATAATATAACCTAAAGGATGAGCCCATTCTCTCATTAAATTAGCAGCTTTCATTAATACATCTGCTCGTTCTCTCTGAGTCTTTTCGTTCCAACATTCTATGCTATCTTTTGCAGCAGTTATGACTTGATTAGCTTCTTCAATAGAACATGCCTGTACAGTTCCTACAATCTCATCATTATAGGGATTTCTAATATTTATTGTTTTTCCCGAATTTGACTTTTTCCAGAGCCCAGATCCATAATATTTAAATTCTAAATCATCTCTCATTACGAAAGAATTAGGAATTTTTTCGAGTTCTTCTATCATAATATAACCTTCTATAATTTTCCTTTCTAGAAAATGTGTTCTTAGAATTTTTAGAATATTATCCTTAATAAAATTATTATTAATAATTCAAAGGTTTTTCTTAATTTTATCTATAATCGGATAAACCAATTATTGGTTCATTTAAATTATCCTGCTGCTCGTTTTATTAGCAAACTGCGATCTATATTAATTCTACTACAATCGAAATTAGAATTGAGGAACAACGTGTTTCATGGGATATTTACTTTCAC
>JABXKC010000045.1 GCA_013375495.1 Promethearchaeota archaeon
ATATAAAGGTGTCTTTTTGAAGTTAATATTACTAATACCCACTTGAACGCAATCTCTATCGTTTAATTCCGTACCCATCGCTTTAACATTCACTAATCCTCCCGATTGCAAGTGAATCGCTTTCGCTACTTTTTTTGCTACTTTTACATCTTTAGTTCCAAGGTTTATATTAAAGCTAATGAGGGGATATCGTGCTCCGGTAATAATAGCACCAGCAGTCGGATGAAATTTAGAAGGTCCAAAATCTGGTTTTCTACTAGGATCTTTTTCAATAGTTTCTTTTAATCCTTCATATTCCCCGCGTCGTATGTTATCAATATTCTTTCTTTCTGGAATATTAGCTGATTCTTCATATAAATATACTGGAACTCCCTCGTTCGCCATTTCTACTGCAAACTTTTTTGATAATTCGATGCACTCTTCAATTGAAACATTTTGAGCAGGAACAAATGGTACAACATCAATAGCACCTATTCGAGGATGTTGACCTTTATGATTATTCATATTGATTAACTCTATTGCTTTTTTAGCAGCAGCAATATTTGCCGTTAATACGGCCTCAGGAGCCCCCACAAAAGTCACAACTGCTCTATTGTAATCTGAATCGTATTGAACATCAACAATTCTAGTTCGAGGGGTGTTTTTTATTTCAGACACGATTTGTTTGACTTTATTCCCATCTGTTCCTTCGCTAAAATTAGGAACAGACTCAATAATCTTTTTAGTTTTATTTTCCATAATAATCATGAATGAATAATTATGATATTATAAAGAATATTTTTTCGACTTATAGGTTTTATCAGTGAAACGATACTAAAGTATATGTCTCCTTTGACTTTAAAAGGTTTGAAACTAATATATTACTAGAAAAAATGCAAGAAACCAAATATACATTATTAAGGGATAAATATCTAGAAGAACTTTCACATTTAGCTGATGAAACTAAGAAAGGCTATAGAACTGCAATCAATAATCTTGGCAAATTTATTAATTATAAAGATGTGTTTGATAAACGAGATATTATTGATTACTTAAATTCTGAAGGATTCCAATCTCTTGAGGTCTCAAGTCAGAATTCCTATAAAGCAAAACTAAAGTCTTTTTTATTTTGGATCGGATTCCAAAAGAAAGATATTTTGAGTATTCTCGGAAAAAAAAATGTAATTAAATCCTGTTCAAAATTAAATTTATCTATTTTGTCTTTTTCTATTTCATTACTAATTTTTCCTCAACCCTATTTTATTTTTAAATCTACTTGACACAATTTTCAAATAATTATATATTTATAATTATTTAAAGAACACCAGTACCAATTTACTAATTTGTTGTGTTCATTTGTCTTTTTTTGCGTACAAAAACGCAATTCTCAAGGCTAGAACTTCAAAAGGATTGTGTCACATGAAAAATAACACCATCGTTATTTAAGGTTTCACTAAATCAGAAAACCAGATGTAGGGAATAATGGTTCGTAGGGAGAGAGAGGGGTGATTGGTAGTAAAAATACGAAAACATAAATATGTCGGCGTTCTTAATAGAAGATATTACGTAAACAAATACAAAAGGTTAAAAACGTTTTCTGTCATATAATAATTGCTTAATATATGGACAATTAATTTTTACAAGAAAACTAATGTTGAGTAAAAATAAGGGATTAGAAGTGCCAAATTTAAAAGATTTAGGTCTTAATAAAGAGGAATTGGAAGAGAGGGCCAAAATCATGTTGAAAAACCTTAAATGGTTTGACAAAAACACAGAAAAGCTAAAAAGATTATATTCCAATAAGTACATTGCCATCTTTGAGGAAGAAGTCGTTGATTCGAACGATGAAATGGAAGTTTTAAAAAAGAAATTGGAAAATAATAACTACGAATTAGACAAAGTACTTATTGAGTTTGTTCATCCTAAAGACTTACTTATGATTTTTTAACTATAAACGGAGCCGAAAGTATGCGTTTAAATGCGATACGCACGTCTTCATATGCATATTATCTCGGTATAATCCAATCCGACGAAGTTACTGTACTAAAACCCATGCAATTTCTTGTGGATACAGGGTCTGTATGTACTGTAATTAGCGCGTTTTATCTTGAGAACAATTTTGATTGTAGTAGGTTACAACGTGGTACGGATTCTATGGGTGTAGGAGGGATTGAAAAAACGTATCTCGTTCATAATGCCCATTTACTTCTTTTTACAGATGATCATAAATGGCATTATATTCACAAGTTTGACGAAATGCAGGTTATCCCCCGAACATACGCTAAAGGAACGAAGAAGGTAATCCCAATCCCTTGCTTGTTGGGTACAGATCTAATTGGGAAAAAGTATAAATTGGTTTATGGGAAAAAGGAGATTTTCTTACAGGATTAGTATGGAATACAATAAATGCCAAAAAGACATGATTTACTATGTTATTGATTATTATAATAGCGCTGAAGGGAAGCTCACTCCTTGCGTTAAAGTTTTTAAACAAATCTTTAACGAAAAATACTCACATCTAGAGATTGAGGAAAATGCTAGAGCGCTAGTTTCTAGCGGAATTCTGACACCACATAGTTTTCATGAATATCTAGGATTGACCAATACATTTATAACTAGCCTTGACTATAAGTTATTTAGGAATAAAAAAATCTAAGCGTGTTATGATATGGAAAAATCTAAAATGAATGTGATTAAGACGATTCAAGAAGATTCCTTTTATTTAGAAACAACCCATAAAATACATTTTCAGGATGCTATTAATCTAAAAAAACTTAAGGACAAAACTGTACATTTAGTCGTCACCTCGCCACCATATTGGAAAATTAAGGATTACGGGAACGAAGAGCAAATTGGATACAACGATTCTTTAACCGAATATTTTGATAAATTGAACGCTATTTGGAAAGAATGTATTCGAGTATTACATCCAGGGTGTAAACTCTGTATAAATATAGGAGACCAGTTTTTAAGAGCGATAAAAAACAAAAGGGTTTATCAGATTATTCCTTTACACTCTCATTTGATTAACGACATCTTAAGAGATTTTGGCGATGGTGTTGTATATCTTGGGTCAATTAATTGGAATAAAGTTTCAACTTCAAATACTTCTGGAGGAGGTCATGTAATGGGTTCGATTTTTTACCCTAGGAACGGTTATTTTTTCATAAATCGCGAATATATTGCTATTTTCAGGAAGTTAGGCAAGGATCCAAGACCATCTCAAGAATTAAAAGAACAATCTTATATCCCTATTGAAGACTGGAGAGAATTGTTCAAAGATACTTGGAATTTTCCTGGTATTGTTCAAAAAGATCACGATGCCATGTTTCCGGAAGAATTGCCTCGAAGATTGATTAGAATGTATTCGTTTGCCGGCGACACTGTTTTAGATCCTTTTCTTGGTTCTGGGACAACAAGTAAAATCGCTGTCGAAATGGGAAGAAATAGTATCGGGTACGAAATCGGATTTAACCGGGATAATTGGAAGCAAATAATAAAGCAAAAAATAAGTTCAGGATTAAAAAATTATCCTGCTAAATTTAATTATTATTAATTTTTTTTTAGTTTTCTTCGTCAATATCTTCAAAAACTTCACGACCTAATTCGAGTTCTTCTTGGTTATAAAATTCGCTAAAATATTGGGTCACTAAAATCTTTCTTGAAGTAATCTTATTGACTCTTCCATCTAGACTTCTTTGGTATCGTTTCAAATCTTCTGAATCCTCTAACAAATAATACCCTCGATTTGATGAAGCAACGGGTAAACGATTTGATATTATTGTGTCCGTAATTAAATCGCGAATTCTTACTCCTGAAGGACCCGGATCGATTCCAATTATTTCTGCTATTGCTTCAGCTTTTATCATATTTTCTTTTCCTTTATGGTCAAGAAGGATAGCTTTAATCTGTTCTATTGACATACCTACACCCTAAATTTTTGATTTTTCAAAATCTCTTTAATAATCAATAAATTGGAGCTTTTTATGTTTTTCCTTTTTTGTAAAGGTTTAAATTAAGGCAGTTTAATTATATAAATACCAAAATTGACTAAAAAATAAAAAATAAGTGTAAAACACATGAAATCTAAAAATAATGCGACAATTTTATTATTACTTTTTTTTGCTTCATTAGGAATTCTTAATACAATCCAACCGGTTAATGCTGGACTTGTCTATACAACTGTAGAAACATTCCCAGATAGAGATACTTACGTGAATTCTACTGCTCCTGATACTAATTATGGAAATGAGGAACGGTTTTATGTAGGGGCTACGGACGAAAGTTCGCCTTTCTTTAATGCGTATTTTCATTTTAATTTTTCAGATCAGCCTGATACTTTTGAGAAAGCTGAAGTCTATATCCCCTTTGAGAATGTACTGTATCCGCTAGATCTTGAGGATGTTTTCTTAGTTTGCGGATTAATATCAAACGATTGGAACGAAACAGATGTTACGTGGAATAACAGTCCTTCGGTTATTAAATTGTTAACTTATCCCTATACCATTAAAATTATCCAACAATACGAGTTTTGCGTTATAATCGATGTTACTGCTGAAATTACCGGTATTAATGGTGTTTCTGTACTAATAAGTAATACACAATTAAATTATTCACTTCCAGGATATACTAAGGAAAGTGAATTTCCCGAAAAGGGACCTAAACTCGTTTGGACTTACGAACCCGTTTACCCTTCAAATCCGTCTATAGTTATTAATAGTAATGAAGCTTCTACCGATGATGATTTAATTGATTTAACTCTAAGTTGTAATGACGCTACTGAAATGTCCTTTAGAAATGAAACGACCGGCTCTTGGAGTGTATGGGAACCATATTCTACAACTAAACAATTACATCTCTCTGGAACTGTTTCTAATACAAAGTATTCGATACATGTAAAATTTAGAAATAACGAAGGAGAATCAACCATTATCAGAGATAGTATAGTTTATGCACCCATAACTCCCGGAGGAGATACTATTCCAGGGTTTTCTCTTTTAATTACTGTTTCTTGCTTAGTGATAATTTCATTAATATTTTACAAAAAGAAATTCAAATCTTAATCCTTTTTTTCTTCAGTATTTAATGATTTATTTTTTTTTATTATTTTTCCACTGATCGGTTAGCCGACATTATTTGGATTTTACCCCATCACCCCCTGTGATTTTTTCTCTGATGAAAGAAATGATTCCATCAAATATTCTTGGTTTTGAATCAATGTCCAACACGACCCCTTACCTTGTTTTTTACTGGAAAGTGTGAGCAATTTTCTGTTCAGCTTCCACGAGTTATAAAGAAGCATTCGTGCAAGCATATCTAAATAGCGCACATTATCATAGTTTGACTTCCATCGACGATTAATTCGATTTAAGTCGGCAAAACCCGTCTCGATTAACCATCTTTTTCGATAAAATAGTGCTGTGCGGGACGCCCAGGAGCTGGTTCTACCTCGTGGCTTCTGAGTAGTCATTATCATAAATAAACGCTTCTGAGCGTCGTCCAGCGAGATGTTCCCCGCTCTATAATCTCGCTTAACCCCTTGAAGAGTAAATTGATTTTTGGCTTTTATTATCACGTAAACATGCCGCGAAAATTGGCATTTTGCAGCCATTGCGCTAGAAAACGTATATTTCCGAACCCGACCATGCGTTCCCTTAAGATAGTCGACAAGATATTGCTTGATCTTTTTATATTTTTTAGCAGGAATAATAACGTCACCTCCCATTCCTTTAATTTTATCTAATAGCTCGGCTCTATAGAATTCTCTATCCATCAATACTTTATTTAGTTTGAACCCTAAGTCAAGTAGATGTTCAAGGAAAGATAATATAATTGGAATCTTAGATTGCCCAGATGCAATTTGGTGCAACCCTGCGTAAAGATGGGTCTCTCGAGAAAGAATCGAGAACCCGAGATAATGACGCATTTTTAGCGTACCCTTCTGCCGATTTGTTCCCTTGATTAGATTATCCTCCCTTTTTCCATAATAGGCATGCTCAGTAAAATCAATAAGCACGTTAACTCTCTCTGAGATAAGTCCTTGCCTTAAAGCATCTAAAAGCTGACCATCTAAGCAGTTCGCTAAGATTTTTTGCGCTTTTCTAAAGCCAATCGTACGGAGATACTTGTTGACGTCTGTTTGGTGTGGAATCATGCGTTTTCTCCTCCCATCCGCAAAAATTCTCGATCTTCCTTTCCTCTTGCTTAGGATGTATTCGTTCAAGAGCTCACTGCAGTCATGGATGGATCTACCTAATATTTCCGAGAAGAAGAACACCTTTAAAAAGTCTTCCTCTTTATACTTCGAGTTTTCTGACTTTTTAAAGCGCCAAGTACGAGATTTCACTTCTTCACAAAACTTTTTAAAAAAGGACAGCATATTATAATTAGAAAGAAGTGGTTTAATACCTAAGTTCCTAACCGAGCAAGGAAATATATTGCCTGCTAGCATATATTAATAATACCACTTCTTTCTTATAAATTTTAAGGTAGAGTTCCGATGGAACTCAAAAGTAAAAAATAATATATAGAATATTGAAATTAAACATATATGTAAATCAAAACATATTCAGCTCAAAGATTTTTTAGGAATTTACTTCATTGAATACTGTTTTCTTTTTTTTTAATTTTGATGTTCGATTTTGATCGTATAATTATCTTTTTTAGTAAAAAAAAGATAAGAAATTGAGATTCTTTAGAACTAGATAATTCTTAGTATCTTTTCTTTTTTTTTCCAATTAATTCACCGGCTTTTACTATATCTCTTTCTAAATTTTTTGTCAGAATATTTATTAGCGTAATGAAAGATAATCACTATTTCAGGAATAGATAAAATAAATAAAAATATCAATAAGATTAATCCTGGAAGTCCTTTTGGAATTAGCAGCGTACTTAAATAAATAATTATTACTGCATTAATTATTAATAAGAAAATCAAAAAGTAGCTTAGTTTTTTTTGTCTATCCCTTTCTTTCACTTTTCTAATTCTTAAAGTTTTACTCAACTTCACTCACTTCCTTTCACTTATTGATCCAAAAATCTCTAATAGCTTATTGCTTTTCTAATTTGATCATAATCATCACGCTTAGGAATATCCTTTAAATAAACCAATGTTGTAGTTAAATGACGATGGCCTAATAATTTCTGAATTGTCTTTATATTAACTCCAGAATATAATAGATTGCTCGCATAAGTTCTTCTTAAAATATGCGATCCTAATGGTCCCCCGAAAATACTCTTAGAGAGTGCATTAATTTTGTTTATAATAGAAATTGGCTCGTAGCGTTGAGGGTATTCTTTTCTCTGACTTCTAAAAACATATCCTTTTTTTCGTTTCCCAATTAACTGATTTATATTTATAGATAGCATGGAGGAAAGGGGAATTTCTCTCTCGGAACCATATTTAGGGCTAAATTCAATAGGTTCTGAATTACTTTGAACTAAAATGAGATTATCCTCAAAATTAACCCACTCGATTTTAAGATTACATAGTTCTGAGACTCTCATTCCAGTTTTTAACATAGTTTCTATAATTAATTTCGTTTGAGTGTCCGGAGCTGCTTCTATCATTTTACTTTCTTCGGACTTGCTTAATACTTTTTTTTGACTCATTCTACTCTAATTCTCTAATAATGTATATGTGGTTTGTAAGGGAATTTCCATTTTTTTGAAGTATATAGTAATAAATGAATGGCATTATGGCAATGATCACATAAGTCGATTAGATTTTCTTCATTACTTAAACCATTAGGGATTATATGATGTATTTTTTTAGACGCGTAGTTCTTGCATAACTCACAAACATTATTACTTCTAGTTTTTATTTTTTGGGAGATATCTGAATTGATGTTTTCCTTTTGCTTAGTTCTATCTAAATCTTCAGGAATATCAACGATTAATTTTTTAAAAAGTTCAACATTCATTTTCTTTTTTAATAAGAAATCTTCATAACTTTATTTTAATTTATTTTTTATTCTCAATATAAAATATGAGTTGGTTGGTTTTTCAATTTTTAACTCATTAACATTTCATATAGAAAAGTTAATAACTAAAAATCATCTTGAATATAAAAATAAAAGTTCCAGAATATTTTCCCATTAATAATTCCGTAAAAAATATTTTTTACAGCCGTAAACAATCTACCTATTCTTGAGTAGGATAATCTTAATTGGAATTGGGATCATTCTTATAATCTCGAGAGTAGAAAACCTAAAGACATCTTTTTCGTGTCTACCCAATATTGAGTAGATTTAAATATTACCTGAAGAATATATTAATTGGCCATGGTTTATTCCTCCACGAATAAAAGAAAACTACAGGAACCTCTTTTTTTAACGATTTACGGTGTTTATTTGTATAGGATTTTTGTTAAAGGAAGAAAAAATAATGAGATATTAGATTAGAAATGATCTTCCTTTATGAGTGCCATTAATATTTGATTCTCAGTAAGTTGATGTACTTCTGCTCCCAGAAATATTTCTTTAGAGTAAATGTTATATTTATATAAGATAACTGCTTCTGGTTCAAATTTCTGCAATTTTTCAATTAAATCTTTAACTTTCATGTAAATAAATTAGAAAGGAGTATCTAAATATTTGATTATAAATTTCTGCTGTATTTTTGCATCACTAAATTTTCAGGAAGAATTTAATAATTTTCAATCTTCAATATCGAGAAAAAAGAGTAAAAATTCGTCTTTTTTTGAGCGTTATTGTTGATTTTTGGGTAAACATTTAAATAACTACTTATCTCTTAATTTAATTAATGATGTCAATGGAGATCAATACTCAAATGAAAATTGCTGAGGAATTTCTAGCAATAAAGAATATATTTGAGAAAATTGGGTTTGAGATAGTTGGTACCAAAACCGTTAACGAAGATAGAATTTTCGCGGTTAAAAAAAAGAAAAAGAAAAATTAGGGAGTAATTGTTACTTGCTGAATTACTTGATTTGGAATAAAATCAATTTTTTTACCTTCTTCTCCACAAATTAACACTCCTGAATTTATGAACTTATATTTTACATTTTCTAAAACTGTATTTGGCCTTCGAGGAGAACCTCCAGACCCTACCATATAAAATTCGACTTTTGATGCATTTTCCCATTCCAATATAATTTCACCTCTTTATATTTATTATAAAAATAGAATTCCAACTTTATAAAACTACGAAATTCAATTCTCAAATTTCTTGTTTGATTTTGTATTTTTTCATTTTTATAAAGACTTAAATCTATGTTTTTTCATTATATTAATACCAAAATTAGCGACAAAATAGAATACGCAAAATACTTGAAATTTAAGAAATAACCTAAGAATATTGATAAGAAGGTGTAATTATTTATGGTAAAAAGAGTTAAAGTCTTTATATCTCACAGCGCAAAAGATGTTAAGCTTGTGGATAATTTAGTTAAATTCCTTGAGGGTTTTGATATTGACGCATATATAGCAGAAAGGGATTATAAAATTGGTAGATCTTTATCTCAAAAAATCCGTCAGAACATAGATACAAGCGATTATTTCTTAGTTGTATATACTATTAATGGAAAAGATTCTAATTTTGTTAATCAAGAAATTGGATATTGGATTGATAAAAAAAGGGATAGCGATTTTATTCCTTTTGTTGAAGAGGGATTAAATCCAGGTGGTTTTTTAAGTGGTGTTGAATACATTCAATTTAATCCCCTAAATCCAAATTTGGGACATACTAGTGTGGAAAAATATATTACCCAAACTACGAAAATGAAGGAAGATCAAGCTTTTAATAATGTTATTGGCGGTTTAGGAATATTAGCATTTATTGTTTTAGTAGGTTATGGCCTTTATAGATTATTTAAAGAATGAAATAATTATCCTTTCTGACATTAACTAGTTCATTAGTTTCATTATAATCTCTCCTGAAGATCAAAATTTTTTATAGCCATATTTTTTGATTGGACCCGGAAGAACTTAAGAATTAAAAATGATCGTTAAATTACTGATTTCGTTAATGAAAAGTTCAGAATTGATCAAAATTAATAACTTTCGAAATTTCTAGCGCTTATCTAGTCTCCCCTAATAACTCTAATTTTACCTTATTTTTTAATCATGATCTCTCTCGACAAAATATATAAATAAAATTATCTCTAGTGAACATTTGATTTTGCACTGGGACTAAATGTAATTTCCGCTAATAGATTTTTTTTGTCGATATTGTTTCTTGCCGACAATATTCGCGCTCACTACCGCTGAGGTCCTTTAAATAGATCTTCCAAAATGACCAATTATTTTTTTCTATCAACTTTATTGCAAGACGAAAATTCTCCAATGGAAATTATGGGGTTTCAAATTTGATAAGGCTTAGTTTATGAGATACTTCCCCCGACATTATCATTTAGGGTAAAACATATTCTCTTCCGTAAGTTTTATCAGTGAAAATATAGATTGTATCTTCTCCGTTACCAATTATATCTCCTTTCACATGTAATTTTATGTTAATCTTATGCTTTGCGGTGCCTTGTGGAGTTTTGTCTACCAATTTACCATTGTAGAATATTTGTTCAGCCACTTGATGCAAGTAAGTGTCTGTCTTTTTACCCATTATAATAATATCGTCGTTTTTCGTTAAATAACCATTGTTTAGAGAAATAATTGCATAGTTTTCTTTAGGATTATATTCCTCAACTACCCCCAATCTTATATATCTAAAATGCGATAAATTTGCAGGTGATTTATGCTGATGATCTTCTTCTGTTACTCTCTTAAAGTAAAATCCTGGTGTAAATCCACGATTGTACACTTTTTTCAATTCTGTTACCCATTTACCTGCTTTTTTATTTGTAAATGTACCCTCATAGTACGCTTCAATTGCTTCGCGATAGGTTTTCGTAACAATTTCTACATAATGTGGGTGTCGCATTCTACCTTCAATTTTAAATGCATCAACCTTAGCTCCTATAAGTTGAGGTATATAGGCAATTGTACACAGATCCCTTGAATTCATAAATCGCTCTCCATCATAAAGATATTCGGTTCCAGATTCTTCTCTTACCCACCACCTTCTTCTACACGGCTGAATGCAACTTCCCCGATTCGCAGATTTTTCCTCTGTCCCACAAATATCTTGAGAAAAATAGCACCTACCACTAATAGAAGCACACATTGCTCCATGTATAAATACTTCTACTTCAGCTTTACGTAAATTTCTTTTTATTTCTTTTATTTTTTCTAATGATAATTCTCTTGCTAGAATTATCCTTTCTGCCCCTAAATTCTCATAATATCTTGCTGATAATGAGTTTGATACATTACATTGGGTAGAAATATGAAACGAAATATCTACCTCTTTAGCTATTTCTATAGCTGCAATATCATGAAGAATTATGGCGTCAATCCCAACTTCTTTACTTTTTGTTATTATTCTACGGAGTATATCTAATTCATTATCGTAGACTAAAATATTTGTAGTTAAATACGCTTTTAAGTTGTTATCATGGCAATATTTGGTGACTCGACCTAAATCTTGTAAGGAAATGTTTTCTGAGCGCATCCTCATATTAAAATTTTCAATCCCAAAATAAACCGAATCTGCGTACTTAGAAGCTGCTTTGATTGCTTTAAGGTTTTTTGCTGGAGCTAATAATTCAACATGTGCCATAATTTATTATGTACTTGTTTACCAAAATAAATTATTCAATTTTAATCATGAAATCATCTCAAGTGTTGTTAAATTAAAAAAATTTAAGATAAAATGACAATTTTGAATTTTAATTTATGAATGAAGTAGATAAAAGCAAGTTTTTTGTTTGGTTAAAAAGAAGGAAGCGTATTCTAATAGGTATCGCTACTATTCTATTGCTAATTTTTATGGTTTTCTTTGTCAATTTTCAAAGTTTAGTTGAAAAAGTAATATCTGTTGGCATTGTGGGCTTACTCATCTTTATTGCTTCCTATACTGTTGCTTTTATTCTTAGAGCATTTAAGTTAAAATTGATATTCAAAGGAATTAATAAAGATGTTACTTATTCCACATCGTTATTTTCTATCGGTGCTGCTTTTGTAATAAATGATTTAACTCCTGCAAAATTAGGAGATTTCGCTAAAATACTTATCATTAAAGATAAGGAAAACATTCGGTTGAGTGAGTCAACAGCCGCAATTGCTATTGAAAGGGTTTTAGATTTAATTTTATTATTTTCTATAAGCTGTTTTGCGTTAATCTATTTATATCTAACGAGTTTCGGAGGATCTAGCGAAAGACTTATTTTAGGTCAGACTATTCAGTTTTATATAATAATTGGGGCTGTTTTTATTATTGGTATATTTATTCTTTTCTTGTTACTCCTTTATAAAACAGAAACTATCTTGAAAATTATTAGGAAACTCTCTAAAAAATTAGCACATTATTTAGAACGATTTATAATAAATTTCAAAGAGGGGATGACAAATTTTAAGGGCCATAAAAAAGAGTTAATATATATAATTTTACTAGGTTTTCCTACATGGATAATTGATGCTGCAATTGTTATTATCTTTTTCTACCCTTTAGATGTGAATGTAATTATCCTAATCTTGGCTAAAATCTTAACATTCTTTAGCAAAACATTTCCTATTACTCCTGGTGGTTGGGGCATATCCGAGAATGTTGGCGCACTCTTTACCTATTTCTTTTATCCTTATTTATTTCTTGATTATGGAGTAATGTTGTCTATTTTTGTAATAGATCACTTATTTAGAAGCGCGTATCTTTTGATTTTTGGGGGATATTCTATTTTGCACTATAATATCAAGTTAAAAGAAATTGAACAAATGAAGAAATAACTTAATTTAAACAAAAATTACCAAATATTTGATATAAATGCCAAAAATACACAGTATAAGTGTTGTCATTCCGGCATATAACGAAGAAAATGATCTTCGTAATAGTATTAATGTGATTTATAAATATTTAGAGAATATAGTAGATAAATTTGAGATTCTTATTGTTGAAAATGGGAGTACTGATAACACTGCTATTATAGCAAAAGAAATGGAAGCTAAATTTTCTAATGTTAAAGCTTTTTCGTTAGACACTCCATCTTTTGGTGGAGCTTATCGATATGGGATATTACAAGCACAAAATGATATGGTCACTCTTTATCCCGTAGATTTAGCTTTTAGTTTAGACTTTATTGGCCGTGCGTTTAAACTGATTGAAAAATATCCGATAATTTTAGGTGTCCGATTTCATCAAAAAAGTGAGGTTGATCGTCCTTTAATAAGAACAATAATTTCAAGATTTCATACTATGCTAGTTAACGCTTTTTTTAGGACTCGTTATAATGATGTGGATTGCTTAAAGGCGTTTCAAACCGACATCGGTAAAAAATTAGTTAAATCCACATTATCAAATGGCCCATTTATAGAGGTTGAATTTATATATTTATTAAAAAAGAGTGGAATAAAATATCTTGAAATTCCTATTAATCATATAGAGAAAGAATTTGCACGACACCCCTATTACATTATTCGGTCAATAATAAAAAACTTCGTTCAATTAATCTCTTTTAAATTAAAAACTATTTTTTCTTAAATTACTCCATCAATTCAAAATAATTTAATTTGTTTGATAATTAGGTTTATTACCTTCGGTGATAAATTAATGGAAAATATGAGTAATTCTGAAGAAAAATCGTTTATAAGGAAAATAGTCAGAAATAGTGGGATTATTTTTGTTATTATTGGAATTGTGATTAGAGTTTTCATGCTGATTTACTATTATTATACTCATTTCATTGATCTTGGAAGGCCTTGGGGTGATATTGGCTATAATTATAATAACTACACATCATCCATATATCCTGCGTTAACTATTATGCTCCTTACATTCTTCAGATTTATTTCATTTGGATTTATAGAAGTATTTGCATTTTGGGCTTTTCTATTTGATATTTTAACAGTATTGATGTTTTATTTTGTGATTAAAAACTTTAATATCCCAAAGAAGAAATTTGCTTTCGGTTTATGGCTTGTAAACCCCTTTTTCTTTCTTAATAATTCATTTAGTTTACAAAATGTTGGTTATCACATCACTGATGCATTCTTTTTCTTTTTTCTATTTATAGCTTTAATCTACTATTCTAAAGAAGATAAAAAAAGTAAGATTTTATTCTATACATTCTTATCTTTATCGATAGCAGCTAAAATTTATACATTTCCAGTTATCGGATTCTTTTTTTTGAAGTTCTTGATTGAAAAAGATTGGGAAGAGATGAAAATGTTTTTAATAACAACTATTTCCGTTTTATTCTTATTCTTTGTCTTACCAATTTTCATTGGTCAAAATTTTCTTTTAACTTTTCTTTTCTGGAATACAAGAGGTGAAACTTTTATTCCCATTTATTTAAGATTAATTCCAGTGTCGATTCTTATTATCTTATTCCTGATTTTTAGGTTTAAGAAAGCAGATCTTTTCGAACTCATAATATTTTCAATCGTTGTAACAGCATCCGTAATGTTTTTTAGTAATCCGTTTGTTAGATACTTTCAACCTTTAATATTTTATGGGATATTAAAGCATAAACAATTCTTCTCCTTTAAATTAAACCTGGGGATAATTAAGGGAAAGATTACTGTTGATAATCACATTTTAACCTTCGTTCTGTCAATCTTTGCAGTAGTTCTTGCTTATTTAGTGATAATCATAGTCTTTGATCCATTTTATTCATCATTTTAAAGAAATTCCATTTTTTTCTTTTTCCTTTAGTAAAATTCAAAATATAATTCGAATTTAATATCTAAACAATTGAAGAAATTAAGTAAAAAAAAAGACATTACACACAAAATTGCCGATAAATGATTGTAAAGTAGGGAAGAATGTAAAAATCATTGAGCCTGTCAATTTATATGGTTGTGCTATTGGTAACAATTGTTTCATTGGGCCGTTTGTCGAAATACAAAAAAATGTTACAATTGGTAATGGAACGAGAATACAAAGCCATTGCTTCATATGCGATGGAGTGACTATTGGAAACCATTGCTTCATAGGCCATGGGACTATATTCACTAATGATCTATTTGTTGATTCACCAAATTTTGAGAATTGGATTAGGAGAGAAACAAAAATAGGAAATGACGTACGAATTGGTTCTAACACCACTTTATTACCTGTAACTGTGGGAAATAACGCAATCATTGGAGCAGGTGCAGTTGTAACTAAAGAAGTTCCTGCAAATTGCATAGTCACAGGAAACCCTGCTAAAATCGTTAGAAAAATAGAGGATTAAATCAAAATGAAAATAGGTATAGTTGGATTTGGTTATTGGGGTAAAATAATTCTAAGAAATTTAGAAAGTATGGGAAAAAAGGATATCGAAATATGTGATATTTCACTTCCAGAAGAGAGTAAATACGAGAATTTTAAGCTAGTTAATGATTATCGACAATTAGATTGTGGGTATGTCTTTATTACAACCCCAACAAGTACTCATTTTGAAATCTGTAAATATTTTCTTGAGAAAAAAATACATGTGTTCTGTGAAAAACCGTTAACAACATCAAGTTCAGAAGCTAAGATTTTATACGATATCGCTTTTAAAAATAAAGTAATTTTGTTCACGGATTGGATATTTACCTTTAATTCTCATATTGAAACCATAAAAAGAGACTATGATAATGGCAAATTAGGTAAAATTAGAAGTATCTTCATGAATAGGCTTAATTTAGGGCCAGAGAGATTTGATGTAAGTGCTCGCTGGGATTTAGCCTCTCACGACATCTCTATAATTCAATATCTTTTTTCAGAACAACCTGTTACTATAAGATGGACCGATTATAAAAGAAGTAGAGAAGCAAAGCAAGATGATAGTTCTCTTGGATTTATTCAATACAATGAATTTTTAGCAACTATCAACGCTAGTTGGAACTATAGGAAAAAAGTGCGAGAGTGCGTATTTGAATTTGACAACTATTTTATCGTGTGGGACGATTATAAAAGGTTCTTACAATACGAAGATTCGAGTAATGTTAGTTTCCCAATTTACTCCGGTAATTTAAGTTATCCTTGTGGTGAATACTCCTCACCTTTGATTAATTCTATTAGTTCTTTTTTTGCTTTTTCAGAAGATGAAATGACTGAACAGATGAAATTAACAATTGATATAATAAAAATATTAGAGGCATAAAATTGAAAGTTCTTTTTAATAATTTAGGAAAACAATGGGATGTAATTAAAGATGATGTCAAACCACGATTAGAATTGCTATTCGAACAATCTAATTTTATAGGTGGTGCTCCTGTAGGTCAATTTGAAGAAAACTTCGCTAAATATATTGGAACAAAATATGCAATTGGTGTTTCAAATGGCACTGATGCATTAAAAGTAGCTTTAGAGGCTCTTAATGTCGATTCTCCATGCGGTGTTATTATTCCCGCTAACACTTTTGTTGCAACGATATTGGCGATAACTTATCTGTGTAATTTAAGAGCAGATATCCAACTGATAGATTGTGACAATTACTTTCAAATAGACACTAATCTATTAGAAAAATGCTTGAAAGAGAATAGAAGCAAATGGAAATCATGTGTTATTATTCCCGTTCATTTATTTGGTCACCCTGCAGATATTAAAAGGATTGTCGAACTCGCAAACGAATACGATTGCAAAATTTTAGAAGACTCTTCTCAGTCACATGGAGCATTAGTTGACAATAAGAAAGTTGGGAGTTTTGGTGATATCTCAGCATTCTCTTTATACCCCGGAAAAAATTTAGGTGCTGCTGGAGATGCAGGTGTCATCACAACTAATAACGAAGAGCTATATCAAAAATGTAAATCATTAAGAAATTATGGTTCTAGTAAAAAATATTATTATGATTTTAAGGGTTACAACCATAGACTTGATACTATTCAAGCTATAGTCGTGGATGAGAAATTAAAACATTTAGACAATTGGAATAACATGAGAATTGAAGTTGCTAAGAAACTTAGCGATCGTATGAAAGATAATGACCATGTAATAACACCAAAATTAGCCCCTTACGCATATAAAAATGTATTTCATATATACGCTATTCTAATAAAAAATAGAAATGAACTTCAAAAACATTTAAACGATAATGGAATTCAGACAGTAATTCATTATCCTGTGCCGATTCAGAAAACTAAACCATTTAATTATCTCGATCACCAAGATAATCCTAAGACGATTCGATTTGCTGATGATATGTTAAGTTTACCAATACATCCATTTTTAGAAGATGAAGAAATTGAGTTTATAACAACTACAATTAATAATTTCTACAAGTAAGCTTTTAATTATATTTTATGACTTTATTCTTAAATCATTGAGTTTCTCAAAATTATCTGATTAATAACAAAAATTTAAGATTGAAATCACAATAATAATAGTGCTTTTTAACTTTCATAACACAAGATTACTATATAAAAATGAATTCTACAAACAAAAGTCGGATTTCCAAAGACGACTACTTTATGAAAATAGCAGAAGTTGTGTCAGAAAGAAGTACTTGTATAAAAAGAAAAGTTGGTGCAGTCTTAATTAAGGATTCTCATATTCTATCGACGGGGTATAATGGTTCACCATCTGGTTTTAATCACTGCACCCCTTTAACTTGTATGAGGCAGAATTTAAAAAGTGGTGAAAAACCAGAATTATGCCGTGGTGTTCATGCTGAAATTAATTGTATTATTCAAGCAGCTATTCATGGTACTTCAATACAAGGTAACACATCTCTTTATAGTACACATTTTCCGTGTATGAGTTGTTTGAAATTAATTATTAATGCCGGAATTAGGAGACTCGTGTATAAAGAAGGGTATAACATGGAAAATAAGATTAAAGAAGAACTATTGAATGAATCTAAATTAGATGTCGAACAACTGTTAGAATAACATTGATTAGATTTAATATCGAAAATTTTGAATAATAGTTATGGAAGAAGATCAAATTTTTAAAGGAAATAATAAATTCTCAAAAGTAGTTCTCAAAAGAAATTTTCTGCCTTAATTTTAAGAAAAATCTATAAGTTGCTAAATTTTCTAATACCAATAAAAGATTAAATGAGATTTTTTGTTATAATGGAGAGTAGTAAAAATTCTTTAATAGTCATGAAGTTCGGAGGTTCATGCTTACAAAATCGAGAATCCTATCTTCAGATTATAAATATTATCAATAAATATATGAAATCTACTCGAATATTGATTGTTGTTTCTGCTATACAGGGAATAACAAATAAATTAATAGAATTCTATGAAAAATCTTGTACTGAAGAAAATAATTGCGATGAACTAATTGAAGAAATATACAATATGCATATTCAGCTTGTTGATGCTATTATAGACAAAAATCAGTCTGGATATAACGAAACGGTAGAATTTCTTCAAACTAACATTGAAGAATTAAAACAATTAGGGCGACTTATTAGATTAATACGCCCAAGTGCTGATATCTATGATTTGGTTGTATCCTATGGAGAAAAGATTAGCACTTTCCTGTTAAGTAAATATTTAACTTCAAATGGATTTAATTCAAATTATATTTTCTCTGATAAGATTATAATTACAAATGATAATTTTGGTCGCGCGCTTCCATTGCTTGAGGAAACAGAGATACTTGTAAAAGAAAAATTATATCCTCTTATAATATCAGATAATAATAATCTAGTATGCGTAAGTGGATATTATGGATCCACAAAAGATAATAAAATTTCTACTTTAGGAAGAGGCGGGACAGATTTATCGGCTGCTATACTGGCATATGCTCTGCGTAATCTTTTTCAATGTAAAATAATATATTGGAAAGATGTAAAAGGCTTTTTAAATGCAGATCCAAGGATTGCTGAAAAAACTTCGCTCATAAGAAACATTTCATATAAAGAAGCCAAAGAATTAGCGTTTTTCGGAGCAAAAATACTCCACCCTCTATGTCTTGATGTTAACGAAAAAGGAAAAATACCCTCTGAAGTTAGGCATTTCACTGAACCAGATTCAGAAGATTATACTACTATCACTAAAGAAATTGTTAAGAATAATGATCTAATTAAAGCTATAACCTCAATAGAAAAACTTTCCATGGTCACCTTAGAAAGTGATACGATGGTTCCATTATCGGGAACCGCTTCGAAATTGTTCTCCCTCTTAGGTGATAATAATATTAATATCGTTTTTATCTCACAAAGTTCCTCAGAAAACAATATTACTTTCGGTATCGAATATGAAGATTCCACGAACGTAAGTTTATTGCTAAGGAATTCCGATTTCTTTGGAGAAAAATGGTTTAAAATAAAGATTGATAATGATATTTCTTTAGTAGCGATTATTGGATATGGAATTCTTTACACTCCTGGAGTTGCCGGTAAAGTTTTCTCCTCTTTAGGAGATAATGAAATAAATATAAAGGCAATAGCGCAAGGATCCTCTGAATTAAACTTTACAGCAATAATTGATAGAGAGAATTGTAAAAAAGCCGTGAATGTATTATATGACGCTTTTATTACTCAATAATACTCATAGGAGGATTAAAATTACTTTTCGTAGAAGTTTTGATTAAATACACTCTTAGCTAATTTTTCCCTAGCGTTCTTTCTTTGCTCAGTTGTACTCTTGTTTTTCAACGCTTGATTTCCGATTTCTTTTCCAATAATCACTTTTGGATTATTTGACCAGTTTAC
>JABXKC010000046.1 GCA_013375495.1 Promethearchaeota archaeon
AATCGCTGAACTCCACCCAAGACCAACTCATCCTAAACGAGTTCTCCATTGAAACTGAGACTTTCGTTGACGCTGGACAGCATGATTCGCACGCGTGGTTGACAGATCCCTCCTTAAATGATACAGATGGCGATGGATGGAGCGATAGTTACGAGATTTTTACCACCGCTACTAACCCCCTCAACGAAGATACCGACGGAGATGGCACTATCGACTCTCACGATAGAGAACCGCTCAAAAACATCATACTCGAAATCTCTCCCATCTCCGCTAGCTATCGAAACCAATTTTGGCCGACAACGAATCCATGGCTCAAAATAGGAATGTACCTCCAAGTAAACGATCTGAGCGATCCGAACGGATTAGACGAAAATAACAAGGTAGGCTTCTTCACATCGAACAAGCAAACCACTACCGATATCTACGGGTGGGATTACTTCACCTATCAAACCGCCTGGTGGAACGCTGGAGAAGGGACGCACTACTATTTTGACGTGAGCGATGATTTTACTACCCAGAGCAACGAAGTGAAGTTTTACTTTACACTGTGGGAATCAGCACCGCTCGGAGACATCAACCGGTTCGACGGAAATTGGTATACCGATACATTTGATATGGGATCGACTGAACCAACACAAACTCTCAATGTGCAACAAACAGGATTTTGGGGGAGAATCGACGAAATTGCGATTTCCGTAACCAAAACCGTGGTTGAGAAAGCAAACACCGTCGCAGTATATTCGAAAAACGATACTCTGTTTAACGGACACTACCAACACCAAGAAAGAATGAACGTCTTTCAATTACACATTTCTGACTCTGGAGATGGCACCCCCTTCGTCCAAGGAGTAAACGCCATCGTCATCCCAACCAAACTGTTCACGAAAACTAAACTCAACGCGTTCATTGAAAACGGACAATTGGACCAAACCGTGCTATATAGCGATATTACCGGAGAATTCGAGTTCTACTCCGTTGATAGAGACGGAAACATCGCAGACGAGGAGTGCGGAGACGCCGATTTCGTATTTGTCCGATTCGAGATGACCTCCCAAGAAGCAATGGAACTACTCGAACTGTTGCTAACTTGCGCGGTGAACCAAAGTCTTGACGAGAATAACCAGACCGTTACCGATCTCGGAAGCGTTTATTCATGCGTCTCCACCAAATTAAACGGAACGGATGCTACACTGTTAAATATCCCAAAAACCATAGCAAAGTTCGTCTTATGGGGCGGAGGCTACGAAGACTCGCCCTACGGAAGCGTGCCAGAAACGGTCAGTCCTTTTTTCATTTTATTTCTTCTCGTGCCCTTCGTTTTACCCATAGCGGGGTTGATTAACCTTTTCGCATACACCATCGATCGCGTAACTCAATTCAATAATGAAAATGCAGAGGGAACTGGTCTGACGTTACTTACATTCCTCGCCAATCTCCTCTGGACACTCATTCGCGCAGCTCTAATTATCATTGCTTATATATGCTTAGCTATAGAAGTAATTATAACAACAGCTATTTTTCTAGCTTTAGGAGGTGTCTTTACCCTTTTTAGCCTTCTTAGTGATATGACTAATGATTGGGGAATAAATTGGGCTATTCCATATGGAGTAAATACAAAAATTGCATTTTTGAATATAAATATCGAAGAAAATCAGTTTGAAGTAGATGTTTGGATAAATTGGGTTTACTGGGAATTTTTTGACATGTTTTTTCCAATTCCTATTATTGATTTCGATATGGACACACTAGTAGGTAAAAAATCTATAGAACCTGTTCCCCCTTCCATTAACTGTGGTTATGAACAAATAGGGGGTGAAAATTCGACATTGTTTGATTTCCAAACAGTTTATATGGATGATAACGGAAATGAACCAGATTATGTAAAACTCTTTCTTATGGGTCCTGATGGGGTTGAATCATCCTTTCTGATGACAAATAAAACTTTGATTACCAATGAGGCTTTAATTTTAACCGGTGTTGAATATAATGTAACAATTGATTTTAGGCATAAAAGTCCAGGTCAGTACTTTTATTATTTTGAAACTAGGGAATTATCTGAACAACAATACTTAATAAGATGGCCAGTTAATTATTACTGTGAGCCTGGGCCTTATATTTCTATTGATGGTAAACAGGATCAAACTCTTCCTTATTTCATATTTTCAGGAATTGACTACAAGACAAAATATGAAAATGAATTAGTCAATTTCGAGGTTACAGGAGGAGATTTTGTGTCAAATTTAGTTCCTAGTAATGTTAACATCAATTTTTTATGGAATAATGGTTCTATTCAATCGTTTCCTATGAATGCTATTGAATCTTATTGTATTGAATTTGAGAACAACACTAAAGTTACCTTAACAACATATTCCATCAATATAAATTTCACAAAATATATTACTATTGATAAACCACAAAAAATTTACTGCTATTATTCTGCCGATTTTGAAACTGGTGGGATTGCGACTTTCTTTGACTCTTACCAAGAAAACAATATTTCTGAAGAAATAAGAGAAATAAAAAAGAGTTGGTTCTTAGGGCCAACAATTATACCCTTTAAAAGTATAGGATTACCACAAATTATTGGTTGGAAAGTCGAAGAAGTTATTTCCGATACCTTATATGATAGTAGAACAAATTCTCGTTGTATTATTGGTCCGACTGTGGATGAGCATGTATTAAGATTCTGGGTTTTCATCTCTGATCCGGACGGTACGCATGAAGATCATAAAATAAATGGATTTAGTTTTATGCCCCAACTGAAATTATCAAATTTAAATGATCCTAATGCTCAAGAAACTTATATTCCGTTAGCATGGGCAGGTAATGATTATAACCCTTTCCCTGGTGTAGATGCATATTTTGTTGATGTACTTCCTTATGGATCATATACATACGACCACGAAAATTTTACAGATTGTAGTTTTGGTTCTGGTGCTTGGAAATTTAGTTTTTTAGTTAATGATAATTATCAATTTACTGTAGAAGAGGAAGCTCGAGTTGGTTTAAAAACATTAAAGATATGGAACATTGGGAGTCTCGCTCAAATCTGGTTTACTGCAATGAATGGTTATAATTCAGCAGGATTTCTCCTTGATAAAATAGTACCAGGTGCAGGACTTATATCTTCAATAGGGATGGCAATCGGCTATGGTCTTGCAGGACTCCTTTCATTAATGGGAGAAAAATGTAAAACAGTTGCAAGGTTTATATCAATAGGAATAGTTATTTATGACCTGGTAAGCACACTATCAAGTTGGATTGCACTGTGCTTTACAGATGATACGGGAACTCTCCTTGGGCTAGCTCTTAGCTGTATCATGACGTCGGCAGGAATTGCTCTAGCCCATAAATTAGGGACATTAAATTCAAATTTATTTGACTTTAAGAATTTAAACATAATGAATAAAATCACAAAATTCGCATTCTTGATTAATTTCATACTTTCTATTTACTGCAATCCTACAATATTGCTTAATAGTAAAATAATCGGCATATTCCTTTTACCTGGTTCTGGAAACGAATTTGATTGGGACGCACCAGGCGAAGATCTTATAAGGAATGCTCCTATTAATGTACTTTCCTTTTTCATATCATTTATGGGATTAGGGGCTATTCTAAATATAGCAAGCATGAAAACTTTGCCTTTTTTCGGCTCTTCAAATGATAATATTATATTTGGTTCAGTAAAATGCCCAGTTCTTCAGATTACAAAGTACCATACGATTATTAAATTAACACTTGCAGCAATATGTTTTATAACTTTTATGACAAAATCAGGAATGTTTCATATCCTTGGAGACTTATCTCTGAATAGTATATTAAATAGTAATTAAGAAAAAAAAAATTTGAGGTGAAATAAAATAAAATCTAAAAATCTGAATAAATTGTTCTTGATTCTTACACTGAGCTTAATAATATTTAGTGTAACTTGTTTAGATAGTGTAGCGTTTAAGAATGCATTATATGGACCTAACTCCGAGACACCAGATAAGCCCGAAGTGTATAAATTTAAAGAGAGACAAACTGGAGTTTTTAAATTAAGTCACTACGGTACCCATGACTGGATTGCGGATGCAGCTTTAAGATTGCTACTCAGTGAATCAGGAACAGGAAGCGCTGATTGGAGATGGTTGTTATATGATGTTCTTAATAAAGATCCAAAATGGATAAGCAGTTATGGAAACGGTATTACTCATAATACAATTAGAAGTTATATGTCATTTCTATTTGCAAGCCAAATGCCTGACATGGATCCAAATAAAGAAAATAATCTTAGACCTCATAAACATCCTCAGTATATAGATTTAAGGAAACTTGAAGGTGAGGTGGTTGGGAATTATAAGGATGGCTCAGGTGTGTGGGTTGGTAAGTGGTATCATCAAACATTTCATTGGAAGGTTATTTCTGATGGTTTAGGACACAACTCATTTATACCGAAAATCGCAGATGGATCATCTTCCCAAAAAGCACCTTGGTATGCTTGGAAAACTTCAAAAATTGCAATACGCTGTTTAACGCATAAAGAGCAAAATAAAGATGGTGTTTATGAGAATTGGGCTAAACCAGAAACTGCTGCCTGTTGGTTGGGGGTTATGGCACATTTTATAGCGGATTTAGCTTGTTCGCCACATTTAATTCAATTAAATGAAGGATACTACCCTGAAAGCCCCGATTATCATAATTGGTTTGAAACACAGATTTCAAAATTTACAACCTGGGATGAAAATCTAGCAGGTCCTAAAGGATTTCATTCAAGAAGCAATTTCTTCAACATCGATATGAGTATTGTAGGAGAAGATGGAAACAGTATTCTACCAATTCCCCCTCACATAGCTGCTATTTCAACTGCTACATTTTCAATAGTGAAGAGTTATGGTCATCTTGGTGAAGGTGGCTTATTTGTAAAAAGGGGAGACACTACTCAGGAAAATATCATGAATACTTGGGAATGGGGTGAACCTGGAAAAGAAAGGAACAGTAATACTCAAATAATGGCTGGAGGTTTGACTTACAAACAATATTATGACAAAGTAGAATACCTGCTTAACACAGCTGTATATTATACCGCAGCGGCGATGAAATGGACAATCAACGAAGCTAAGGATAAAAATAACGGAAGCCCGAATACAAATCAATGGGCAAAGATACCGTTTTATCAAAAACACCCTGACCAGAAAATTCCTATTAACGATAAGGAAAAGTTAGATAATTCAGATGAATCAAATGAAGTTAGAAATGCATATAGGGATGGTCAGTTTTTACTTATAGCTGCTATGTTAACGCCGATATACGCTGCATTAGTCGTCCCTGCGATTATTATCGTTATTTTTGAGAAACCTTTCTAAAGGGTGATTTTTTACAAAAACCTTTTTTTTTTTATCGCAATAATCTACGAATTTTTGAGGATTTGAAACTCCTAAATCATTTTCTATTCCCTCAAGTCCTTTAATTTGACAAATGTTGTTCTTCACAAGTCTTAATGTTTTTAATTTCTTTAAATTCTCTAAACCCTTTATTTCCTTTATTTTATTGAAACGGAGGTCCAAGATTTCAAGCTTCCTTAAGTTTTCAAGAGCTTTAATCTCATTTATTTGATTACCTTCGAGGTAGAGTTCCCTGAGATTAGATAAGTTACTTAAGCCTTTTATTTCTTTGATATAACCCCTATATTTTTCAAGAACTTCTCTATTTTTCTGATTTTCATATGATATAATCTCTTTTACATCTCTATGTTCAGATATTAAGGTTCTTGCATTCAGGAATAGTGCGTATCCTTTTTTATCAAGCATAAAACCATCTTTAGAAATATCTAGAATTCTAAGATTTATTAAATTACATAATCCTTTAATCTCACTTATTAAATAATTATTTGATAATTTTAGAACTTCTAAATTTCTTAAATTACTAAGACCCTTAATTTCAGGGATATTTTGATTTTGAGAAAGATCTAATTCTCGTAAATTCTTGAGATGATCTAGATTCTTAATCTCTTCTAAGTTATTATGCTCTAAATTTAAAACTTCTAATTGAACCAAGGTATCGAGGCCTTCGATTTCGATTATATTGTTTTCAGAAAGGTTTAGACTCATTAAATTAATCAAATTTTCTAAATTTTTAATTTCTGAAATCCTATTCCCTGATAGATTGAGAACTTTCAAATTGGTTAAAGTTTCAAGTCCTTTCAAATCATAGATACTATTAATATGGCCTTCTTCGGTGCCTGTGATCAATAAGCTCGATAAATTTCTCACACAATAATAATCTGTTAGTTCACAATCAAATAATCGTAATTTCTGTAAATTTGAAAAAAGGCTGAAAAACTTTGAATTTATCTTATTATATGACATTTCGATTTCGAGAGAAAAAACATGATTATTTTTTACCTTTAATCCATTGAAAATCCATTCTTTTTGTTTATAGATGTGTTCTATTGCGCATAAGTGTCTTCCAAGTAATTCTAATGCCATAGCTTCCTTCGGTAATAAGTCATATTGGATTAATTTATTCATACCAATAGTTTCTTCCATGGAATATAATATATCTTTCGCAAATCCGGAAACACAGCTAGCCAAAGCGTTATATATATCTAATAAACAATCAGCTGACTTTTCATTTTTAAAAACCCATTTCAGAAGGTCTTCCGCTTCCTCTAAAAATTTATCAACAATAATTCCAACGCTTACAAGTCTAACATTTTCATCTGTTTCTGATGTAACTAAATTCTCTAAAAACTTGAAATCTTCAGGTTTATCTAACCCGAACTTGCCTAATAACTCAACAGATCGTACTCGTGATTCCGCCGTGCTCCCGCTCTCGATAATCGATTTTAAATAGCCTACGGCCGTAGCTCTGTCTAACTCCTTGCGTTCATATCTACGGATTATCTCGATCGGATTTATGTCGGACATCTCATAACCTAAAAAGTAATTTTGATTTATATAACCAAAGAGGCAAGTCTAACACAAATTTATCATAATTTAGTTGTAATTTATTATTTAAAAAGAAAAAAAGCCACTAAAATTTATAAAGAGATCATCAATGACCATTAATTTTGCTCTTTTGAAATATTTTTCATTTCTCGTTCTTCTTTTATCACTTTATAGGAATATTCCATAGATTGGTACTCTATATTCAACTTATCTCCACATTTATTTCTAATTTTTTTTACCAATTCTTCATCATTATCTTTTAAATAAATAAACCTTTCGGAATGTTGATATTCAAGCATGTTCATAGTCATTATAAGCTCTTCATCAAAAATATCTTCATCACGGATGGTTACTTCTTTTTTATTATTATCGAAGTTATTAATAAGGAAGGCATATCTGGGATCAATCGGGAAGAAAAAATTTACAGTATCTGGGACTATTATTATTGAAAATGCTATATGTTTTTCCCGGTTTAGATAAGAAGGAAAAAATTCTGCATTCTTATACACGACAGGACAGTCTGAAGTAATGAATGGAATATCTGTATTGTTAGTAACTAAAGAGATCGTTGACCATTTGTATATAGTTTCAAGTAAGTTGTTCATTATAAAATCTTCGTGAATCTTTTTTAATGATTTCTGTGTTACCTCTTCTGGCTTCTGAACTAGAATTCCCCTCATAATAGATCTTTGAAAATCTTCCTCATTCATGTCTCTTAAAAATAACTGATCTTTTCTTATTTTTTCTTGAAATTTAGGAGTTCGGATAAGCTGGCACATTATAAAGCGAAATATTGATGAAGAATTTATAAATGTGGATAAAGCCATATTGCGAATCTTTCTGAATTGCTTCCCTACATTATTTTCAAGAGATTCTAAGTATTTTTCTACACCAGATGAATAAAAATTCTTTTTTACACCAATATTATTTAGTGATGTATTAAATAAAGCTGAATTTTCTATTTTATCGTGAGCATAAATTAAGAATTCATTTCTTTTCGGTTCTCGATACGAGTTCTTATCAAAATTCAATAATTTTTGGTAATAACTATCTGATACTTTAGCGAAATTCTGAAGGTATACTACAGGACAAGTATGAGACCTCTTAATTTTACGATCTTCATTATCTTTTTTGTATCTTCCGTTGAATTCTTCAGGATGCAGAGCCTTTATGTGTTTTTTTAGATGTTCCATTTTCTCATTACAGAATGGGCATGATCGGACGATTAAGTTTCACCTAAAATTTAATCTTTATTGCTTGAAATCTATTCTATTATAGATATTTACCTTTTCGTTATTTATATTCCTTCAGTCTGATAAAAATTATTAATCAAATAAATGAGAATTGAAGAATTAGAGTTTAGAGAACTTATAATTAATTTTTAAATTTCACTAATGAAAGAATATCACCAATTAGTAAATAAGTATAAACAACAATTCGATTAGCATCTTCCTTAGAAACTATCGTTGTGTGTGTCCCCTTATGTGACGCGTTAAGTAAGCTATCTAATCTATCTTTAATAAACTTTAATTGTGAACCTACAACATCTTGATAACTCTGTGAATCACTCGTTTGAGTTATAAATTCTAAAATTCTATTGATGTAGTGTTCTTCATCAAGTTTTATAGTTACTTCCTGACCATCGATGACTTTTTTTCTATCTTCATTAGGGGGATAAACTGCATTTGCTAAATCCTTCAATATTCTTCTACAACTGTGGACTGCATTTGACCAATTCTCAGTATTTTCTGAGTTAAGGTTTTCATATACGGCATTAAATCGTGTGACAGAATCGGGTACTAATTTTCCAATATTATTATCTACTTTTTCTCTGATATTAGCAAAAATATCATCTGCGATATTTGAAAACCTCAATTCAAGATATTTTTTTAAAACATATTGATAAATTAGAGAACGCCTGCTTGCTAATCTTTTGGAAGCTATAGCATTTCTGTGTCTTATCTCAGTACGCTCTTTCCAATTACCAGTATATGGTCTAACACTAGAAGATGTACTTGCTGAAGAAAATGATATATCTGCGTCTTTCGCTACTTCTAAAGCAGTTTGATTCAATGATAACTCTCCTTCCAATTGTTCTATTGATTCGGGATATATTTGCATTTTACGATCCTCAGTCTCGTATTCTCTATTTGCTGCAATTCCGATTTCCCATTGATCTTTAGGTACAAAACCACTAACCTCATTTGAATATCCAGAGATTTCCAAATCCATAATTTTAATCATATCAAAATCGTTTGTTAATCTAGCAAGACGAGCAGTTTTTAGTGCTATATTCGCTAATGGAATTTCACTTAATTCAATATTTCTTACTATCTCGTCAGATAGTTTTAATGCTTCATCATAGGCTTTCTTTGTCGGGGGTATTTTTTCTTCAATCATTTTCTTAGTTATATTTTCTGAAGTAATTTTGGATTTACTATACTATTATAAAATAGGAAAAAATCTAAATATAAAAATTTTCATATATATAGGGAAATTTCACACGATTTTTTCAACCTACATATATTTTAAAGTGATGGTTGTTGTTATTTATATAAAAGAGGGTGATTATAATGGGAGAAAGGCGTGAATATGCGCAAAGATATAAAAAATTATGGAGATCACTTTCAGAATGGCTTAAAAACAGTTCAGGGTGGAAGGTAGGGGGTGTTGCGAAGGAAGGTTCCCGTCGTGAAGGAGATTTTAAAAATAAGAGTGATTTAGATATGGATTTCTGGATAGCAGAAACATATGAGAAACAAAAGGTTTACGACGATATAATCCCTAAATTACGAAAACACTATACAGGAAGCCAAGTACAAAAAGGACGAAGTGAGAATGTTATTAAATTTGCCCAAGATGGACTAAAAGTTGATATTGTATTATTACCGAAAAAGGAATTCAACAAAAAGGTTAATAAATTTAAAACTTAAAAAATGAATGAAAAAACATTATACTCGAAAAACGAAAAAGTTCGGAGTTTAAATGACTTTTTCTCAGTTAATTTTTAACAATTAGTTTTAAATAAGTTATTCCAGCTTTATTCGTAATGTTATTTATGTAAAAAAATATATATTAAAGTTTCAATTTAGTTACATGTAGGTTACAATTTAATCAACAATTAATTGCGGATCATTATACATGAATGAGAAAATAAAACTTTGTAGTTTGTTTAGTGGGTGTGGAGGTTTCGATTATGGATTTAATTTATCAGATTTCGAGATAGTTTTTGCAATAGATTCATATAGTTGGGCTTGCGAAACATATAAAACCAATTTAGGGCTACCGATTATTCAAAAACGAATACAAGATGTAAATATAGACGAAATTCCAGAATGTGATGTTGTTATTGGAGGTTTTCCTTGTCAAGGGTTCAGCACTGCTGGATGGTTTAAGAAGGACGATTCGAGGAACGAGCTTTATATTGAGATGTTAGATATAATTGAAAAAAAGCAACCTTCTTTATTTCTTGCAGAGAATGTTATGGGATTATTATACATGGAAGATGGAAAGGTTTTAGAGTATATTATGAAAGACTTTAGTAATATTGGATATAAAGTCAAATACAAAGCGATTAATTGTGCAGATTACGGAGTCCCTCAACAACGTAAAAGAATCTTTATCATGGGCGTAAAAGATGGATATAGTATAAAGTTCCCGCAACCTACTCACCATAAAAATCCAAAGAGCACACTGTTTCCTGAGAAATATAAGAAATGGAGGACTGTGAGGCAGGCGATAGGTGATTTAGAAAATTCTAATGAACCTTACGCTAAGGGTAAAATAAATAATGTTCAATCAAAATACAAAATAAGACCCGACGAGCCTTCCAGATATACAATTTTAGCGAGCGCTCCTAAAATTCCAATCCATTACAATGGATCTCGAAACGACGAATATCCAAGACGATTAACAGTAAGGGAATGTGCCAGATTACAATCGTTTCCAGAAAGTTTTAAATTTAGCGGACCACTCACAGCGCAATTTAAACAGATAGGCAACGCTGTTCCTCCCTTAGTGTCTTGTCAATTTGCAAAGACAATTAGAGATATCATTTATGATAAGAATAATTAAAAATCCTGTAAAGCAATCTAAAAATTAGTCAATCCTTGTTTATTAAATTTCGAGTAATTTCCTCTAGGTAGATACTGCTCTCATCAGAGATAGCAAAAATCTTACCTTTTTTGATTTTTTCTGAGGTTAAACATTTTACTAGGTTAAGTTCTTCTAATTCTTTTAATGTTCGACTGACATGAGAAATTGATATCTTCGTTTTTAAAGAAATTTGTTTGGGACTCAAGGAATTTTTTGATAAAATTAGAAAAATATCTAAACGATATTTACTTGAAATAAGTTTTGAATACGTGTCCCAATCTATTTGTTTACTCATTTAATAGGATTAGGTTACACGAATATAAGAAATTGCTTACCAATAGTATACCATTTTTATACCATGGATTCATCAATTTAAAGCTTCTTTTATCGCTTTCGCAATAGCATTAGCCATTAAGGGAGGGACTGCATTCCCGACTTGCTTATATTTATCTTTCGTGTTCCCAAAAAATCTATATTCGTCAGGAAAGGATTGAAGCCGAGCAGCTTCTCTAACCGATATTGCTCTATTCTGAGTAGGATGAATAAATCTTCCCGGAGCACTTACGCAACCACAGTTACCCGTAATAGTATCTGCAGGTCTATCTAAATGGAGCCTACCATAGATATTTGGATAACCACTTTTTAATTGATATTCTTTTGGTAAAGAACCGTGATTTTTACCCTGCTCGATATGAGAAATCCTTTCAATAACTTCGTCACTGTGATTAGGAGCTATATGCTCATAAAGTTTATCCGAATTTTTCCTCAAGTATTCTTGATATTGGGTTTTTGGTGGTTTTGTATAATTCATGATTGCATTACTTCGATCATTTTCAATGAAAGGAGCAATATCTAGTATGTCTGATAAAGCATCCTTGACATTTAGAAATGGAGGTAAGGAATCTACCTCAAAAAGTGTTTTTTGTTTAGCTTCCTTCCGACGAGATTTTTTAATTTTTATGTTTTGCACGCTATTGTCCTTAGTCCCTATGAAAAAAACTCTCTCTCTCAATTGCGGCACTCCGTATTCAGCTGCGAGTAAAACCTGCATTTTACAATTATATCCAATATCATTGTACATCTTTTTAATTTTTTCAACGACTTGTCCTTTACCCATTGTTAGTATGCCTTTAACATTTTCCATAACAAAAAATGTAGGTTTAAAATATTCCACCCATTTTATAAAGAAAAAGACAAGCATATTGCGAGGATCGTCCGGTCTCCTGTTTCCAACTGAAGAAAAACCGATGCATGGAGGGCCCCCTATTATCCCCTCAACTTCGTTCCCTTTAATATAAGCATCGTCCATCTCCTTACAATCCAATTTCGTAATATCTTTGTTAAGATTTAGACCTCCGGGGTGGTTATATTTGTACGACTCAAAATAAGTTTTTTCCAACTCGATTGCTAATTCAATCTTAAATTCTGCCAGTTGAAATCCATAAGATAACCCCCCTGCTCCGGAAAATAAATCTATAAGTATTTTAACTTCACCAATTTTAACGATATTCCCAAAATGCACATCAGTTTTTGCTATATAAATAAAAAATAATTCCACTTAATATAAAGTCATAAAAACTTATAATTTTTTAATTTATGAATAAAAGTTTATTAATCCATTATTTTTTAACTAAAAACTAGAAAATTTTTTCAGTATTTGTCTAAGGATTTGTTCTCTTTATCAAATTTTAATTTAAGGAATTCAAATACTTTTTTTTGGATCTTCTTGTCAGACTTCAATATAAATCTAGGATCAGCGATTCTTACAACTCGCCCTTTTTTATCATACTCAAAGTAATTCCGATCTGGACGATTACATTTTTCGCATTGAGGAATCATATTATTTATTGTGAGAGGTTTGTTTGGATTCATATGTCCTTTTTGTAATTTCGTAGTTGAACTTGGGTAATGAATATTTAGTTCCCCTTCTTTTGATCCACAAGTAGCACACCTATGATCGTAATGCTTTTTTAATTGTTCCCACTCGTCTTCACTCACATTAGATTCTCTCCTCATATGAGTAAATTTTGGATAATGTTCCTTAAGCGATATTAACTGATATTCTCCATTTTTGATACCTAATTTTTTGACTTCTATATCGCCTCTGGTTCCAGAGAGAATATACCAACCGCCCTGGGCTGCCAAATGTCTTGCTTGTTGGACTTCGTTTGTATCTGGATAATAAATCTTCATGAAACTAGTTAATTCTGTTTTGCTTATTTTTTGATTAATTTTCTTGTAAAGATATACTAGTACGAGAGCATTTTTTGTAAATTTGGTACCAGTTTTTAACCTTGGTAATCTTACTCCAAAACTATTAAGATATTTTTTGTGTAGAACTTGAATTTCTTCATAAATGTGCTTAATTTCGTCATCTGTAAGGTTTAACATTAAGAACACATTGAAAAAGTTATAGATTTCTTATTTTTGCAAAACTAACTTCAATTTATTAAAAATATAGTTACATTAAGATTACCGAGAAGTTACCAACAACTATTGGTATTTATCTTGTAACTAATTTAATATTCAAACTATTGAATCTCTATTCATGACCGAACTTATCGAAAGGGACGGAGTTCAATACTTAAGAAACTTGATGAGGGATTCCTATCAAGATAAATGTAAATCGTTTGAAAATTTTCTTAAAAACGAAAAGAAAACTACTCTCGAAAATTTTACTCGAAATATATTTGGTGACGAGTGTTTTGACGAAACATCTATTCCTAAAGCAGAATTCATTATTCAACTGTTGAATGACGATATTACAATCGAATATTGGCTTTATTTAAGGAATAAGTTTATGAATCTAGGGTATTTAACGGATCGACGAAATACGGAAGAATATGCATTCGACATTGCTCTGGGATGGTTATCCGAAGAATTGATTATCAACGAAATTAACATTCAGGCTAAAAAAAAAATACCCGAAGGTTTTAAATTTGAAACAGGTTTTATGGGAATAGATTCTGAGAGGGAATATCAGAGCTTAAGCATTAGAGCTACCGCAGATTTTTATGTAATCTACGACCAGAGACAAAATGACGACCTTTATCGGGATTTCGAAATTGAGACGGGGAAGAACGCAATATATCGGGGAAAAGAAACAAAAAACTATAAAGATTGGTTAATAAAAACTGTGTACATTAAAATCGATTTATTTGTAGATTATAAAGGTACATGGGCAAAAAATCATTATTTTGACCTTAAAAGAGGAAAAATTGGGCATTTCCAAAACAAAGCTTTAGATTGGGTATTAGCTTTTGATGTGGTTAATCAAAACTTATATCTTGTTTCACGCGAAGATGCGTTGGGAATTGAATTAACACCAAATCCCGCAATGGGTAATGTTTTAACTGCGAATGTCCCCTTGACGGAAACTATTCAATTGGAGAATATATTCGAGCGAATTATTGGAGGATATTAATACTTGCCTTTTCAACGTGATAGATATAAGACTAAAGTTCGATTGACAAATCTATTTGTAATGAGACATTTAGGGTATTCCTTGGCAGATTACATAGAACTCTGTCATTGGAAAGAAGATCTCAATCTGTGCCTTAATTTAATTCACGATACGCTTACAGAGCAAAATAAAACTTATTTAAAATTCAAACTTAAAGGCCTTACTCACCTAAGAGACCGAAGAACTAGCGAAGAATACGCATTGGACCTGATCTTAGGTTGGATAATAGAAGACGCAATGAGGGATATATTCAACGACATATTACATTTAAATGCAAACTTGCACAGTGCTGATAGGAATAGAGAATTCCTATTAAAACCAGTAGCATCTTCCGATTTTATAATAATACATAACGATCAAGAATGGTATGTGGAAATTATCAGCGATTACACCGGTTTTTGGCATAACTACTCTGTGGTGCATTTAAGAGATGACAAATTTCTTAATCTGAAAGCAGAGGGTGGAATTCTTTTAGGAATCGACTTCAGAAACAGTAGATTCCTTATTCTAAGAGTTAATAACATCGAAAGCAATAGAGTTAGACAAATTAAAGAACATCGCCCATATGGGCGAAAACCTGCTTATGAGATGTCTTTAAAAGCGAGTGATTTTTACCAGATTGAAAATTTTCCGAACATCTTGCTTGAAGAAGGAATTACTAGAAGATTAGAAAGGACTGTCTCATAATTAATTTTGTACAAGATTTTTCATAGAAAAAAAAATTGGAGAAATTAAAACTCAGCAACACAACCCCAACATTCAATCTCAAGACAAAACAAATGTGTATTATCTGTTGCTCCACTAATCCATCTTAGTATCAGCTTGATATTTATTTAGGAATTAAATTTTATTAGGTTTAAACGCTTATAAAATAGTCTGTAAAAATGTTTTTTCCAAAAAACTTTCTATTTTTTGTTATAATATCCTTAAAATTGTCAATAACTTTGATTTGTTTGGATTCGAAATATTTTTTTCTTTCCTCATTAATAAAATTGAAGATTACTAAAATGCTCTCAATTTCATATAACATAAATTCCTTTTCGGTTACTCTTTTTTTTGTTAAAATATTTTGTCTAATATCTTTCAAAGTATCTAAATGCAAATTCATTTTACACTCAATAATATCTATTTTATTTTTATCTTTGTAAAACACCATTAAATCAATTTGATTTCCTCTGAGTTTTTCGTTCCATTTCACATACTGGTATTCATTGTTATTAATTAGCCATTTATAAACTAAGGATTCAAAAATTATCCCATTATATTGCTCTATTTTATTTTTTAATGATTCATTTTCCTCTATTACTTGGTTCGTTAAATTAAATTCTTGAATATTTCTCTCAACTTGATGATCTCCTAAATACTCTAAAAAAATACTACTATCAATAGGAATTTGCTCATAATTGACATGTTCATTGTTCTCATCTAAGATTTTTAGTATATATTTATAAAGATCTGGACCAAATCCAGGATAACCATAATTTGCTGCATTGTAGAAAACCAACCAACCCGAAAAATCAGAACTTACAGTACCATATCCCTCTACCAAAATCGCAAAAGTTATTGAACCCGTTTTTCCACCAGAATGCTTGAATATTTTGACATACAGTTTTTCTTTAATTTTATTTAACATCCTAAAGTAAACCTCCCCCAATATTATAGATTTACAAGCAGCAAAACCATTAAAAAAAGATCGATGACTTTCTAGTACATCAAGCTCATACCAGAAAAATTTTAAATCTAAAAAATCGAAAAATTCCCTTTTTTTTTGATCCTTTCTCGGAAGAGAAACAACAGAATAATCAACTAAATAATTTTTTACAGCGTCTTTATTTTGCTTAGTTTTTAAAAATACTATTTCAGTTGGAAATAGAGGAGGTATTAATTTTTGATAATTTTTTTCATCAATGAATTGTGAGATTATTGGATAAAAATTATCAAAAATTTGCCATATATAATCTATGAAAAGATCAATATGAGAATCTTTTTCATCTTTATTGATTTTTAATGAATATTTTATTTTTTCAAAATGATCCAATTTTTTAGAAGGTTTAGAATCATCTACTTTTTTAAAATGTCCAGAATCTTCCAATATTTTAAGGAATGGTGGTAATTTATTTAAATTTCTTAAATATTTATAAAGAGAAATTTTCTGAAATTTGAATTGTTGAGATATTTGGGTGGAGAATTGGTTTATAATTTTTTTGCCTTCCAAAATATTTTTTGCATTATCTTTATAAAAATCCTTATTTTCTTTAGATCTATAATTAGTAAATTCCTCTACAGATTTTAAAAAAAGGAATAATTTTTTCTTAGATTTGAGAGCAGATTTGATAAATTCTGAAAATAAATATAATTTATCTAAACTAGTAATTATGAGTTCGTTTTTATCTAAAATTTGAATCCAGATATAATTAATTGTATAGAAAAAACCATAGTAACACTTTAACATATATTCTGCTGCTATGTCACCATTAAAAAGAGTATTTCTTAAGCATGGTGGCAAATTTCTTTGTAAATTATGAAAATCATTGAAAAGTGTGTAAATGTTTAATATCTTTATAGCGTTTGTTTTATCTACACCACTATAGGTTGCCTTACTATCAATAACATTCTTTAAATCGTTTAAAAAAGGTCTTACCTGTTCTATCCCTTCATCTAATTGGTGGTAATTCTTCGCCTTCCTTAGTTTTTTCCCTAAATTCAATAAACCAATAATAAATGCCGTTCTTTCACAGGTAATAGGTATTTCTTTAATTTTCAATTCTACATAGTGAAAAGACCTGATATAATATTTATCATAATCTAAATCAAAAACTTCCTCATCATTTAATTTTTGAATTAAACCAGTCCATAATGATATAAGAATTAAATGCAGTCCTGGAAATAGCTCTTTTTTTATTTCTTCAATTTGTTCAGAGTTTACATTTTTTATTGATTTAATCCATTGAATTAGCCTATCAAATTTTATTGCTTCTTGGAAAAGATTATAATATGCTATAAAAGATACCATGAGTATTTCATTCTGAAAGAATTTCTCATATATTTTAAAACTTATTCAAAGAACATTATTTAATTTACATTTTTAACATATTAGGGATATGATTTTAACTAATTTATGAAAAAGTAAAACTAAACATTTAAAAAAAAGTAAATCCAGGAACACAACCTCTCAACTTCGAAACAAAACTAACGCGAAAAAGCCAAAAGTATTATTATTCACTCTAATAAATTTAGCTAAATGTTGTGAGAAAACCTCATTTTTTTCTGCGGTAGATTTCGATCCCATGAGGTCCCTTATCAATATATTCTAGATTCAATACCGTAATTAAGCTCTCTTTAAGAGCTGAAAACTTAGAGATATCCTTTTTGTTAATGTAAACTGGAATGCCCTGAACATCCTCAAAACCCTCTAATTCAAGACCAATTGTACAAGATCTCGATTTAAAAAGCACTTTTGACACAAATTTTAGCTCTAAAAAGTATACATCACTCACTAACTCGTACGCAGCTTCAAGATACATCTTAACATATTGTTCAAAGTTGAGAAAATAATTCCTACGAATATACCTCTTATTCGTAAAAATATCAAAAAACTCGTAGTTCATTAATTCGACATCGCTTAACTTAAGTTCTTCCCTTGTTCTATCATTAGAAAGTTTGTTTGTCTTATAAAACATCCAAGGCGTCGAAATTATGAAAAATAGGAGTAAAATCGAAATCCACCATATTCCCACCATTATTATAAACACTGCGAATAATAACCCAAGCAAATCAGCGAAGATAAGAATTATAAGGTAAACAGGCCAGCGCTTTAACAAATTTTTTTCCACGCTCTGCTCCCATAATATCGTCTCATCAGGCAATAATGGTACTTCAGACCTATTCATCTTAGAAACTTTTCTATTTAATTAGTTAAATAATACTTATTGACATCTAATAAATAAAGGTTTATACTGATTTTTGAAAAAAATTGAATAAACCATAATCCAGAACACAACCCCAACACAGTGAAGAAAACCAATTACTGAACTAACAAAATCAAAAAATTAAAAAAAAATTAAATGCAGGAACACAACTTCTCAACTTCGAAACTAAACTTACGCGTATCGTCTACTACTCACACAAACCTGTTCCACTCTAAGCCTGAACCTTTGGTTCCTCTTTCGAGTGCCACACACTTGCGCTATTGAGAATGGCGGGCTGAATACCTCGCCCGAAAGCTCGGCACGTACACCCCCATCTCACCATATAAGCCTAATATTCACCACCATGTCCACGGCTGTGAAAGATAAATAAAAAATGCTCCTAAGATAAGAACTATGATACAACAATATAACTCTATACACCCCATTTGTAAATACCACACTTTTTTATTTTTTTTGATAACACCAGTCCCCATCTGGTCCTCGCGCCACTCTTTGTAACAGTCCTCCGAACAAACCGTAACCCGATACTGAGTTTCCCTCATGTTAAACTCCTTGCCACATCTCATACATTTTGTCATATCCATAAATCAACTTCAGCATGGTTTCGCTAAAAAACAATTGTACATAAAAATTAACTTCAACTATTATTTAAACATTCAGTGATTTTTTAGAAGTAATCGCTCGTTTTTACCGGTAGAGTCCTGTGAAATTTGAATATCACAT
>JABXKC010000047.1 GCA_013375495.1 Promethearchaeota archaeon
TATTCAAATCTTTAACTCCAAAAGATCTGTTTAACTTTATAGCTTCTATTCGACGGTTAGATCCAAAAGAAGCTACAGAGCGAGTGCAAGAGTATTTAGAAAGCTTAGGTGCGATGGAGCATTATGAACAGTTGATCGCTACATTATCGCATGGAAACAAACAGAAAATACAAATTGTTGCATCGATTCTTCATGAACCTGACCTTTTGATATTAGACGAACCAATATCAGGACTTGATGCTAAATCAGTTAGAGTAGTAAAAGAAATCTTAGATATGCATATTGAAAGAGGAGGAGCTGTTCTTTTTTCGACTCACATAATGGAAGTCGCAGAAGATTTATGCGATCGTATCGCTATAATTAACAAAGGTAAATTAGTAGGAATTGGAACTATTGATGAACTTAGGCAACAAGCGGATAAATTGGGTGCAAACCTTGAAGAAGTTTTTCTTAGACTAACTGAAGAAGATTCTTCAGTAGAAGATATTGTAAAAAAGTTAAGAAAATCCTATAAAAAGAAAATCGAGGAGTTGGATTAAGTTGAAAGAAAAAAAAGAATTAAAAGCTTTCTCGTTATCTAAATTTACGAATTATGAGATGATAATGGACTCTCAATTTGCTTCTGCTGGAGCACATCAATCTAGATTACTTGAGAAATACGAAAAAAACAATAAATATATAAAAAATCAAGCGATTTCGTTAAAAATTGTTTCGAGCCTAGTGATGATGATGATGCCTTTAATGTCCATCTTCCTATATTTTGCTATAACGGAAGAAATTACTCCTTCTTACCCCTATGACGGAGAAATTTTCATCTTAAGTTTTTTTCTCTGGATTAGTTTAATTATATCTATCCTTTATATCTTTCTTTTTGGATTGTTTACTACGAGTAGTCTAATGTCAGGTTCATCTTTTAAATGGTTGCAAACTTTACCGGTATCTCGTAAAGACTTAAAGAGGATGGGATTTGCGACCTTAATTCGTAATTTAAGTGTCCCGATTATAGTAATGACATTCTCTTTTCCTATAGTTTTATTTATCGTAACGCAGAATTTTTTCACATTTTTATCTTGTCTTCTATCTTCCTTCCTTACAACGATTCTAGGGATTAGTCTTTTGATTATTGTTAGCGATAGGTTCAGTCGTATTTTTTCAGAATCAAATCGACAATCAAGCAAAGCCAATATTTTTAGATTGGTTACCTTAGTCGGTTTTTTCCTTATGGCTTTCGGGTCTAGTTTTGTTCTGAATTTTGGGATAAACGCTATAATAGTTTTTGCCGAGCAGTTTCAATTATATCCCCCCGCAAGATCTTTAAACACAGTCATGAGCATTATCCCTTTCCCTTTTGCACCTGCGTATTTTATAAGTTTAAGTATGATAGATCGTCCAGTTCCACTTGAGTTATTGGGTTCAAGTTTAGTAGGGATGGCGATTTTAGCCGGAATTACCTATTTCATATATAAGGTTGCCATAAAATCTTTATCAAGTGTAGCTACTTTTGAATTTGACTCTTATAAGGCTAAAAAGGAATCCAAAAGAAAAACGGATATAACTTTGGAACCGGTTGTGATTGAAGTTAAAACAACGTCTCCTGTTGAGTCTTATATGCATAAAGACTTAATCTCCTCAACTCGCGATTATCAGTCTTTAATTTTCATTCTCATGCCTATCCTATACCCTATAATTATGATTTTATCAATGCAAGGAGTTATAACTGAGGAAGTGTCTTCAACCTTTAGCATTATGATATTATGGGCAATAATTTTAATTGCTAGTCAGTTCATTCCACCTCTACTTGTTGGAGGATTGCTAAATCTAGAGGAATCAGGTTCCTCTACCTTAGCTTCGTTACCTCTTTTACCGAGAGATCAAGCTAAAGGAAAATTAATATTGATGTTAATTATTCAAGGTATTTCATTAACTTTAATGGCGATAATTCTCACTCTTTTAACCAAATCTGTATATGTCTTGATATTAATGGTAGGTAGTTTACCAATTTCATGGACGTTACTCTTGTTTGTATTTCAAATGAAAGTGCGATTATTTGGTACAATGAAATACAAGTATATTCTTGAAGAAGTTAATTCTAGATATAAAGTAGCGAAATGGATTGCCATAGTTGGAGCGGATATAGGTATATGTATTTTTATTCTAATACTTGGCTTTACCTTTTTCTTAAGTTTAGGGTTTATCCCTACTACAATCATTCTATTTTTCTTAGGATTAATTGGTTTATCCGTGCTTATTTACACTTTTACAAAAATGTTCCCTAAAGAAGATAAATTACCACTCTACGAAACAAGGGGATTATTAAGAAATAAACCAATTCTTGGGGCTATAACAATAATGCTTTTATATGTATTTTTTCCGTGGATTGCAACTTTTGTTGAGGTTATTTTTCTCCCCCTCATATTGGGATTAGGATTTACAGGAATCTTACTCGTAGAATTTCTCTTGATTGAGGGTTTTATAGCACTTTTGCTACTCTATATAGTGCCAAAAGGAATGAAATTACCTCGTAAAGACGAAACTATTTTAAGTTATACTAAAACAATCGGATTAACAAGAGTTAAGCCCTTAGGACGGAATCTCTTACTTGGATTTGGCGCTTCTGCTATTCTTTGTTGTGCTTTGTTTATAGGGGGTATGCTTTTAGGGATACCTGCTTATAATCCGGGGTTTTTGTTTAGTAATCCAAATCCGTATCCTTTTATGCTTGGGTGGTTCATTTGGATTTTTATGATTAGGCCGGGGTTATGGGAAGAAGTTGCATTTCGAGGTGTTGTCATACCTCTTCTTTCAAAAAAATATAAAAAAATACTGACGATTTTAATTAGTGGCGTAATTTTTGGACTAGCACACGCATTTAACATCGTAGAGGTTTTATTATCTGGTAGACCTCACATTTTTACGCTATTTCAGGTTATATATACAATCCTGATTGGTTTTTCCATTGGATATATGTATATTAAAACTAAGAGCTTACTTCCAGGAATAATTTATCATTATTTAATCGATACAGTAGGGTTAGTTTTTCTAAATGTTTACATCGAAAATATAGTTCTCATGGGAGTATTTTTAATAGTATTTCTAGGTGTTATTCCGGCAATCCTGAGTATTGGATTGACAAAATTGGTTTTTTGGAAAGATTATAATAAAGAAGTTATAATTAATAAACAATAAAAATTTTAAAAAACTTTAATACGATGATGTAGAATGAACGATAGTGTTATGATTTCTGTAAATGAATTAAAGAAATTTTTTGGGGAAATTAAAGCGGTAAATGGAATTTCATTTGAAGTTAAAAAGGGAGAAGTATTTGGTTTATTAGGTCCTAACGGAGCTGGTAAAACTACTACTATTAAGCTATTATTAGGTTTACTAGAACCGAATCAAGGCGATATTAATATAATGGGTTTAAATCCCGAAACGGAAGAAGTTCAAATTAAAAGCCGCGTAGGTTACGTTTCTGAAGAACCGTTGATTTTTAAATCTCTTACACCTAAAGACTTGTTTAATTTTATAGCTTCTATTCGTAACTTAGAAGCTGAGGAAACCTCAAAACGAGCACAAGAGTATTTGGAGAGTTTAGGGGCTTTAGAATATTACGAACAATTAGTAGCAACTTTGTCCCATGGAAATAAACAGAAAATACAAATAATTTCGTCAATTCTCCATGATCCAGATTTACTCATTATGGATGAGCCTTTGGCGGGTCTAGACGCAAAATCAGTGAAAGTAGTCAAAGAAATTTTAGATATCCATATCGAAAATGGTGGCGCAGTATTGTTTTCAACCCATATCATGGAAATTGCAGAAGATTTATGTGATCGTATTGCGATAATGAATAAGGGAAAATTAGTTGGGATTGGGACCATGGATGAACTTCGTCAGCAAGCAAATAAATTAGGAGCAAATCTGGAAGATGTGTTTTTACGATTAACTGAACAAGATGTTAGCGTAAATGAAATAGTAAAGAAGCTGAGAAAATCATTTAACGAGCGAAATTAAGGATCTTTTAATTATGGCTGAGAAAAGATTAGGACTTTACAAACTTGCTAAGTATACCAATCTCGAAATTGTTATGGAATCGCAGGTTCAATCTTCAGGAGCAAATCAAGCAAAACTACTTGAAAAGTTTAAAAAAAATAAAGGTAGTATTAAACAACAAGCTTTTGCTATGAAAATAGCTTTTGCTGTAATGCTTTTTTTTGTTATTGGATTACCGATAAGTGCATATTCTCAAGTAAAGTATGCAATAAGTAACCCAGCAATCACTCCAGACAGAATCCTAATTCCGGGAAGCATTATCTTCGGAGCATTTTTTTTTATGCAATTAATTTATCTTACAATGCTCGGAATGTTTCCTATTAGTGCCATGATGTCTGGAGAAGCTTTTAGATGGTACGAAACTTTACCTATTTCCAAGGAAAGATTAAGGAAACTAGGTTTCATGACAGTTTTTCACAATATGGATGTTGGGCTTATTGTTATGATTCTTGCTTTTCCTATTGCCATGTTCATAATGTCTCTAAATATATTTTTGACTTTGATTGCTGCGTTAATTTCATTAATTAACGTTTTGTTTTCATTTAGTGTACTTGTTTTGATAGCAGGAAGAATTAGTCGTGTTTTAAAAGTAAGTGAAGCAGCCTCAAGAAAAGCTACTCTAATCCGTGTATTTACTATGTTGAGTTATGTGATTGTTATATTTTCTGCTTCATTTTTTATTCAATGGATAGTAATTTCTGCGGGAGATTTTTTTACATCTTTATCCTCATCAGAAGTTCCGTATATTGTTATTTTTCTTATAGGCTTAATCCCTTTTCCCATTGCTCCAGGATATGTAATGACAATGGCTATCGAGTCAACGAGTTTCTCTTTCTCATTATGGTTACCAGTTATAATAGGTATGATGATTTTCGTATTGTTAGCGTTATTCGTGTACAAAAAAGCTCTAAAAGCTATGCGAACAGTCACTTCATCAGCTTCTATTGAAGTGAAACAGGCAACCTCTTTAAAAAAGACTCAAGAAAAACCAGTTGAAGTTCTTATCGAGGCAAGGACGCCAATAAAGGCTTATATTCGAAAAGATTTATCTACTGCTACAAGAGATATTCAAACATTTATGTTCATAATTACACCTTTGATCCTACCATTAATTATTTTTATTCCTTTTCTAGTGACTCCAATTGGTCTTGGAGAATCATTTTTAGATGATTACTTCATTACTTGGATGATTCTGACTTTGTACCAACCAATGATTTCAATGATGATTACTTCAGGATTCTTAAACATGGAAGATACAGGAGCGTCTATTCTTTCATCCTTACCAATCCATACTCGCGATCAGGCAAAAGCGAAATTATTATTATTAGGTTCAATTCAGACAGTATCTTTCTTCTTACCTCTTATGTTGTTTATTGGAAATCCAGAATTTTCAAGTTATCTACTCACTTTTATTTCCTATTATCCCGTTGTATTAACATTTTTACTATCCATGTTTCAAATGAAAATTCGGTTTTTTGGGAGGATGAAATATAAATTTGTTGTGGAAGAATTTAATACCGAGAAGAAAATAACAAAATGGATCATAATGTTTGCAGTTCAATACCTAATTTTCTTAGCTTTCAACTTAATGAGCGGCATTTTGTTATCATTTTTTGGCCTGGGTATCATGATTTTAGCATCTTTTCTTGGTGGAATCCTCGCCCTAGGAGTTTTATTACTTTCTTTCAATAGTATGTTTCCAAAAGAAATGGAAAAGAGACAAACTATAAGTATTAGAGAAATATTCAGAAAACATCCAATATTTGGGACTGTAAATTTATTGGTTTTATATCTAGGATTCTTGTTTTTACCTGGATTTATTGAATTACCTCTCATCTTTATAATTGAATTTATACCCCTTATTGCATTGCTTTTTATTGATTTCTTCGTAATTTTTGGTTTAATGGCATTACTCTGGATATTCTTTGTTCGAAAATCCTTAGGACTCCCAAATGGAAAAGAGTCCCTTAAAGAATACATTAATACAATCGGTTTAAAACCTGATAGAAAAATAGTTCGAAATATCTTTCTTGGAATTAGTTGCTCAATAATATATTTCATTAGTACATATATTACAGGTAATATATTTGGTAATTATATTTTCGATTTAGATGTAATTTTTGGAAATCCTGGAACTAGTATTTCGTTTTATGGATGGTTTCTTTTTATAATAATGTTAATTCCAGGAATTTGGGAGGAAATTTCTTTTAGAGGGGTAATTTCTACTTTAAATTTAAGAAAATATTCTCGAACAACGGTATTAATCTTGGTATCCATATTATTTGGTTTATTTCATTTCTTCAACCTCCTAGCAGGAAGCTCTTTGGTTTTAACGGGAGTACAGGTCGTTTATGCGGCATTATTAGGCTTTCTGATGGGTTATCTTTTTATTAAAACTAAGAGTTTAATCCCCTCAATTATTTTACATTACCTAATAGACAGTTTAGGGCAACTATTTACATATGTGATATTCGATAGTATGGTTGATTTAGTATTATTTGCAATAATAGGCGTAGGAATAGTTCCTTCTATTTTAGGGATGCTTTTAGTCAAAATAGTCGTTAAAGAAGAATCAAGGTAAATTGATTAAAGATTCATAAATCTTAGACCTACACTAAATCTATTTTATGATTCGTTCATAATGTAAGCAATACAAATCTGTAAAACGCGCTCAAGGGACTTTTTTTCAATTTTATCCAAAGTATCTGTAGGTTGGTGATAAAATTTGAGCATCTTTTTCAGATCCATGGCAGAGATGTTTGCTGCTTTAATTCCTGCCTTTGAAAAGGCAGTAGCATCAGTGCCTCCAGTGATTTGACCAAATATCTTCTCGAAAGCGCTAGAACCCCCTAGAGCGGAAGCTTTCACTTTGATCTGGGAAGAATCTGCTGCGTTAACAATTTTTTCGATAACTAGCTCAGAATGCTTCGTTCTTGTTGAGGGTTCAAAATCGATAATAGAGATATAGTCCTTACTCTGGATCGCGTCCATATTGATGCATTCTGCTTCCAATCTTTTTAATTCGTCAAAATGTTTATCTACATATCTAAAAGCCCCTCTTAAACCTGCTTCCTCGCAGCCAAAAGAAATTAATCTGATTTCTGTATTGTTAGGTATAATTTCTTTATTGTTTTTGAGAAATTTGCCAATTGCTAATACTATTGCTACTGCACTTAAGTTGTCAACGGCCCCAGGTACTTTATTTGCCATTTTTCCAAAAGAAACGAAAAAAAATAATCCTATAAACGCTGGGATGCCTATTAAAAATAAAATTAGGACAAATAAGAAAAATAGTTCGTAGAAAAACAAGTTAACTAGAATTAATAAAAGGACAACAATAGATGTTAACAACCATAGCATTATAATTGCTAAACCTAAAAGAACCACAATTGGATAACCTATTTTTAAATAAGTTAATAAATTAAATTGCAGTGCGCTATCGTGATGACCGGAAAAAATCAGGATTTTTTTAGCTTCTTCTTTAGGGTAGATTTTCCCAATTACATTTTGAGAATTTTTAGATTTAAATATTGGATCAATAAATTCTCGATAATTAAAAAATTCATTCCATAAAATCAAGAAGGCTATTATATTGAAACTGAAGCATAAAATTGACATTATATATCCCCAATAATTGAATATATTGAGTGGAATTAGAAAGAACGATATAAACGATAAAAAAACTAAAACGATATCGACTTTAATAAATCCTAAGAACGCACGGGGGTTACAAGAAAACGGTTCTATTGTTACATCATCACAAACTTGCTCTAATTCTCCTTTGATAATTTCGGCAGCTTGAGCCTCCTGTGGGCTACAAGGCATTCTTGGGCCACATTCATCAATAATAGAATTGATTATTTCATACATGTAATTTGAATCTTTCTCATCAATATTATGTTTCAGGATATTCACTTCTTAGCTTTTAATTTCTAAGTTTTACTTTATAAGTTATATATATTATTTCTTATTGTTCTATTGAATCAATGAGTTAAAAATTATTTTATAATTTTGTTTACATCGGTGTCAGCATATTCTATGAAGATTTTACTATTAATATGCTTAATTTTAGAAGCGTCTTAAAAAAAAAAATGAGCGACAAAATTATTAGAAATGTTTAAGTTTTTTAATGAAAACTTTTTTACTATTTCTGTCGAGAAAAATATGATTATATCACATTGATATAAATTTCGATTTTCATAAGTTCAATATACATGAAAAAATAATAATTGAGGTTGAGGATTAAATGAGTAGTAATTTAAAAGGATTTAGAGTTGCATGCCCAAAATGTGGAACAGAAAAGCAGATTAACGTTCCAGAATCACTATTTTATCAAAAAAAATTTGGTACGGTGAAGATTAAGATACCACAAGGAGCTGTTTGTAAGGATCACCATTTTATAGTTTTTATTTCTACTAAAGGTCAAATCGTTGGGTATGATGTAATAGACACTTCTGTTTCCTCAGATCAAGGCGCTAACGTGTCAAAAGAAATAATCGATTTGACTTTGGATGAATTGATTGATGCTTTTGGCTTCAATTGCGTAGCAGGTTTGATACACGCTAAATTATTTGATTATTCATCTTTTGTCGTAAGAAGTGAAGAATTTAATATTAATATAGAACAATTAGACGAAATGTTTGATAGATTAATACCTCTTCAGTATCGAAATAATAATGCTATAAAAGATGTGGAATTCGATACATACGTATTTACTAATGAGGATTATTTCTATACAGCATTTAAAAATAATAATACCGATTCGTTTTTAATCAATAATCGCAAACATATCATACACAAACCATGGGAATCAGCATGTGAATTTGAAAAATCAATATTAGAGAACGCTTTAGGAAGGAACGATAAAGGCGAGCAACTGAAATATTTAGCTCAATATATTCTTCGATTTATAAAAGATGTAGAATTCACTAAAACGCTATTAGAGAATAGTAAAAGTATTAGTGAAAAGGATTTAATAAAGCAGCTAAAAGAAAAATTGATAGTATCGACAATTAATAAAAAAAGGGTCTTATTCATAAAAGAATTTATTAAACAAAGATTTTCGAATGAACTAAGCGCTAAAATAAAGGGTTAAACTAACTCTCTTTATTATAAACTATTTCTTTTAAGATATTACTTTTCTATGGAAAAGTACAAAAAAGATAATGAATTTATATTTTTCATCCTTTATCAAAAAAGTTATATATATGAAAATAGACTAAAGTGGATTAAATATGGATTGGGGAATGCAAAACCGATTGGCAAGAATTATAAAGCCTAAATCAGGGCGTTGTGTCATGCTTGCGGTGGATCATGGATACTTCGGTAATATTCCGGGTTCTTTAAAGTGTTTTGGAGATTTAAATCCTCTATTTCAATATGCGGATGCCCTAATGCTTACTCGCGGGATGCTGAGGAGTTGTGTATCAGCTGATTTCGATATTCCAATTGTTTTAAGAGTATCAGCGGGTGCTAGCATGTTAAAAGAGCTTTCAAACGAAGAAATTAACGTAACCATCGAAGAAGCTATACGATTAAACGTATCAGCGATCACTTGCTCAATTTTTGTTGGTGGAGAATTTGAAAAACAAAGTTTAATGAACCTATCCAAACTTGTTAATTGGGGACAAGAATACGGTATTCCAAGTTTAGCAGTCACTGCGGTTGGAAGAGAAATGGTGAGAGATGACCGTTACTTAGGAATGGCTAGCAGAATGGCCGCGGAGTTAGGAGCTACTTTTGTTAAAACTTACTATTGCGAAAATTTCGAAAATGTTACTAGTATTTGCCCCGTGCCCGTTGTTATTGCGGGAGGAAAGAAAACGCCTGAGAGAGAAGCACTCCAAATGGCTAAGAATGCTATTAATGCTGGAGCTGTAGGCGTAGATATGGGGCGGAATATATTCCAATCTGATAAACCTATAGGAATGATTCGCGCAGTGAGAGCAATTGTTCACGAAAATGCTTCAGTTGATGAAGCTTATGGAATATATCAAGATGGTCCAACAGGACTGTAAATTTTTTTTCTTTTTTATTTAAGTTATTTGTATTTCTTAATAGATGAATTTTAGGATTATTCAACCGCATTAGGTTCTAATATAACTTTCAACGATTCTGATGCTTCACTAACAACTTTAAAGGCGTTTTCTGCTTTATTTAGAGGAAAACGATGAGTTATTAACTCCGTGACATTGATCCTTTTTGATAATATCCACACATATGACTCTTGGAGATCTTCAGGTGCAGCACCGTATGAGGTCGTGATTGTAATTTCATTCCTCCAATAATCGTTAATAGGAACTTCTAAATTGACACCAGGCCCTGGTACTGCAAAGAATATCACTGTACCTCCCGGCGCTACGCAATTTAAAGCCTGACTGGCTGCTGGTAAAGCTCCTGTGCATACGATAACGATGTCAGCTAGTTTATTATCATTAAATTCTCTAAGTTTCAAAGGTAAATCCTCACTTGCATGAAAAGTTTTATCAGCCCCAAACTTAGTTATCTTATCTAACCTATAACTACTAATATCTGTTGCAAAAACTTTTTTTGCGCCTCTTAATTTTGCTAACTGCGCGTGTAAGATTCCTGATACTCCACTACCTAATATTAAAACAGTTATACCTTTTCTAACATTAGCTAATCTTTGTGCTCTGCAAACACAACCAAAAGGTTCTATAAATACGCCTTCCTCATAAGATACAGACTTATCTAATACGAACACACCTTTTTTTTCAATATTCACACTCGGGATTCTTACATATTCAGAAAAACCTCCTGGATCGAAATTAGTGTTGTGGAGCAAATCACAAGCTGTGTGGTGTCCGTGATTACAATAATAACAATTAAAACATGGAACATGATGAGAAACAAATACCCGATCTCCGATTTTAAATCCCTTCAGATCAATTCCTATTTCTACGATGTCTCCTGCAATTTCGTGTCCAAGGATTAAGTTATCTACTCCCAATTTTTTCATTTTCGCAAATCTATAGTATTCTAAAACATCAGAACCGCAGATTCCTGATTTTTTAACTTTTACCAATAATTCTCCTGATCCTATTATTGGTTTGGGAATCTCATCAAGTCTAATATCATTATTATTATAATATCGAGCAACTTTCATAGTAAGGTCAATTTAGATTCAAATTTTAATTATTATTGATAATATGTTGTGTATTAGATTAAATCTTTATTTAAAATTAATATTTTAAATTTATTAAAGACAATATTTTACCATAATTAAGAAAAATATTGTGAAAGAAAAATGGTTGAAGTAAAGAAAGAATTATTGGCACCTTGTGGTTTATGGTGCGGTGTGTGTGCAATATATATCGCACATCAAGATAATAACACGAAATTTAAAGAGAAATTAATGCCTGTCTATCGCGCTTTTGCAAAAAATGTGGATGATATTGCGTGTACGGGTTGTTTATCTGATGGGATTGTTTTTCCAGTCTGTAGGGCGTGCCCGGTTAAGAAATGTTGCAAGGAAAAAAATATTGAAGGTTGTTACCAATGTGATGATTTTCCATGTAAATTTGTTGATAATTTTCCTATTCCAGTAGGAAAAAAGGTAATTCTAAGAGCGATTCCATATTGGCGTGAACATGGAACAGAAAAATTTGTAGAAGAAGAAAAGAAAAGATACCATTGTCCAAATTGTGGAAATCAATTATTTCGGGGAGCAAGAAGATGCAATAAGTGTAAGATTGAGGTCAATGTAGATTAGAGAATACAAAATAAGAAAAATAATATTTGTTAAGATTTATTATTTTTATTGCTCCGGATAATCATTTTAAAAGTATCTTCTTCTAAATTGTTGAACATTTTTAATTCTTCATCCAAGAACTCACTCAACGCAGTTCTTATCGCCTCACTTCGACTAGGATATATCCCTAAATCATTTAAAGTTTGAATTGCTTCTAAATACTTTTCAGGCAAATTTATTGTAATTATCTTCATCATTTACAACCCTTAATTTATTTATAATATAAAATTGAACTACATATTCTTTGATTAATTATCTTATTTCGTCGGATGATTTATAAATTAAGAGTATTAATCCCTTAATGGTGTTAATAGCTTAATTTTTTACGAATAAGTAATGTTAATTCATTAATATAAAAGAAATAGATTTAATCTTATTCAAATTGGTTTATTTAGAGACTTAATGTGTAACACCAGAGCAAACGACGATGTGTAAAGTTCAGCATGGCTCATTTCTTTTATTTCTTTTAAAAAGGTTAGACTATAGTCTTTTTCCCGCTTTAAAAAGTTAATATCTTTAGTTTTCCTATCTTTATCTAAAAACACATCAACCTGTAGCGCATTTTCGTCTAATTTATTGGGTAATTGAGGAGTCATATTAAATGTGAAGATTAAATCCGGTTTTGATGAATCTTTTGCATCTATTACAAATAACACATTTGGTTGAGTATAGGAAATAAACGATTCTAAATCGTGGAAGAAATCATCAATCCTAATATTAAGATTTGAATCTTCTATAATGCTACAATCGGTAATTTTAGGAAATAAAAATTTCTCTTTTCCTCTAAACGCAAGATCTATTTCACTTAAACTTAAGAATTTTTTAAAGACATCATCGCTTTTTTCTAACGAAAACTCTTCTGTAATTGGATCAGACTTAGCATATAATATTAGAGAACTCGATGATATTAGGTTGATTTTTTGGTAGTATATTTTGGAGTCAGGACTATAAGGTAAATTAATAACATCCTTATTACCACCTAATCCAAGTTGAGCCATGATATTCATTGGAACCTGACTTGTTAATGTCAACAATAGAAAAGATCGAACATCTTCGAGTTCAAGAAAATTAGTGAATCCTTTAAAATATTCATTCACAATTTTTATTTTATCAACTAATGCTTCGGACATACCAAATTCATCTGAGAATTGTAATAAATCAATAAAGCATCAATGATAATTAAATTTATTTATGATATTTTAAAATGAAGTCGCGGAAGGAATCTTTTACTTCTTGAGTTATATGGTGTTCAATCTCGCAAGAAATTTTCTCAACAACTTCCTCATCGTCAATTTTTAAAATATCTTTAAAAAAAGTTCGGAGTAACGAATGAGTCTCTTCCAATTGTAATGCGAATATTTTTCCCTTTTCAGTCAACCTAATTGATTTTCGAGGTTCCCACTTTATTAGTTGAGTTTTTTTTAGTTTTTCAAGCATCCCAGAAACTGAAGCAGGCTCAACTTGGAGATTTTCAGCTATCTCCTTATTTGTTACCCACCCTCCCTTTTTTTTCTTTGAAATATCAAAGATGATGTCTAAATATCTCTGATAGCTCTCTGGTATATCTGAAATTTCGGGATTTTCTTTATGCTTGGACATTTTAAGTATGATTGATTATTGCTTTTACATAATGGATAACGCAATTTATTCTTAAAAATGTTTTTAAAATAATTTGAAAATGAGGGTCGGTGATTAGACTTAAAAAATATGTAAAGTTGATTTCTTTTGAACAATAGTGACTGAAAATAAAAAGAATTTTCCGGGAATGTTAATTCTAGTTGTAGGTAATTCTGGATCTGGAAAAGATTCGATAATAAAGGGAGTAAAAGAAAGATATCATTCTGAATTCAAAAGTCTTTATCTTACTCAAAGATATATAACAAGAGCTGCTTCTGACACTGAGGATAATATTACCATTACACCTGAAAAATTTAAAAAAATGTCAACACAAGGTGAATTTGCACTAGAATGGCATATATATGGTCTTGATTATGGTGTACCAATAGAAATCGATGGTTGGTTAAAAAAGGGTCATCCCGTCCTCGTTAATGTCAGTAGGTTAATTGTGAAAAAAGCTCGTGAGATTTATCAAAATATTTTAGTTGTATTTATAGAAGTTCCTTTTGAAATTACTCTTAAAAGAGTAAAAGAACGCGCAAGAGAAAGTGGAGTCAGATTGGAAGAGAGAATTCAAAGGGCAAAGCAAAATCAAAAATTTCCTGATGCCGACTTTTCTGTAGATAATTCCGGAAATCTAGAAGATGCAATTAATCAGTTTTTAAATTATCTTCTAACTGCTGTTAAAGGAAAAGGAAAATAATAAAACGCATAAAATTTTTCTACTAAGTAAAATTATAATAATTACTTCTAAGGCCTGATTTGTATAGTGGTTAGAGGTTAATTTTTTAATCCGACTAATATTGGGGACTGTGAATCCCTAGAGGCGGGTTCAATTCCCGCATCAGGCCCTCTTATATTTTATAAATCTTATTTATTTACTCTATAATGTATTTTGTTTATTATAGAGCAGAAAATTAATATCATTTAATTTATTTTCAATCACAATTTAACGAAAAGCTTTAGGTTTACATTATGGTTGATTTAGATCCAGATAAACTTCGTGAAATACCTGGGTGGGAAAATGCACCGATTCATATATGCATGGATGCTGATTGCCGAGGACTGACTTTTTGTTGTAAGCCAGGGCATTCTCTTACATTTGGTTATAAATGCACCAGAGACGAAGCTTTAAAGGATATAGGATTGAGTCAAGAAGTCTTTATGAAAATTAAGGAAGAATTTTCAAAAGAAAACGATTGGGATTCTGATATTGTTTGTTTTGGCTCAATTTCTTACTGTTGTATGCGACGAGGAGGGTGTTCACGAAGAGATCCCGCGTTAGAAATAAGATATCCTGATAAAACCAGAGAAGAATACATGGAAATATATTTCGAGAAAAAGAAGGAGTTAGCAAAGAAAATACTTGAATTTGTGAACGCTAACGGTGGCAAGGAGAAAGTTGGACCTTATTTGGATTTATTTTAAAATGAAATTTAAAAAATAGATTTACTCTTATCATTTAATTAATTTACTGCGAGCTAACAAATAAGAATGATAGTTACAGTAACTCATGAACATGATCTTGACGGATTAGGTTCACAAGCAATTATTCGGCGTCATTTTGACTTAAAATCAGAAATCCAAAATGATGAAATTAGCTATTTTTTTGCGGATTATACCGATTTTGTTGAGAAAATTAAAAGGATTTTGAGCACAGAGACCGTTCCTTCACAGTTGATCATCTCTGATTTAGGATTTAACGATTCCTTTAAAGAACTACTTCCCCATTTTAAAGAAGCAGAAAAAGAAGGTTGTAAAATTTCTTGGTTTGATCATCATATTGTAGATGTATCAATAAAAGAAGAAATTAAGTCTCTAATTCATATTTATATAAACGATATTGAGAAATGCGCTGCTGAAATAGTTAGGGATTACTACTTAAAGGATGATCCTATTGCGTCTGAAATTGCTGAATTCGCTAGAGATACCGATTTTAGAACGAATAAATATAAGTTGGCTTCAGAATTTCAATCAATCATTGGCTTTAATCGTGGAGCTCAAAATGATCGAAACAAGCAGAAAATCGTCACGTTTCTTTCTCAAGGTGATTTCCATAATCCATGGCTCACGGAGCAATTAAGCTCCTTAGAAAAATGGCTCGAAGAAGAATCTACTTTTTCTTTAAATCACGCAAAAGTTTATCCAGTGAAATCTTTTGGTGATTTAGTTGTTTCTTGGGCAAAAATTGGAGGAGGTAGAATAACTAGAATATTGAAACAGAAATATCCCGACGCAAAAGCATTTATTGGTATTGACACCCGAAATGAAGATATTATTATCTACAGTGATTTTATCAATTGTAGAGAGTTCGCAAGAGGATTTGAAGGGGGAGGTCATAAAGAGCGAGCAGGTTTTAAATACTCATATATTTTTGAAAAAACTAATGAACTAACGCAATCTTTTATTGAAGATGTACAGAAGAAAATTCGAAAATTTAGGTAGTAAAGCTTTTTTTTAAGTAAGAAATTGTTTTGATGTTGTGTATATTATAGAGAGATAGTTTAAAGTAATACGAGTCAATATACAAAAGGTCGTGAAATTGGTGTTTCACGAAGACAAAATATAATTAAGCTTTCCCAAAATTTGGTCAACGATTAAACAACAATATTCTGACTAGAACGACACGACTCATTGAAAAAGCAATTTTAAAGCTAGTGCGTTAGTTAACGTAAAATCAAAAGGATGAGAATGATATTATTTAAGAGGATTTATTTCATATATCAACTACATTATAGTTTTTGTTTTTATTGTAAAAAACACTAATTGAATTGAAGAGCTCACCCATGTTTTTTTGTTCTCGTTTACATAATTGTCCTTCCTTTGGTGCTTGCCAATTTATTACATATTTTCTCCAATCAGAATCATTTAAGATTTTGGAATGAATTCCAAAAAATATAAGAATTTCTTTATCATTTACATGACCATTTTCGTTTTCGACAATAAAGTGAGGGACTTCATGTAAATATGTCCTTCCAGCAATCATATAAGAAAGTAGAGAATGGTGCCCGTCAAATAAGATCCATTCCGAATACTTAGTCTTTACTAATTTAATATTTGGTAATTCGCATGGAGATAGGATTTCTTTTCCAGATTTTATTTGTTTAACCATAGTTCTTATCTGGTCCATTCTTTTAATGCCATTAATATTATGCAGGTTTATAATTTCTCTCAATAAAACTAGTTTTTTAACCTCTTTGATTGTCTTCTTTATTTTTAAACCTAATCCTTTTTCATACTGATCTAAAGTATCATAAATTGAATTGCTTTTATTTTTTAAATGAACTTTTAAGGATGAAATGCGAGTTAAATTTCCATCTTTAGACTTAACCGGATATATTAGTTTCACGAATCTATAATTCATCTGTATTAAAAATATTTAGACTAATTTATAAAGCTTTTATGAGTGTTTTAATTAAAAATTACATCTTTCATTAATAATTGGTAAAAAATTAATCTAACGATTCGATTTAATTAGCTATCCTTTAATATATTATTAAGAAACACCCTCTCCGTAATAATCAAGAATTTTATTTTCTATCTATGATTTAATAAGAGAATTTTTATAAGAAAGAGATTGTTTACCTAATCATGGTAATAGTACGAAGAGAAGGAGTTCTTCTAGAAGCAACTGAGAATGAGTTTGAAAATCAGGCTGTCTTAAACCCTACAGTTGTTCAGCAAGGAGATACATTACATTTATTCTATCGCGCTGTAAAAGAAGGAAATTATTCAAGTATTGGTTATTGTAAATTGGAAGGACCCTTGAATATTGTAGAAAGGAAAAATATTCCTATTATGTTTCCAGAATATGATTATGAAATACATGGTACAGAAGATCCTAGAATCGTTATTCTTGATGGTACTTATTTTATGTTTTACACGGCCTATGATGGAAAAAATGCGTTAATAGCATACGCAACTAGTAAAGACCTAAAAACGTGGGAAAAGCATGGAATAATTTCAGCTAAAATGAGATACGATGAAGCAGGGAATTTTTTCCATTTTTCAAAACTAAAAGAGAAGTATCATTTCTTTGTATCATATTATAAGGATGTCGTTGCTGAAGATGTACTCTTATGGGAAAAAGATTCATTCA
>JABXKC010000048.1 GCA_013375495.1 Promethearchaeota archaeon
ATCATATTCATATGCTCTGTCTGCATAATACTGCTCGATATCTTTATCAATTTTTCTTGACATGTATATGCAATTTTCGGTTAACTATTACTATATATTATTACATAATCTTATTTTATACTGAAATGAAAAATTTTCTGATTTACGGGCATAACCCACTTTTTTTATATATTTACATTTTAAAATCATCCAATATTTCGTGATATAAGTGAAAACTTGTGAATTGTGAAATTATGACGAAAAGGGAGATAAAACAAATAAAAATAAATATTTGCAAATCTTCTTTTGGTATTGTTATTGGATTTATAAAATTTCTTGTAGGCTTTATGCTGGAATAATTTAAAGATGGTGAATGATGCCTCAAAAAGGGAAATTACATTTTAAATTTAAGACTTATAAATCTGATGCTGCTCCCTTTTTCTTTTTTATCGATATTTTTCCTCCTAAACCAGATGGCTTTGATAAACCTCGTTCATCCTATTTGGCTAACCGAATCTGTGAAAATCCAATAATGCCCTTACCAATGAGAGTTGATCGCGTTTTTAATGGAGAGAATTCAATAATACTCCGCCCTAATGATCCAATAGTTTTTCCAATTAATGAGTCTATTTCAGCAATAGTTAATCCCATCCCATTTTTACAGCTTGGGTTTGAAAAATTACTTTTTTATACCGAAATTAGATCATTTGAAAAGTTCTCTCTATCACTCAAAAAAATAGGAGTTCAACGGTGGTGGGAAGCTACAAGATATCTTTATGGAAATCTAGCTCAAATTGAAGAAGATTTTTCAGCTTTCTTAAACGCTTATTTGTATACGATTGTAAAAGCAAAAATTAATGAAGAGGATATCATAGGAGCCGCTGTTGATTACTGTGATATAGTAAATAAAATTTGTAAAGAGAGGCTGCTGAGAAATACTATATTAGTTCGAATCAATAATAATCAAGAAAATGTTAAATTGTTTAAAGAAAAAACAACCAAGTATCGCAATAGACTAAAAACGGTTAGAAAAACGGAATATCATCCAGAACTTGTTGATATTGAGGTTTTTAATTTATCAGAAAACGGTTTTTCACACGAGGGAATTTTTAAAGACACAATTGGTAAAAATTTTAAGAGTAATGTATTAAAATATATACCACTACTTTTTTACGATGATTTACAAGAATGTATACTACAGAATCTAAAATTAATTGAAACAAATGAACTTGAAGTGCAATCTCCTTCCTATCTTTTAGATAAAAACGTAATTTTAATTCAAAAATCAGAAGATCTAAGCGAAAAAGAGTTAAATAAATATAGTTGGTTAAGTAACTTAAGCGAAATTAATATTGGAACAACATATAATTTCTTGACTGAATCCATAAATCTGTTTTATAAGAGAAAAGAAACAGGAAAAAATTAAATTTACTTCTGAATAATCGAGAATATTAGATAAAAAAAAAATAAAAAAGTTTTATTTTAATTAGTTAATTTTTTAGTATTTCTATAGTGTTTTCTTTTTCCTTATGAAATTGATAGCAATTCCGATAAAGGCTATTAGTGAACTAGCTAAAACAAATCCCATTGAAAATCCTGGAATTGCTTCCGGAGCAGTAGGACTATATTTCACTAAATCAAAATGCAATATGTAATTCCAATCCCAACCAGTGTCCCAATCTTTATCCACTGCGCGTCCTATTAAATCGTTTCCTAAATAGAGCATTGGATATTGGTAATTCTGAGCCCAATCTGCCAATTCACTATAATATTGTACCTTTCCAGCAGAGTTTTGGAACCACAGTTTTGCAATCAAACCATCACATGTAGCATTGTAATTAAAACCCATATTGGCACCCCCTTTATAGGGAAATGCGTAAGGATATGAATTGTAATCTGCTATATATCTACTATAAGGTGCAAATGCGGGAAATTCCGCACCCGTCGGAGTTCGCTCAATAATGCCAGTGCTTTGATAATACGCTTGAATGTATCCAAGATCATTAATCCGGTCGTGAAAAGGTTTAATTGCAAATCCGTCGTTGGATAATAAAGGCAGTTGACCTGCTAATATCGCAGGATAGGTACCGATCGTATCTTCAGTAGCATCTATGTCACACCCAATATCAGCGAGAGCGGATATCAACATAGAATAAGATTCAAGATGGGCGCCATCGTAATGATGTTCAAATGTGTAGATAGGATTACTACCTGCTACAGTGTTCCAATCGTCTGTTGTACTAGTCAAACCACGAGCTGCACAAATTCCCCCCCAGATTGGATCATCTAGAAGGGTTTGCCGCGCTATAGTGAGATCTGTATCGGGTAAATTTACAGATGAGTCATAATATTCGTGAGTTGCTGCCACTAATCCCCCAGAACGCACTAAACGCCCTCCAAATAAATCTAGGTATGTATCGTAATCAAAAGCGTAAGAAAGCGCTTTCCTAAAGGCGCGACCAACTCCATGTACAGGCTTTAGAGTTCCATTTGCTTCTTTAAAATTAGCGGAGGATAAAATTCCCCATTGAGTTAAATTGAAACCTACATCATACCAATACCGCAGATAGGATTCATCAGCACAATTTAAAACCAAAACTTCCCCGTAATTTTCCTGACCCATGTCTATATACTCCAAGTTAGGAGCGGTTGCTACATCACTGTAACCAAGCGGTTCCCATGAATGATCATAAGCAAAGTCAATATCGCCTGTTACCAGCGCGGTGGTCCTTGCGTTATATCCTGATTCGTCATGACTAAAAGTGACTACTGCCACATTTGGAACCGTATGCCACCCTTTAGCCTGTTGAGCTGAAGCGTTCCACCAATCGTCAAATCTTGTCATTGTACCTGTATCTATAGAAAAATTATCAAACATATAGGGCCCCGTACCGATTAAATGTCCAGGGAAAGGAGATGTTGCGTTATTTTGTGGAAAGCCTGGAATATCTCCATAACCAAAGATAGGAACGTCAAAATAGTCTGCATAAGATTCCATGGAGATCATTCTCATAAACGCATTTGATAAATACTGCGGGCCAGTACCCCAATCATTAAAGAATACTCTGACCGTTCCTCCTGATTGCTTGTTATCCAGTATGGTTATATTTGTAAATCGAGGAAAACGATTATAACCAAACGGGATATCCGCGTAAAAGGATTCTCCAAATCCAGGGTATTCACTAAGATATCCAAAGTCGTCAAAAGGAGGAGAGGGTTGAGATCCCCGTAATTTTGTTACGTTCCAAGACGCAGTTGCATAATCATCCCAATCACTTATACTCATCCAATAAAGCCCTCTGTTACCAGTCACAGCGGCATCAACTGTACCACCAAGACAATAATTTATATTCCCCAAGGTGTACATGTGCCTATCAATATTCCATTTGCAAACTGTCGCGTTCCAATCTGAGCCATCGTGAAACTTAACGTTATCTCTGAGAGTAATATCCATATAATCAACTCCCTCATAGTTCATAAAACCTGCATCGTTCATTTCATCTAATCTTTCATGCATTGTCCAATTGGCTGCAAGTAATGGTACAAAATTATCGTAATCCCCAGTTTCCGCAGAATATGGCAACTCAAATAATCCTTCAAGAGCGTTATACCGGAAATAATCCCCAGTACTTGCTCCAAAACAAGTACCATCCCAATTACCTATGGGGGCTGGTCCGACAGTTCCCACAGTAAAATTGGGTACCGTTCCTTGAGCTCTGACATTGAAAGGTAGAATTGGTAATACCATAGAAATAATAAATAGTGAAAAAATTAATCTTTTTGACCATTTTCTCATTCTTACTATTCTCCTTATTTTTTTTGTTAAATTAATCTTCTATTTTTTTGGTAAAATTATTGTATTAACTTAATTTACGATGTAAATTTATTTAAAGCTTGTGGAATTATATATTTAAACATTTGTGAAACTTATAACTACTGCTAACAAAATTGTGGAATAGAGAAGAATTATAAGGAATTTTGATTTTTTTAATCAAATTTAATATTAAAAAATCTCGATTTAAGATAATGTTGCAAGACGAGGAAACTCAATTTAGAACTATCAATAACGAGAAGAAAGGTAATATAAAAATCAATTGGGGCCGTCAAGGTGGCGTTTTTTTGGTTTATACAATTGTATTACTAGGATATTATGGTCTTGTTGTTAACATCGTTATGGTTGAAGAGTGGATCTCCCTTACGTCACAAACTTGGATAAGTTTTACTGAAATGGAAAGAACGGTGTTATTTTGGACATATGAAGCGTATGTAGATACATTCTTTTTGCCTTTTATATTATTATTTATTACTTGTTTTTTATTAACATATAAGGAGGAAATTCCGCACTACGGAATAAAAGCGTCAATCTGGCTTGTGCCTTGTATAATTGTTGAAGCTTTTATTTTGTATGTAATCATGTTTGGGTTTAGTCTGGAGCCATTTATTTTACAATTTGGAAATTGGAAGGGTTATTTACATATTATTATATTATTTGCCATTACGCTCTCTGGTGCTATAAGCGGTATGAAAGTCAAACAATTTATTAAGTCAAAAAGAAATATATACTAAACAACATAAAGTATATTTTTATATGAAAAAAGGGAGAAAAAGATGGCTAAACAACCAAAAAATATGATAAAATATATCATCAAACGGATATTAATGATGATTCCGATGTTGATAATTGTTCTATCTATTTGCTGGGGCTTATCGTATTTAATGGTTGAACAAAATTTAGTTAACCCAGTTGCCGGTAGATTGGGTGGTACACTCGATCCTGATGTTATTGAAGCAGAATTAAGGAGAATTGGATATTATGACCCTTGGTTCGTGCAGCTTGCTACATATTTTAAAAATTTCTTTACCGGAAATTGGGGTTCTTCTTATTTAATTGCACAGGATAAACCAGTAATAGATTTAATTTCGGAAATATTTCCAAGAACTATAGAATTAATGATAATCCCAATAATACTAAGTCCTATTATCGCAGTTAAACTTGGAGTTGCTTCTGCTACCCATAAGGATAAAATAAAAGATGTAGGTGTTAGAACTGTTGCAATCTTAGGAGCGGGATTCCCTATCTTCTGGGTTGCTGACTTGCTCCAACGCTTTTTTGGATATTATATAAGTAATTTTACATATAAAAGCTTTGATATCCCCGCTTTTTTCACAAATACTCCTGGCTTAAAAAATCCTCCATCATCTATAACAGGATTTCGGATTATTGATAGCATACTAGCTGATAACCAAATTTATTTGTGGGATACAATTATACATTTGATACTTCCAGCGATATGTATAACTTTCGTCTCATTGGCGAGTATGACAAGACAAACGCGATCAAGCATGTTGGATGTTTTAAATCAAGATTATATTAGAACTGCCCGAGCTAAAGGTGTGTTAGAACAAGACGTAATAAATAAACACGCTATTCGTAACGCATTACTGCCTGTCAGTAATCTTATCGTAGCGGGCACAGCAACGGCGTTATTAGGATCTTTTTTTATTGAAATAGTTTTTAATTATAAAGGTTATGGTTATTACATGGTTATTTCTATAATAACAGGAGATTACCTAGTTACCCTTGGGCTCTTAGTATTTGCGACTATAATAATCCTTTCGGGGACATTAATCGCAGATGTACTTTATACCATTATTGATCCTCGTATTACTTACCAATAGCAAAAATTGAGAGATGATTTAAGATATCAGAAATAGTCTTAAAAGGAAAAGATGTGGAGGAGCACGTAACATCGAAATCGTTAAGAAAAATGAGATTTCTTCGCTTTTTAAAGTTTTATTTAATTCCTGGTTGGCGGGATCCCGAATTTTCTGCGCAAGAATATCAGATTGAAAAAATAACATCTAAAAGGAGATTGTTTCGACACCTTATTAAACCTCTTACAATAGTAGGAATAATATTGATTTTATATATTTCTGTATTAGCTATATTTGCACCTGTACTTACTATCTATCCATTACAAGACCTAGTTATACCACATGTTCCGGATTTTCCAGATGTTTTTGCTCCTCCATCAGCGGAACATCCGTTAGGGACAACATATAATGGATATGATGTTTTAGCTAGAATTATTTGGGGGGCTAGAACTACAATTTTATCATCGTTAATCCCCGTAACAATTTCTATTGTTGGAGGTCTTACTATAGGCATCTTTTCTGCTTATTTTGGTGGAGTTATTGACTATCTCATAATGCGCTTTGTAGACTTATTCTACGCTTTTCCAACATTGATACTCATTGTCATAATTACTCCTATGGTTGGTAGCGATTTATTAACCACTCTTATTATTTACGGAATTCTTTTTGTACCATATAATATTAGGTTCATGCGATCACTTGTTTTCCAAGTAAAGCAACTTGAATATGTTCAAGCAGCAAAAGTAGGTGGTGCGTCACGGTTTATTGTGATGTTTAAGCACATATTGCCAAATGCGGTATCCCCAATGCTAGTATCTTTTTTTGGAGGTGCCGCAGTAGCAATAATAGGTTTAGCAGGTCTTGCATTTATAGGATTCTCAGACAATTCTGTAGCAAGCTGGGGTATTGATATTTTATGGGCTCGAGGTAAATATACTAATCTCAGTGCTGCTGTTTGGCCTGGATTGTTTATTGCAATTGCTGCCATAGGATTTATACTCGTTGGAGATGGATTTCGAGATGCATTAGATCCACGATTAAAATTATAAAAAAGGGGATTAAAAGTTTTAAATACAATATATCAAACTGTGTTTGGATTAAATTACGGAAAAGCATTAATTGAGTCAATTATTATTGCGTTTGTAATATATTTAATTTCAAACTTTATCAATAATCAAATTCCTGAGGATCAGCAACACTCAAAGAAAGTATTTAAGAAACGTTCAGGGCTAATTTGTCTTATATTATTAGGCATTATCTTTGGTGTTAAATCTCTTTTTGAAACTTTATGGCTTTTCAATCCCATATTTTTAGCTTTCAATAATAATGCTGTATCGTTCGCAATTATAACTACCATCTATTATTTTCTATATAGGAAAATAGTAGAAAAGGATAGTCCATTTATTAAAATATTTAAACTATTTATTGTAATAACTTGGATAATTTCGATAATATTTATTTCAATTCCTCTCTTAGGACTTGAAAGACTTCAAGGAGAAGACCCTGTATTAGTTGACATATTTTACCTTGGATTTATATGGGCGGGTTTTACAGTTGTTTTTGATATGCTCGTGACAATGCTAATAAATAGACTTCTTCCAATTGAGAAAAGAATTCCTAAAACACCTTTAAAATATTCCATGTTTTCTGGTGGACTGATCTCATTTGGAATTTGGTCAATTCAATTAGTAATCTTTGAATTATATGTGAATAGATTATTTGGAGTAATAATATATAAACAGGACATTCGTATGTTAATTATCATTGTTTGTGGTCTTTATGCTTTCATATTTTATATATCGTTGAAAAAGAAATTTATGCCAAGCGCTCAGGAGAAAAGCAATTTAAAACTCCAAAGAGCCTTAGAATTGGTCAAAGAGAAAACCTTAGAAAGCTCTAAAGTAAATGGCAATCACATTATCCTTAATGTGAAAGACCTCACTACCTATTTTTATACGGAAGAGGGCGTTGTACGGGCAGTAGAAGATGTTTCTTTTAAAATTTATGAAGGTGAAGTTCTTGGTCTTGTAGGCGAAACCGGTTGTGGAAAATCTGTTACCGCTTTGTCCATTGTTCAACTAATTCGTCCTCCAGGAAAAAGAGAAAAAGGAGATATCGTTTTCAGTGGAGAAAATCTATCTCTAAAATCTGAATCAGAAATGCTAAAATACCGTGGAAAAGAAATTACTATGATTTTTCAAGATCCGCTTAATTCGCTTAACCCAGTTTTTAAAGTAGGTAAACAAATATCGGAAGTATTTTTACTGCATATGGAAAACGAAATGCTTGTCGAAACTTCTAAATTTCCTGATAAGAGTTTATATAGCATTACTCGAGAATGGAGTATAGCCCTTTTAAAAGACTTAAATATACCCGTTCCTGAAGTAATTTTTGATAGATATCCTCACGAATTAAGTGGTGGTATGCGGCAAAGAGTTCAGATTGCGATGGGATTGGCATGTAGACCTAAATTACTAATTGCTGATGAACCGACTACTGCGTTAGATGTCACAATACAAAATCAAATTCTCAAGCTTATGAAAGAACTACGTAAGAAATACAATACTAGTATATTATATATTACACACGATTTAGGACTTATCTCTAAAATGTGTGATCGTGTTGCTGTAATGTATAGTGGATCTATTGTTGAATATGGAGATATAAAGAAAATATTAATTAGCCCGTACCATCCATATACCCGAGGACTTATAGCTTCTGTTCCTATTGTTGGAAAAAAACAAATTAGACTTGATGTTATACGGGGAGTAGTCCCAAATCTAATTTATCCCCCTTCGGGATGTAGATTTCATCCTAGATGTAAATATTGTTTCGATCCTTGTGATTCAATAGTTCCAAAACAAAATGAGGTTGATAAGGATTATTTTGTAGCATGCCATCTCTATAATCCAGAATATAAACATTTAGCAGAAATTACTATAAAGAAAGTAGAAGGAGAAGATAAGTTGGATAATAAACATAAAGTAGAGGAGATGTTATGATTTTTCAGTTTATTAATCTTTTTACCATTTTAGTATTAGCGTTAGTATTAACCCTTTTATTTCTTTTTTGTCTAGGTTTTATTATTTCATTTTTTATCATTAATTGGGATCCTCGCTCACAATTAATCAGAGTAAAGATCCCTCTCTATCTAATTTCATCAGTTACTTGTATTATTTTTAGCTTTATTCCTTTACCAGAAGTTATCTTAGGGAACTTTTGGTTATTTATTATTACATACAGTTTAATAGCAATGATTATTAGTCTTGCTGTAAAATATATTACATTTAAAGTTATTAGGGTTGAAAAATATCGTCAAATTAGTAATCTTGAAAGAAGTAAAATTCTACTTGAAGCTAAAAATCTTCGGGTACATTATCCACTTTTAGGAGGAATTTTAAAAAGAAAAATAGGAGCAGTTAAAGCAGTTGATGGCGTTTCATTTGATGTAAAGTTTAGCGAAACAGTTGGATTAGTGGGAGAAAGTGGGTGTGGAAAAACAACTATTGCAAAAGTAATACTAGGTTTAGTCGAAAAAACAGAAGGAGAAATACTTTTCCAAGATATGGTAATTCCTTCTAAGTATTCAAGTTATTTAAGACAAAAGATTCAAATGATTTTCCAAGACCCCGACGCCTCCTTGAATCCTCGTAAAAAAATCGTTGATATTATAGCAGATCCTCTCAAAAATTTACTTGGCATAACTAATGAATTAGAAATTAGAAAAAGGGTTTTAAAATTGTTAGACCAAGTGTCATTAAAGCGAGAACATATGGATCGTTATCCTCACGAATTTTCGGGTGGACAAAAGCAAAGAATTGTTATAGCTAGAGCATTAGCTTGTAATCCAGAGTTGATAATTTTAGATGAACCTACTTCTGCTCTTGATGTGTCAGTTCAAGCACAAATTCTTAACCTTCTTAAAGATTTACAAGTAGAATATGGCTACGGATTTTTGTTTATTACCCACAATTTAGCTGTTGTCTCCCATATTGCTGATCGAGTAGCTGTTATGTATCTTGGTAAATTTGTAGAAGTTGGAAGTATGGAACAAATTTTTTCAAATCCAACTCATCCCTATACTCAAGCGCTTCTCGCTTCGCGCTCTGAAATCGACCCTCACAATCAAGAGATCAGCTTTGTTATCAAAGGTGAAGTCCCAAGCCCTATAGCGCCACCACCAGGTTGCACTTATAATCCACGTTGTTCTTCTGACGCTCGTACAAAAGAATGTGAATATGAAACTCCCCATAAAATGGAAATTGAGAAGGGGCACTATATTTGGTGTAATAATCCCCCTACCTCAATGCAGACACAAATTCAAGAGTCTGAAGAGAGTCTGTCTCTTGAATGAATAAAAGTTTAGATAAAACATTAGTCAATTATCTACTAAATAATGTATTAAAAGTCAAAAAAGGTGATTAAATGGAAAGTGATGTTTTAATTTATGAAGTTAAAGCTCAGATTGCGTATATAACATTAAACAATCCAGAGCGAAATCTACTAGACCCTGCTTTATGCAAAGCATTGGGAGAAGCGTGGGACCATTTTGCGGATGACACAGAAAGTAGAGTGGCAATTCTAAGTGCAAATGGCCCAGACTTTAGTTTTGGCGCAGATCTTAGTTATAAAGGTTTACTAAAGGATCTTCGTAGAGCTTTTCCTCCAAATGGCACCAAAATCCTGAAACCCATCGTCGGAGCTGTTCATGGTACTGTTGCTGGAAGTGGATATGGAATCGCAATTTACGGCACAGATATAACCTATGCTACAGAAGATACTCAGTTTATCTTTGGTGAGGCTTGGGTCGGAATTGTTGGCGGAATTTTAGAATACAGACCTTACATGCCCTTTAAGATAGCTATGGAATTTTATATGGGAGGGCAACCAATGAGTGGTAAAAGAGCTTATGAAGTGGGATTAATCAACCATGTAACTAAAGATAAAAAAGAGCTAATTGTAGAAGCTACTAAAATGGCTAAAATACTGCGCGACAATGCGCCATTAACTCTAAAATCCATCAAATATGGCCATTACAAGAATATGGAGACTGAAGGAAGAAAAGCGATGCGTTTAGCGCAGGAGGAATTTAATGCTTTTATACAACCTCAATTAGACAGTGAAGACTTACAGGAAGGTATCGTAGCGCTTAAAGAAAATAGAAAACCTATATTTAAAGGGCGCTAACATACGAATTGGTGCTTATTTTTTATTATATTTTCTTAGTATTTTTATATTAAACAATCTTCTTTTTCAACCAAGTTAACCAAAGAGATTTATATCTATTCCTTTCGGATATTCATCTCTCTCTTTCAACATTTTAATTGCGTTACTTGGACAATTCACAGCACAGATTCCACATCCTATACATAATTCTTCTCTTACTTTCATTTTTTCGTCTGATGAATCAGGTTTATTTGGCCAAATATGATAAATTGCCTCATTTGGGCATTTATTCATACAAGTTTCACATTTTGTACAGAGGGCCATATCAAATTTAGGAGAAAAATTAGTTTGATGTACTCCCTTATAATGATATTGTTTTGCTGGAAAAAGAACTCCACAATGACAACTGCAACAATTACATATCCACTTTGATGTATCTTTACTGGTATCTGCAACAGTGTTATGAACAAGTCCTGCTTTCTCAGTTTCTTTAATAAATTCAATGGCTTCTTCCTTAGTTAGACTTCTTGCCCCTTTAGCAATCTGTCTTTCAGCGATTTCTCCAGTTAAAAAACAACCCATTTCAGCGGGTGCAAGTTCACAAGGTTCACCCGTATATTCACCAATTAACCGGCATTGACAAGGAATAACAGCAAAAGATTCATTTTTGTCGATCATATCTTTAACTACCTCAAAGGGAAGTACTTGAGTTTGAAATTCTAAAGATTCGTTAATTTTAATTAACTTTTCTTCAGAGTCATATGGAAGCAAAGGACGGAATCCTCTTCTTTTTTTATCAATTTTCTCTAAATCTGGTGTCCTATTCTTAATAATATATCGGTAGATCTCAGCTACTTTGTACTGATTTTCCTGAGTATCCTTACGTGCTATGAAATATTTTTCAAAAATGCCTGGTATAAGAGGTATTAATCTATAATCGGAACCAGTTTGGGAAATAGTGCCATTTGTTACTGATCTTTTTAATATATCTTTTATTTCTTGTTCCGAAATACCTGTTTTTTCCGCTAATGTTTTTAGCGAAATTTTTAAGCCAGCATTATTAAATTTAGATATTATTTTAATCTCATCTTCGTTCCAGAAGATTTTCAGTAGTTTAAATACTTTTTCGTGTTTAGGAGCAGTTATACTCCCTAGTTGCAGCTTTAATCTTACAGTTTCGTAGTAGTCAACTTCAGTCATAGACTAATTGATGATTGTTAATATATTAAATTTTTGATTCTTTTGTTTTTATTATCTTTTATAAACCCTTCTTTCAGAATTCATGTTATGTTGGTATGGTGTAATCTTTCTACTATTTCATTTATTCAAATTTTGATTCTATAAATAAGAAAAATTTTAACTAAAATTAGTGATTTATAGAAATTATTATATATTTTATTATACTTAATTTTAAATAAATTTACTTCGTAAATTTAATTAATAACTAAAACAAATGTTGAATTATGGTAGTCCAAGATTTGAAAATGACTCCTCTTCAAGGGATACCTTCAGAGAGAGTCCGAAAGATTAGAGATAATATGCTCTCAATGCCTAGAGAACTTGATCTTGAGCGAGCTCGGTGTTATACAAGAATATATAAACAAATGGAAGATGCTCCGCCCTGCATGAAGAATGTTAAAGCATTAGAGGAATTTTTACGAAGTCTTCCAATCAGAATTGATGAAGACGAGCTTCTTGTAGGCGTAAAATCTAGTAAAATGAGAGCTGATCCAATTGAAATAGAACGTGGAATGCGTTCTAAACTTTTAGGTTTAGTCGTTGACGAATCTATGAATAAAAAAGTAAAAGATATGATTATTTCAAAAATATCTTTTATTAACCGGTATGTTCCTTTAACAGAAGAAGAACAAGATGAGTTGAGGAATGAGATTCTGCCCTTCTGGAAGGGAAGAACAGTAGCAGATCGAAAGGCAGAAGCCTATAAAGAGGCAGGCTTATATGAGGAACCGAAGGGAGCTTTGCCCTCAATGCTCCTCGTTAGTTTTGGGAGCGGTACTGATATGTTTGCAGGTGCTATGGGTCAAGGACATGTTATTCCAGGTTATAGACGAGTACTTAAAATGGGATTTAGAGGTATCGAAAAGATGGCGAAAGAAGGGCTTGCAAATCTTAAGGAAACGGATGAAAAGTATGACCAACGCAAGGACTTCTATGAATCCGTCATAGTAGCCGCAAACGCTGTCTATGATTATTCCAATCGATATGCTGATCTCGCAATGGAAATGGCGGAAACTGCTTCAGAAACAAGAAAGGCAGAGCTTTTAGATATAGCAGAAAGAACTCGAAGAGTGCCGGCTTATCCTCCTAGGAGCTTTATAGAAGCACTTCAATCAGTTTGGATGACCAATGTCGTTATGGAAATGAGTTATGGCGAAGGAAACATATTTTCTCAAGGACGAGTAGACCAGTATCTTTATCCGTTTTACGCAGCCGATTTAGCGGAAGGTCGGATTACTTACGAGGAAGCTGTAGAAGCAATTGAGGAATATTTAGTTAAGCTTTCTTCTGTCGTTATAGCTGGACAGAACAATGTAACCATTGGGGGACTAGATAAAGATGGAAATGATGCCACGAATGATGTTTCTTATATGTTTCTCGAAGCTATTGCAAATGTAAAAAGTCTATTGAACACATTATCCATAAGAATTTCTTCCAAGAGTCCACGTGATTTTTTGAAAAGAACTCTTGAAGCTTTTAAATATACTGCTGGAATGGGAATCCATAATGATGAAATTCTGGTACCACAACTTCACGATACGGGATATTCGTTAGAAGATGCCCGAGATTATTCAATCGTCGGTTGTGTAGAACCACATGGTACGGGGAACGACTTCTCTTATACTGCAGGTAATGCCGTTCAGATTTCAATTCTTCTTAATATGGCGTTAAATGAAGGGCGTACGATTCTTTCAGGAAAAGAAACCGTAGGAGCAAAAACACCTCCAGCCAGTACTTTTAAAACTTTTGAAGATGTGAAAAATGCTTTTGTAGACCAACTTAAATTTGCAATAGATCTCTGTGTGAGAAAGGCTGAGATAAAAGATAAAACGTTTGCCAAGTATTTACCTTCTCCGTTGCTTTCTTCTTCGATAGAAGGATGTCTCGAAAGCGGAATGGACGCGACTCGAAACGGAGCTAAATATAATAATAACCCAATGGGGTCACAAGGGCTTGGTACTGTGGTTGATTCCTTAGCAGCGATACGTTGGGCAGTATTTGAAGAAAAAATAGTAACCATGGAAGAATTAGTTAACCATATGAATAATAATTTCAAGGGAGCTGAAGAACTTAGAGAAAAACTACGAAATAAAGCACCCAAATATGGAAATGGTGATGAAAGAACCGACGAACTTGGAAGATGGGTAGCAAATACTATGTGTGATATCACAAGAAAATATAAAGCGAGAGGCGGAGATGGTATATATCATAATTGCCTTGTATCTTCTGGAACTCAGATTATAGAGGGTAAAACGTTAGGTGCAACTGCAGATGGAAGATTAAAAGGTGAACCCGTGGCGAACGGTATCTCTCCTTCAAATGGTACTGAAAAGAATGGTCTTACAATGACACTTAAATCAGTAGCTTATGCAACAGCTGAACCCCATTTGACAAATGGGGCATCATTTAATATTAGACTTAATCCGAGTATATTACAGACTGACGAAGGGCTCGATCAATTTACTTCTATAGTAGAAGCGTATTTAGATCTAGGAGGTCGAGAGTTACAGATAAATCCAATAAGCTCAGAAACTCTTAGAGACGCTCAAAAACATCCTGAAAATTATCCAGACCTATCCGTTAAAGTCACGGGTTATTCTGCTCGCTTCATAGATTTAACAAAAGAACTACAGGATGATATTATCGCAAGAACAGTCTTCAATGAATTGTAAACTTCTATTTCACTTTTTTATTTAATAATACTTTTCCTCTCATTTTTTTCATTTGTTTAGATATGCAAATTCAAAATCTGTTTCAGATAAAAAAAGAGTAGCGAAGGTTTAAAAGTTCATTAATATACAATATACAATATTACTTATCATAAATCCTATAGTAGATAAAATGAGAATGATTACATGAGATTTAGTTGTCTATCAATGAAAGGTACCACACACATAAGGTGTAAAGTTGGTGTACTAGCTGCATTCCTTGCCCATCCAATGTATCAATCAAATGAAGACCTTATCCGCGAAGCAAAAACTTTTGTTTTAGGTTATCATACAAAATGGGCTTATGCATTCCATTTAACTAAAGATGAAGCATTTGAAGTTCTATCTAAATGCCTTCCAGATATTACCAGAAGACAACAATCAACAGGTATGTGGAAACGCCAAAATGCAGATATATATACTTATGGGATTTTAAGAGCATTAAAACACGCTGGGCTTCTTAAACAAGACATTTTCCGTTATGATCTCTACCAAAATTTTCGAGAGAAAACCGATCTTATAAGCATCCTTGCAATGAAAAACATTATTAACGAAACTAATATTAACGTAGAAAATGTTGTAGCTGAAATTTTCTCTACTCAAAGAAAGAATGGTTCTTGGTATAATAGTCTCTCTGCGACCTGTTTTCAGCTACAAATATTAAGCGAATTAGGTATTAATACTAAACATGAATCAGTTATTTCAGCTATTAGATGGCTTTTTGAACAGTTTTATGAAAAATTTGAAGGAAAAGCAAGGACTTGGAAATTTGATTTTGAGAATATTTTTCTACCCGATAATTATGCAGCGGAACAAAAGGGTTTTCAACAAGTTGCTCCAGAACATGGTAAAATGGGGTGTTTTAGTTCCTTAGAATCTGGTAAGGGTAGTTTTATTAGAGGGAATCCTGCAATAACCACCGCTATAGCACTCTATACATTGACAAAGTTAGGATATCGAAATGATAAAAGAATATTAGACGCGTATGAAAATTTATATAATATTCGAGGTTTTGGAGAGAGGAATGGAGAAATCAATGAATATAATTGGTGTAATGGTGTATACAAACCAAATTCAGTACGTTATGATCTAAATAGAACAGGCATTAGTTTCGATGATTATCTACATATTGTGAAGGAAAGAAAAACTAAAAAGTGAAAAAACCTTTCAAATTGGGTTGGAAAGGTAACTTCAGCGTCTGATTTCATTGAATTTTTAATGAAAAAACTCAATAATAAGTTCTAAATTGAGACTATAATAGAAAAGGCTTAAAAGGAAAAGCTACTTCCATTTTTTTAACTTATAATAATAAATATACAGTTCTTTAGGGATTCTAACATTGCCTCTCGACTAAGGATATTATTATCCTTGTATTTAACGAGTTAAACCTGACCACTTAACATTATTAACTCCTGTACTTACTGCGATTTCAAGAAAATTTTCCATCTCTTCTTTTGTCATTAATGGGTAATCTTTTAATGACCATGATTTACCTAATTGCGTGTATTTAATATCACATAGTTTATTAAAACTCAATAAATCCCATTTATCAGGTACATTATTTAATTCATTTACAATGAATTCTCCAATTCCTCTAACATTTTCTTCTGTAGCAGTATAATTAGGGATTAATGGTGTCCTTATCCACATAATTTTTCCAGTCTCTTTGATATATTGGGAAATCGATTTAGCATTTTCTAAGATCGTTTTATTTGAAACGCCCGTGTATTCTTTATGCTTTTCAGGATCAATAACTTTGATGTCGAAAAGCACTATATCCAGGTAGGGTAATAAATCTTGATACACCTTTTTACGTGAAAATCCGCACGTATCTAAAGCCGTAGAAATACCATTTTCCTTACATAATTTCAAAATTTTCAAGAGAAAATCCGGTTGTAAAGTAGGTTCACCTCCAGAAACGGTTATGCCTCCTTTTGCTTTATTGAAAAATATTTTTTCTTTTTCTATTTCGCGAAAAAGTTCTTCTACATCCCACCATTTTCCATACATATTTAATGCAGTACTAGGACATGCTTCTACGCAATCTGCACAACTGGTACATCTTTCTCTATTAATGTGTAATCCATCATCTTCAAAAAATAAAATATCCTCTTGACAAGCATCTATACAACTATTACATCCAATGCATTTACGTTCTATCCAATAAAGTTGAGGTTTTTTTGGAATTGATTCTGGATTGTGACACCACATGCAATTTAAAAGGCAATTATTGAAAAAAATTGTTGTACGCACGCCAGGACCGTCGTCAGTAGCCATTCTCTCCAGTTTAAAGATTAATCCTTTAGAAGTTGACTCTATATTAAACACTTTTGTTTGTTTTAAATATATAAATACTAAAATTAACGAATTTTTAAAAAGATTTTTAATAGCTATTGGCTATTTATTGATATTTTTTTGTTCTGATTTACGAAATTATCCCTAAATCTTTTAATTTTTCTTCAGATGGTCTTCCAGTTTCCCAATTCCATCCCCGAATATTATAATATTTCTTTAAATTATCTTCTAAATCGAGTTTTACATTTTTTAATCTACCTGATGATAATACTTTCATATTGTGATTGGGTAATCTATCGTCTTTCCTTGAAATTCCTAGTTTACAACTAATTAAACGTT
>JABXKC010000049.1 GCA_013375495.1 Promethearchaeota archaeon
GTTTGCGGTAAAGGTTATGTTAGTCGCACCACCATCGATCGTATACCACATCGTATCACGGTTGTCGTCAGTTATCTCGACAGTAAAACCAGGTGCTGTAGCGTCAAAATACTCTCCTCCCGTTGGCGAAGTAATGGAAACTGTTGGATCGAGCACATCCTTATTGACTATTACTTGAGCTGAATTGTCATTACCTACTGAGTCGTTCGCATAGAAGATGATCGTTACTGGACCATCAGCAAGAGCCGTCCAGTTGTTCTGATCTATAGTCCCATTTACAGTAAAGGTTATGTTAGTCGCACCACCATCGATCGTATACCACATCGTGTCTATTGGACTACCAGAATCGCTTATTTCCACTACATAATCTGGAGCAGTAGCATCAAAATACTCTCCTCCCGTTGGGGAAATAATCGCGACTGTTGGAACGCCAGTGTCTTTGTTAATACTTACTGATGCGAAATCAACTTCAGAAATACTATTATTAGCGTAAAAAGTTAATGTTATAGATCCATCTGCGAGAGCCGTCCAATTGTTTTGATCGATAGTTCCATTTGTTGTGAATGTAATATTCGTTGCACCTCCATCGATTGTATACCACATCTTATCTATAGGATTAACGGCGTCACTAATCTCAACTATAAAATCTGGCGCTGTAGCGTCAAAAAACTCTCCTCCCATCGGGGAAGTAATCGCGACTGTAGGTGGTGCTGATGCTTTTGGAGATTTATCTACGACCATTCTATTGTTATTTATATCGTTTAAGATGTTTGTGTAGATATTGTTAGAGGAATAACTACTAACTATAAGTAAACAAACAATACCTACTATAAAGATCAAAAATATTCTCTTAGTCTTCATAATTGAAGAATAATTAAGCCTAAAATATCTATACTTATTAATGATTATCGCCTTTGAAGTAAAAAACTATTATTTTAATTTTTTCTTTGAGTTTGGATAACGCAGATCCCTTAGCCATTATTTAAAGCGTGTAAAAACTCATCGTATATTAGGTTATTAACGCATTATTATTTTAGGTTTCACACAATATATATAATTTTTCGTCTGTCTCGGTTCCCGTTTCTCCCGTGAAAAAAAGGAAAATCAAGAATCATTACCGTTTTATATGTTTTCAAACAGAAATTGGATTATCTTCTGATTTCTACACCAAATTAAGTGATTAAGCCTTGATCTAAAATTTCTGATTATATTGAGTTCTTATAAATTATAAAAATAATACTAAATCTTGTTTTGATTCTCAATTTTATTTATCAAGGTATAATATCTAATAATAACGACTATTAAATGCAAAGAATCTTTTTTATTTAATATGAGGAAAGTTGAATTAGGAGAAACAGGGGAAAAAATCCCTATCCTTGGTCAAGGTACGTGGGGAATTAAGAGTAGAAAGGGAGAAGATTATTATGATTCGTGGAAAAACTCATTAAGGCGGGGAATAGAATTAGGTTTGACACACATAGATACCGCTGAAGTTTATGGGTTTGGCACTTCCGAAAAAGTTGTCGGTGATATAATATCCGAATATAACAGAGATGATTTGTTTATCACAAGCAAGTTATTTCCGATGCATATGAGCCTTAGAACGATGAAAAGAGCTGCTAGTAAGAGTTTAAAACGCTTAGGAATTAATAACTTCGATTTGTACTTAATACATTGGCCTTCCCCTTTCACCTCAAGGGAAAAACAAATGAAGATATTGGATCACTTAGTAAAAGAAGGGAAAACTAGGTATGTTGGAGTAAGTAATTTCTCAGTGGAACAATTCAAGGAAAGTTTAAGCATTCTTAATACCGATTTAGTAACCAATCAATTACCCGCAAATATCACTAAACAAAAACATATCTCTGAGTCATTACCATACTATCAAGAAAATGGAGTAACATTAACTGCTTATAGTCCTCTTGGTCACAGAGGTTATTCCTATTTAAAAGGAGGGTTGAGAGATAAATTAAACAGTATAGCAAATACGCATAATGCAACAATTCAACAGATTGCTATAGCATGGCTGATAAATCATAAAAATGTTATCTCGATACCTAAAGCATTTAAAATCGAACATGTGGAAGCTAATGCGAAAGCAGCAGAAATAATGCTAAGTGAGAACGAGTTAAAACTTATTGAAAACGCAGAAATTTAGTTTGGTGGATGATGAGTGAATATGATTTTAAAAAAAAAAAAGGAAAAAAGCGACACCTGAGACATATACCCGCCTTTTTGTTCTATTCCTCGTTACCAAGAAATAGGTGGGGCATCAAACTAAGCGGCCTACCTAAAGCTCGTTCCAAATCCTCATCACTTTCATTTGGCCTTGCACCCTGGTTTTAGCTCGTTCCAACCGTTCCCGATTACAATTTCTCTGGCTTAAATCCAAGTCATTAATGTGCGTAAAAGGGCAGTGTCGTTTCAGTTGCTAAAATACGGTTTTCACCGTAGTAGTTATCTACTCCAAGTTTGGAAATGTGAGGCGAGGTTCCTCAGCGAATCAAGTTCACCGTCAGCCCCATATCACATGTGTCAAATCATTAAAAGAAAAAGTGAAATAAATATGTGATTGTTTTACGATTCGGTAATTGACTTATTTATTCCCCACTTAAGGAGTAAGTAATGATATCGCAATATTTTCTAAATCCTAATTTTTTATAAACAAATTGCCCCATCGAGGAAGCTTGGAGAACTCCATATTTATATCCTAGATCGTGTGCGTCTAATAAAGCTCTGTGACTCAATGTAAGAGCAAAATTTTGGTTTCTATAGTCTGGTAACGTACTGACCGCGTGAAGACCTGCAACTTCGGGAATAAGATGAAGTAATAATGCTGAAACATATTGTTCATAATACCTACCTATATAAAACTTAACATCACTCTGAGATCGTAAAAATTCTAACAATTCGTCATCTACTTTTATGTGGAACACTGCTGATACGATATTAGACCAGTTGCTTAAATCTTCTTCGTTTTCAACCTTTTTAATGTTTAGAGCTGTGTTTATGTTAGCCGATCTTATTAACTTAGACAAGTCAAGCGCCATCCCTGCTTGGTGAAATACATCTGAAAAATTATGATTTAGAAGCGATTTACCGAGATTCTTAGGTTGGGTTAAGGGTCCAACTGTCCAACCATCTGGTGCTTTGTTTGCTTGAATTAAGTTTTTAACTTGCTCGATTTCAAGATTTAAATCGAAGGCATTTAAATTTGCATGAAATATACAACTAGGCCAATCCGCATTTTTCGCTCGTACCCATTTTAGTTTATCATTATCCATAGACTCAAAATTGGGATGTCTTGAGCACTTTAAGTAGAAATCGTTTAAATTTTGTTCGATCGAACTTAAGAGGAATTTCGACATAGAATTATTAATGTTTATTTGAATTAAAATGTGTTAGTCGCTACTTTTTATTATAAATTAATTCGATTCAACAGATTTTTTACGTGGTTTTTCGTAAGAAAAGAGGTAAGAATGCCGTTTTAAGTCAATAAATAAGACAATAAAGAGCCCGATACCTAAAATGGCTGCTAAGTAACCTATCAGCTCGTATTGATTTAAAAATATTCCACCTATCGTTAATCCTCCTATTTGTATGAACCCTGTAGCGATTAATGGTGCAATAATTTGTGCGATTGACTGAACATTTGTCGTCATTCCGCTTACTACTCCTTGCTTATCTGCATCCACTGCTTTAGTAATATTACTCTGTATTAAAGAGGGTAAAAACACCATACTGAATACGAACGATGGAATGAAAGCAAAAATCATCCACAGCTCCGTCATAAAAGGGAAGATTGCAAAATTTATAATAATTAGAATCGCAGCGATTAATAATATTCTCTTTTCCCCTACTTTCTTAAAGAGTGGTTTCATAAGGAATCCCCCATATATCATGACTGTTACTCCAGCAAGAGTCATAACAAGCCCAATAATGACTGGGGAAGCTCCATACCTTTCATCAAGAATTAACGCCATACTCGAGTTAAACATAACCGTAATTGAGAATAACAAGAAAACCTGCACAAAGCGAACGATAATTTCTCCTGTAAAAGTCTTCCTTTTCTTTTCTGAAGATAATTCTCGGGTTTTTTTTTGTTGGTTAAGATCTGAGATTCGATCTTTGGGCATACTTTCGACCAATACTCTTAATGTTAAGGTCATGGCAATTATAGACAAACCTACTGCGACAAGAGAAGGGTATCGCCAAGTGATTTCTCCTAAAAGACCTCCGAGAATTGGTCCAAAGACCATCCCTACTGTATGTCCTATCATTAGTTTACCCATTTCAGAAGCTCGAGTTGCTGGTGTAGTGATATCAGATATGTAAGCACGTATGACGGGTATTTGTCCTCCAAAAACTCCATCTAAAATTCGAGAAAAAAGTATAACATAAATGTTGGGAGATAAGGCTAAGATTAAAAATGAAATACCCGTTCCTGCTTGCGAAATTAGTAATATTGGCTTACGACCGTATCTATCTGATAACCGCCCCCAAATTGGTCCAAAGATAAAAGTAGTTAATGCGTTAGAGGATACGAGAATACCAACGAAAATGGCTGGAGACCCAAAATTTTTTACGATTTCAGGTAAAAGAGGTAACACCATACTATATCCGAAAACATCAACAAGAATGCTAAGAATGATGGTGAACATCGCTTTTCTCGGATCAATAGAATAATTTTTCAGATGATGAGCATGTTCTTCTTTGTTAAGGAATTTTCTATCAGCCATCAGCGAGTCCAAATTCAAGAATTAATGGTTAAATGATAAACTAAATGCTCAATTTTAAATAATGTTTTTCGATTTTAATGTCAATTCATCTATTGATATTTATTTCACAGAACGCGTTAATAATAAAAAAAGAAAAAAGTTTATGATAAATTTAACTGATAGCTTGTATTAGAACGTTATTAAACCCATTCCCCCATTAAATAGTAATAATAAGCCCATAAAAATTGACGCTGTTAAGCTCATTACTACTAACAATGTATTGATGCTTGGACCTGCAGTATCCTTGAAAGGATCTCCCACCGTATCACCCGTAATTGATGCTTTATGTACATCAGTTCCTTTGCCTCCTAAGTTGCCATCCTCAATCCATTTCTTTGCGTTATCCCATGATCCCCCACTATTGCTCATAAATACTGCAAATACGAATCCCGATAAGATAGCTCCTGCTAAAAATGCCCCTAAGGAGGCTACGCCAAATATAATACCAATAGCTATAGGAACTGTAATAGAGATTATACTTGGCAATATTAATTCTCGCAATGAGCCTTTTGTTGCTATATCAATTGTCTTCTTGAAATCAGCGGGTTCTTCACCAGTTAGAATTTTTGGGTTTTCTTCAAATTGCCTTCGTATCTCATCAACCATTTTTGCGGCATTCCTTTGAACTGCTAGAACCAACAGTGCTGAAAAAAGAGCGGGTACAACTACACCAACGAATGCTCCAATAAGTACTTCTATTCTTAATAAATCTACCATTGTAATTCCTGATTCCTCAGCAAAAGAGAATAGTAACGCAAAAACTGTCAAATTAGCGGCTCCAATTGCGAATCCTTTTGTGATAGCTTTAGCTGTATTTCCAGCAGAATCTAAATGATCTGCAGTTCGGATCACTTCGTCTCCCAATTCGCCTTGCTCGGCTATAGCACGAGAATTATCAACGATAGGGCCATAAGCATCGTTAGATACGATTGTACCAACAATTGCTAACATTCCTACTGCTGCCATTGCTACTCCAAACACTCCAGCAAGAAGATAGGAAACTGCCATTGCTACAATAATTCCAAGAGTTGGAGGAACTACACTGAGGAGTCCATATGAAAAGCCACTCAAAATAACTACAGCGTGACCCTCTTTTGCAGAGTTTGCAATGTTTCTAGTTGGTGTCTTATCATCACGGGTAAAGTAATCGCTTGTAAAGCCCATAACAATACCAGATGCAAGTCCAATTAAAACAGCAAAATAAATCCTCCATAATAATAGCGATCCTTCACCATCTAAATCAAGGGTTAGAATCCAGGTAAAAATAGCAGCAATTCCAGCAAAAATTAGTGTTGCATAATAGGTTCCATTGTTCAAGGCTTTTCCAGGATCTTCTGCTTTTCTATATTTGATGATAAAAATCCCAATAAGAGAAGCGATTAGCCCAACTCCGCATAAAACAACAGGGGTAACGACAAGAGTAGCTCTTAATACATGATCTAAATTAATATCTATGTTGGTAATTAACGCTAATGAGGCTGCGAGCATCATTGAGGCAACGATGGATGCTACGTATGAATCAAACAAATCAGAACCCATCCCAGCGATATCACCAACGTTATCTCCCACATTATCAGCTATAGTTGCAGGATTTCTCGGATCGTCTTCGGGTAAATCGTATTCTGCTTTTCCCACTAGATCAGCGCCCACATCTGCAGTTTTGGTAAAAATACCACCACCACATTTCATAAAAAGCGCGATGCTGCTTGCTCCAAAACTAAAACCAAGAACTACTAACGGCGTTCCAAATGCCCAATACAAAAGTGAAACTCCGATGAGGGCGACACCTACAACAGCTAATCCCATTACGGAACCTCCAAAAAATGCCACATTGAATCCTTCTTTCGTGCCTACAGTACAAGCTTGAGCAGCTCGAGTATTGGCTTTCACGCCAACATACAATCCTAGATATCCAGCGAGCATTGATCCCACGGACCCGATTAGGTAAGCTACAGCTTGTTCCCAATTAAAAAATACAGCATATCGTTCGCTAGGTGCTAGCGGAGAAGGTAATAAGAAGAGAATTACGAAAAATAGAGCTCCAACAAAAACAGCTAAAACCATATACTGTACCTTGATGTATGCTTTTGCTCCATCTTCAATATATCCGGCAACTGTAACCATTTTTTCATTTCCAGGATCCTCTTTCATAACTAATTGTCTAAAATACATCGCCATTCCAATAGAAACAATCCCGGCGATTAAGGATACTAATAAAAACGCTACTGCCATGTTTTATTCACATTAAAGTATTTTTTGTTTATTTTTTTTATATTAAAAAATATATAAATATGTATTAGCCGAAATGCTATAAATATTTTTAATTTTATTCTTCTATTTAATCAATTAATTCATCTTTTTGAAACAATAGGAAGAGTTTGCAATAAAAATAGAATATTTTTTTAAATTAGGGAAATTAATAGCTTTTCATTCTCGATTTTCTTTATTTTTCTTCTTTAAATATTCTGGAACATGGGTTTTTTCGCATCTTCTCCGTGATTCCCAGTTTTTCCAAGTACTCTCAAATATCTTTTCAAGCTCATCTTCCTCTAATTCTTGTTTTTCCTCTTTTTTTTTCATGAAGAACCCTCTTAATTGATGGCTTGAATACGACCAGAGCCTTGATCAGCGCTGATAAAAGCTTGAGTATCTAAATTAAAATTGTATTGAATGAACATATTTCTTTTGTGCATCATAGTTTCCATAAAGAAGAATTTGACAGAAAAAATCCCTTCTTTTCTAACAAATATTGGGAAGGAAGTCCATTTTGCGAAATAATAATGATTATTGTTCAGTTCTCTTGCACTCTCGAGAAAAAATTTTTCCTGATTGCTTAAGATTGCTCTATTTTTTATTATTTCGGGTTTTTTTGAGAAAATAGATTTTTTTTCGATACTTGTTACGACTTCGTTTCCAATAATTTCATGAGTGTAAAGCTTAAAATAGAAAGGTAATACTCCGGGAAAGTATTTTTGGTTATTATCAAGAGTTCTAGAAATGAAAATCTTTGCCATTATTCGATAGAAGTAATAAATGAGATAAAATGAGGTATAAATGTTGATGTATAATAGAATGTAGAGCATTCCTGAAAAAAATCTGAAAAGAAAGCCAGGAAGAATAATGAAGATTATTGAATTCACAAAAGTAAAGAAGCTACCTGCCTTTTCTACGTAAAAACTATGCTCTTTTTTGGAGAGTGGGTATAAGTAAGGAATTTTTGTAGTTGTAAGGAGATCCATCGACACGTGTAAGCCGTAGAATAACATCCCAATAACCCACACTATGAAAAATGGTTGATGTGTTAAGCTTGAAGATATTAAACCTATGAGGAGTGAAATTATTATACCTATAATATATGAATGAGACCCTCCGCGATGTTCAAGGTATTTCGATTTTAAGACTCTTTTTAAAGGTGCTAAAAATATATCTAGGTCTGGCAAAATTGCGAAAAATAAAGCTAGGAAGAAATAATCAAAGGTTACTTCCCTTAAGAAAAGGAGATACATTAAACCACCAAAGACTAAATGAGTGAAAAAATCCATGTTAACACAAATAACTCTCTTTTGTGATAAGATTAATGAGTTAAAAAAAAGTTTTCACTTAATTTCTAAAAGTTGAGTGTATTAAACTCTTCATTATTAAATCCCCAAGAATTCAAGATATTCTCGGAACCTACAACCAATTCCTTGATTAATTGTCGGACAGATATCGGCTTCTTACGATGCCCTATAGCTGTTGAAGGCGCCATAAAGTTTTTCACATTGTACTTGTATATTTTATCGTGAAAATTTTGGTCGAAAATATCTAATTGAAGCCATTTTTCTTTAATTCTTAACGGCACGGGGCATTCTTCAGTAGTCATTAAAGCTGTTCCTAGACATACAGCATCCGCTCCCATTGCGAGCGCTCCTAATAAACCCCTTGCGTCTCCAATCCCTCCAGCAGCAATGATTGGGACTTTGAGCATTTTTTTTGCTAAAGTTATATTTACAAGAGTCGTGTTTGTCAAGGGATTTTTAAATCCTGTTCCTTCTAACCCGACTAAAGTTACCCCATCTGCTCCCTCTTTTTCTGCAGAAAGAGCATGCTTGACTAAGACGCATTTATGAAACCATAGACCGCCCGCTTCTTGAACTCTTTTTCCAATGAACGAAGCTCTATATCCAGAAGTGGTAAAGATGTTACAATTTTCATTAAGTGCGATATCGATGTAATTTAAATATCTTTTTCGAGTTTTTTTACCCTCCTCGGAATCATGTAAAATATGATGTGGCAACGAGAGATTAATTCCGAAGGGTTTTGTAGTTAAAGATTTCATCTTGTGGATATCTTTCTTGAAATGTTCTGGATTTGGAAAGTTCAACGCGGCGATTATTCCTAGACCTCCTGCGTTGGAAAACACAGATGCGAACTCAGACTTCCCCCAACCTCCAAAAGCTCCCATTACTAACGGATATTGGAGGTTTAGTAGTTGAGTAATTTTGGTTTTCCATATCATCGGGCTAAGTTCCACCTTGTCTTGTTGGAAATCTACTTCGCGTTATCATATATTCATGAAGTAGCTTATCTGTTAAGTCAAGTCTTAAATCTTTATCTTTATCCCAAAGATTGTTCAATTCTCCCTTGTCTTTTTTTCTGTCATATATATCACCATATCCGGGTAATTCCGCAAATTTAGTAATTTTGTAATCTTCAGTAATAAGATGAGTAACGCGAGTATATAAAGGTCCCTTGGGACCAACTTCTTCATCTTCAGTGATTAGTAGACAATCACGCAGTTTTTTAGTAGGATCTTCCAAGACAGGCTTCATATTATATCCTTGCATGCCTGGGGGTCTGTAGCGTTCTTTGATATTTAATAAATCGAGAATCGTCTTTGGAATATCAACAGAACTTATTAATGCATCTGTAACTCCTGGATTGGTAAGTCCAGGAACTTTCCATATTAGGGGTATTTGTAGTGTGTCGTTAAATGGAGAGGGTCCCTTTAAACACATTCCATGAGATCCCATATAATCTCCGTGGTCTGAGGTAAAAATTACCATGGTGTTTTTTGAGAGCCCTAATTTTTCTAAGGACGCTAAAATTTCACCAACAGCGTTATCAATTAGCGACACTGCACCATAATTGAGAGCAGTAAATCGTCTAACATCATCCTCAGATGTTTCCCTCAATAACGCACCTCTATATGGTGGATTTTCCAAGTGTGTTTTTAGATACGGATGTTTATACAAATTTTCTAAATCGTGAAAATTAGATGGAAGTTCGATATCCTTGGGAGTATACATCTCTCTATACTTACCAGGGGGGCTTACAGGGTGATGCGGGTCCGGAAAGGAGCAATGTAAGAAAAAAGGTTTACCATCGTAATTACCCTCAGAATATCTTTCTAGAAAGGATATCGTATTATTTTTAATGTAGGTAGTATTGTATAGTTCTTCTGGTATATAATTATCATTGAACATACCAAATATGGGTACATCTTGATAATATTGTTTTCTAACGTTCTCAGCTATTACTGGAGCTCTTTCCTTAAGCCAATCGTAATAATGTCCTAAGCAAGCAGACGAATGACCTAATACTAAGTCACATTCTTCAAAACCATAATACGGAATAGGAAATTTTTCATGTGCTAGGTGATTACCGATAGGATTTTCAATTTTCCAATCATCAAAACATTCTGCGGATCTCAATTTGGGAGAGTATGGTGGTGTCCAAAAATTGTAGTGTGTTTTACCCACATTTATCGTATGGTAACCTCTATTTACAAGCGTTTGGGTTATTGTTGGCATATCTAAAGGTAAATTTATTCCATTGCTACGTACTCCATGAACATTTGGGTAATAACCCGTAAGTAGAGTCGCTCTGTTGGGCATACACATGGGATTAGTACAGAAGGCATTTGAAAATCGCACACTCTCGCTTGCGAACCTATCTAAGTTGGGAGTCTTAATTATTTTATTACCAGAGCACCCCATCATGTCAGCGCGGTGTTGATCCGTTATAATAAATAAAACATTCATTTTTTCTTTCGGCATAATAATGTTCTCCTGATTACCATCAAATTAGATTTAATTTATAAGTGAAATTCAGTAACTTTTGGAACAGTTTCCACTCGCGGATATATAACTCTTGGGACGGGAGGCGTGCTATTATAGATTTCTTCAATCTCGATTACTCCGAACTTGATTCCTCTAAATTTTTTAAATCCTGTGAAAGTTCCTTTTACCACTTGATTGTAAAAATCAAAATTCATGCCAAACACAGCCACTTTTGAATCAACGGGAATTTGATACAAATCTTCTTTCAATATTGAAGGAGGAAACACTAACCTATTATAATCCGCGGCTTGAAGTTGAATAGAAGGAATCATAGTCGGATAACCGTCAACAGGGTCTATATAAGATATTACTCTTACTGCTATAGGCGCTGCAAACAATCTATGTCCGATAACATTCAGCTTTTTCTCCTCGAGTTTAGTCTTTGCTCCCCCTTTCCCTATTATATCTTTTATAATTCCTTTAACAACACCAAATAACGGTAAATCTCTTATAGATGTTGCAGCTACGATATTATTGTAATACGCCGTGTGAACTCTGACATATGTGAAATAGCGCATTAACTGAGTTTGATTAAAATACTCTAAATCTTCGCCCTCCTTTGTAATATGGCTAAAATCGGCTTTAACCTGAAGGAATTTAAACGGCATTTTAGTATTCATATAGAATATTCCTTGCTTTGGTCTTTTTTTTATATATATTTTACTTGAGCCTACAGTAAAAGCGCCCCATACAATTTTATCTTTACTTATTGCCCGATTACTCGCAATTAGAGTTACGTGAGGCCAACCTCGTTCGTCTATAGTGGAGATTAACTTAAGCATTATATCTGGTTGTGTAAATTCTATCCCTTCCTCAGAGATCTCTGAGGACCATTTAATTTTGTTTTTATCCTTTCCCATTTTCAATCATCTTCTCGTAGTTCTTTTTTTGTTAATCCAGACCATTGAACATTCAAAACACCTATTTTTTTTCCAATCTCAATAAATTTGTCCATTTTATCTGTAGAAATTAGAGGGAAGTCTTTCAAGCACCATTCCATGTCTAATCTTTCATATTTCGCCGTGCATAAGTTATTAAACGAAAGCAAGTCCCACCTTTCTGGTATATTGCCTAATTTGTTGACAATAAATTCGCCAATACCCTTAATATTTTCCTCTGTTGCAGTATAGTTAGGAATAATGGGCGTTCGAATCCAAAGTTTTTTCCCATTTTCTTTCACATAATTCGAAATCCAAATAGCATTTTTCAGTATGAGATCATTCGGAACACCCGTGTATTCTTCGTGTTTTTCAGAATTTATTTCCTTAATATCAAGAAGTATTAAGTCAACATGGGGTAGTAATTTTTTGTAAATATTCTTGGAAGCGTATCCACAAGTGTCCAATGCTGTTGAAATCCCGTTATCCTTACATTTTTTCAAAAATTGTAATATAAAATTAGACTGGAGTGTAGGTTCGCCACCTGAAACAGTTATTCCACCCTTAGATTGGGTGTAATACACTTTATCTTTCTGAATTTCGTAATATAAATCCTCTAAATCCCATAATTCTCCAAACATATGTAGAGCAGTACTAGGGCATTCTTCAGAACATAATCCACAGCTATTACACTTTTCTCTGTCGATATGCATTCCTTCTTTATCGAGAGTCAGTGCTCCCTCTTGGCATGTTTCGATACATATCTTACAACCTATACATTTATGTTTAAACCACTCTAATTGCTTTTTCTTAAGAATAGATTCAGGATTGTGGCACCATATACATTTTAATGGGCATTGCTTAAAAAAAACTGTCGTTCTAATGCCGGGACCATCCTCAGTGGACATCTTTTGAATCTGGAAAATTAGGGCTTTAGATTCTGCCATTTTGTATGGTTTTTAAGCTAATTATTATTTATCTAAAGTCTTGGAGCTAATTTAATTTTATTATTTGCATAATATCTTATCCATCACCTATAATTAAAAAATAAAAATAGTGAAAAAAAACTATTTTGATAAAATCTTCTTTTAAGAATTAAAAAAAAAAAAAGTTAATTTAAGGAAAATTATCAACCATTTCCTTTACTTTGTTCAAATCAAATTGATCCATTTTTTCTATTTTAGTTATGATAGAATCCAGATGTGATTTCGTCTTGTCCAACTTCTCCATTCGATTTTGTAATCTTTTGTACATTTGTTTAAATTTAGATCGATATCCTCTAAAAATGTCGATAGCATCTTCAATGTTTTCAATTTTCTCTAAATTTCGAATTAAGCGATTTTTAAAACGTACACTTCCAAATGGATTGCCATATTGTTCCATAGGTGCAATATCAGTCATTCTTAAAAATTGATATGTCCATTTCTCTTTAAGTTTCTCCAAGTTTTCTTTCCCTTTATTTGTAATTTTATAAATTTTCTGAGAGCGTCCTTTAACAATGTCTTGAATGGTGGACAACGATTCATTATCTTCTAATTCATTTAAGCTTCTTATCATGCTTCCACGAGGTAACTTATATTGCTCCTGTAATTGATATCCTGAAATTCCTTCAGGAATTTCTGATAATAGAGTTAAGATCATTAAATGCTTAATCTCTTTGAATTCATCTCTTGACATGGGCAAGGGTGGACCAAAGGGATGAAAGGGAAGAGAATGGTTGTGTCTATGTTTATTTCTTGGTTTTCTGGGATATTGAGGCCCTCGATACATATTAGCAAAACGAGGTTCGAATCTATTCATATCTCTGTTGTGAATTGATCTAAAATCTGGACCATTTTCATGAGTTTCTGGATCATTTTTTCTAAATTTTTCCATAATTTTACACCATATGATTATTGATCATATGATCATATATTAATTATCATATTTAAATGTTATGATCATTGATCATATTGTTTTAAACAATATTAATTTCTTTCTACGAAATTAAAAGTGAAGATAAATTCTGGTTTAAAGCAGAAAAAAAAGGCACTCCCTTAATTGAACCGATAAAAGGAGATAAATTCGAAGAAAATTCGAGAGAGTAACTAACATTATTTTTTCTTTGGTTTGAAAATAATTGCTGGTTTGGTCCTTTCAGAGTATACAAAGTTATCTGCTTCTTTTATATCTCCATATTTTCCTTTTAATTCTTCCAAGTTACCCACATCAAGAGCATGAGTTCTACACGATTCAACACAAATTGGCAATTTTGCTTCTAAATATCTGTCCAAACAGTAACTACACTTTTTCATTTTAGCTCCTTTTTCAGGACTAAATTGCGGAGCATCGTAAGGACACGCTTTCAAACACTTAGAACCGCATTCTTCATTCCCGATACATTTATCGCTGTCAACAATAACTATTCCATCTTCTTCCCTTTTGGAAATGGCTCTAACAGGACAGACGGGGATACAGACAGGATCGATACAATGAAAACAGGGATTTATTCTATAACTCACAAACACATTTGGGAATTTACCCTTCTCGTTATAGAGAACTTTCATCCAATTTTCAGGACCCGCAGGAATATCGTGCCAGTCTTTGCAAGCAACCGTACAAGCAGAACACCCAATACATCGACATTGATCGAAATAAAATCCAACTTGCAAATTAGACACCTCCATCAAATTTTTTGACTTCAACAAGACAAGATTTGAGAGCTGACGCGCCTCCAGGAGAAAAGGCGTCTTTAGTTAATGTATTAACGCAACCGCCACTATCAATTCCGTTCTCATCCGGATCGTACCAAGCACCTTCGAAAATACTGATTACTCCCGGAATTATTCTCTCTGTTAACCACGCTTTAATCGTTAGTTTTCCTCGATCGTTATATACCAAGATTTCATCTCCATCCCGTATACCCCTAGAATCAGCATCAACAGGGTTTATCCAAGCTACATGGGGATCAACTTCTCGAAGCCAATCAACTAAATACAATTCGGAATGAACCCGACTTTTTGGATGAGGTGATAATAATTGTAGTGGATATTTTTCGCTTAGAGGATCGTACCGACCTTCCCATCTTTCCATGTATTTTGGGATTGGAGGATTTTCAGGATCGTTCAAATCTGCTATTCTTTGAGAAAAGATTTCAATCTTACCCGACGGAGTTTTAAACGGTTTATTTTCGATGTCTTCAATTTGCGCCTTGAATGCAACATAAGGTTCCTTAATATCAAGTCTGTGAATTCCTTTTTCTCTGAACTCATTAATATTTCTAATGTTTTTTCGAGAGTCTTCGCGTAATTTTATTAAAAATCTTATAGCTTTTTTCTCATCAGGATATTTGACGAAATCATCTAAACCAAGTTTATCCGCTAATTTTTCAGCTATTCTGAGATCAGATTTACACTCTCCTAAAGGTTCTATCGCTTGATTCATAGCAGTGAAATATGGACCAGAAGGCCAAGGTCTTGTAAAATCATTCTTTTCAGCAGCACTGGTAACAGGCAGAATAATATCAGCGTACCTTGCCGTAGGAGTTAGCCATAATTCAGAGCAAACCATATAGTCTAGTTTTTTAAGCGCTTCAGCAGCTTTATTCGTGTTCCCAAGCTGGTTGAGAAAATTATTATTTACGAACCAAGCAAATTTAACATCAAAGGGATAACCGCCCTCTTTACCTTTAAGAATAGCGTCGAAGATTTTATTTGTGTGGCATCTTGCTTGAAATCTAAGCTGTAAATCTAACGAACCCCGAACGGATTTCAAACCAGTTTCCACAGGGTTTCTGAAAGGAGGAGGGATTCTAGAAGAAAAAAACATGTGCCCATAGGGAATTCCCATTAATCCTCCTGCGGCACTACCTCCAAATTTTCCTACATTTCCAGTCATAGCAGTTAAAGTCATAGCACATCGATTGTACAATTCTCCAACTGCACTTCGAGCTGGACCCTGACAATCCATTAAAGCAGCGGGTTTAGTTGTGGCGTACTCTCGAGCAAGATTACTTATCGTCTCAGCAGGAACGGAAGTAATCTGTTCTGCCCACTTCGGAGTTTTAGGTATTCCATCTTCATCACCCAATACATACTCTACGAATTTCTCAAATCCTACTGTATATTTATCTAAGAATTCTTGGTCGTGAAGATCTTCTTTAATCATCACATAAGCCATAGCAATCATCATCGCAGTATCAGTTCCAGGAATAATTGGTATCCATTCATCTGCTAACACAACTGCTGAATCTGTGTATCTTGGATCTATACAAATGATTTTTATTCCCTTTTCTTTTGCTTGTATTAAGCTATATATTGTGTCTGAACCCGAGATCATTCTTGCAGGATCCCAACCCCACATTATAATAAGTTTTGAGTTTTTCAAATCTGTACGGCTGTGCCCAACGAAGGGAGATGTGTATTGAGTTTGAGTTGCATATACAGCACCTTCAGAAGATACGTTACCAAAATGTGTTGAGAACCCCCCAAAACGGGTGAGTAATCTTATCATGGCAAATACTCCGTCGTGTAATGCTGCTAAATATCCTCCACCCGTTGCTAAAAATATGCTTGAGTTTCCATATTTTTCCTTTACATCTATTAGTCTGGTGGCAATTTCAGATAATGCTTTATCCCAAGAAATCCGTTTAAATTTTCCTGAACCTTTTGGTCCATCTCTTTTCAATGGAAATTTTAAACGATCTGGGTGATAAATATAATGTCTTAGAGCACGGCATCTTAAACACGCTCTAAGTTGATTGTCTTCATCCTCAAAATCATCACCTTCGATTCGAATTACTTTCCCTTCTTTAACATGAAATCGTAGAGGACATCGTCCGCCGCAATCAAACGCAGTTGTGGTTCTTATTACCTTATGTTCGTTTTCATTGGCATTATTTTCTTGAGTTTCCATATATTCATCTCACTTACTTTAACGATTGCGTAAACTAGTTATCCTTGAAATTTAATTGTATTCAAAAACTCTTTATTTGATAGACAATTAATTCTACTACAATTTGAAAAACATAGTGAAAAAATACATGGTTGCTGAGCCTTATTCTGGATTTGCCCAAAGATATAATATGATTCTTGGAATTCTTATTTCAGCCTTTTCAACAAATATTTTGTTCTTAATTATCCCTATTGGACTTTTCTTTATGGCAGATATATTTTTAATTGTAGGAAGCTGTTTTGGACTCTATTTCACATTTAGATATAGAAAAGAATCACAATCACACATAAAAACAGGTATGATTGTTGGATTAGTTAGTTCTATTTTATCGTTATTTTTAATAAGTTGCTTTGATTGGATTTTTTATTTTATTCCGGGGGGGTATGGATTTGATTTTCTTCTCTTTTTAGAATATACATTATACTTATTCATGTATTTCGGAATATTTTACGTAACGGTTGGGTTAATATTAGGTTATTTCTTTGGGTATATTTATAGAAAGAAAGAAGATACTAACTACAAATCTTCTCAATTTTAAATAATTTTATTTGAACTTCTCCTTATCT
>JABXKC010000004.1 GCA_013375495.1 Promethearchaeota archaeon
GGAAGGGCGGCAATACCAATTATCAGATAAATAATTGTCGCCAGATCTGGATTCCCTAAGTTAGAACTTAAGATATAGATCCCCCAATTTCCAAGAATGGAGGTGACAAGTCCACCAGTAAGCACAAAAAATAGAATGCTCATAACCGATCTCGTTTTAAATAAAAGGATAAGATCATGACGAGATAACTTGTAATTGTAGTTATTAAGATTTAGGTGATTTCCTCTTTCTATGGTATTATACTTTAAATCCAACGCTTTTATAAAATATATGATGATTAGTGACACACTAATGTAAAATCCTAAAATAAAAGCAATACGCCAATGTAAAATTGAACCCACAATGATACCTATTCCATTTCCTAAAATAAGACCAAACTGCATTAATCCGAATCTTGATCCCCGTTCTTGAGCAGGGAACATTTCTCCGATCTTAGAAAATCCTAAAGGGATAAACCCACCCGTCCCGATAGCACTAATCATAAGCATACTAAGGAAAAATGTGTAATTAACAGACAAGGATATCAGTCCAAAACCTATAATCCATAGCAAATTAGTTAGCAAAAATAATGTTTTACTACTAAAAGTTTGCAAAATCCTCTCTCTGAAATAACCAAAAAATAGAACACTTACCGAATTACAGATTAGATAAAGTAATATCGCCGTGCTTATTGAAAACTCTGATATCGATGGTAGGGAATAAATAATATTTTCAATATTCGGAGGTATAATCCCTACACAGAAATATATCATAAAATAAAGCAAGAATATGAGTAGAAAGCTGCGAGTTTTAAGTTTTTTATTCAAAAATAGAGCGCTTTTTTTAAATTTCCTACATTTTTCCTCTACAGGACTTCTAGGTAGTAGGTATTTATAGCAGAAATCATTTTCAAAATACTCACAAAATAAGCACAAACCATATTTGAAATTCAAGTCTCCATCTAACTGAATTGCTTTCATAAACTTATCTTAAGACTTCTACTTATAAAGGAAAAAAGAATCTATAAGTAAAAAACAAGTTTCAGAAGACCAAAATGTGAGGGGAAAGCGGAAACTGTCCTTTAAATTATAAATTTATAATTTATTTATTTTTGAGAAGATATTTGTTTATATTTAATCTTAAGCAAGGTAAAGAATTAACAATAAAAAGTACCTCTGACGCTGAAACAAAGCAGACATGGCTTACAATAGCGGAATTATTTCTTACAGAACTTAGGCAATCGTAATATTTTACTATTGAGATTTTTGAAATTTAGCTTTTATTAAATTTGTTAATAATTTTTTTTCCAATGATTTGATATTCCTTATTAATATCAATCTCAAAGGCTCGCAAGATATCCTTAAAATCCTGCATCAAATCTCTCCAGTTTATTCTAAAGCGTAAATACTTCCAGTCAATGTTATTATGATTATTAATTAAGATTTGTAGAATATCATCAATATCAATCGAACTTCGATCAGCTCTTGCTATTTTTGTTAAGATATAATCTTCTATGGATAATACAAAAAAATTTTCAGTATAATGCTGGATTTTTTCAACCATCTGTTGGTCCCAAGTGAAGGCATCGCATGGTTTTAGCCAAATTTCAGCTTCAGAATTCTGTCGGAATACTGTAAATAAGTCATGTTCGATTTTAGGCTGTTGGAGAGTATCTATATTTTCATTCTTTAACTTAATAATAAATTCATCTAAAACTTCCTGAGATTTTATGTATACACATATATCAACATCTATAGTTGTTCTGAATACATTATATGCTGGAAGTGCTAATCCTCCAAGTATGATAGCTGGAATTTTTAAGTGGCTTGCGACACTAAAAATAGATTGTGTTAATTTACTCTCCACCTTCAATCAACCTTAACATATCTTTAAATATTTGTTCTTTTGTTCTTCCTTGTTTGAGCATATGTTTAAATTGTTCTGCTTTTTTAAATGCTCTTTCTACATCTGCTTTTGTGATATGAATGGAAGTACTATTTTTATCATTCACAGTATCTCAATAATCCTAATTATGAAACTAATATATATGTTTTTCCTAACTTGGTATGGAAATTTCAAATTCATTCCAACGGGTTTTATAATACTTAATTAACATGAGAGTATTAATCTCAAGAAAAGTGAATGTGATTTAAATGAGTTATGAAGAAGATTTTGATGATGAATTTGAACCTGTTAAATCAAAAACACCGGCCTCAAAGACGCCTTCCTCAGGAAAAAAGTCCACCTTGTACTTCATGTCTACCATCGGTCCTGGTGAAAAGAAGGAAAAATTAACCGTGAATGACGCCAATAGAGTAAGTGACATTAAGCATACATTAGGAAATTTATTCGGACTAGATCCTGACGAATTTCACTTGTCGTCTGGAGGAGTTACCATGGACGATAATGATCAATTAAGAGATTATAACCTAAGTAATGGCGACGACATTCTATTAATTCCTGCCAGTACTGCTGGATGTTTTTAGAAAATTAATTTCTTTTTTTTTTGAATTTCTTTTTTTAAATACGATATACGGAGAACCCGAGTGTGTCGAGCATGCAAAATTTCGCTATTATAACATCTTTTTATATGATCCTTTACTTGTAAAAGCATGGATTTCGAGACGATAAAGTTCGAGTTAGAGGAAAACGGAATCGGATTTTTAACATTTAATAGACCAAAGAAAGCTAACGCGATGTCTTTTCAGATGGTTGAGGATCTTCATTCTTTATTAGATACGTTAATGACGAATCTTGATTGCCGAGTCCTAATAATGAAAGCAGAAGGAAAAGTTTTTAATGCCGGTCAAGATTTAAACGATGGAACCGCATTGAAGTCAAAAAGAAAGCCGGATCATCTCAAGAAATATTATTACTTAGATATTCCCGAAGTGGTTAAAAGTTTTATATATTATCAATGGCGGATTGCGGATCTAATCGTTAAGATGAGAAAGATTTCCCAACCAATTATTGCTGTAGTCCAAGGTGCTGCAATGGGTGCAGGTTTCTCTATTGCAATGGCTGCTGATATTCGAATAGCCGGAAAGAACGCTAAGTTCAACGCAGGTTACATAAATATCGGATTAACAGGGGCAGATATGGGGAGTAGTTATTTTCTTCCGCGTCTCATAGGATTATCGCGAGCATCCGAATTATTGTATACAGGAAGGTTTTTAAACGCTGAAGAGGCTTTAAAAACAGGTTTTGTCTTAAAGGTTGTTGAGGAGGAAAACTTGTTAGATTCAGCAATGGATTTGGCGAGAGAAATGCTCTCGAAAAGTCCGCTAGGCTTACGGATGACAAAACAAGCGCTTAATCTATCCCTTAATTCTCCGAGTTTAGAAACGATGATCCAATTAGAAAACCGAGGACAGGTCCTATCAGGTAGTTCTAAGGATGTGCTGGAAGCATTTAATGCCTATAAGGAAAAACGAGACCCTAAATTTCCATTACGCTAATTTTTAAATGTATTCACTCTTTTCTTTTAGACAGATTGAATATAGTCAATTTGTTTTGAACATCTTGCTTATTATTTAATTTTTATATACTACCTCAACCAATTTTTAATCACATATAACTAAAAAAAATACTAAATTGTAAAATGTGAACTAAAATGTCAGAAGAATTACCAGATAACCGATTAGGGGTAGTTTCGAGGAAAAAAATCTTTGGTTATGCAATGCTAACTCCCGCTACAACTATGCTGTTTATGATGTGGGGAAACTTACAGTTTTTTGCTACTTCTGTGCTATTTATTCCTCAAATAATTGTAACTTTCATATTTTTGATTTATTCTCTCGTAGATGCCTTTAATGATCCACTTATTGGCTACTTTACTGATAGGTCAAAAAAATTTACTGCCCGATTTGGGAAGCGATTTTTCTGGATACTAATAGGGGGACTAGTTGGACCATTATTTTTAATCCTATCGTTTGTTCAAACTGGAGATATATCAGCCGTTATGACGAATGCTATTTGGTTAATGTTAATGATGGTAGTATATGAAAGTTTCTTAACTCTCCTCGAAGTGAGTCATGCGTCACTATATCCTGATTTATTTCGGGAGGACTCTTCTCGAAGGAAAGCTGGAGCAATTGGAGCGATGATTGGCGGAGGAGTGCAAATTATTTTTTCGTTTATTTCTCCTATTTTGTTAGCGATTTTTGGAGGAGCTTTAAGCCAACCGGCATATTTGACAAGAACAATTGTTTTTGTTATTCTTGCGTATTTGATTTTCATTCCCTACATAAGAAGTATACGAGAAAGCAAAGAAAGAAAAGAATTCAGAGTAGAATTGGACAGAACTGGAAAGGCTTATTCCCCTTTTAAGGAAGTACTAAAAAATATGTTTAAAGATAAAATCTGGGTTGGATTAGTATTCTCATATTTACTATGGGGAACAGCAGGAGCCTGCATGTTATACGGGATGAATTATTTTCTTATTTACTATCTGGATTTACCGATAGAATATGGTGCGATACCAAGTTTAGGATACGGTGTTATAACAGTTGTTTTTACTCCGATTTGGACTACTATTGCAAAGAAAATCGGTGTAAGAAAAACATATTTGATAAGCCTAGCGCTTCACAATTTGATTTATGTAATGTTTTTCTTCGTTACAAGTTATCCGGGATTATTAATTGTAACTACACTCGCGGGGATTCCAACTGCTTCAAACTTCGGAGTTATTGCAACTCTTGCTAGAGCAGAAGCAATTGATAATAGTGTTATCAAAACCAACAAGCGTGAGGAGGGGTCTTATTTGGGAATTTTACGAGTATTTACCGCTTTTACATATTTCTTCCAAGTAGCCTTATTTACAATAGTAGGTGTTATAACTGGTTTTGAAGCTAGTGTTATTCCTGCGACTGATCCTGTCGTCAAACAAGGGCTCAATCTTCAAATGTCACTCGTTCCATTGGTGCTAAACATCTTAGCTACCTTGATATTATACTTTACTTACACTATAACTAAAGAACAAGGATTAGCTAATAAAAATCGATTGAAAGAATTGGGACTTTAATCTTTTTTTTTTTTTTCTTGTTATCTAATTATTTGTAAGGTTTCATAGAGTCTAAAAATCGGACTCCTTCAATGTTAATAGTTTACATGTTGCTTAGATTTAGTAACAATTCTCTAAAAAAATTTATAAATATAAACAAAAGATGTAAAGAATGACTGATTTACTTTTACAGACTGTTGAGCAAGAAGAATTATCAACTTCAAGAAAATCCAATTTCTTTCAGATTGATTTTTTAAAAGCGACAATGATATTCTTGGTTATTTTTGATCACTTTGTCTCCTGGAACATTAAAAGCGATATAGGGGTCGCACTCTGGGAGAGAATTTCCATACCCGTCTTTTTAGTAATCCTTGGTTTTAATATGGGGCGTTCTTTGAGAGCTCAAGGCGATAAAACATTAAAACAATTATATTCGTGGAGCTACTTTAAGAAGAAAATTATAAGTTATGTTGTCCCTTTTCTTATTTTGTATGCAGCATCAACATTTATTGGTCTATTTATGTACGGATTCGATTTCATAGCAATGTACGATAATCAATATTACCCCGAACACGGGATTATTAACCTGTTTTATTTAATAATGCCATTTTGGGGGCCAGGTAATTGGTTTATCCCCGTATTATTGCAATCAATTCTCGTCGTACCATTACTATATTGGGCTTTCACTAAAAAACCAGCAGTAACTTTGATTCTAACCTTTGCGATTGAAATCGCAATGCAGGTAACTGTATTTTTCTTGTTTGGTGAAACATTTGCAACTTGGGAAGAAGTGCATTTATATTCTTTCTTCAGCAGTAGCATTTTATTTTATCTTTCAGCTGTTGGCTTGGGTATGTGGTTTTCTAAAGGTTATGATCTTCAGGAAAATCACAACTTTTTTATGTGGCTTCTATATCCTATTAGTTTGGCATATATTGTAGTCTACCAGTTTTTTGGGTTTAGATTCATGATTGATGGCACACGGTTCCTTAGAGGAGACTATAATTTTATGGTGTTTCCATACTCTGCATTCTTAGTATTGCTTGCGCTCAAGTTTTTACCCAAGACTTCAAACTCATGGATTTCAAGGAAAATTTCTCTAATTGGAAAATCAACGTATCACATATTGCTCACCCAGATATTGGGATATGGAATGATTACTGCTTGGTGGGGGACTCACTATGGAATGGATGTTCCCTTCGATCCTTTTGACATAATTGATTTAGTAGTTGCATGGATTCTATTTATTTGGTTTGGTATAATTTGGTATAAAATTGATCATCAAGAAGACATAGCAAGAAGAATACTATATTACCTGAATTTCTTTACAATTTTTCCTTGTCTTCTGTTCTTAACCTTTTGGGGACAAGGTTTCTGGATTCCTATACCGCTTATCGCAATTATACTTTATGCGATCGCTGTTTTAATACGACATTATACCTATAAAAGTCCGTTAAAAACGAGTAGATTATGTGCATGGACGGGATTTTTGGTCTTAAGCTTTATTTTGATGATTCTTCAGGTCACAATTTTCTCGTCAAGCGACTTTTGGATTCCATTAATTCTTATGGGAGTATACCTTGTTGTCGCGTTGTACTTTACGCCATCACACTAAAAACAAAGATATTTTTACATCAAAATCTCTCTTTTTTTTAGAAAATTTGTTTACCAGAGAAAGAATAACTAAAACCTAAAAAGAAACCAATTAAAAATAAATAGCTATATTTCTTTTTAATCTTTTACATATTTAATTATAAAATTCAACAGCTCAAGGTATCTTCTAATAATTTAAATATAAATCTAATTTTTAGGATCGGAAATTAACGATATTAATTATTGAAACTAAGGATCGGTATCCAAATAATGAAAAAAATAACATCTAAAGAATATTATAATAGAGTTTTTGGCTCGTGGATTGGGAGAGTTGTCGGAGATTTCGTTGGAGCGCCGTTAGAATTAAGACCTATTAATACTATTAGACGAAGATACGGTGATATTAAATATTTTCCAACAGAAATTAATCTAAACTATGTCAATGATGATGAAATGTACGAAATCATCGCGCTGCTCGCTTTAGAAAAATATGGATTAAAATTGACTGCAAAGGATATTGCGTTAGAATGGGTAAATCTTCTCAAATATGACAAAGCAGTCATGACTGCCGAGAAGGTGGCTCTAAATAACATAAGATCAGACATATTTCCTCCAGAATCAGGAATACTTAATAATCCGTATTTTGATTTTATAGGCGCTCAAATGAGAGCGGATATCTGGGGTCAGATTGCTCCGGGATGCCCAGATATCGTCAAATATTATTCTGAAATGGATGGTTCAATATCACATGCAGGAGTTGGAATAGAAGGTGAAATATTTGTTGCTCTACTAGTATCAAATTCATTCTTTGAAAACGACATCAGAAAAAATATAGAGCAATCTTTAACCTTTTTACCGAGCGAAAGTGAAAGTTTATACGCTAAAACCGTCAAAAAAGCATTATTCCTCTATGAACAATATCCAGAAGACTTCAGAAAGGCGAGAGAAGTTTTAATAAATGAGTATTGGGAACGGATCAAGGAAGATTTTATCAAAGAAGAACCCAATAATGAATCGGAAAGAGTAAAAATATTAAAGGGGATAGAATCGAAAGTTCATGTCATCCCAAATATCGGGATTATCGTTTTATCGCTTTTGTATGGCGCTCAAGACCAATTGGATCCCTTTGGTAGATCAATCTGTATCGCTGGTATGATGGGATACGATACAGATTGTAACTGTGGTAACATTGGTGCGATACTTGGTGCTGGATTAGGCGCTAATATTATTCCCTCTAAATGGAAAGAACCTCTTCGGGACACATTTTCAACATATGTAAAAGGACACGAAAAATGGAAGATTTCCAAATTAGCTCGTAGGATAGCTAATATTGGGGTAAAAATTGTAGAGCTGAAGGGGCATAAGGAAGTTAATATAACTAAATAAGAGAGGCGTAGCGAATTATCAATAAATATAAAACATTTAAACTCGAGTCAGAAATCGTTCCAAGTCCTGTTAAATATGGCTTGATTCTCCCAGAGAATTATGACGAATCTAAGATAAACTTCCCACTTTTATTGTATTTACACGGTGGTCATGGTGATGAAAAATCAATAGGGCTGATAGAACCTATAATTAGAACACTTTGGAAAGAAAACAAACTCCCTAAAATGGTCATTGCTACTCCTAGTTGCACGCGTTCGTTGTATATGAATTATCGAGATGGTTCTGAAAATTGGGAATCTTTTATAATCGAAGAATTTCTTCCCTTTCTCCAAGAGAATTACAAAATAACAAAGGATTCGAACAAAACCTTCATCAGCGGCATTTCAGCGGGTGGTTTAGGGACACTACGCATGGGATTTAAAAATGTAGATAAGTTCGGGGTCATTTTATCATTTGAACCAGCAATCGAACCCGTTTATGAATGGGATGAGATAGAAGTTAGAGACAATTTTTACCGACCTAAAGAATTATTTGAAAAAATATTTGGAGTGCCAGTTGATAAAGAATATTGGAAAAAAAACAACCCCGCCTATATTCTTCGCGAAAATGCAGAAGATATACGAAACTCAGGTATTAAAATCTACTTAGAGGTAGGAACAAGAGATTTTCTAGGATTATATCGTGGAGCTGAATTTATACATAGACTATTATTTGATAACCGTATTGATCACGAATTTAGGCTCGTATATGACGGAGACCATATAGGGGTCACATTAAAGGAGCGTTTCCATAATGGCCTTTTAGCTCTAAATCGATTCATGAATCCTCCCCAAGAAGTACCAGCAGTTGTTGAAGTACGGGAAAATTCTCTGAGGGCGAAAAATGAAGCTTTAAGAAGAGAGGATTAATATAAATTGAACCACTGAATAATCCAATTAATAAATTTAAAATTAAGGGAAAATTTATGTATGAACAAGAAGATTTGAAGCAGAGGATAGCAACTATCATTAAAGAATATGATAATCAAGGAATCCATCGTACAGGAACTGAAGTCGATAATCAGAGCGCTCATTGGTTGGCAAATAAAATAAAAAAAATAGGGCAAGATCCACATTTAGATAAATTTTCTTTAAACCGAATCGATATTGTAGAAGCCTCCGTTGAGATTGGAGAAGAAAAAATAGTTGGTGTTCCTCTTTTCGATTGTATATATCCAGAAGAAGAACTTATTGTAGGTAATTTAGGTTCACTTAGGAAAAATAACATTGTTGGGATTACACGCGTTGATAATGTAAAACCTCAAGATCTCGAAAATCAGAGAAAAAATAATTCAAATATAGGTATTATAGTTGCTACTCAAGGGTTAACTTCAGGACTATCACTAATTAACGCCGAACATTTCACAAAACCATTTGGTCCTCCAACATTACAAATATCAAGTGAATACTGGTCTTTTTTATCATCAAAAATAGGTACAGAAGTATCGCTAAGAATAAAAATTAATCGCACTCCATCAAAGGCTTATAATGTTATTACTCGAATAGAAGGCAAAGATCCAATGTTAACCCCGTTAGTGGTAATGACTCCTCGTAGTGGATGGTGGAATTGCGCTTCTGAGAGGGCAGGAGGGATTGCTATTATGTTAGAAATGATGCGCACTTTTGTCACAGTAAAACCAAAAAGGAACTTGATTTTTTTGGCAAATTCTGGGCATGAACTAGGACACCTTGGGTTGAATCATTATCTCGAAAATAATACTAATTTAATCAAAGGAGCGTCGAGTTGGATACATCTGGGAGCCAACCTAGCAGAAATTGTTCATAATGGTAGTAATACTGCCGTACAACCAAAAATTCGCGCTCAATTTTCCGATTCTGAAATTGAAGCCTTAGGACTCAAATCCCTTGCTAAACACTCGATTGTTCCTAGTACAAATATTTCCCAAGGAACTCGGCCCCTAGGAGAAGCAAAAAACATTTTCGATGGTGGTGGTCGATATTTTTCGGTAATAGGAATAAAAAATCCGTTTTTCCATCATCCAGACGATCGTTGGCCAGGCGCTGTAGATATAAATAGCTCTTTAAGGATAACAAAAGCGTTAATGCACTTAGGTTTAAAGTTAGCGAATTAATAAAAATAACTTAGATTTAATTTAAAAATTTAAGAAATAACTGCTTTATTATTTATCTTTATCTAGTTCTTCTCTCAAAAGCTCTTGAACATACTCGAGAGCTTTTTTGTTATCATCCCAAGATAGAAGATTCATAGCCTCTTCAAACGAACACCATTTCCAATCGTCCTGTTCAATAGGATCTATTTTAGGTATATCTGGTTGATGTATTTTAGCAAAAAATAGATACTCGGGGATTTCTGTAGTACCCTTAGGATATATATCTATCCATCTATCTTCCATTGGAATTATGTATTTTATATCAGTTTGTATTAGAGTTATCGAGAGAAAACTTGTTTCTTCAAATAGTTCTCGTCTCGCACCCTCAATAATGGTCTCTCCGTTTTCCGGAGCTCCAGTTACTCCTTGCCAGAAACCCCCTCGACTTTTTATTCTTTTAAGCATTAGATATTCCCATTCATCATTGATACTTCTAACAGGATAGACTAAGACTTGTATAGGAATTCTCGTTAACTATCATCATCTCTCATATCTTTTCCCTTTTCTTGAAATTTTTTAAGATTTACAAGAGTTATTCCTAATATTACGAGCAATAAGGCTAAAGGATATATGAATACATCGAATTTTTCTTGCAAAAATAGAGCGGAAAAAATTACTCCAAATAATGGTACTAATGTTTGAAAAATTGCTGCTCTACTGGCGTTTAAACGTTTGACTCCTTCTATATAGAATGTATATGCTCCGATCGTAGAAATAAATGCTAGATACGAGATACCAAGCCATACTCGGGGGGGAATAGTTAAATATACTGCTGGTATTAAGAATTCTGGACTAATAATTAATGAAATCGGAGTGGTTATCAAAAATCCAAAAAGTGAAACGTAAGTCATTATCCAAATAGAGCTTGGTTGATAAGCTTCAGCGTTATTGCGAGTTTTATTTAAGAAAAACCGAGAAATTACGGTATAAGTTGCATAACCCAATGCCGCTAGTAGTATCATAATATCCCCAAGAATCCGATTCGCTACATTTACATTCGGAGAGAATCCTACAACAATTACTACCGCTAAAAATGCTAATAGCGAGCCAACCATCTTTCTCCATGCAAATCGTTCGTTTTTTAAGAATAAACTTGAAAGAATAACTACCCAGACAGCATTAGTTGCGACCATGATACTCGCATCGCTCGCACTGGTAAGTATTTCTCCAATTAAATAACCCGCCTGATAGATCGTCACCGATAACAATCCCATTAAAGTTAATATCTTCCAGTGCTTTTTTGCAAACTGCCAATTTAAAGTTCCTTCTTTAAACTTAAGAATAAGAATAAAGCAAATAACAGCTAGAAAATAACGAATAGTCGCAATCATAAATGGGGGAATAGTAGCGCCTCCAACTTCCTCTGAAACTAACCATCTCCCTAATGGCCAAGTACCACCCCAAATAATAGTAGTTAATATAAGTAAAAGATAAGCGATAATTTCATTTTTTCTATTACCTTCCCTGCTAGACTCCACTATTATTCCACTATTTGATACAATAATATTTTATAAGTACTACTATAAAATTGTTGATTGAATAAATATCCTTTTTTAGGTTTGTAGCATAAGAGGGATGTAATTCGCTCAAGAGGATTTTTTTTGTTCTAATTCTTTCTTAATTAAATCAAGCAAATCTTTTTCTTGAAATTCTTTTTCTTCAGTTGCTTGATAATTTCTATTTAAGAATTGTTTCAAGCGGTTGGGCATAAACCACGCTATTGAGAACCCTAACGAAAAAATAACTACCAAAATAGCAGTACATCCAAAGACTATTAGGCTTTCAATATTACTAGGGTCTCCCCACATAGTGCCTGGAGGTTGAAAAAACTCTGGAATATTGTGAAAGCTAAATATTAGAGAGAAAAATGCGAGCATTTGATATCGTACTTTAATCCAGGGTTCGATTTCCTGAGTTTTAACCCGTCTGTAGGCCGTATAAGAGGAATATGATAACCAGTTAAAGACTATAAAAGTGTAAGGAAAATCTAAAGCTACCCTTAGATAATAGAGGTTAAGTGTCCAAACGCCATATACAGAAACGAGAAAAAAGCCTAATTGTATAATACCTAGAAGTATTACCGTGCAAAGCGCAATCTTGGATAGGAATCCCTTGTTTTTATAAAATGTCAAGTTAGTGAAAATCACAGTCAAAATAAAGCTAATAATAATAATGGCTTCTTGAAAAATAGGACCTAACTGAAACACGAAATTTCCTACAAATCCAATAGGTAGGGAAATAAAACCTACACTACCAAGAATGATATTAACCATTTTGTTTTTCACTCCTTTAACTAGGAGAAAAATTCCCATGGCAGCTAAGGTAATTATAAAAATCCCAAATAGGATCAGGAATGAAATGTAAAAGAGCTCAGCATTCATAATCATACACCCTCCATGGTTATTAAAGATTGAAAATCAGTTAATTCCCTAATTAAATATTGCACAATCAACTCAAATGTAGTTATCTCCAAATTTTTTAACCTTTTTTTAAGCGAATTTTCTATTGTAGTTTTGAATTCATTAAAAGTAATTTGATTTAACGGTTTAAATGGACCAATTTCGTCCTTAATTGCTAATTTAATTAAACCCCTAGCCGCTGGAGCGCTAATGTTTATCAACTCCGCTAATCTGCTTCCAAGATGATTAATTATATCCATTAACTCAACTTATAATGTTTAGTTGATATTAAAAAGAAATTATTATTTAATAATTAGATTAGATCTCTTTAATTTTGTTCTTTTATAACATAAAAAAAAAGATAAAACAGAGCAAAGGATTTCAGATAAATTGAAATTAAAAGAATCCATCCTAAAATAAACGATTATGACTGTTAAAATTGTAGAAGATTTCTATGTTAAAAAGAAAACTAAATTCATGAGAAGTTTTAATGAGCGTTTGAGTTTAGTGAAAGAAGAACTTTGTAAGAAATATGATGACAAGAAATCTGAAGAATTAATTAATCAAATGAAATCAGAATTCGAAAAAATTTTGCCGGATATCCCCTACATTGGTGGGCAAAAGAATCCCACTACTTTAGTCCTTGTAAAATGCATTTCTGACCTTGCAGTGTTTCGCACATTGGAAAAAATAGGATTTTCATTCAGAGAAATTGGGGAATTTCATTATAACTATGTAATAGGCACCCATAAAGTTAGAAAAGAAGCTTTAGAGCAAGCGGGTGGAGATCCTTCCCAATACCCTTTTGATCCCGTATACATGAACTATCAAAAAAAATTAACTGAAGAAACTCAAATGAAGCTTTATCCAGACGATTGGGTAATGGATTTCGTAAAGGGAGATGGTGAAACCTTTGAATGGGGTTGGGACATAACGGAGTGCGGAGTTCAAAAAGCGTATAAAAAGTTAGGCGACGAGAAATATCTTCCATTTATTTGTTTAGGAGACCACTACGAAGCTGAGGGTTTAGGATTTGGTTTTTCTCGAACTCAAGCTCTTGGATTTGGTGCTCCACTTTGTACCCATAGATTTGTGCAAAATTACAAGACTCCTAGCGCATGGCCGCCTGACGATCTGGAAGAATATAACGCCGAATTTTTTCCAACTAAATAGTATTAGATTATTTTTTTTAACTTTTTGATCGTAAAAGTGTGCTTTCACGATCTGAAAATTCAGCTTATTAATTTCCTATCAGTACTCAAAAAACACATAATTCCACCAGTTATTAGGAATATCGAGTGGGGGAGAGGGAATGGTACAAAGACATATGGACTGAGATACAAATAAAAATCCAAATAGGGACCGTATATAAGTCCAATAAGGAATGTAGCTGGTAGTGAAAGTAGGATAATCATGCTACCTAGCTTGATATTTTTTACTCCTATAATTGTTCCTACTAGTGAAGTTACACCCACAAATAAAAATGGCATACTAGTGGAGGGGTAATCCCTAAATCCGGTATTGAGAACTATGAAGACAGTAATGAGATATAATATTCCTCCAATACCACTTAAAATAATTCCTGCGACTTTTAACTTTTTTCTTGTTTCCTGTGTTTTTAGACTAAATTCCTCTGTATTCTCGCTTCTAAACCCCTCATCAACATCTTTCTCACGATTTTGTTCTATATCGAAAATCAATATCACCTTTGATATAATACATTTTTGTCGGATCATATATTAATATTAACTTAAATTTTAAGAGATTTCAACTAACTTTGATATTACAGATATTATTTATAAAAAAAAACTATAAATAGAGTCAAAATTTCAGTAGATCATCTTTTTAACTACATATTAGACACTTATAATGATTTTTCAATTAGATTACGCTTCCGTAATTACTCTTGTTATGATTTCTTATCTTGGTATAACGCTTATTCTATTTGTTGCCGGAGTTTATATTATGCAAATGTACGCCAGCTCAAAAGGGTGGGACAGTTCTTTTAAGATTCCTTTAAAATTAAATATATTATTGTTAATAATTAATCTAGCGGTAGGAATTCCATTAACCTTTCTCTATGGAGACAGTGTAGTCCTCGATTTCGTTAGGTTTGGTATTAATATGGTGGTTGGTGTCATATTTACAATAAAGTATTATAAGAAAGATAAGGGAGAATCTATTCAATTCATTCTAGTTATTCAATTTCTTCTCTTCATAATCGCAGTCGTTTTCGGCTATATTTTTTCGATGTTAATGTTATATGGTTTATCTCTCTAACCACAATTATAATTCTGAATCACAAAATGCAAAACCTTTTTTGTTATTTATATTAAGCTCCGACAAAAATATCTCTACCTTCTAAAGATAGAAAATTGAATTTGTAAGTCGTCGCTCCCTCCTTTAGATAATTCAAGCTTCAAAATCCGACGTATTTCGATTAATTATACGGTAACCTATTTTCCCATTTGTCGTAGGACGTATTAGAAAACCCGCAGAGTTGCTTAACTTTTTAAATAAGTTCTATAACTATTATTGTAGTTTAAAATAATTAAAAAAATTTTAAATTGAGGAGACGTATGTTTCTAAACTACAATAGTGAAAACCTTCAAAAAGAGGAATTTCAGGAACAACTACGGTGGTTTGAAGCAGAATTTGACGAAATTTTTCAACACAAATCTGTGGAACCTACGAAATTTGAGAAAAACTTAGCGAACTCTCTCCTTAACAAGTTATCTGAGTCAATTAATCAATGTCAAGACGAAAAGCTCCTCTACGATTTAGTTTCCACTTTGAATAGTATCGAGAAAAAGCATCCTGCGCTATTTTAAGAGGATTTAGCTCTACTTTTAGTATTTCTTAAGATGTGATATACCTATGGTATATTTTTTTTTTAAAAAGGTTTAATATTTTATCTATATAAATAAGTTTGAGTAAGTAATAATTAGCAAACAAAATATAGTGACGCATACTTTGGATTTAGAAGAAATTAAAAACAAGCAAGCTATTGAACAGGTAAATAAATTTCTAGCAGAAAAAAGCAATGGAAAAGCACTAAAAATTGTAAATAGCCTATTAGATAAGGATCCTTCAAACGATCAAGCGTGGCTTTATTTAGGTATTGTAAACCGGCGTATGGGTAAATATGATATCGCGATAAGTAGTTTCAAAACAGCTACAGAAATAAATAACACTTTAATAGAAGCTTGGGGTTTACTCACGATAACATATATGGATAAAGGAGAACTTAAGAAAGCAGAAGAAGTGATGAAAACTGCTTTAGAATTAAATCCCCTCGACGAGAAAATTCAATTTTACCAGGATAATTTAATTAGAGTTTACGAAAAGTTTGGACCTTTTTTTTAAAATTGATTATATCTCATGGATTTAAATAATTATTAAGATATATTACACAAACATTTCCTATTTATTTAGATTGAAAATTTTGAGTCTTAGGTAATCCGTAATGGCATACAAGGGAAAAAAAACGATTGAAGGAAGAATAGTTGAAATTAGGGGTGGTGAAAAGCGCATATCTCGAAGTTATACTTACGGTTATATATCATTAACAGTTCGAGTAGGAGTGGAAATGTATTCGGTTTTAGTGAGCTCCTCAAAAATAAATTCTTATGGTTTTTTACCTCGCGTTGGGCATTATATCCGCGCAGAAGGTATTAGATCACCGGCTAACGACGGCTATCACGATTATTCAATGAGCCACCTATCCTCTCTCGAACATATCGAACCTCGAAAGTAATGCTGAAAGTATCTAAAAATTAAGTTTTTACTTTTAACACCTTTTTTCCATTAGAATCAAGCCATTGAGCAGATACTCGTTCAAATTTAAAATTCAAATTGGTCAAGTGAATCGAGATATTTAAAAGGGTTATTTATATGATATTATATGAACATTTAGTTGAGAAAGAAAATAAAATAGGATGAATGTGGAAATGAAAAAAAGTATAATATATTTATTTCCTATGGGTTCGATTATCTCAATTGTTTTAGCGTTTATATTCCCAATTACAAGATACGAGAGCTCTCCTTCTGGATTGTATCCATTTTGGATTTGGGGGTTTCCTTATTTCCCTTTATTTGAAATAAATATACTTGATATACCCCAAAAAATTATATCTTTAATATTTCTTATTATTATGTTCTCTCTAGTGAACTCGATTTTCTCCCAAAGAAAAAACCCCGACCGATTAGATTTTATTTCAAATAAATGGCAGAGTTTGGGTATTGGGATTTTAATTCTCAACGTAATCTGGATATTAAGTTGGGTTATCGTAGTACCATCTTTCGCTCCTTACGGTTTTAATTTTGAGTTTGCTATCGTTCTTCCCTTTGTCGGTGGGCTACTTCTGATTCTAGGCAGGACTTACTTCATGAGAATCTATCCTCTCTCGAATATATCGAACCATGTAAATAGTTAGTTTAACAACCAATATTCAGACTCTTACCTTTAAAACCTTCTTTCCGTTTAACTCCACTAACTCTAAAACTTCAATCTCCCGGAAATTGGATTTAAAATACGATTTATTTGTTTCTGAGCCTAATAAGGATGGACTATGGACATTCATTAGTTTTTTTACGAAGAAGTACCTTCCTATATAAGAACCAACTGACCACATCACAAGGAGTCGTGATTTATTCCTTTGTAGTTGTATACACCACTTATCTTTACAGACATGCGAACAAAAAAGGTGAATTTGCCGAGGTTGAGAAATATTGATATGCTCGATTATGTTTTTTCCAGGACACCTCAGTGAATCACCACAGTACTCACATATCATCTTTAATAATAGAGTAGTTAATTTTATTCTACAAACTTGAAGTAGTACTAATAAAAAGAAGCATTTTTATTTAAAAGAAAAATTCTACTAAAAATTTTAACAATACTCACCAACAAATTTTCTTTTATATACTCACAACGATTTTTATGGTCATAAATACTATAATGGTGTGGTAAAATTTACGATCCTAAATTAAGAAGAAAAACAAACGATCTCAATAACTTTAATTTGAACAGGGATTTTGATTACGAATCCCAACCATTTGAGAAAAATGTTGATGTCGGGTGTTTTCACCCTGAAAATTGGGATACTATGATTCGAATATATATAAAAAAGAGGGCTACACCATGAAAAAAATTCGAAATTTAGATTGGGGAAATTATCGACATCCAGAATTCTTACAAACGCTAAATATCAGCGTGAACGAGTTAAAATTCATTCGAATGTTCCTAAAGCGTGGAAGCGTAGAATTAGTGAATGAAATGTTGCGAGAACGAAAATCCAAACAATATGATAATCACAAAAACGATTTTCCTAATAAATATTATAAGGTAGAAAAGATAAAGGTTTAAATTTTGAGCGTAATTCGCTCGCTCATTCTAATTCTTCTACGAATTCATAATCTACGGTAATCGTGCTCTTAGTTTCGATTATCTCACCAAGGATTAATACCTTTTTATCAATAAATTTATGCAGCACTGGATCGTTCTGCCATAAATGAACTTGTTTCTTCACGAGAATTTTCGACCACCTGTTAGCGTAATCGTCTAACGGTTGAAGATAGTATCTTGGTCCTTCAGATTTAGTTCCTTTCGCTACAGTTTCAGCAGAAAGGATTCCCCTAATTTCGTCCATACAGAAGATTCACTTAAAATGTTAATATAATTGAAGAGAAAATAACGATTAATAAATTTAATTTATTTGTTGTGTGATTTTTGCTTCAAATCTTTGAGCAGACACTCCAATTCTCTCAGTTTTTCGCTTTTGACGGTTTTTCCTCCTCATTTCCATCGTGTAATCTATTACATATTTCATCACGCCTCCAATGGTGAAACCAGCTTTACGATCGGCATCTTGTATTTGCCTCATTAAATTTATAATTTTCTCTTCCGGAATTGGCCGCTTAAAAGTGTAAGGAATCCCTTGTAATTCTATCTCTAATTTTATAATTTCCCGCTCGTTTTGATCCGTTCTGAACTTGCTCTTCCAGGACCAAGTATCGGTTTCGATTTTTTCGCGATAATCGAAGGAACCTGGAACAAGATACATAGGAGCAGGACGCCATTGAATGGGCAGAGGTATTTTTTTGCCGTTTCTATTATAGATTTTTTGACGAGAAAAGTGTTCGATAGTACTCACAATACTCGCACAATTGCTCAATTCCGTTCCAAGGTCGCTAAATCCTACCACGAGCATCGCTAGTACGTTTACTCCAGCTAGGGTTAAGTTTTCAATCGTCTTCAGGTTTTGGTGAACACTTGTTCCTTTATTCATCTCTTTAAGGTCTTCGTCAGAAAACGCTTCGAATCCGACCCAAGCGTCTTCGAATCCCGCTTTTTTTGCTTTTTCAGCAAGTTTTAAGGTGATATTTGCCCTAAAATGCGTACCAAATTTAATGTCTAGATTTTTTTCAATTAAAGCATCGCATAACTCTTCGAAATATTCTAAATTGTCGTTTATCAAGGATTCTCCGAATAGCATGAACCTTGGCTTGTGTTTTTGGAGAATCTCTTCCACATCCCGAATTATGTTCTCAACCGAACGCGTTCTGAATCGAGGTCCAAAGAGCTTCCATTCAGCACAGAACTTGCACCTATTAGTGCATCCACGAGATCTATAGATTGAAGCGATTTGATAGTATGTATCCAGTGGTATATCCGTGTAATCTGGAGTGGGTAGTGAATCTAAATCGAGTTGCATTCCTGGCAAATATTGTATAACAGAGTTCTCATCTATGCTCAACACACCTTTTATCATAGATAATTTTTTCCCTCTCGCAATTTCTAACAATGGTTGTTCTCCCTCTCCTATTACAAGCCCATCACAGACTCTTTTCGAGAGAAATATTTTGAATGATTCGAAAGATTGTGAGATACTCGGGCCGCCCCAAATGATTTTACAGTTGGGATTAATTTGTTTTAGAAGACAAGAGGAGATTATAGACTCGGAAATATTTAAATAATTAAGCGAAAATGCAACGGTATCGAATTTATTTAACTTTTTCAAAACTGTATTTTTGCAATACCCGATCATTGATTCGAATCGAGCTCGCGATGTTTCTGGTTGCTCAAACATTCTCGAAGAATAATCTTTTATGATATCAGGAAACATTCCTCGGGCCAAATCTGGATCTTTACCCAAAATAAGCTCGTTCACGATAGGAACTATTAAAGGGAAGTCTTGGTGGTTCATGATAAAGTTGGTAAGATCTAATTGGATTAGCGGATCGAAAATAACTTTAGGCAAGGAGTATTCTGTCGTTCTGAAGTTAAAAACTTGAACCATTTCTGAATGTTGCTTCAAGTAGGCTTGTAAACAAGCCAGTCCGAGAGGAATTAAACGGTCGTTAATACACGACACTTTTACTAGCGCTATTGTCATAACTTAATCTTCTTTTTTTATATTCAATTTACAAGAAGATAATATTCAAGGTTATAAAAAGAAAAAATTTGATGTAAATAAAAAAAAATATTACTGATCCGATTTCTGGATTTCCTAATAATTGAAATAGAAATATAAGACAAGATTTTCTTATTAGTACTTGGGCTTTATAATAGTAAATCATGTCGAGTTTTAAACTGAAAGTAATACTAATTGGAAGAGATTTAGTTAAAAATCGGTTAATTCAACGAATTATTAAAAACCGGTTTGCAGCAAACTATAAACTAACAGTAGGGGTCGATATTTTAACTAAAGATGTTGAATTCGATCTAAATGAGTTTGCAACCCTTTCAATTTGGGATATTGGAGGTCAAGAAAGATTTGAATTTATTCGCGCGACTTTTTATAAGGGAGCGGCAGGAATAATATTATTTTTCGATTTAACTAAGGAAGAAACATTTATGGAAGTGAGAACTTGGTTTACAGAAATCGTTCAGAATACAGGTGCTAGACCTTTTCTTTTAATAGGAAATTTTGCTAACCTACTTAAACAAGAGAATAACATTCTCTTTAGGAATGAAATTCGGGGATTTGCTGAAAATGAGGGCGGATTTTATATTGAAACCTCTCCAAATGAGATTGATATTGTTGAAAACGCGATATATACACTAACTCGTCAAATTATTGATTTAAGAAGTAGAAATTAAAAAAAATAAAGATAAATTGTAGATAGATTACTCCGGATGAGAATAATCGGTTCCTTCTAAAGCTTCAGCTAACGTTGACCAGAGCCTCATCTCATATTCTAATCCTTTAATACTCTGAAACATTCCCATTCTCTTACGACCCCACGCCCAAGCTTCTTCTAATTTCCCTTTTTTTACTTCCATTATACTTATAACTTCTATACCGTGTGTATTAGCATTTGAAGCAACTGGAATCGTCTCTTTTCCAAGTTCCTTTTCAAAGGGTAATTCTTTTACTACTTCAAAAAACTTTTCGGTAACCTCAGGAGCTAAATCAGTAGGATACGTAATGTAAACAATAATATATGGCATGATTAATTCCTCCTTAATTTTTCAATAGTTTTTACTATTAGATTTCGTAATAATTCATAATTTTGTCAGATTCTATTTAAGGTTTTACAAGTAATTAATGAAAAATGAGAAGAAAAAAAGAGAAGCATTATTTTCTTAAGATACGCTTTTGAACCACAATATGCGTTCTAAGTGGCGTGCAATGAGGAAAAATTGTCTTAATCGCGCGATCATTGTTAGCCCAGATGGTAGTTCCCTCAACATAATCAAAACCGTACAATCTACTCGTTATTTGTCCTATGTTCTGTAACGAAGAAAAGATACCTCGCCCAGCGTACTCATTTTTAATAATCACCGTATCGACATTTAAATGTGTGAGCGTCTTTTTACTCCAAAACTGGAATAAATTTGGGAGGGCCATTATTACTCCAACAAGTTCGCCACTAGTACGATCGAAAGCTATTGGGCAACATGGGACGATGTTATTAAGATCACACGATTCCCAAGCCTCTATAAACTTAGGGACTGAAGAATAAGCTCTGGGATCAATATCCTTTTTAACTGCAACGCGGTTTCCAAACGCAAGATCGTAAGATTCCATCATTTCTTCGTACCGAGACTTCCCACCTGGAGCGTCAGCTAAAACCGAATGAAAAGAATTTTGAGCAAGGGTCAATATTTTTGAGCGTAGTTTTCTAATCTCACTAGTAGGAAAAAAGCGTAACACTATGTTTTTATCAAGATTGTTCCCTTTGTTCCAATTGCTCTCTGTGACTTCCAAGCAACTGTATTTCGACTCTTTTTGATAGCCCAGTTCTAGTAAATACTCTAAAATTTTCGAACTTGGCTCATTAAACGCTACTCCATTAAGCATTGGAGCTTCAAAACCCTCGATTTGATATCCAATACCCCCCGTAATTTTTGGAAAGTTAATAGGACCCCGAATTTTCCTCAACCTGTTTTCTCTAACAAAATCTTCGCACTCACCCATCAATAGTTCGCAGGAGAGAAAATCTTTTGAGTGGAGCCACCCAAAAGTTGGACATTTCATTCCGTAACTTCTGTATTCGTGGTCTATTTGACAAACGACGAAGCCAGTTATATTTTCATTTTCTTTTGTAAAGAAGAATTTTATTTTATAATCTGGTTTGGAAAATTTTTCCGTAAAATAATCTAATAGTTCAATAACAACGACAAGTTTCAATTTTTCATCTGGTACGTATAAAAGTTCCGTTAATACTAATTGAATTTCCGAAATATCCCGCGTGTTAACAACCGTAAGTTCTTGCTGGATTGGTTTTTCTATACTAATTTCCATTATTTAATCAACTTTTACGTATTTTATTCTAATTTTAAGATACTTCACTGAAGAACCTATTTAAAGGAAAAATTCTAATTAATTTTTACAAAATTTTAGATATTAATTTGTAGATTTAAGATGTCTACTAACTCTTGCCCTACAGGTAGAAGCTCAGCTTGGGGAACTTCTCCCTCGAAATAGTTAAAAACGACAGAATCATTAAATACGTTTTCCGTTTTACTGTAAGACCAACATGGTAAGTAACCTCTTGCTCTAAACCCGAACTCGTAAAATAATTGCTGATGTTCGGGACAGAACGCAGAAACAAATACTTCGCTGTATCTAATAGAGTTTTCTTTCATACATTTTAAAAATTCTTCTAAGTAGACATATAGTTCCTCTAACGAGTCAACATGATACTTAGTTTTCTCTATGTTTTGGATATTAGGTGTGTGCAAAAATGTAAAATACGATTTAGTCCCCCTCAAGAAGAACTGGTAATATTTATACCCGTACTTATCGGTGATCACGTCCTTCCTAAAATTCTTATGTAGCTCAGAGACTTTGTTATAATCCAAGTTTAGATCGGGAGAGACCAAATTGAAACCTCCTAAGCCGTAAAGATTATCGCAGTGTAAAAAACTGTCAAGCGCGTTTCTAATTAAGGTTGGTGTTTTGCGCTCTCTGTACTTATTGAGAGCTTTTTCCTGATAAACAACGCCCAATACATCTGACTCCACTTGATCGTAGAACACGTCTTTATTCGGAAAAAATGCTACAGTGTTTATTCCACAAACTGAAGTGATATACTGAGATGCTGCGTGAGCAGTTCGATTTTCACAATACCAAATTAAAATTTCTTTTTTGTAGGTGCTCCACATCCACGCGTACGAGCCAATAATTGCTTTGGTCACATCTAAAGTTTTTTGGTATTCTTTCTTTACCATGAAACCCCCTGTATATCCCTTTTTATGCTCAAAATCTAACGCACATCTAAAGCATCCTGCTATATCGCCTCCCAATTTAAACAGAATAAAGTTATGTTCGGTGTTTTCAATCATCTTTCTGACTTTATGTTTATCCTCAATCTCCTTATATGGGTATGTTCCTTCATATACCTCTTTACAAATGTTCGCGATCTCTTCTGCGTCCTGAGGTTTTGCAAGTACGAGGATTGGACTTATTTTGTTGTTTCCCATTTTGCTGTCTATCATAAAGTCTAAATCCATGCCGCTCTCGAGGTCTAAATCTAACACATCCTCGAAGATTTCTAAAAATTCGTCTACGGAGCCTGGATTGAGCTTTTTATAAGGGATGACGGGACACGATATTACTTCTTGAGTAATCATTTTTTTAAATAGTAACTACTGTTATTGATTACTCTCAACATCAAATGAGTATATATAAATAACAAAAACAAACCAGAATTTACTCCCTATTTTTCTTTTATATATTTTTCACAGTTTTATCTTCTAACAAAATCATAAAAAGCAAAAAATAAATGAAAATAAAATGTTTACAAATCAAAAATTAGAGGCTTGGTCAGATCTGTATTGGGAACACGTAATTCGAAACATTGGTCCTATTACTTTCCAAGAACAAGAGATAATTCGAACATCGTGCGTCGCAATTCTCGGTGTTGGTGGCTTAGGAGGGCCCTTAGCGGAAAATCTGGTAAGAGCCGGCTGTCAAAATTTAGTAATATGCGATTTTGATGTGTTTGACGAATCCAACTTGAACCGACAGATTTGTACGATTGAAGATATCGGTAAAAGAAAAATCGATGTGATTGAATCATTCTTAGATAAAATTGATCCCGAAGTTAGTATCCGGAAATTTTTCAAAATTACTCAGCAAAACATAAATTCTGTCCTCGAAGGTGTGAAGGTAGTAGCGTTAACCTTAGACGATCCTGCTACTTCGATCTTTATCGCTAGAGCTTGTAGGAAACGAGGTATACCTATGATCGAGTCTTGGGGCGTACCGTTCTTGTTTACTTGGTGGTTCACTTCCGATAGCGTTGATTACGAGGAGTGCTATGGGCTAGATACTCAACGATTCGATTATTTTGAGTTATCTAATTTAAAAAAGGAAATAAACCTTTTCACATATCAAGCTTTATTACCAAAAGTTTTTGCGATGCCAGGAGTTAGAGAAAAATACGATCGCGAACCAGGAGCCTTCGAGGAGATGATGTCGGGTAACATCGGAACAAGGTCTTTTGCGCCGTTTGTAAGAATAACTTCAGACTTTCTTTCAGTGGATATTATCTTTTCCGGCATTCTTAATGTTAAACCGAAAAATTTAGCGCCTAATCTTAAAGGTTTTGACTACATAAACATGGATATATGTGAACTAGTATTATCAAATTTCAAATTCTAATTTTATTCTTTTTTTTTTTCTTCTTTTTTTGGTTTAAAAGTTGTATAGATGACAAAAGCTAACTTTTGAGAGCTTTTACAAAATAACAAAACAGACTTTTTATTTGTTATATCCAATTAAACCTAATTGGCAAAAATGTTAATTAATGTGTTCTCTAATAGATTGAAATGTATATAAAGATAGATAGCCTAATTATTAATTGCCTACAAATCATACTTTACTATAACGGCGAATATGTTTTGAAATCAAATGTAAAATTAAAAATAATTTTTTTAATCACCATAGGTATTCTTTTCACTTTCTTACCTTTATTTAGCTCATATTTTATTTTTAATGCGAGAAATAATAAGACCAGCTCAAAATATAGCCATGATTTTGATTTAGATAACGAAAATCTAAAAACTTCAGCAGTTTCAGGAAGAATTCATATTATTAACAATTGGTCTGCTGCTAAAGCTGTGGGAATTTGTACGGGTTCAGGCACTTATTCCGAGCCTTATATCATAGAAGATTTGGTAATAGATGGTGGAGGTTCAGGAAGTTGTATCTTAATTGAAAATTCTTATTCTAATTTTAAAATTGAAAACTGCACAGTCTTCAATTCAGGAACCACTGCGTCTAGTGCGGGAATCAAGTTAATAAATGTTCAGCGTTCCCAATTAATTGATAACAATTGTTCATCTAATTTAGTAGGAATATGGATACATAAGAGTTATTCAATCACCGTTTCGGGAAACATCGTAAATGACAACTCTTTTGGGATATATTTGTATGATAGTAATGGTAACGCCATTTCGGAAAATACCGCTATTAACAATAGTTTAATAGGGATATATTTATATTATAGTGATCGCAACAATCTTTCGGGTAACACCGCAAATTACAACTCTTTTGGAATATATTTATATAATAGTGATCGTAATCTTATTTCGAGAAACATCGTAAGTAATAATTTTAATCATGGGATATCCCAATATTTTAGTTATTACAATACCATTACGGAAAACACCGCAAATTACAACTCTTATGGAATATATGTTAAAGGTAGTTATTATAACACTATCTCAAGAAACACCGCTAATAACAATAGTGTGGCTGTGATATACTTAACTTTTAGCACTGGTAACGATATCTGGGGAAATTATGCAAGTTACAACGCTTTTGGGATATATATTCATAGTAGTAATGGTAACACCATTTCGGGAAATACCGCTATTAACAATAGTTTGACGGGGATACATTTATATTATAGTGATTATAACAATATTTCGGGAAACACCGCAAATTACAACTCTTTTGGGATATATTTATCGCATAGTAAGTATGACAACATCTCGGAAAACACCGCTAATTATAATAGTGTGGCTGGGATATATTTAAATGCTAGTGGTAATGATGTTTGGGGAAATAATGCAAAATACAACTTTTATGGGATATATTTACATAATAGTAACTATACAACTCTTTCGGGAAATACTTTAATAGGAAATGATATATGCATTTTAGAGGTTAACTGCACAGGAAACCAGTTTAGTAATAACGAGTATTGTGATTATGGTGAAGATGAAGATGGTGGAATTCCTTTTGATATGATTTTTTTAATATCGATTATTAGTGGAGGGGCAGTGATAGGTATAGCAAACACACTGTTAAATAGACTTAAAAGGAAAAGAATCGAATTAGTTACTTTATTACTCTATATTTAACTTCTTTGCTTTTGACACATATGAGTCAATTTTTTTTGCTATAACTTCCAATAGTTCGTTCTTTTCAGCGATATCTTGCTGTAATTGGTCATGTACCAGACCAGCTTGACTTGAGTTAGAAAATTCCTGACGATCTGGAGTTTGATTGCTATCTCTTATGCGTTCGATGCAAAAACTTAAGAAATTCGAAATATCTTTAACCATACGACCTCTGCTTTGGAGCAATTTTTGTTTTAGTTGTTTAGCTTGAATTTTTCCTTCCGTAAAATTTCTAATCGTGATCTTCAGTTCATTTAATTCTTCTTCGTCAAACACGATTTTTTCTACAACTTGCTCGAAATCTTCATTTTCTTGACTTCTAGCCACTAAATCCCCTCCAAATCTCCTTCAATATACGATTTAATTGTGTTGAACAGTTTTGAATAGGATTTGAATACTTCTTTACTCTGATGTTCCAGGTTATTCTTCTCTAGAGATATATTATCACACATCGATAGGAAATCTGTCAACTCCGTCTCTAAAAACGGAAATCCTTCTACAGAAGTCATAAATTTTATAAAATTTTGAATGTCTATGCTAGTTATAGCGTAATTAACGCTATAGTAGCTATTATAAACGTTATATAGAAACTTTCTAAGCAACTTTTTAGCTATTTTCAACGCTTTTTCGTATTTATGTTGGTCAATGAACTTGTGGATATTGAAAAATTCGTAATACAAAATAGGAGCAAAGTGTTCTGTAATTGCGCGTTTTAAATTAACAATTTTTAATTTAATAATATTAGTAGTTCCTGTCTGCGTTGGTTTATCCGATTCGAGTTCTATTGGTTCATAAGCTATTGCCGAACTTTCTCGGGATTCGTAGTAATCTTTTAGAACTTTTTGATAGTGCGGCCCGACCGCAAAAGATGTTTGCATAGATTCCGAACCACTGGCTCTTCGAGGATGATTTTCCACTAAATACTGTTGTTTTACCAAGATGCCAAAAATATCGCTGATCATGTCCTTTTCTCTCTTTCTATCTTTAGTAACTTTTAAAATGTAAGGATGTAGAACTTTCTGAAGCTCTTCCTTCACCTTTTTTTTATACATGTTTCCAACTTTATCTACAACTTGGAGATTGTTTAAAAATTTAATTGTCCCTTCGATTAAATTGCTGTATCCGGCGAAATCGCTTTCAAATAAAGTAGTTTGCGCTCGCTTCATGATTTTTCGTTCTGTTTTTTCCAAATCGTAGCCTAAGTTTTGCATGTAAATTACAATTTCTTCCCAGGCTAGAGGTTTTATACCTCTTAATTCTTCTAAGTCAAATTTAACGGGAAATGTTTGATAAATATCTCCTCTTTTTAAAACTGCTTCGTCTGGTTTCATGTTTCCAATAAATCTTGCTTGATACCCTTCGTTTCTACTAGTACTGTAGTATCCTACTCCATGAAGGCTTTCTAAATTCATTTGACCGTTGAGAACTGCCATATCTCGTTTGTCAGTTGCCCGAAAAGTTACTATATTGCTTAAATAATTAAACACATTCGGGTGTAAATATCTAATTTGGGAGGCAGAATAGATTGTTCCAAACTTATTTTCAACCAATGGATCGAAAAACTTGTCAATTTTTCCGTATTGAATTCTTTTATCTAGGAAAAATCCATCGAATATAATATCTACGTGTGGCATTATAATGAATTTTGAAATGTGTGGCTTTCCTGTTCTTAAATAATGAATAAATTTAGAAATTACAACAAACGCGAAGTAGCATTGTTTATCGTAATCTTTCACTTCCGAAAGGTCTATTATAACCGTTTTATCGTTCGTAATAAACTCATAGGCAAGAGCAGTATCCTGCGAATCTTGCTGTTGATGATGGATAAAAGACGATTCTTGTGGCGTAAATTCTTTGAAAAAAGAAAGTAAAGTGTCGGTAACCGTTGATTTTTCCCACTCGCGCATTGTAGTTAAATCTAAAACTAATGTTGAAACATCAATATCCGGATTGCGTAAAATTGTGTTCTTGAAAGTTTCTATAGTTCTTTCGTCTTTTTTAAAACACATAGCGTATGCATCGAGCATGTAATCCAAATACCCTGGATTGTCAGTGTCGTAAGGAATCCCGGAACGGAGAGGATTTATTAAGAATGTTTTGCCTAACTTATGGTAAATGAATTGGTTTTCGTAGACTGTTCCTTTAAAGTAATTCATTACCCTCGACCAGCTCCCAGTAAAGTCGAAAACCACAGAGTTTTGCCCCTTCTTTACTAATTCTACAACAATTTTTTGAGTTAATAATTCTCTATTCGAAGTTGTTCCATTTGTTAGAAGTAAGTTGTGGAGATGTTCCAATAAAAAACCAGCAGGAACTTCACTTTCGAGAAATTCTGTATTAATCGTTTTTCCAACTGTTATATAGTTAGTAAGTTGTAAAGGTGTGTTGAATTCTGTAGCCAATTTTGTCTCAATTCCTTTTTTGAATTGATCAGAAATTGCAGCCAAATATCTTAAGGTTTTTCCTTGGTACAAAACATAACTTAAATGAGTTCCATTTCTTAGAAAAAACTTATTTTTCAATGTTTCGAACATAAATCCTGCTTCTAATTTGTTTTTCCTTAGTGATAATATCTCATAGTTCGTAAAAAATTGCTTGAAAGTGTTATGAAGAACTGTTTTCTGTAATTTTAACTTCTGTTCCATTGTATCGATTAATTCGTAGTTAATATCTGGAGAGTTAAATACTACGCTTGTGGAATAGGTTGCGATTATGCTCCAAATTCCAGCACGGGAGCTAAGCCAATTATTACCATCAATAAAGTTATCCGTTCTTGAAAGCAGCATCATTTTTTCCCCTTCTTTTAAATATTTAAAACCTTCCTTGTCGAACTGATTAAAAGACAAAGGCTTTAACTGAAAAGTGACTGTAAAAGGCATACCATATCTAATTAACGCCTCGTAAAACTTATCTGGAGTGCAATAAGAGGGGGGATAAGTAAAATTAATGTTAAACATCTTCAGACCGCCTATAATACTACCCTCAACTTGATAAAAAATGCTTTCGGGAGTTTTACTAGATTTGTAGAACTGAACATTTGAAAAAGGATCGACAACCTCTATATCTTTCGATTTAAAAAATTTACCCTTGTTAAATTGGAACAATAATTCACGCCACCAAACAGCTATTATGCTTATAAGGATAACAAAACTTAGTAATAAGCGTATTCCTAGGGGTAGATTGAAAATTGAAAGTAATAGATCGAGTGATACTACAATTGAAAGTATGTATATTGCCTTTATTATTGAAATGCTTATTTCTTGGTTAATTGACTTACTTGTTATATTATTTGAGTCGTTTTCTACTACTATTTCTTGTTTTAAAACCGAACTTCGAAAAGCGTTCACTAACTCAGTACCAGTTAATTCTGTTATTCTAAAGTGATGAAAGTTAGAGGCAAATGCGGATTTTAAAGAAACAGTATACTCTCGAAGATTGTCCACTAACTCTAATAATTTTGATTTGGAAACTCTCCCTTTAACGCAATAAAAAGTACTAAAAAAAATCATCGTTTCGAAGGAAGAAATTTGATTTTGAGTGTTGCTATCGGTCGCTAACTGAAGTGGTTTCTGGATAATTTGATAGGAGTAGGGTACTTTTACTGCGTGTAATCCTTTAATAAATCGGTTTAAATTGGCGTGGACATTTTCAGGAATAACTGTAATTCTAAATGTCCTAATTCCTGTCGTGATTAAATCTTTATGGTTAGTAAAAAACAATAAGGAAGTGTCGTAATTAGGTTGCCAAAATACGAGTTCTTGAAAAGGTTCAAAATGCCTGAGTTCAAAGAGATGTTTCAAACCGAAGATATTTTTATGGAATACCAAAACAAAACTAATTACAACAATTAAAGTAAGGGTAATAGAAAGAGTGAAATTGAAAGTTGCGGATAACAAAAAAGCAAAGTATAAAAATCCGATGATAGTCAAAGAACCCACCTTAAGAAGCGTTTCTCTTTTATCAACATCCTTATAAGAAGGATTAACCTTCCATACTTTCAAATATGCTTTTTCTAAGTCATCTCCGTCGCTTTCTTTTCCGGAGTTACTTTTACCTTTCCAATTATTTGATTCTTTTAACAAATTTCCGTAGGATTTTACCAATCTTTATATCACCTCTTACCAAAGTACGTTTTATTTATAAAATACAACACGATAATAGCTCCAAAACAGATGAGCATGTTGTAACTGATGGTTTCTGTTAAGATACCAAACATAAAAGATTCGACAACAGTTACGATTCCAATCATGGCAAACAAAACGATAAGTCCAAATATTAAAAATTGTCCAATAGTCTCTTTTGATTGCCGGTAGGATATGTTGTCCTTTAAAGAGCCAGAAATTACTATTTTTCCTTTGGATCGTTGCTCGATGTTTTTCCGTATTGTTTTAAGGTGTAATATCTTCTCGAATATTTCTTTATCAAACTCCTTTTCGAGCTGGATTTGAAGAACTTTTTCTTCCTCTTTAAATTTATGAATTAATATCGGGTTAAATGCACTTTCCTTTTTGTTCCTCGAGTTCTGACCACCGGATAAGAAAGAAAACATTGATATGGATCGATTACGATCCAATATGTCCGAGTTTATGTTCTCGTGAAGGTTGGGAACTTCTAACTTTCGAAGCTCGTAGTAAATGTCAAATACTTCCTTTATGTAATCTAAACCTAAGTCTCCTTCTTTTTTCAGAAATAACAACTCGATTTGAGAAAGTACTTCAATTACTTCAGGTTTAAAAACATTTATTCTAAAATTTAAGGAAAAAATTTTGTTTACGAGTTCCATGTACTCAAAAATCTTCTCGCCAGCATTTTTCTCTCTCGGTCTCATTCCAAGTTTAATCCCTATCTCGTCTATTGCATTGCTCGTAAGGACAAAACTAACGACTGCTAGTTTTTTATAGTTCTGAGTCTCTTTACAGAGCTGGATCAACTTTTTTAGTTTTAAATCTAACAGTTGTTCTTTCATTTTCTCCCCCGAGTAGTTAAAAAGTCCTCGTAAATTTTTTCCACTTCGCTTTTAGGAACTTCACTTTGGGAGTTGTTAGTCGATTCGAGCTCATACTCTTCTCGGGCTATTAGTTTATCTAAATCTAACTCTTCTCGGACGCTTTTTAAGTATCGATTAAGCGTATTTTCCGCGCGGGATTGTTCTTTTTCGAAAGTAGTAATGACAGAATGATTGAATAAAGCGTAAGGAAACGTAAATCCGAAGGATATGAATTGAATAAAATAACCAGGACCAATCGAAAAGTAAAATGTAACCTGTAATTCATAATCGTAGTATAATAAAAATGGATAATAAAGACCGTTAGGCAATAAGAAAAATAGTGGGAATATTAATACAAAGAAACCAATTAAGGTTACTAAAGATAAGTTAATAAAATTGAATCTCCTTACTTTTAATAGATTATCTCCCCGCTCCACATCGTGGAATAGCACTGAGTAGGCAGATAGGAACAATATGATTATAAATACGATTACGATAGCAATGGGCATCGTAGCATTTTTTGGCTGGTACACTTCGTTGAATAAAGCACCTTCGGAGAATAGAGTGCTCCAGTCGAACAGGGCGTTGTAAACCCAATACACTACGGTTTCACCAGAAACTTCACTAATCCCTTGAAGATAATACCAATCTAAAAATACGGAAGCAAACCCTAGCAGTAAACCAATTACAAATAATATTTTGTATATTGACTTAAAATTTATCGACATTTTAAACTAAACTCTGATAATTCCTATATATAGGCTATAAGAGTTTACGAGTATTTAAAGGAAAAAATTCAAAAAAAACATTTAAATAATCCAATCTCTACTCACTATTATAATGGAAATAATTTATGTATTAATCATTGGCATCGTCTTGTGCGTGCTTGGCATTTTAATGAGAGTAGGGTGGCTAAACTTTTTGATTGACAGATATGAAGGATTTCAAAAAGTAATCCGTAGAAAGAAGTTCAGCGTTGATAGAGAAGGAGTGTCGAAATTTTATACGGGTTTATTTTTTGTTTTAGGGGCCTCCTTATTGATTGTAGCGATTATTGGATTTATAACTCTCGATAGTTATAAATTAATTTCAATTTGGATATATTTAGCTATTATCGCGATTGGAATTACTGGAATCTTATACCTAAATTTAAGCAATCGATTTATAAAACCTCTTGAAACTAGCTAACCTATGTGTTAGATGTTACTTTTTTTTTTTTAATCTTCTAAAAACGAGAGATATTTATTACTATACTCCATCTTTTGGATTGAATCTTCTTCACCCTTTTCTTCAACTAGTTCGGGTAAAGTTATAGAATTTACTTTAATTTCCTTCGTGTGAACGCTATTTAGGATGGTATCCTTTTCGTTCTGCTCTAAAACTTTGAAATTCCTATCTTTTCCGAAACATTCATATCCAAATTGAGTCAAATAGTCTGGCGTAAACTGATCTTTAAACTCTAACAAATCTATTTCGCTAAATTCTAAGTTTTGCATGTAATAAGGAGTTTCAAATTCTATGGCAAGCTCCTTCTTAGTTTTGAAAAACTTGAAATATAAGTAAACTAATATTGAAAGATAAATCCCTACGATAGCAAACCCTATGCTGTTAAACAATCTTAAAAGGTAGAAAAATTCGGCGAAATAAATAACAGCTAACGCTATTGCGTATCCCACTAATGGAGTCGAAGCAATCCGCACATTTTTTATAAATTTTTCCTCAGTTTTCTGATAATTCTTAATTGTATTCGGACTTTTTACGCGAGATTCTATTAATCTGTATTTTTCTTCTACGAAACTTAATAGTTGGGATAAATCGGGTTGATGAATAACGTGAATATTGGTGTTTCTCTGATATGGAAAAGAAATTGATTTTTCCATACATCTCGGTGGTGTTTTACAGAGCATTATTGGTTCGATTAACACCTTATATTGAGTTTGACCAGATTTGAAATAAAGCTTCTTGTTCTCTACGCTTTTTTCTAGCGTTAGGCTTACTTGCAAATATTTTTGAAAGAATTCTCGGAATTTACTGCCGTTAACTATGTCGTCAAACATTAAATCTCTTGTGTATACCAGATTTTTGTGATAAAGTCGTAATCTACTCATAACTTCGGTTTTGTTAGTATCTAATCTTGAATTATAATCAAATTTAACTTCGTCAACTAACACAGCTCCCTCCAAGTAACAAATTTCAATAGGGATTAAAAAAATATGGTTTACCCATTTAGAAACATGAACAAGTTTACATCCGATATAATCGATCTTTTCTATAAAAGGATTTAACTTGCTAATTGTGTTTGGAATTATGTAATATTGTAACTTTTGTAATGATTCTTCAATTTCTATTTTGATTTTTTCTCTCTCATCTCGTATGTTTGACATTTTCCGAATCTTTTCAGCTTCTAAAATCTCGCTTATATCCGAAACAAAAGTGGTATCTTCACGGGAATCTTCTTCTTCAGGTTTTTCATCCACAAAAGATTCTTCATTGAATTTGATATCGATCTGTTCCTGAGGTTCCTCGGGTTGTTCCTGGATTTCCTCAACCTTTATGTTAGATTCTTTTGGAAATCTTTCTGAGATAGGGGGATAAGAGGCAGTGAGTCTAGAATAGTTAAATTTATCATCAAACCATCGTTTTTGAGTTGTTTCGATTGTTTCTTCTTCACCATCGTACTCTTCCTGTGGGAGCTCCTCTTCAACAATCACCTCAGCAACTTCTAAGGTTTCAGAATTGCTTACTTCAGTTTCTTTTTCATTCTTTACCATTTCAGTAGTTTTTTCTGTTAATTGATTTTGTCTAATAAAAGAATTCTGATCTGGAAATTTATAAAGATGATTTTTTGCTCCCATAATAAATTTGTGCGCCGTCATAATCTTAATCCCTAGAATTTCAGAAAGTTTATCTAGTGAAATATCCGCAAGCTGTTTGAAAGTATAAATATTAGCACTATATAACTTTTGAGCCGTTCCGGGACCAATGCCTTTAAGTCTTGTTAGATCCTCACTAACTTGTGGCGAAAAAACAGATTTGTCCTTAACATTTTTGACCACCAATTTCTGAGAATTTTCAAATACATTTGTCATAGGTATCTACGATCAAATATATCGCCTATATTTAAACAAAAAAATTGAACCGTCAATAGAATTTTTGTTTAAATAAGCTCTACATATTAATTCTTAGATACACCCTAGATTGTTCTTACCAAATTTTAGCCCAAAATGTCATAAACATCTGACCCCACTGATTCTTATCAAAAGGGCCGCTACTTTGGTATGAACTCTTCTTTTTTTTTCTTTATATTTGAGTGTAGTATAAGGGAATATAGTATAACTTGGTGATTGTAAATCTCGTTAATGAAATTTAATGACTTGGAACCCGTTAAAAAAGAAGAAAAAACCGATGAGATATTTCAATATATTAACGATGAGAGAATTTTAAGAGTTCTTCTCGAGTTAAAAATATTTAAGTTAAGGGAGATTCAGAAGGAAGCCATAAAAAAAGGAGTTTTTTTTCGAAAATCATTTTTAGTCTGTGCTCCTTCGGGATCTGGTAAAACTTTAATAGGTGAAATCTGCGCCGTTAATAATGTGTTCCAAAAGTTCGGAAAAAGTATCTACCTTGTACCTTTTAAAGCGTTGGCAACAGAGAAATATGTCCACTTTAAAAAAAGTTACGAAAGGTTTGGGGTTAAAGTTGAATTATCAATTGGAGATTACGATATAGACGACTCAAAACTCGAGCAAGCGGATGTTTTAGTGACTACATATGAAAAAATGGACTCAATACTGCGCAATTTTAGCGATAAAGAGTGGATTTTTGATATTTCCACTATAATTATTGATGAGATTCACATACTAGGTGATGCTAGTGGCTCTCGGGGCCCACGCTTAGAGTCGTTGATAGTGAGGTTAAACGAGTTTTTGCATAGCCCGCAAATAATAGGTCTTTCAGCAACAATAGCAAACGCCAAATTCTTTAACGAATGGCTATCATCTCTTGGAAACAAAACAACGCTTATATCATCAGATATTCGACCCGTTCCTCTCCAATATAAGATTGAAATAACCCAAAATAAAGACTCCACTATTAAAAAAATAATTAAGGCTACTTTAGATAATCGGGGTCAGATATTAATATTCTTAAATAAAAGAAAGTCTACGCAACAGACTGCGAGAAATCTTAAAAACTTGGTGAAAACTCACATTTCCGAATCTGAACTGAAAGCCTGCAAAAAAATCGAGGAGAAACTTAACGCTATTAAAGGAAGACACCTAGAGCTAAAAAAAGTCGTGAAATGCGGAGTTGCCTTTCATCACGCAGGATTATTACCAAAGGAAAGAAAGCTAATCGAAGACGCCTACCGTAAACACCTCATTAAAGTAATTTGTTCTACGACAACTTTGAGCGCCGGTGTTAATCTCCCAAGTCGAGTAGTTATTGTAAAAGATTTTAAAAAATACGTTACTTCAGGGCATAATATAAAGAACTTTTCAGGTTATTACGAAAACGGAGACGGTTTTTCTTACTTCATGCCTTTTTCAGCTAACTCCGTTTTTCAAATGCTAGGTCGGGCTGGGAGGCCAGGACTTGATACTGAAGGGTTTGGGTATTTATTGGTTAACGATTTGGACGAGAGGGATTGGGTAGAAGACCATTACTTCCAAAATGTTCTACAATTTGGAGTGTACACACCTAAGTATAATGATTTAACTTCGGGCTTAAACCGGATTAACACCTTAAAAGAACAAGTTCTCCTTCGAATTTACGAAGAGAAAAATATTACCCTGGAGAAGTTGAAAGTATTTTTTCAGAAAACTTACTTCTGGTACGGAATTAAGAATAAGATGGAACGACAAGATATCCCAATAGATCAGCTCCTTATGATCCAAGAAATAACTCCAACCAATATTTTAAAACTTCATTCAGACCCTCAAAAAGTTAAAAAGTTAATGATTAACCATCATCAGATCAAAATTACTAAGTTATCAAAATCCAATGTGTCGGGATATGTTAAGAGCGATTTTGGAGTATTTTTTACCGAATTCGATACAGATGTGGGAATCCGTTGTACGTGTGGATTTCAGAACGGTATATCTAACGATTATTCGAACGAACAATTTATTTTTGAATTCTGTGATCATATCACTGCATTTTTAGTTCACTTGATCAATATTCCTGATAATAATTTTCAGAAATATGTAAACGATATCGTCCCAAAATCCGTAAAGCACCAATATGTCCTTAATTACCTTTTTGAGAAAGGATTAATAACAAAGAGAGATGACGGAACTATTAAATGTTCGCAGTTCGGAAAGTTGATAATCCGCTTATACCTTTATCCTGTTTCTGGAGTACTCATTCGATACAAGCTTGAAAATACTGTTTTAGAAACGTTCCAAGATATTGTTAAAGAAGCTTACGAGGTGCTAAAAGCAGAGCATAAGGTCCGTGACTACCGATTACTCCAACCTATATTAGAGTGGTGCGACGAAGAACCTCTAGATGATATTTTAGAGCGCCATAAAATTATGACCGGGGACCTTTACACTACAAAAGACAACCTAGAAAGGATCATAACTTTTATTGGAATAATCGCTATCCACTTGAGCGAATCAGACCTAGATCTACAAGAGGATATGACAAGAATAGCTGAGATGGCTGAAACGCTTAAAATAAGAATTCACTATGGCATACACGAGGAATTATTCGATTTAGTATTAAGATTAGATAATGTAGCACGAATTAGGGCAAGGATATTGCATAATGCTGGGTTTCACACAGCAACCCAAGTAAAAAAACAAAATCCTTATGTCCTAGACCGAAAAACGGGGTTAGGAATTAATCTTTGTAAAAAAATTATCAACGGAAAGTAAGAGTATCTAGTTCCAATATAGTCATAGCTTATTTTGTTAAAGAAATCTCCTTTACCCGTTTATCCACTTCGGAATTAAAGTTATGAAATAGCGCCACATCGCTTTCCCAATTATTTGTCAGCTTACTTCGATACCTTTCGAAAAATAGGTTTGATAATATCTCAAAATTTTCATTTGCCACTTTAGTTTTAACGTGAATAGTGGAAATTCCGATAAAGAAGAAAGGCTCGATTTTCTTAAAATGCAAACGGTAATCATTTAACGTAACTTTTTGCATATCTCTTTTGAAACAAATTTTATAGATAGAATTTATAGCGTGAAAATACGCACCGATAAGCGTTTCATCACATTGTAAAAGAGAACAATGACTAAAAATTACCTTCCCGCCATCTGCTAACACAAAAAAATCTAATAAAAAATCTGGCATGACAAATGAATACCACATTTTTTGAATATTTAAAATGAAATGTGATCTCAATGATATCAAAACTATTGTGATCTCAACAAAATTTTTCCTTTTTAAATAGCTGAGGAATAATGTCCTTAACCTACAATAAAATGAAATAACGCGATGGATTCTAAAGAAGAGCAAGATCCATTTGAAATTCACGACAGAAGGAAAATTAGAATAAAAGAATTTCTGGTCTTTAAAGAATTGGATGACGATCAAGACAACTACATCATAAAGGAATTTGAAAAGACCAGGGAACAAACTTTAGAAGCGCTTGAATTCATCCAAAAAATTATAAAAAATCATCCTGACTTGAAATCAGATCGAATAAAAGGCTATCTAAGGCGACAGCGATATTTTATGAAATTATTTCTTGAAGAAGTAAATAAGGATTATTCTGAGTAGAAATTTTTTTTTAAATAGAATCTGTAATAATAAGTTGTAAAACTGTGAAAAAGGTGAGTAGAATGGGTATTGAAACAGAAAAAAATAGGAAACACGAAACCTTAGTTATCGAGATTTCAGAATATGATAGAGTAGAGTTAGTGCTTAATAAGATTATAATTCCATTTTCAGAAGTCCTGAAAGCCTCGAGTGTTCCAGATATTTATTTTGGATACGAAAAAATCCCCTTTGAAAAACGGGATCCATTCTATAAGAGCATTATGAGACAAGAATTTGCAGATGCGATGCGCTCAGACTAAATTTCTTGAGAAATTTTATAATAGAATTCTTCATCTTTCAAGCGGATTAAAAATCCCTTCTTCTTGAACTTCTTAATAAGAAGGGGTATTTCTTGACTTGGGATTCCAGCATCTTCAGCTTTAATCTCAATCATGTATGCAGGAAACTTTTGGTAAAGTTTAGTAAGCTTAAGTAAGAGAATTTCAAATTTAAGGTTGTTATCCTGTTCAATACTAGGTTTATCTTTAGAATGAGAATGTGTGTAAGTAATGTTATAACCACTTTTTATGTCGATTATAAAATCGTTTTGTGATCTGAACTCAGGAACGGCTAATTCATTTTGCTTCTGTTTAACAGCATTTACAGCACTGGTCACACCATGTACAATTTCTCCTTCATTTAGTATATTTTTCACTTGGTGAGAACGCCCGCATCGTAAGCACTTTTTTGCTTTCTGAGATGTTTTCACATACGAAAACTGCTGGCACTTTCTGCATGCAAAAACTAAGTAAGGAGTCTCGTCCTTTTCGAAACCGATTTTTTCCATATCAAACACCCTCGAATTTGTTTTGAGAATGTAAATATATATTTTTAACGATGAAATATAGTTCTTCTGGAAGATCAATTGGAATAGCTTTTAAATCATTATTTTGGCCCCATTCCTTTATTTTTTCCTTAAGGAGTCGTTCTTCATCTTGGTACTCTTCAGAAAAGTCAACAAAATCGAAAATTGAAACAAATAGGGTATATTTCTTACTTAAATGAGATATCTTTTTTAATAGTGATTCCTCTTCAAATTGATGTGGATCTAAAGCTTGGATTATAACTCGATCGAACAGGGTAATATGGTTTATTGATTTCACGATCTCGAAAGATATTTGGTCGTCCTGAAGATTTTTTCTTATTCCGAATTTAACGGGAAGCGATTTGCTTATTTTTATTTCTGCTTCTTTTTGCTTTTTTACTATTAAATCACTCGATGGTTTTTGTAAAAACGCCTGTAAATTGCCTTGTTTTTGGTGAATTTCAACTTTTCTGGGAGGTTCAGAGCGCGGTTCTTCTAATAGGTTTTCTTCTACTATTATTTCCTTAGGAACTGTTGTGTAGGAAGTTCTTAACTGTTTATCGCTCTTTAGGTTGACGTTCATCTTCTTTAGTTTGCTAAGAGCAATGTGCATGTAAATTTCGTCATGAGTGTCCTTACAATAAAGGATGATAACCTTACCTTCACGATGGCGTGCAGTCCTTCCCTTTCTTTGAATGAATCTAATTTCTGAGGCAACTACATCGTAAAAAATAACTAAATCGCATTCTGCTATGTCTAAGCCTTCCTCTCCTACGTTTGTACTTACCAAAATATTGTAGTGCCCTTGTTTGAACTGTTCTAATATTGCTAACTGATTTTTTTGAGACATTCCTTTGTCGTCCTTAGATTTAGTAGTTTGTCCTACAAATCTAGCCGGCTTTATAATCTCAGAATTACTCGTTTTTAACTTGTTTACAATATTTTTAACTGAATCCCGCAATTTTACAAAAACTAAAACCCTTGAATCTGGGTTGCTTTTAAACTCTTGTAGGAGTAGTTTTTCGAGCACATAAAATTTAGGGTGAATCAGTTGCTCTGGAGATAAATCTTCGTTTTTCTTTAGTTCTATATAAATTTGGTTTATCCTATGGTCCGAAGCTAGAATTTTGACCGCCTTCGAGCTAGTTTTTTTTCGAGCGTCTTGTTTTACTTTCCTTAAATAGATCAGTAACACATCTAAACCTTGCTGCTCTATCAATTCATGCATGTGAAATAAAATCAATGCTTGAGCGTTTACTGATAGTGCGCTGTAAACTCCCGTTTTATCACCGTCTCCTTTAACTAATCTAACTAACTCGGCATTAAGCTTTATTAAATCCTTTCGGATCACTTTAGTATATAACTTATCTGCTTTAACGCCTAAGAAACCTAGTTGAGAAAGGTATTGTAAGCGTTCTTCTAAAAGAGTTTGAATTGCTAAATAAGCGTCTCCCATTAGCTCGGTGAGATTAACGCCAATCTTGTACACATCCATAGGCTTTAAATAAGTTTTCACATCAACATCTTTTCTCGTCCGAGTATGGATATTTTTAAGGGGAATATATAGGTTCTTACATAATATGTTAATCTTTTCTTTGGATGAACCAGGGCTTGCTGTCAAACCTAAAATCGTTCCATCTGGATTTTGGTCTACAAATTCGTCTGCGATGAGCGTGTAAGCATAATCACCCGTGGCATGATGAGCTTCGTCAAAAATGATTAAACAAACGCTTTCTAAATTATATCTTCTGCTAACTAAATCGTTTCTCAAAGTTTGGGGCGTGTAAAAAATGATCTGATTTTCTTGGAATAATTCTACTCTCTTCTCAGGAACAGTCTTACCGGTTAACACTACGAATTGTTCCTCAGGAATTGTCATCAGATTCTTGAATGAGTCGTAATGTTGATTGATTAAGGGTCGTGTAGGTGCTAAAACGATGATTTTGCTTTTATGAGGAAAGTTTTCTAATGTTCCAGCAGCTACATAGACTCCGATGATTGTTTTCCCTAATCCTGTAGGAAGAACAACCAGAGAATTTTTAGACACACATTCTTTAGCTATTTTCAACTGATATTCTCTATGTTCAATCTGCTTCTCCCGCAAATACGACATCTTTTTCGCCTTGTTAGCATTCTTTTCTAGTTCGAGCATTACCTTTAACACCCCTTAGTGATTTGTATGAGATATTCCTCTACTTCTAATTTAGTTATCAATTTTTTACTCTTATTATAAAAAGATATTAACTTTCCTGCTTCAATTGCGAGTTTTGAAGGGTATATCAAGCCATTTCCTCTATATTCGAAGAAATAAGGGTGATATCGCCTGAGATCCTTTATTTTCCTCGAAAATTCCGTATTTTTTTGCTTAATGTCAAACCCCTTTCCTATCTTTACGTGCTGAACATAATAAACTATATCATTTAATACTCTAACTTGTTCTTGGTTAATTTCAATTTCTTTAGGCTCGTTAGTTAAAAAGTTTTTTACCTCCGATTTTAACTTTAAGACCAGATAGGTTTTGTTGTTTTTCCACTTTTTAAACAGGTAGAAGTCTTCGAACACCGAACTAAATAAGTTTTGAAAGCGAAAAACTAGCTCTAGAACCTCGTTTAATTCCATTTCAGATAATTCTAGAAATGCAGCTAACTTATCGAGACTAAACATACTGTTTTTCCGGACTTGGAACTTCTCCAAGGCTGATATTAGTTGATGTAACTGCTTAAATTTAACACTTTGAGCCATTACTAATTAAATTTGTCGTAAGAATAAAAAGGAAAAATTTTAGATCTAATATTAAAATAAAAAAAAGTAATTATTTAACAACAGATTTTTGCTTGTTTTTAGCTTTTTTAAAGGTTTTCCTTTTCGAAGTTGTAAAGACTACTCCTAAAGGTGCTCCTATCATAGCAATAATTAAGGGAAATGTAAAGAGCGCGTCGTTTTCGAATCCGTCAATTGGTTGCTCTCCCGGAATAGGTCCCGCACCTGTGTAAGTAAAGCTCGTATCCCTTACGAATTGCGAGTTGGAGTGATAGGGATCGTCCAAGTAAAGTTCAAAATCGTAGATACCATTATAAGAAGGTCGATACACCAATAAAAATTCGGTGCTCTGCAATCCGTTTTCAGAAGTTAAAAATACGGTGTCTATATAGTTGCCAGCTCTGTAGACATGGGCAAACATCGAACCATCAAATATAGGTTGTTCTCCTGAAGCAAAGCGATGAGAAGCATTTACCACTATCTCTATCCTTGACTCTGTTTTTGAAATAGAAATCCCGTAAATTGTATCAAAATTCGTGTTAAACGAGATAGGTAATTGTGCTACCTTAGTACTCCCGTCATAAACGTATATTTCTCCTATTACTACCGGATAATTGTTTGGATTCACTGGGATATGAATATCTTTTTGGTGAGTATGATTAATCATTTGGTCAAACACGATGGTCCCGAGTTGTACGCTCTCCAGTTTAACCGTAGTGTACTGACCGAAATCCGAAAGAATTAGGTTATCTAGATCTACAGAAAAGGTATTACTACTTCCTAAAGTGGTAGATTGAGAATATTTGGCGTTAATTCTTACTTGATCGTTTTTTGCCATTTCACACACCCACAAAAACGCTTCTTGTTCAAGGATAGCTCGTTCCGTAGTTAAGTAAAACTCGTTATTAATATCTGAATAAATCGATTGGATTAACGAATGTGTTTGTTCTATATCAAACACAATAGAAAAATCTAAGATGTCTGATATTTTATAGCAGTAATAAATGTTTTTTACATTGGAATAGTTCAGGTTATTAGTCACAAAATTTTCAATTTTACTAAGATCTAGACTAAATTGACCAAGAGCTTCTAAGATGTAAATCGAATAATATAAATTTTCTAAGGCTAACTCGACTGAATCAGAATAATCAACTTCAAAGTATAACTCCGTTGGAGACTCAATTATGTTTCTAACGATGTAAGTTGCTAGAGCCACTCTGTCAAAACCTAAATCTGAGAAATATAGACCCGTTATACTCCCAAGAGAAAAGAAATCAGCGATAAGTTCCATGGCCTTGGTTGCGTAAAAAGAGTATTTTAAATAAACCAGATCGTTTTTTCGCTCCGATGTATAATCTATGTTATTGATCAAGAAAGCTCCGAAGTTTTGTGTGTATAAAGGATCGAGAAATTGAGAGTCGATTATGGCTTGCAAGACCGTATGTAAGTTAAAACTAGAAGCAAAGTCGTTTAACTTGAAAATTTTATCGAGGATATCAAGCGTTTTGAAGATGTATTTATTAGAAGTTAATGCGTTCATCTCTTCTATGTAATTATGATAACCCGTCGAGTAATAATCGATTGGTTTCGAACGGAAAACTGGTTTAGATAAATCAAGGTTTGTACAAGCTAAAAATCTAAAACCTTCACCAGTTTCTTTTATTGTACCTTCTAAAAGATCGTATAATCCTTGTATGTTTAATTCTCCGAGGCGATCGAAGTAGTCATAAGACGAAACAGCTGCATAAATTAGATCCACTGATGTATAATCCTCTGAAAGCAAGGAATAACCCCTCTCCTGAGAATATAGTCTTATGAACGACTCAATTTCGTCTTTTTCGTAAATACTTAGTCCAGAAATAACACCTGTATTTGAAAGTGACCGCACAATTTGAAAAATATCTATTAACTCGTGATATTTAACCGTTGTAGACGCTTCCCAACCTCCAAGATAAACTCGATTGTTCAGAATAAAATTAATTACTTCATTTCTGTTGAGGTTAGTAAATCCCGTTATATCTGACAACTCTAGATTAATTGCAGTTGCAACAATATTAGAGATGTTAGTAACCCATACTGACGATGAAATGTCAAAATAGAAATCATCAGGGTGATAAAGAGCCGTAAGATCTTGGTGGAACTTATTTATGTCTATGGCGCCAACATAACTAGCTCCGAGCGCTTCTAAAGTCTTAATACAGTAATAAGAAGAGAACTGATTCGGTTCGGTTTCCATTAATGAATCGAAGATTAGTTCAAGGTCGTTATAGAAACCTGTATCGGAGTTTAAAGCCTGTAAGCTGTCAATATAGGACACAATACCGCTTTCTTCTTGAGAATGCTGATTCCAGTCTATATTTAGTGCGTTAAGGGTGATTACAGCGTAATATGTGTTATCAGCAGTCGGGATTTTAAATATTTCTGTCAAAGAATCGTCATAAGGTTGACCTATGAAACCATGAAGATTCGGGTGATAACAATCTAAGATAAAGTCGATCATTTCGACGGTATCAATCTGATTCAAACTGTTTAATATACTTAAAGAAAGCACTGCGTAACAGTTAACTTCTAACAATGTAGATAATGGAAGATACCTTCGGTGCATTTCAGACCCAAAATATCTTAATACGTTCTCGTCTAAGAATTGATGCGTGCTCGAGTTATAAAAGGACATTATGTAATCTATCGCCTTTTGTTGATCTATTTCTCCTACTCTATCTATGGCTTCTAAAACAGAAAGAGCGTAATAGGTAGCTTGGAGAGAACTCGAGTAGATCTGAGAATAATACCCCTTCGAGGTATAATCGCTGTTTTTTGCGTCAAACATATCGCTAATAATTTCGAAGTTAGTTGTATCAGAAGATTTAGGGGATTCAACACCTGGGTAAAGTTCACTACCAGGAATGGCCATAGATTTATTGCTAACCGCTATAAAACAAGATAAAATTACGACTGAAATTACTCCAATTAATACTAATTTTTTCTTTATTTGCATATTACTTCACGTGAAATGTTTTGTAAAAGCTTTAAATTAAAATGAATCTAGATTATATAAAGGAAAAAAGAATACGTGTTAATCGTCGTAAAATAACAATATTACAGAAGGAGAGAAAAAAAAAAGTAGGAATATAAGACTAACAAATTATGGGAGGACCCTTGGGGTTGTAATACTTAAAGAGTTCTAACTTTACTTTATCTTTGTTATCAACTTTCTCAGATTTATGGGTAGTATTTTCTTCATCCGTGTAAAGTAAATTATTATGGTTAGCGTTATCTTTAAGATTGATTATGGATGTACCTGACAATCCACTAATTCCTCTCACAAATAAGTAATAATCCTTATTCTCGTTTAAACTGTTAAACACTGGCTTCGCGTTTCCTAAAACTAGTTGGATCATATCATCGGTATCAGAATTCTTTTCAATATCTTCATTCGAATCAATAATTGAGGGATCCATCACCCCTAATTTAATCATAACCTTTTTTAGAAGGTCAGCTGATCTTACTAAGCTTTTAAAACCAGAGATTTTAAACTTCTGCATTACTCTTTTTTCGACTTGTCTATGAATCGTGGACATTTTCACATCCAGTCTATTACAAAGAGCTGAGATGCTCACTTTATTTTGCTGCGAACAGAGGATCGTTATTGAAGTTACAAGCGCAATAATTACATCGTCTTTAGTATTCTTAATATTATCCCAAAATCGATTCAAAATTTTTTTCGATTGGTAGAAAAAAGGCATTCCGAGATTAAAATGCTCTGTAACCTCTAATATCCTTTGAGTTATGTATTCTTTCCTGTTTCTTTCTTTATATTCCGGCCAAATGCGCAGAATTGAAAACTTAAAGGCGTTGAAATCTTTTTTCGAGATGCTCGTCACTTCTAACAAGTCTTTTTCGCGAATGGGCTTGTTGTTTTCCTTATAATAGGCGTAAATAATACACGGGCATAACATCTGAGGGCTTCTATATTTAGTACCTTTACCCAATTGGGAACGATTATATTTGAATCTCTCTAATAACGGCTCAACATCGGTTAATGGAAAGCCAAGAACGGTCAATATTCGCTTGATCTCGACTCGAGCTAGAACATTTACGCTCTCCTCGCTTGTCCTTAAAGAATCAAGTTTGCTTAATCCCTCCAACCTGATAGCGTTTTTCAAATTGCGTCTTTCTCGTTTGTATCCCATCTGAGTTTTACCTAAAACCGCGTATTGAACGATGTCTCTGTCATATGGACTATGATATTCTAATTTCTGGATCTCCAAGACTATGCCACAATCTCGACATGAATAACCTTCTCTAGTCTCGATAACATCGTCTGAACCGCAGGTATCACAACATTCTAAAGGATTCTGGTTAGAATCTAGTTCTACCGAATCAAACTTTTCTACATTATGAGTTGCCATTATTCAAAATCAACTTTTTCTCAATTTTTTTAATAATTTTTCTATGTAATTATCTTCAATTTAAATAATGAAGATCACCAGTATGCTATTTTAAGATTTGCAATTGGGTAAAAAATTGGGTGAAAGATCAAAAAAGAAGCTCATAAAATCGTTAACAGAGAGATTTGAAGCGTAAAACCTATTAAGTCTTCTAAAATTTATTGATCAATATGAATTGATTCTACAGATAAAAGATAAAATTTACATTTTTACATGAAAAACATCATTTTGCAATTATATTCCGAACTCATAAATTCTTTTTTTCGCGGTTTTCGTAGTTCCAGAATAACTTGGGAATATGAAATGAATCCTAATGGAAATTTTAATTTAAAATAATTATAGATGTATCTCAAGAAAGAATTAGGATAAAATTCCTACTAAGAAATAACCCTTATTAAACTCTTTATCTTTTATTAAACAATATTAGAATTGGGTTATATTCTTCGACTTTTCTTAAGTCTCCCGCTGAAGTTTTATATCATAAGTATTGTTACTTTTTCATAAAATTGTCGGACTTGTAGTATAAAAAGCCCTTGAAATTTTTCTTTTATAAATCTTCATTCTATTATAGAACTACCATTATGATTGAATTATATCTTTGGCTCTTCATCATGTTGTTAGTTTCGATTATCGCTCGAACATTCTATAGAAACGCTCATACACCTGGATTTAAGACAATTTTTGATGTTATTGCCTTTATTGGAGTATTTATTCACGAGTTGGCACACTATACTCTCGGAATTCTTTTTGGAACTAAAATGGGTGGATTTAGCGTTAAATATCATAGCAAAACTAAAATTAAAGTAGCTCCTCATGGTTGGGTTGATAGTCCAGAGTTTGAACGAAATTCCTTTATACAGACTTTCGTGATAAGTTTTGCCCCCTTATATGTTTCTACATTTCTTTTCATGTTCTGCTTGGATATTATACTTCACATTCAAACCTTAATTTGGATAAAAATAATAGCAGGTGTGTTTTGTGTTTCTCTTCTTATAGGTTCAGAGCCATCCGGACAAGATATAAAACTAATTGGGGTGACTTTTAACAAAAATCCAAGATATTCGTTATACCAAATTTTCTTAGTTGTACTTTCAGGGACAATTGTGTGGATGTTTATTGACCTTTATTTCATAATTCTTCCGTTTGAGGTGTTGTATTACATTGAATACTTCATATTTGTTGCCTTGTTTTATTTTAGTTTGAAATTTGTATTTTGGGTTATTGGGAAAATTATCAAAGGTATAATGACTTTTTATGGAAAAAACACGATTTCAAGTCCTAAATTTTTAACTCGAAAAAGAAGGTTTAAAGAATATATAAAGCAAAAAGAAAAGGAGGCGCAGTGGTAATTGAAAGGTTATTGTTTAATAGCAGTAGTGGTTGCGATGTTAATGTTTTACCAAAAAGAACCGGTTTACACAATAGTCATCGTGGGTGTCGGATTGGCGTTGTATATGTATTACAAGGCAAAAAAAAGCGGGAAAGGCTTACTTGGGTCATTTTTTAGCGGAGCTCAATCACCTCAGGAGAGGAATTTCGACGATTTAGTAGCTTTAATGATGCTTCAGCAACTCATTTCGAGCAATCCCCAGACTAATACGGCATCTAAGCAAATATCCGAAGAATCAAAAAAGCGTCGGGAAGAAATAGAAAAAACGCAAAAGGAAGTATTGGATTTACTGAGCACCGATTAGATTATGATTGAGCTAGATAATTCTGATTTTATTTCATCAATATATAATCTTTCACATAAAAATAGAAGCGTTATATCTATCTCCGGTAAGTCAGGAACGGGTAAAACTACCTTAGGAATTCAGTTAGTTGGCACTATCTTGACTAGTGAGAGGTCTTACGATGGTAGTTGCGTCTGGGTTCAAGCGAGCGAACAGTTTCCTAAAAAACGGTTAGTATCGCTTTTTAAAGATTCTCCAGGTAAGATCGATTATCTATTAAAAAATATTTTTGTGTATCCCCCAAAAAAACCGTTTTCGAACTACAGAGAACAATCGACTTTTTTTAACGACTTAGGAACCCTTTCATTGCCGTCTAATGCGAAATTTGTGGTTATCGATAACATATCTCACCATTTACGCTTTGCAGTTTCCCTATATTCGGATATTAAGAGAAGATCTATCCTTCTTGATCGATTTTTTAACTCCCAGTTGTTTCCGTTGATTATGCGATGTTTAAGGGATAAAATAGTACTAATATTAATTCACGAAGTTTCTTTCGATCCAGCATCAGGGAGAACTCAATCATTTTTTAACAAGTTATATTCAAGAATTCAAACAGTTACTATTACCCTTTCAAAGCGTTTTAATTCAAGCGTAAAAATGATGGAAATAGAATGTGGAGATACATCAAATGGAAGAAAGCTCAATTATGAAATTAGAGATAGCGGTCTTTCACGGTTGTAGCATCTACACTATTAGCACTTGAATACTATATAAAGGATAAATTTCCAACGCCGAATTTTTCTTTTCCTTTAAATACAATAATAATAAATATAGTATATGATCAACGCGCCTAAGTCTAAAGTCTCAAGCAAGTTAAAATGCTCGATTTGTCGAGCCGACATAAAAGACCGCCACAAGATATATCAATCCAGCCTAAAACTGGGTATTATTTGCCATTTATGTAGGCAGCGTTTCTCAAACGAGGATATCGAGATGATGATAAATCTTTTTTTCGCGTTTGGGGAATATTTTGGCGCGCATGACAGGTCTAAATTCTCTATCAAAGATATAATCCTTGAATTCGCTATAGATTTAAACGAAGGAAAGGCTAATTTTCAATCTCAGAATGTAAAGATGTGGCATAAGGTTTTAACACACGGAATTACCCCTCACGAATTTTTAGAAGAACTTTCCGTTTATGTTGAACAAGACTAAATTTATATAGAGTTCACACGGTATTTTAATTAAGTAAAATTAAATTATGATTCTCCACTATTAACCATTTTTGTGTTATAGTTGGTGTATTGTTATAGTATAGTAAATCAAAATGTCAGATGAAGAACTCAGAGATCAAATTACTAAGATAGCTGTAAAGATTCAGAGTATTGAAGATATAGCGAAACAGAAAGAAAACTATGTTAAGAATAAATACAATGAGGAATTTGATCCAAAAATTAAGGAACTTGGGGAACAATTACTTCACCAAAAAACTATATTAAATGAAATTCTGAAAAAGATCAATGAATTAACAGTAAAAAAGAAAGAACTTACTTCTATAACTAAGAATTTGGAGGTACAATATAATTCTATGTTAAAAGAAAAAGAGAAAACCATATATAAGCATTTAAAAGCAGTTGAAAAGGAGAAGAAACTCAAAACGAAAGATATCGATAATCAAATTAAAACGCTCGAAAAAGAGTTGAAATCGAGCGAAAAAAAATAATAATTTAGAGATCTTAAAAAAAAGTTAAAGAATCTTTGTTTCTGTTGTAGGAGTTGGAGTTTTTATAACTAAGAATCGAAAATCTCTTTCAGATTCGTTCATTAGTCTATGTGCAATTTTAGCTGGGCTAAAAATTAACTGATCTTCAGTAATTTCTGCTTTTTCTTTACCAATCTCGATAACACCCTCGCCTTCAAGAACGTAAAAACTAACATCTACAGGTGTTATGTGCTTTTTAACAGCTTCACCTGGCTTAAGCTCGATGTGCACGATTGTTGCGTGCTCAAAATTAAATAACTTCTTAACAGCAACTTTATGGGGTGTGTCTGCAATTTGTACGTCTTTAACATCAATAATTTTCATCGATTTTTAACCTCAATATTTGAATTATTTTATATTAATTCTCATAAATTAATTTATAATATAAGATTTTGAGTGAACATCTTCGAAATGAAGTTACTTCATAATCTTTTTAAATATAATTATTATTTGCTTTTTTATGACTCTGATACAAACAAATGATTTTTGAAGTAATTCTTTAAAGAATATCTTTTTTATTCTGAGTATATATCCTTGGAAGAATAATTATAGCATGAGAAAATTAGCAGAACAACTCAAAAAAATCGACATCAAATTACCTAAATGGACCCGAGAAATTCTTTTCGAGCACTTAGTCGATGTATGTAAGGATATAAAGCAACAGGGGGAATTTAAAAGAGCATAACCATATTTTTGTTTCCAATTTCGTCTAAAGATCAGTTTTCAGTGGGATTTGAGGATCACTGAGATGCCGTAATTCTTTAATACCAAGCGCCCCACCAACTATTATCAGAAATGATGGAAAGAAAGGAAAAAGGAAAATTAAGTGTATTCTTCCAATAATTAATATCGCAATTATAAGTAAAACTCCTGAAATTAAACAAATAAAACTTCCAGCTATTAAATATTTCAATTCAATTAACGCCCCGATTACAGCGAAAAGACTGACTGTTCCAATATATAAAAAAAACGGCAACACAAAGGCTTCACAGTCAGTAAACCAGCTACACACAGTCTGTCCATTGAAACCAAAAATAACGCCCATGAATCCCCCGATTAAACTTAATCCAACACTTGAATTTTTTCTTGTCATAATTTCATTATACGATTTCCATTGGATTGCTTATCAATATTGTTAAGTAATATTTAAATCATTTCGTGATAATGGTAAGAATTACCTAATCAGATTCAGAAATTAATGCATTTCGTATCAAGAAATATTAAATCTGCTTGAATAATTCCATTTCCTCTTTTGAAAAACCGTCATTTTTTTGATTTTTTCTTTATATACAAACGAGTCTATAATCATGTAATCTCAAATTACAAATAGGAGATGATATCGAAAAATTTCAGATTTAGACCAAGTAAAAGCGATCAATGCGAGACAAATTAAGCTCCTTCAGGAGAGTGGAATTAGCACGGCGGAAGCCTTGGCAATGTCACCACATAACATTATATCGGAGATTGATGGATTAGGCGATAAGACAGCGAAGAAATTGATTTGGAACGCGCGTAATGCTTTAGGCATGACCGAATTTATCGCTGCTGAGGAGATTGACGAGAACACCGAGTACATTACTACTGGTTCTTCTGAGCTAAACAGAATATTGGGCGGTGGTTTCCAAACAGGAAAGCTCACCGAGGTATATGGACCGTTTAAAAGCGGAAAAACTAATTTAGCTCATACGATTGCGGTGACGATCCAACTTTCGAGGAAAAAAGGAGGTTTAGGTTCTGCTGTAGCTTACATCGACACCGAAAACACTTTTTCAAAAGAAAAAATAAAAAGGATCGCCAAAAGGTTCGAGCTCGATCCGAAAAAAGTCCTATCACAAATATTCCACGCTAGAATTTATTCTTCTGATCACCAAAATCAAATGATTCAAAAAGCAGAAACTTTATGTAAAACCCGGAACGTGCGACTTATCGTAGTAGACAGCTTAATGGCTTTAATGAGGACAGAATACGTAGGTATTGGTATGTTAGCCCGCCGTCAAGGTGTTCTCAATAACATGATCCACGCGCTATCTCGGATAGCGGAAACTTATAATTGTGCCATTCTTTTAACCAATCAAGTTTCGACTAAAATGATGGGTATGTTCTCAGCAGATGACGCAATTGGGGGAAATATTGTTGCTCACGGGTGTCACTTCAGGGTAATGTTCAAAACAAAGGGATTTTCCTCAAATAACTCGCTAAAACGAAGAGCGATAATAGTGGATGCACCTGACTTACCTCCTGAGGAAGTTGAATTCTTTATTACGAGTGTAGGCATTGCCGATACTGAAAAAGGAGACGTACCAGAAGCAAAAGGATTAGATTTCGAAGTTGAGACACTATTCGAAGAAGAAAACGATACTGAAGAAAATGTAACTCTCGAGGAAAATTCTGGAGAACGCTCGTTAGTAGAAGTTAAAGGAATCGGAGAAGGTACAGTAAAAAATCTTGTGAAAGGTGGAATTCAATCAGTCGAAGACTTACTAAACTCTGACCCTGACGCAATCGCCTCTAGAATAAGCGGTATATCATCTAAAATGATCGTTGAATGGCAAAAAAACGCGAAAGCTCTTTTGAGCGTCTAACTCTTTATTTTTTTTTTTTTCTACTTTCATATCTATAGCTAAAGGATCATCCATGGACATATGCAAAGAACAGCATTAGTGCAAATTTCCATCCCCCAGCTAGTAACCATATTCCAACAATTAGTCCTATAACTAAATAACATATTAAAGTTGCATTTGTGCTATCTTTCATAAGTTATACCTCCTTTTTTTTAGAATTTCGCTTTTGCAATTCTATTGTTGATTGTGGTATATAAAGATTACACGGGATTTCACCGGTAAATTCTTATTTTTACCGGTATGAATATCGTTATTATTGACATCTAAAATAAGTTTCTTAGTTCAACTTCTCAATGAGATTAATAAAATCATTTCTTAGGCTTAAAAATGATGGAAAATCCCAAAACATTATTTTTTGGTATATAAAACTCATAATAACCGCAGGATGCTCTAAATAATAAATGAAAATATACTAAAGGAATACTTATAACGATTTATTATTGATCTTACCTTTATATTAAAATAATGGTTAATGAATTAACAGAAAAAATTGGTAGATATTCTGGAAATAGAAGATTGGATATTTTCTCTTTAGAAGAACCTGATCGTGATAATGAAATCACTAAAGAGAAGTGGTTAGGAAGAAAAATAAGTATCAAAAGAAGATTAAAGCGTTGGACAAACATAATTTCTAAGACTATAGATCCAGAGAAATTGCAATTTCATATGATAGGGCAGTCACATATTGATATTGCTTGGATGTGGAGATTTGAGCAAACAAGAAAGAAAGCACAAGTTACATTTAGAAAAGCAATACTCCATGCAAAAATGTTCCCGAATTCCTTTTGTTTTGCACTAAGTGAACCGATACTTTTGGAATGGATTAAAGAAGATGATCCTAATTTGTTTAAGCAAATTCAAGACACCGTAGGAAACGGTAACATTGAACTTATAGGGGGATCATATGTCGAACCCGATTGTATGATGCCTTCAGGAGAGGCATTTATAAGACAAAGACTCTATGGTATGCGTTTTTATCGGGATAATTTTGGTATTCTACCAGAAGTAGAGTGGTTTTTAGATTCATTTGGATATAATTATGGTTTACCTCAAATTCTAGTAAAATCAGGAGCAAAATACTTCTGGACAAGTAAACTTACATGGAACCTAGTAACAACATTTCCATTTGTTCATTTTTGGTGGCAAGGAGCTGATGGGAGTCAAATACTAACTAGCCATTTTCCAGAAGGTATGCAAGTATTCGAAAAATGGGACAAATATGAAGTTGGAAGACATTTACTAAAAAAAAATGGAAAAAAAATTTGGGATTATACTCTGGATTATACTAAATTAAATGAACACATTCAAAGGAAGATTTGCACTCATGCAGGTTGCTTTTTTGGTGTAGGTGATGGAGGACATGGACCCACGCATAAAGAAGTTGCTATAGTAAATGAATTAGTAGAAAACAAGATGTTCAAGTGGAGCCGAGTAAATACATATTATAAAGAACTTGAGAAATATACAGAACGATTTCCTATATGGAATGATGAGCTTTATCTAGAAAACCATAGAGGGTGTTTTTCGAACCATGCTGAAGTAAAACGATATAATCGAAAATTTGAAAATATGATTATTTCTTTAGAAATTCTTGCCCTTATAACAAAACTATTAGAACCATCTTATCAATACCCTCAAGATAAATTGGAATTATTATGGAAAATTACTCTAAAGAATCAGTTCCACGATGTTTTACCAGGAAGCTCAATTCCTGAAGTATACGATGACTGCTGGGATGATTGGAGAAAACAAGATCAAATTATTGAAAAAATGATAAAAGATGTTGAATTGGCGCTAACTTCTGTAAAAAAAGCTGAAGAAGCAAATAATTCCGCGGAGATTTATCTTTTTAACCCTCTAAGTTGGGAAAGAACATCTAGAGTCTTTATCCCTGTTAGCATTTTTAATAACACACCAAAATTAGATAAAAACGAAAAACCTAATTATGCAAAACTTGAATTATTAACACCTGAAAAAGAGCTGTTTATCTGTCAATCTATAGCTGCAGAACCAGAAGATACGATGGATCGCACACCAGCAGGATGGTGGACATTAATTAAGATGAAGCCTTTAAGCTTAATTAAGGCAAGACTAACAATTTTAAATGAGACTGAAAATCAAAAAATACAAACGAAATCAGGTCTTATTGCTTCAGAGGATTTCATATCAAATGGTATAATTAAAATTAAACTTGATTCTAATACAGGTGCTATTCTTGAATTGAATGCTGAGAATATAAATGGAGGAGACAATCTTTTAATAGGATCTTCTTCTAATTTAACATTCGGTTTTCTTGATAATGTCATTAAAGAATTGCATGCTTGGAATCTAACACGAGAGTATTGGAATCATCCAATAGAACTTTCAAATAACCAAAATGTAAAAATAACAATAGCTGAAATCGGCCCTATTTTTGTTTCAATAGAAATAAAGCGAACATTAGGAATCAATAATATTATCCAAAAAATTACACTATTTAATAACTGCGCTGAAATATTCCTTGATTATCTCGCTAATTGGAAAGAAAAAGATATCATGCTAAAAGTTTTATATAGTACTCGAACTCAAGCAGAGAGAGTCACATCAGATGGAGCTTATTGTGCTATTCAGTCTGAAACCAATCCAAAAGTTCCTTGTGACAAAGCACGTTACGAAAAAATATGTCATAAATATTTTGATTTGAGTACTCCAGACAGAAAATGGGGTTTAGCATTGTTAAACGAAGGAAAATATGCTTTTGATGTTAATGGAGGAGATATGAGATTAACAATGCTTCGCGTTTGTCGATATCCTTTTACGGCACCAGAAGCATGGGTAAATCAAGAAAGGGAGGAGAATAAACAAAGATTCGGACATGAAGTCCCTGAATATAGTGGGTTGGGGCCATTTAAATGTCGATATGCCCTATTACCTCATAAAGGAGGAGCATTATTGAACTCAGATGGCTCTCCTAATGTAATTGTAAAAAGGAAGGCAGAAGAATTTAATAGATCAATCTTTATCATTCCAACTAAAGGAGGATTAAAGGAATTAAAAAATCCATTTCTGGAAATTTTGACTCCAAATGTTTACTTAGAAACTTTAAAGATGAATGAATGGGAGAATACTGAAGCTATTATTGTAAGGTTTATTGAAGGTTCAGGTATTCCTATAACAGCTAAAATTAAGTTTAATTCCGAATTTTCAGAAAACTTTTCTGAGATTAGAGCCGTTGATTTGCTTGAAAGAATAATAGAGCGTAATTTTGACTGGAATAAAAAAACCGGTTATCTTACATTCGAAACGGATAAATTTGAAATTAGCACATTTCAAATTGGACTGAAAAGTTGATTTTTATTTTTGATAATACAATTATTGCTCTTTTTTTTTCATGTTCTCCGACTTCCAGAGCTTCAGGTAGCTTTTGAAAAAATCGTGCGGAAGATCGATCGAGTTGAGAATTCGAACTTCATTAGGTTCAGTTGTGCGTTTTTTCGATTTTTTCTTAAAATTTTGCTCCCAATCGTAATACGAGTCGGGTTGTTCCATACTCAATAAAATTTATTCCTCGAAAATAAGCGAATGGAGTATTTTGAATTAGAGATTTTTATGTTACTTATTTTATGGAATGAAAGTAAAAATTGTCGAAAATAAGTCGAAAAAAAAGAAAAAAAAAGATATTTTCTAGTTATTTCTTAAGCTTACAGAATTTCTTTTTCTACGAACGCTTCCGATAACTAATAACAACCCCAAAATTCCTCCAGCACATATACCAAATCCTATTGTCCATTCCATAGGCATGTAAAAAATCCCCTTAGCAGTGCTGTTGTTTGGTCCAGGGTCTGGCGTCGTCCCGTTATTGATTGTGCTTATCGAATGGTCCTCTGCAATTGCGTAAGCCACATTAACCACATCTACTCGACAGTAAATCATAATTTTCACTGTGTAAATCCCTCCAATTGCGGTTCCGAAATTAAAGTGGAGGACCGATCCAACACTTTCCGCTGTTTCGTTTTGGTAGATGAAGAATTCGATGTCTTGCGGATCGGTAAGTTCGTAATCAACACCCACTTCGCCATCAATTAGGATACCACCTATTGCCGACACTCTTCCGAGGTAGAACTTATAAGAAACATCCGTTTTGAGCAGAATATTGTGCTCAACTATTGTTGCATCAGAAAACTTATTTACCTGGTAAAGTTCCAAGTCGTTAATATAGCCGGGTGCAATGATATCATACAAACATTTATCCTCTCTATCGAAATGTATTTTAATATACACATTCAAATTTAGTGCGGCGATAACCGAAAAGATAAAAGTGTAGTTTCCTGCGATGGCCGTACCGAAAGGAACTTCGAACCACTGGTCTCCTTGCGATACGTTAACTTCGGTTTGAAATATATCGTACCTATCGAGGTCAGGATCAATTACAGATATATTAATCTCGCAGTTGTGTGGCGTAACAATTTCTAATAACACGTAATAATTCAAATCTTCTAACAGGTATAAGTTGTTAAATTGCTTAGTATCTTCAGGGGCGAGAAATGTAAACACTTTATCAACAAGCACTTCTTCAGAACTGGCTTTAGGCGGGCTTAATGGATTTAGATTGCTAAAATTTTCGGTCTCTCCTTTAAGACGAGAATTGAAGGTTAATATTCCAATTGTCAACCCAGAAATCATCACAAAAGTAACAACTATCGCTTTTTGACGAGCTTTAATAACCATACACCTGCAATTCTTTGAATTCATTAATTAAGTCCTCAACAATCGGGCACCTGTCGTAGTCAATACAGGTGAAACAGGGTTGATCCGACCAAAAAAAAGCAGTTTGGTTCGGTCTTTCTACAATAAGGAGCGGAAAATTATTTTTTGGGCATTCCAATGCGGAATTACTTACTTTACCTCGCTTTGGGAGTGAATATGAAGTTCCGCATATATCGCATTTTACGAATCGTTTATAGTTACTCGTTTTGTAAATGTTCAAAGAACACGAGCAACTAGGGCAGGTGCCTATTTCCTCTATTTTCTTCACTTAAAAACGCCTTGCAATTAATTTAAAGATAACACATACTTTTTGTATTTAAAGGAAAAAAAATCAGAAATTTCGCTAAGTGATTTTGTTTTTATGGTAAAATTTTTTCTTTAGACATGCAATTCTTTGAAAAAACGCCTTAGCTATTTCTTAGATTGGTTAGGAAGCATTTTCTAACCTTTCTTTTTTCTCCCAAATTTTTCTTTTAAATAAGTGTACTCTTTACGAAATTCACTATGGTAATGTTTGATTATTTTGAAGATGTGTTAGAAGGATTCGAGTTTTTAATCGCCCTTGGTTCTTTAGTGGGTTTGATAGGATTTATTATAGGTTTAATTTTCGCAATAGCGGGCAGTAGTCGTCTTCGTTATAGAATGATCGGTCTCACTGTTGTTTCTTTATTACTTTTAGCTGTTTGTGGGTTCTCGACGGGAATTAAATATTTCAGAATTTTCAGGTAAGAGTAAAAATATAAAAAAACATTCTCTTTTTCCTTAAAAAAAGTGATATCCTTGAATTGGTTGGTTTCCACCAATGAGGAATCCCATGATTTCAAAAGGTACTCCTGTTAAAAAAGCACCTATCCATAAAAATAGTATACTCACTGTAAAGCCTTTAACATATATTTTTCCGCCAATGACTCTTAATACATTAATTACTAATAAGGCGCCACCCAAAATCATACAAAAATTTCCTAAATAATTGAAGATTAGTTTAAAGGTATTTCCTGTCATATAGCGCAAGTTCGAGCCGAAGAACGGCACAAAAATAGCTACGAACCCCAGAATACCAAGGAAGATTAAAAATATTTTATTTGATTTTCTTTTTTTTTGGATAATAATATATTGATTATTTTCTTTAGCCATGTGAACTCTCCTAATGAAGATTTTTTAATACTTAAACTCGGATACAAATCAAATCTTTATAAAAAAAAAATTTTTCTTTTTATAAAACTCATTTATCTAAAAGCTATGGGAGTTAAACTACAAGATATTATTATTAAGAAAAAAATCGAAATTTCTAAGTTAGCAGGTAAGGTTATCGCTGTAGACGCTCCAAATATCATAATGGGATTGTTCAATTTCGCCCGGAAAAATCCTGATGGCTCATACGCGGGTTTAATTCTTGATCGCACTCAACGACCTATCTCCCATCTTTACGGGTTATTATATCGGATAAATTTTTACTACTCGAAAAAAATATTTCCAATTTTTTGTTTCGATGGGCTTGATTCGGATTTAAAGAAAATAAAAACTAAGGACCGACTAAACGATTTTCGCTTCACTCAAAAGTTATATAATTCAGCTTATCAATCTGGTGATAGGCAGCTCGTTCGTCAAATCGCGATGTCAAAGGAATATTTATGGCCTAACATCATCAAAGAATCCAAACAAATGTTAGGAGCTTTAGGGATTCCGTACTTAAATTCTCCTGCTTCTGCGGAATCTCAATGTGCTCAACTTGTTAAAGATAGGATTGCCCACTTTTCGAATTCACAAGATTTTGATTCTCTGTTATTTGGATGCCCTAGAATAATCCAAAACCTTTCAAAATCGTTGAGAAGAAAGGTTCAAGGTAAATGGAAGTACGAGAAAATTATCCCCTACTCAATTAATCTGAAGGAAAATCTAAAGCGTTTGGAAATAGATCAATTTCATTTAGTTGACATGGCTATTCTCATTGGAAACGATTACTTTCCTGGAATTAAAAATATCGGATCAAAACACGCTCTCAAGTTTATAAAACATCATAGAAATGTGGAAAATGTGGTTAAGCACGAGAAAGAACGCTACGATTTTTCCTCGCTTGCTCATGAAATTATGATGAAGGTTAGGAAGATATTTTTACTCCCTGATGTACTGACACAGTACGAAGATATAGTATGGAATTTGCCATCCGAACACCAGATTGAAACATTGTTATGTGAAGAGCATTTTTTAAATAGGGAAAGGATACAGAATAATTTATCAAAGCTAATTGCTAATTTTGAGAAATGTAGAGCCTATTTTCAGTCCAATATTAATAGTTCTGTTGTTATTCAAAAAACATTAGATCAACTCTTATAACACAGATTTAGTGATGATAATTTTTCTTTAAATAGAGCGATTAGTAGGAAGTAATATGTATAAAATTTAGTTTTACAAATTCTATAATCCTGAGAAAAAAATGGTTGGAACATCAAATAATGCTATTACTCTAACAAAACAAGTAGTTGAGGAAAACGATATTACGGAATTTGGTTTAAACCAGAAAGCGATTATTAACTTTTTATTCAGATACGAGAGCCTGATTGACGATAGTAATAAGATTAGAACACCGGACGACTTAAATCTGGCCAGGATTGCTGAAAAAACAAATACAACAAGAGGTGTTGTTCTCTATATCCTCAATAGTTTTCTTAGGGAATTAAAAGATTTTCACGATTTTTTAACTACTAGATACGAGAACTGGACACCTGGAATTAGACATATTTACGAAAAATTAGAAAATTACCTTAAAAGGCTATACACTACTGCTCCTATTTTCAACTATCAACGAGCAAAAAAGAATATAGATGTTCTTCATTATCTTCTATCAAATAATTATTATTGGCCTCATATCACGACCCAGCTTGCTTTACTAATTTTTGTAACAGATAGAAATGATCCAAATGTAAAAGAAAAAGCCCATATATTACAAAAGAACCTAAGAATGCTCTGTACTTGTTCAGCTTACGCTTTTCATTGTGCTAGAAATAGATTAAACATTTCTAAAGATGGGAAACTCAAATAATTATCTTTATAAGACAAAATTCTTCTTCTTTTATATTTCTAATATAAAAACAATAAATACTCTAATGATTTACTTATACTAAAATTCGATCACGATTAACATGGATATTAATGAAGTAAAAGAGCGTTTAGGATCTGAGTTAGGTTTTATTTTTGAAAATGCTACACCAATTCTCCAAGAATTAAAGTTAGATAAAAATGCAAAAATATTAGATGTGGGAACTGGAGAGGGTAGAATGGCAATCACGCTTGCTTTAAACGATTATAAAGTGCTTACTGGAGAACTAGAAAGTGACGAGTCCGAGTATGCGAAAAAAAATTGGTTAGAGTCAGCTAAAAAAGCAGAAGTCGATCATTTGATTACTTACACACCATTCAACGCTGAAAAAATGCCTTTTGAAGATGAGTCTTTCGATGCTATTTTTATATCAGGAGCGTTACATCACATTAACGATAGACAGGCAGCTTTCAACGAAAGTGTTCGCGTACTTAAATTGATGGGAATAATCTGTATCTTCGAACCAAAACCTCGATCTGTAGACTATATACGCGCAAACAAATTTCCGGACCATCCAGATGCCGAGGATCCAAGGGATTATAATAAAGAATTACAACTACCCGTCGAAATTAAAGAAACTTCTTTCCACGATGTATATATTTTTCAAAAAGGCAAATAATCTACTTTTAAATTTCCCAAAATAAATTTTTTCTTTAAATACCCTAGTTCAGATTTATACTTAACTGTATAATTAGGTAAGTAGGAATATGAGCATCTCAGTAGACGAATTGTATCAAAAACTTTTAGATTCAGGCATCTCAGAAGCAGAATTAGAGAAACAAGTTCGGTATAAAGAGAGCGAATTTGGAGGTTTCATGTCAAAGCAAGGAATTTTGTTTATAATCGCTAAGGAAAATGGTATTTATATCCAATCACCCGAGATTAGTGAGCGACTTTATGAAGAGTTCGAAGAAGAAATCGATTACGATGAGTTCACAATTGAATTATCTGAACTCAAAGAAGAAATGAGAAACATTGTTCTATTAGGCAAGATCCTTCAGATAAATGAACCAAGAGAATTTGCTAGAAAGGATGGAACAATTGGTAAAGTTGTTTCTTTTTTGTTCGGAGACGGTTCTCAAAAAACTAAAGTTATATTGTGGGATGAAAAAGTAGACCTCATTAAAAATGAATACTTTAGAGTAAACGAATTAATTCGCGTCATTGGAGCTTATTGTAAAAAAGGTAAAAATGACAATTTAGAAGTTCATTTGGGTAAACGGGGTAAGATCATAATTTCTCCTGAAATTGCTAATAAAGAACTGAAGTTACGTTTGGATAACATTAAAGACAATATCCAAAATAAAACGAATTCCAAAATTAAATCGTCCTTGAGAATAAAAGAGTTAATAGAACGATTCAATTACATTACCCAAATACGAGGTCAAGTTCAAATTGAAGTATTCAAGGAAATAACTAAAAAGTCAGGCGAAAAAACATTCTTACTTAAATTATTATTAAGCGATGATTCAACCACGATTCGGGTTATAATTTGGGGCATGAATGCTATTGAATGTCTAAAACTAATTAACGATAGCGATACTGCGGTGATTTCAAATGTATCGGTAAAACTAAACAAATATACTGACGAAAAGGAGTTAGTATTTACAAAAAATTCAACCTTAGAAGTCGTTTGATAAATACAACGCACTAATGATTCTTATTTAAATATTGATAAGTCATTCTCAAGTAACGAAAATCTTCTCTAGAAACAATTTTAAGATAATTTAACACGTTATAAATAAGGTGTAGTCCATATTTTTGACCATAAATTGCTATAATAATGAAATTTTTTTTTTGGTGAGGATTTAATTTTTTAATATCGTTAATTTCTTTATCAATATTTCCGTAATCGATTAAAAATTGTGTAATTTCTTTAACACACCTTTTCCTGATATTCTCGTCGTAGAAACCCGCTAATTTGTATCCTTTGCTCTTAAAAGTTTTAAAAGTTAGTGACGGGATGTCGCTCGGAATTACGGATTTTTTATTTGTTGACTTCCTATAATAACAAAATCCATAATTAGCGGACTTTTTTTCGTAATAGTTAGCGAAATGTAGAGAGTATACGGGGCTGTATATACCATATTTTGTCATGTTAATGTAATATACGCGACCCCGATAGAGCATGTGAGAGCACTTTTCAAAACTCAAATAAGGAATATTATCTTCGATTTTAGGATATCGCTCAAAGGAACTGCCGTTAAAGACCCAAAGCACATAACATCCGTTTTCATTGTATTCCTTAGTACGTTGAAGCAAGTCTTTTGTAAGTATCATTGAATGCTGGATTTCCACCACAATCTCTTTTCCGTCGGCTAATTTACAGTATATATCTGCTTTGCGATTTCCGATTGGGTATTCTTTTTTTATTACATCAATATCGTTATCGAGTGGAATGTTCTCGTAGAAAAATTCTTTTATTCTGAGATGTTCAAATGATTCTGATTGCTTTAATTTAGGTTTGATCATGATAATACTCGTTAAGACTATGGATTAATCCAGTTTTATGTTTTTAAACCCAATTAATTTATCTCGTCACTTTAATTGTCATCAATGTATTAATCTCTTCTTTTTATGGTTTTAACCTAAGTATGAACTATATTAGCGATTTAGGGAGCATAGAGGTTATACCCTTTCCATATTTTCACGATTTAACTTGCGCGTTTGGAGGATTAATAAGCATTCCAACTAATTTCTTCGTTAGAAAAAAACTCCGGATTCAATACAAGGATTCTAAGCATTCTATTCTTTTTCTGGAATTAGGAGTAGTATCGGGAGTAGTTGGTAATATAAGCTATATTTTTTTGGGTGTTTTTAGTTTAGATCGCGCTGGTCCAGGACAGATTTATCACGGGATCATCGCCTTTATATCATTTGGTGGATATATCATTTCTATTTTCTTCTTCAGTTTAAACATAGTCTTATCACATAAGTGTAGGTTAAAGAACCTGGGAGCTTTCGGATTGGTTGTCCCCATTTTATTAGTATTTCTATATTGTATTATCACTACGCCTCTTATTGAATGGTTTTTATTAAGTTCTATAGTCTCGTTTATGCTGTTTTTAGAATATTACATTTTCAAGGTTTAAATCTAAATTTTTTCTTTAAATAGTACTAAAGCTTTAGGTTCACAAAATATCAATGATTAGTGGTATAAGAGAAAATGACATTATTCGTCCCAAAAGCGTTGTATGAAAACGAAATTTCCAATGTATTAGATGAAGTTCGCTATAATTATGGAATGTTAACCAGGAAGGGATATATTTACGGTTTAATCGCGATTGACCAAGATGCTAAAATTATAGCTGTTGATTCTCGGTTTGATCGTAAACTGAATTACTGGGATTTAAGCTCGATTGGAGCAGCTTTATATGGAGTTGCCCGTCAAGCGCAAGATTTTTTTGAAACCGATTCTTTAGTTCGTGCTACTTTAATTTATAAAGATTTGCAGCTTTATGTAAAATCAATAGGCGATATTGTTCTCGTTAAGAAGGGTAAAAGGGAAATTTTAATTGTCCTTTTGGTCGATAATATGGTTAACATTGGAGTCCTAATTCTGCAGATGAGAAAGTTTTCGATTAAGATAAAGCAGAAAATAAGCAAAAGTCAGTCGGTCATGAAAAAATTACAGATGAACGAACAAGAACTTAAGGAGCACCTTAAAGATCTCAAGAAAAGAGTGTTTGAATCTACTTAACTCTCATTCGAGGATGATAAAAGCGTGATAGTTGATTCGAAAGATAAGGAAAAAGAAAAGGTAGTTCTAAGCGGTGAGTCTAGTAAAAACGTTCTTAAGGAAGTTTTACAGTTTAAAGTGGTTTACTGGGGTCCGGGCGAATCTGGAAAAAGCACTAACTACTTTCGTCTCAGAGAAAAATTTAATGGTGTGAAATTAAATTCCGGTTATTCTATAGAAACTACTGACGGTAGAACCTTGTGGCAAGACTCTGTTCGTTTATCTTTCTACCTAAACCTTAAAGATGTTAAATTTAATATCATTACTCAGATAGTGACCGCAACCGGACAAGAGCGATTTTTATCCACGCGAGAGTATGTACTTGATGGAGCAGATGGCGTAGTATTTGTTGCTGATTCTGATCCCGATAAAATGGAGCAAAACAAACGCAGTTTCCGAGAATTACTTAGTTTTACACACGATAAACATATTCCTTATGTAATTCAACTCAATAAGAGAGATTTAAAAACAGCAATATCTTTAAAAACATTTAAAAAAGAGCTTGGTTTACCTGAAACTGAGAAATATGCAGATAAAACGCTTGTGGTGTATCCAACGGTGGCTTTGGAAGGAGAATCAGTTCGACAATGTTTTGAAGATTTAATGGTACAAATCATTTTTAATTATTTTAAAGGTTAAATTCGAAGATTTGAGATAACATTATGGACACTGGATACGATTTTATTACGCCAGAGTTTTTTAATATTTTATTCTTTAAGCAAAAGAACTTAGTTATATATCCGTACGTCGATGTAAAGCATATTCATTCGCTAGATTGTTTCACCATTGGACACGATATAATAGATATTGATTCCACGGGTTTAGAAAATATTCACGACATTGTCGAGTTTGAGACAAATAACTCGTATTCACAACAACCAACCTTTTATTATCTTTTAAATGTAAATACGGAAGATATTGAGGAACTCTTAGAATCCTCTAATATTCGTTGTATAATAAACACATCTGATAATGTGGAGCATTTGACAAACGGGAATAGATTTATTTTCTACAATAAAAAAAGTAAGTCTTTTCTTAATTATCAACCTGAAAGAGAGAATCTTTTATTTGAACAACACCTTATCCAAATTTCTCAAAATGAAGAAGTTTTATTAGACGAAATTCTTAAAATAAAAAGCACTGCAACTAAAATTTATTCTGATGTAAACGCTAACACCAATTCAGATAACCTTCCAAACCTTTTGAGCGAGTACGATCAAATATACTGGGATAAAATTTTATCTTTTACAGGGTGTTATTTCAACGTAGAAATTCCAAAATTCAGGAGGCCAATGACGACCTCGAAGAAAAAGAGTTCAGAACCTTTAAGGGATTTCTCCTATGAATATGACTTTATTTTAAAAACCAATCGAAAAATTGGACAAAAATTCATCCAACTACTTCACGATTATAGATTTGATAAAGTTAATCCTGCTAATTTAGAGATAGATCAGCTCTACTATCCTAAGAAATTGTATAATTATCTAAGAAATCGCCATTGGACGAAAGGGATTCCGCAAGACTTTATCACAAATTGGATTCAAAAGTTATATACAAACTCTAGCTTCGACGAAATCGATCGTTTAGACTTCCAAATTATATTCGATAAATTGCATATAAACCCAGTACAGAAATTCAGCCATATCGAAGAGATTAAAACTCTGAAAGAGCCAATTAAAGTTATTTTAGAAACAGATAATGAGCTTTCAAAAAAAGAGATTGAAACAATACCTCCAATTGAAAATTTTCAAGAATTTAAAAATTGGTTATTGAAGAAATTAGATGAACTCCAGAACTTAATATAATTGTATTCCAAGAATTTTTCTTTAAATACTTCAAATTGATCGAAAATTCATGATCACATCTGAACTTGTAGAAGAGAAGAAGAGTTTTACAATTGAACTTGTAGAAGAGAAGAAAAGTTTTAGCTTTGTTAAATGCAGAATCTGTCATAGGAATGCAAATTCAGAAATTACGATAAAAAAAATGGGAAGTACATTTGCAGTAATCTGTAAAAAATGCGCAAACTCGTTTACTAATAGAGAGATCGAGCTAATGCATAATATGTTTACTGCGTTCGGAGGATATTTTTCTAAATTGAGCGATTCTAAGGAAGTTACTTACTCTAAATTAAGAGAGATTGCAAAAGATTATAAATCACGAGATAAAAATATCAAAAACATTGAAAATGAAATAAAAACGTATCATTCGGCATTTCTCTACGGAATTAGGCCACAACAGCTTGTCGAAAGCTTAAAATTATTGGTTAATTAATTACATTTATTTTTTTTCTTTACTTTTCTTATTCTTAACTATTAAGGAAAATTGTTTATTCATTAGGATTATTTTGTCAATTAAATATACCGAGCCATTAGAAACAAAAAGATTATACATTCGCCAATTTACTCAAGAAGATTACGAAAATTTATTTAACAAACTGAATGATGCTTTCCCCGAAGAAGATTATCCATTATTTAGTTATTTTAAGGAACGCGATGTATATTGCTTCTTATTACAATTAAAAGAACCATCACAAATTATTGGCTACGTTTTTTTACGAACTTTCGAGAAAGAAAAACAAATAGAGTGTTATTACGCGTTATTCCCACGATATACTGGGAATGGTTATGCAATTGAAGCTTTGAGGAAAATCTTTGAATACATTTTTGCAAACCGTAATTTCATGAAAATAATAGCATATATTGAACAAGGAAACACTCGAGGGTGGAAAGTTGCCGAGAGGGCTGGAATGAAGTATATGGGAGATATTTTTCACATAGATAAAAATTCGAAAGTAATGTATTTTCTAATAAACAAAAGAGATTATGATAATCAATTTCAATATTGAAGAAAAAAAGTATTAAGATTTAGAGTGAGATTATTTTCTCTAATTCCTCATCTGAAACATTTAATAAATCGCTTTTTGGCAATCTTTCTGCTAATATACGCCAATTGTTATCGTTTTCAAAAACTTCTTTAAATAGCTCTAACGCCTTTGATAAGTTTTGATTATTTGCGAGAGTGACGGCTGTCCAAAATTTCATTTCTAAGTTTTTAGGGAATAAATTGAGAGCGGAGTCATATTCTCTAAGTGCAGCTTCCATATCGCTGTGTTCCATTGCTAAATCTCCTTTATCCATGTGTTTGTATGCACGATAAAGCTTTAGTACTCTTGATAGTTCTTGAACAGGGTGATCGTGATCTTCAACCCTTAAGTCTATGAGCTTGTCTTCCCATTTATTCTTAGCTTCCTTTCCACCCACAACTAAAAGCGCTGCGGATTGTTTTCCTCGAATATCACCTCCAACAGCTTCAGCGGATGCTAGAGTTTCAACGATTCGTTCTGGTAGGGGGAGATGGTCATTTGATTCAAAGGTCTTTGACATCGTAGGCCAAACCTTATCAGTAAGCATCATATTAGCTTGAACGGAGTAGTTATTCCCTTCTACATGTCCCGCGTGGATAATGCATTTCGATCCTGTGTGTGTGGCGACCCTTCCTTGAACATCTAAAATCGCTACTTGTCTTACATCCCTCCCTTCATCGGCAGTGATTAAAATATCTAAGGCTTCTCGTGGCGACTTTCCTTTTTTTAATAGTTCAAGCCCACGTAATCCGAAGGAGGCGTTAACAAGCGATTGGGTAGCTACTACTCCTACACCAGATTCTCCCCACGATACGATGCTTCCTACTGAGAAATAGTGACTTTGTACCCCTACACCCATTTCGCCCGTATTTGAGTCTCTTGCTACGATAGAGTAGGTGTGGGCAAACGGGGCTTTATTAATATCAAGTTTATATTTGACCATGTTTAACAAAACCTTCGCATTCTTGAAAAGATTAATAAATATAATATTGTATTAATTTTTAAAAGATTGATCTCTAAAAAACTATGTTCTATTGTCAAAATTGTGGAGCTAAGATTGAATCTGCTACGAAATCTTGTCCTTTTTGTGGATTTAGTTTCGAAGAAAAAACTGAATCCGATGAGAAGGATGCAAGAATTAATGAATTGGAACAGAAAATAGCACGATTAGAACAGAGACAAGTAAAAAAAGCCGCATCTAGTTCTTTTTCTCCGTGGATGGCAATTCTACCGATTGGATTTGTCGCGGCGTTTTTAGGTTTCTTTGCTCTTATAATATGGATAGTTCGGCTATGAAATTTCTCCAATTTTCGATTAAAAACCCATTCTTTTTTATTTCTAGGATAATAAATACATTTATTTTAACTCTGAGAAATAGATTAATTATGTCAAATTTAAGCGAACTCTTTCAAGAATGGAACGAGCTAAATATGAAAGCTGGAGAATCAATGGGTCAATTTGATTTCTCAAAGATTAAAGAAATACGAAAAGAACAAACAAAAATCGAAAATTCTATATATGAAGTATTAAAAAAGCACGCCTCTGATGAGGTTTTAAAAATCCTACCGGAAGAATGTGGAGAATTAGAGATGGGATATGACACGAATGGAAGCATTTTTTATTTTGTAATGCTCGATCCCGAATTTGAAGACGCAGAAGAAATAAAGTTGTTAGCGGTAACTATCGACATTAACAATAACATTAAGGTAATTAAAGACTTCGAAATTAAGGACGAAGCATAAAAGAAAAAAAAGAGATTAAATTAAAACTTATCTGCGTTTTCATACCAATCTGGAAACCACTGATAATATTCTTTTGGAAATGCTTTTTGTAATCCGGTATAAGTAGCTTTAACTAAAACGATTTTTCCTGAGCGATCGCGATGGCTAACGATTAAACCTTGTTCTTCTAATAGCTCAAAAGTTTTTCGCAGTTCAGACCTACTACCTCCTATGTCCTCCCGTACATCGTCAGGAGTCATGTACAAACCCGGATTTATTTTATAATCGTGAGCGATGACTTTTAACACGTTTTCTTCTGAAAGGTCTAGTCCTTTGAATTTAGAATCTTTCTTTGAAATAATGGGCGCATTGACATCTTCGTTCCATCTAAATCTCACAGGTTTGTTATAAAAAGGAAGCATAGCACTAAATCTATATATAATCATCTTTTGAACCTCGTTCGTGCCAGCTACGATTTCTCCGATTTTAGCTTCGCGTAAAATTCTTTCAGCCGGTAAAAATTTGGTAAGCCCATCTCCTCCTAAAATTTGGATGGCTTTAAGACCAATATCTCTGGCGTATTCCGTATTAATTATTTTGGCGATAGATGCTTCCACCATCGGTTCCTTTCCGTCGTCAAGTAATTTAGCACAGTGATAAGAGTACAATCTTGAAACTTTGGCTTTTGTTATAATTTCAGCAATTCCATCTTGTACTCCTGGAAATTGATTCGTAGTTCTATTAAATTGAACGCGCCTTTTTGTGAAATAAAACAATAAATTAATGACATCTTCAAATAACCCACTGAAAACAGCTGCTCCAATTAAGCGTTCAAAGTTTAGACCTGCCATCATTACGTTCCAACCGTTACCAACAGCACCGATGCGGTTAAAGTCAGGGATTCTGACGTGATCGAAATCTATGTATCCGTTTGGAACATTATCAAATCCAATCAATGGATTGATCTTTTCTAAACTAAATCCTGGTCGTCCTTTCTCAACCATGAAAGCGGTGATGTGTCCATATTGCTTCCGAACATCCTTTTCGTCGCTTGTTTTTGCGTAAATAAAATACCTATCAGAAACGCCTGCTCCTGTAATGAATCGTTTTTTGCCATTTAGAACCCACTCATCTCCATCTTTTATCGCAGATGTAAAGACATTCGCGGCATCAGAACCTGCAAACGGTTCAGTAATACAAAGAGCGCCTAATTCTTCCCCACTTGCGATCTTAGGAAGCCAAGTCTGTTTTTGCTCGTCTGTTCCAAACCGTAGCACTTGTTCCAATCCCGCCAACATGCTTACGGTAAATACGTGACCGACAGCGTAAAGCCTCCCAAGCTGTGCAGCTACAATACAACTTCCAGTAGCACCTAATTCTAATCCTCCGTATTTTTTTGGAACACCTGCTCCAAAATATCCTTTTTCAGCTACTTTTCTAACTAACGGCCATGGAAATTTAGTATTCCAGAAATGTTCTTCAGCTTCTTCGTAGTTATCTTCTACAAACTGCCTAGTATCTTTATAGATCGCTTTTTGCTCTTCATTCCACCAAAAAAATTGTTCACTCAACCTTTATCATCCTATATTAAATTCATCTATTAATAATTGAAATAGTAATATTGGATTTAGTTGTTAATATATCTAAAACTTTAGGAAATTTGGGAAGTTAAGTCACACTACGATATTTTCTTTTCGATTGTTTGTTCTCTTTAACTTTTTCTTTTTTATTATTATAAGAAAAACAGTCGTCGTTATTGATATTGGCAGAAAATAGTGTCCAAATGGAACTTTCACTATTATTTTTTCTGTTCTTAATTCCCATCTATATATCGTTGTGTTATTGGTGAGCCTTTCTATACTTGTTGAAATTCCAGAAGTATCTATAGTTAATTCGATCCTGGTGTTGTTTCCATAGTCTAATGTTAATTTTGTTCCATTGAAAGAGTAGTTTGAAAAAACTACTGAGGCAGTCATTACAGCCTCTCCAATGAGAGTATAGTTAACAGGGGTGGGGAATAAAAACAAATTTCCATTGTAATAGCCTTCTTCGGACCAATTTAAAAAGCCCAAAGTTTTATTATAAGCCATATAGAACGCGTTTTCATAACTGCCGTCGTCAGTCGGCAGGTACCATATTGAATTATGATAAAATTCAAGGGTATAATTCATAAATAAGTGATTTTGAAAGTTGTAAGTTTCATTATATATATCAGTAACAGTGAAACGTACGAATTCAACCTCCATATACCACGATTCTGTCGCATTTACGGTTTCCCAAACGAAACTATCTTCTTTTTCCGCGGGAAACTCAGATTCACCTAATACTGTTGCATTCGAAAAAGAATTAGGGAAAATAATTATCGAAATTAATAATACCAAGGCGGAAAGCCTGTAGATCCGTTTATGATTCATTCTCTTTTTAAACTATTATCAGTCAATCTTTAATGGGTAGATAATTCTTAATACTCATTTTATATATTTAAGTCTAGACAATTCAATTTTATACTAATCAGATATGTTATCAAGTCATAAAACCCTTATTTTTTTAACGCTTTCTTTTCTAGAATTTTAGAATATTCTTCCCATTTATCGCTTTCGTTCTGTTTTTTTTTAGTTATTTCGAAAAGACAAGTATCTGCTCCGGCTGGAATCGTTGTTTTGAACTCGACTTGGAACTCGTTATTTAAAACTCCAGAATCCCTAAAAGCGTTAATAATACCTTGCACTAGATATCTCTGAACCCGGCAATCAAAAGGTTTGTAAACATCTTGTAATGGACACCAAAGTATGTCAAAAGAACATTGATCTTCGCCATCGATGCGCGGGTCCTCAATAGAAGTCCAAGCTTGAGTGTTGATAATCGTTGCTAAGAAGCTTATTAATTCCATATCTGAAATATCAGCGGGTAATTGAATATCTTCGAGAATTTTGTTGCCCATACTATAACCCGTTTTTATTAAAGCATCTATTATAACTTCTTGACCCTCCTTTCCTAATTTTTTTTCAGCTTCCTTTAAGATATTAATAACCGCCATTGACATGAATAAACCAAATTGCAACAGAGATGTGGGATCGAAATCATCACGAGGTAAGACATCGTTTCTAAACCTGATTAACGCCTTTTTAAATGGTTCACCCAGTTTAGTTTGGTTCCATGTAGCCTCCTTTCGATTACCTCCCTTTAAAATTCCTTTTTTTTTCACTTTACAAAACACCTAAAAGTATAGTCTTCTTATATTTAAAATACGAGTCAATTTGTAAATATAATTATTGTATGTAACTTAAAAATCTAAATTTATTTCTTAAAAAAGTGAGAAAATTGAAGAAATTAGTGCTTTTACGTCATGGAGAGAGTGAGTGGAACAAAGAAAATAGATTTTCCGGCTGGACAGATGTAGATCTCTCAAGTAAAGGAATTATAGAGGCGCAAAAGGCAGGAAAATTGTTGAAAGAGAACGACTTTACGTTTGATGTTGCTTATACCTCAGTACTCAAAAGAGGGATAAGAACGCTTTGGATTGTTTTGGATGAATTAGATTTATTGTGGATACCGGTATTTAAATCGTGGAGATTGAACGAGAGACATTATGGCGCGCTCCAAGGTTATTATAAAGCCAAAATGGCTGCTGAAATAGGAGAAGAACAAGTGCTAATATGGCGCAGAAGTTACGATGTACCTCCGCCACCTCTTAAAACTTCTGATCCAAGATACCCTGGAACTGATGTACGCTATCAAGATTTAGATTCTAAGGATATTCCCTTAACTGAAAGTTTAAAAGATACTGTTGAACGATTTTTACCATATTGGCACGAAACACTAGCCCCAACAATCAAAAATGGAAAAAGAGTATTGATATCCGCGCATGGCAATAGCTTACGCGCTCTTGTGAAATATTTAGACGGTGTCTCTGAGGAAGAAATAGTTAAATTGAACATCCCTACAGGAATACCGTTAATTTATGAATTAGATGACGATCTTAAATCTATAAAACATTATTACCTAGGCGATCCAGAGGTAGTGAAACAAGCAATTGAAGCGGTAGAAAATCAAGGAAAAGCACTATAAAGAAAATCTATATAACGTAAATTTCAGGAAGGTTTTAAATTATTTCTCTTATCCCTAGTCATGGTTGCTTCGTGTTCGATGATCCAAAACATTAACATAGAGATTAGCATCCATTCCGTAATATGGGATTGTTCTGCAGCTAGATGGGGATTAAAGTAATTTATAGCAGTAAAAATGATAAATAGTAGAAAAAACAAAGCAACAACAAAACCTAAGGATGCTTGAAGTTTAGAGATTCCTTCAGTGATCCACTCAGATACTCCATACAAAACACAATATGCGAATCCCCCCATGAAAAAAAAGGTCGCTGAAAAATTGTGTAACTCTTGTGTAACAGTATAAGGAAAAACGCCTACAAAGAAAGTACCAATGGATGAGAGTAACCCCGGAATAAATGCAATATAAATAAGAAGTGTGTTGGTTTTTTTCCTGCGTAAAAACGCGCTCAGATTGAGGAAAAAAAAGACCATCAGGAATCCCGATGTCATTATTCCTACATTAAATACAATTCCAGCTCCTTCTGGACCTCCCCCCAAATGACTTAAATAGTGGGTGAGAAAACTAAAAGAAGCGTCGTTTATAGCGTAGATACTAGCTGATGTAATAATTGTAATAAGTGGTATTAAAATGCTAATAATTCTTAAAAAATGTCGGTTGATTCGTTTGGATAGAATGTCGTATTTCTCGAAAAGAATGTTAGTTCACTTATGTTCGATCTAAAATTATATGTTTAATTAATAATAGAACTCCTAATTAAGTCTTAGTATCATTTAAAAAGATATTTCATAAACAAATAAAAAAGTAAAAAAAAATAAAATAAATTTCATAATGAATCGGTTGGAAAATATTTTTTTCTACTAATTTTAATATTAATTCTGCTTCTTTTACTTGGAATCCTCGTTCCTGTGAAATCAAACTGGAAACGAAGAAGTAGCTAACATCTTTCCCTTTCATGGTATTAAGTGCTCGATTAACTAAATTTCTTTCCTCAGAATTGAGCTTAATTCCTATCTTTTCCTTAATTTTTAAAGGATAAATTAACGAAATTGGCAGTCTTTTTTCTACTAGTTCTGTAATGCCTTCAAATTGACTGATTTCACCATCAAATTTTTCCAATTGCTCCCCGAATTTCTCATCGATATCATATGATCGTAATTCAATTGATCGTAAGAAATTCTCTACTAGGAGAAATATTCGTAAAATGACAAATTGTAAGAAAAAAAGAGTTTAAAAAGATACTCGTATATTTAATCACCAACGCGTAGCTGAGTTTTTAAAAAAAAAAATTAAAATAATCATGGAAAAGCATATAATAATTGATAATCCTACAGTTTCAAATATGGTATTTTATCCTCGACAGACTGTAATCCCAAATAACCTGGGTTCAAATATAGAAATTTTAAAGTTCCAAATTAACGATGGTATTACAATTGGTGGCTTTTTTTACAAAAACAATGTGAATTTGCCAACGATTTTATTATTTCACGGAAACGGAGAGGTTGCTTTAGATTATCGCTTCATTGCACCAATGTTTTATACATGTAATGTAAATTTAGCAGTAGTCGATTTTCGTGGTTATGGGTTTAGCTCCGGAGCTCCATTTTATACTAGTCTAATCTCTGATGCGATGCCTGTTTTTACAACATTTACAGATTGGATGAATGAGCGAAATCTATTAGATTCTCTATTTATTCAAGGGAGATCTCTAGGTAGTATTTGCGTCGCTGAAATTGGAGCACATAATCCATCTAACTTACGCGGAATAATATTTGAAAGTGGATTTGCTAGTGCTTACAACATGATGGTAAATTTGTTTCGAGTAAGCAGTCCGTATTTAACTCCGGAATCATTAAACGAATACTCGAACGACACGAGAGTTAAAAAATTTACTAAATCTACATTAATCATTCATGGTACAAATGATTATATAATTCCTATTACAGAAGCTGAATTGCTCTACAAAAATTTACCTAATAATATTGACAAAAAATTAATAATAATCGAAGGTGCGGGTCACAATAACATCCTCTCTTTCGAAAAAGAATACTTTAGTCCACTTTCAGACTTCATCAAACTAAATAAATAAAGAAATTTAACCTCTTTTAACAATTTATTAATTGACATATGAGTAAGATTTATATAATAAAGCAACTAGCTTACTTTAAGGAAATTCTAAATATAATTATTATTTGAATTAGAAAATACACTAATTTATTGAAAAGAGTGAGAAGAAATTATGAAAGAAGAAATCTCGAAACTACTGAAATTAACGTTTTTAATCCATTTTTTTGTTGCGGTAATCTTTGGATTAGTCTTTTTATTTATAGTTGAACTCTATGTAGGACTTGTTACTTGGCCTTATCTGGACCCTGTTACAGGGCGTGTTTTAGGAGCGGTTTTCATGGGATTAGCAGCATCTTCGCTTCTCTCTTGGAGAGAGACCAGATGGGAAAGCGTAAAAATCGTCGTACAAATGGAAATAGTTTGGTCTGCGCTAGGTACTGCGGTTCAAATTTTCGCTGTTTTTACTTTCCCATCGCTTCCATTCATGATATGGGTTCAAATCGGAATTTTAATATTTTTCTTCGTAGCATTCATGTGGTTTTACTGGGATCAAGAATGGGCTAAATAGTTAGCAATATAAATTTTTTTTTAAAATAATCTTAAAATCTTTTATTTTTTTTATTTTTTAGCGTTTTTTGAAGACCAACTGAAATTAAGGTTGAAAAAACTATAGTTTTAAAAAGAATTTAACTAAATATAAGAATTAACATACAAATTATTATTCAAAAAAAAAGATGTGATCAATTTTGTCAAATGATATTGGTGAAGTAAGACATTCCAAGTTAAACATGGCTTCTTATGGATTCGGAAACTTTATGAATGAATTTCTTCAAATGGCGTTTGGTACATTCGCCTTTTATTTCTACGAAGTAGAAATTGGTTTAAATGTATGGCTAATTGGGCTTGGATTCTTCCTCTATGCGGTCTATAATGGAATAAATGACCCTATTGTAGGATATTTGACCAATAAACCCTTCAAGTTTACTAAAAAGTGGGGAAGAAGATTTCCTTGGATTTTAATAGGAGGAGTTCCATTTATCTTAAGCTATATTCTAATTTTTACACCCCCCTCTTTAAATCCGGTCTCAGATGCTTGGATATTATTTCTCTGGCTCATTATTACTACGTTTTTGTTTGATACATTTGCTTCAGTTTTCTGGGTAAATTTTTCATCACTTTTTCCCGATAAGTTTAGGTCTGTTAAAGAACGTCGAACCGCCACGGGTTTACAGATACCAGTAGGGCTCGTAGGAGTCGCTCTTGGAGCGATAATACCTCCTCTTTTTATAGATAAAGGAATAGTTTCAACCTACTTTGTTCAAGCGGGAGCAGTTATTATTGTTGGATTAATAGCTCTAGGTTTAGCAATACCGGGTGTAAGGGACGATCAAGACGCTGTTGATAGATATTTAGAAACGCACAAAGAAAGAGAAAAAGGACCCTCCTTTTTTAAATCCTTAGGGTCTGCCCTGAAACAAAAAAGCTTTGTAGCTTTTATAATATCCTACACTATGTATCGTACATTGGTGAATTCTATGACGGCTTCAGTACCATATGTCTGGGATAATTTATTAGGCTTGGATGAAAATGCATCTATTCCAATTTTTGCAGGATTTCTCATAGGAGCTTTAATATCAACGCCACTATGGGTCAAGGCTGCCCACAAAACCAATAATAATAAAAAAATTATGGTAATTTGTGGAATACTAATGGGTGTTTTTACGATTCCCTTGATATTTCTCGAAGAATTTTTGGCTATAATTATAGCAATGATAGTATGGGGATTATCAATTGGAGGTTATTGGGCTATGATTGCTCCTGTTTTAGCAGATGTTGTAGACGAATCTGTCGTTAGGCTAAAAAAGCGGCAAGAAGGGGTATATGCTGGATTCCAACAATTTTTTGGGCGATTAGGGATCTTTTTTCAAGCCTTAAGTTTTACATTAGCCCACGCATTTACAGGATTTGCTGCAGATCCATATAGTGCTTCTGCAAAATTTGGGGTCCATATTCACTTAGCCATCGTACCTATGATTTGTATATTGGTTGGTACTTTCGTATTTTGGAGATGGTATGATTTAACTCCAGAAAAAGTTGCTGAAAATCAAAAGAAAATCCTAGAATTGAATCTCTAAAAACTTATAAGGGTAAACTAAAGAGCTGATTACACGCTCTATATTTCTTTTTTGTTTAGAAAATTAAAATATGAAGAAATTACGCTATAAATTCGCTAAGCAATAATTTTTGAAATTTTTTATCATTTTCCTGAAACGGAATGTTCTCGTTTCCAGAGTAGATGTCGCTTGCTTTTATATGTTTAAATAATTCCTTAAATGAAATTATAAAATCAGATAAATTATATTCGAATAAAAAAGAATAATCTTGGAGCCTCTTTTTAGAGGTATTTGAACTCATTTTAATTCTTTTTTCTTTTTGATTTTAATATAGTCCTACCAAATTTTAAATCGTAAGACGCGACAAATTTAGTGAATTAAAAGTCATTATAAGCGCATAAAAGTCATTGAACTTGCTCGCTGGAAAGTAATTCTTGTTTTAAAATGCGCTTGATTTTTAGTTCTTCTAGTACTTTTAATTGAGATTCTTTTGTATCAACGGAATAAACATCTATAGGGTAATTTTTCTTATTTATGTTCAGGAACAGTAGAATTAAGCTCGTTAGGTTTTTAAAGTTGCTTTTAATGTTTCGGGAAGTGCAGAGTTTTAGCAAAAGCTCAGATAAAAGTGTGAATTTATTTTTTTGGACCTGAACTTCGTCTGACTTTTCTGTGAAGCTGTTAATCTTGTCTAAAATGGTTTGGTGCTCTTTATTCCAGTTGTTTAAAGTCTTGATTTCCACTTTAATATAGAAGTATGATTTACTGGATATTCTATAAAGAAATATTTAAAGAAATAGTTTTTATTTAGAATAGTTGTGAACTAGTACAAGGTACCTTTAGCAACGAGTATTACTTTGCCTCCAACGGCGATAAAGTATTTGCCACTCTTTTCTTCAGCTTTCAATAAAAGTAATGACTCTCTTCCAATCTCATACCCTTGTTCAACACGGATATCGATCGCTTTCTTGCCAAAATAATCTTGTCTTACCAAATATGCAGCTAAACAACCATTGGCTGAGCCTGTAGCTGGATCTTCTGGAACACCGTAGAAATCAGCGAAAAATCTTACATTTAAATCGTTATTTTTATTGTACGTTTCGGGACAAAAAACTAATATTGTTTTGGCTTGAGTATTTCGAATCAGCGATTCGTATCTTTCTTTGTTTATTTTAACGCGTTTTATAGCGTCTAAAGATTTTAAAGGTACTATTATGGTTGGAACACCCGTTGAGACACCCTGAATCCTAAATCTACTATCAATATCGCTCTCTTTAATACCTAAAACTTCGGCAATTAAATCTGGAGAGAAAAAACCGTTAAAAGTCGGTTCTTTTTGCTCCATCCATGTTTCTGATAAAAGATCTCCCTTGTATTTAAACAATATTGGAATCTGACCAATTTTTAAATTTAATGTCATGGTTTTAGCCTTCCCTTTCATAAATTCTTGTTGAAAGATAAAAGCAGTCCCTATTGTAGGATGACCAGCAAATGGTAATTCCACTTTAGGAGTAAAAATTCTTATCTTAGAATTTTCAATTGAGGTGATAAAAGTAGTTTCAGAATAATTCATTTCTTTTGCAATTCGCTGCATTTCATTATCAGTTAGCTTTTCGCCACTAACAACCACAGCGAGCTGATTTCCGGAGTATTTATATTCAGCAAAAACGTCAACAATATAAAAAGGAATTCCTTCAGATTTTAAATCAACCATAATATTATTCACGGATTACTAGCTTATTTCTAAATTTTCTGTCTAATAAGTTTTAATATACTTTTATGCTACATTACATAATAAATGTTATTATAAAAAATTCGATACAATTAAGAATATTTTCAATGAGAATATAGTATGAAGAATAGCTTTGTAAAACCTTCAAAGGAGAAAGAGAACCATTCCACTCGAAGGAAGTTTTTAGTTAAATTTAATTTGAGAGAATTTGGTGGAGCGCTCGGTGATTGGGGTACCTTAATTCCATTTATTATAGGATATATCTCAATAGTAGGCTTGAATCCTGCGGGCGTGTTTTTGTGCTTAGGAATCACCAACATCCTTTTAGGGATTAAATTCAATTTACCCTTGCCGGTCCAACCTCAAAAAAGTATTGGCACGATTGCAATATCGCAAGCGTGGAGCCCTAATTTAGTTATTTCAACGGGTTTCGGTACGGGAATAATATGGGCAATATTAGGTTTTACGAAATTCTTAGAGAAGTTAGTGAGGAAAATCCCTCAAGTAGCAGTTCGCGGGATACAATTAGGATTAGGGTTGATTTTGGGTTGGACTGCAATCCAACTAATAGGTTTTGATCTCCTAATTGGGATTGTTTCATTTTCAGTAATATTAGTCTCACTTAAAATCAAGAAAATTCCCTCTTCAATAATCTTGGTTGTATTTGGGATTATTCTTATTATATGGAATCAATCTATCTCTCTATCTGATGTTCAGTTTAAGTTGCCAATTTTTACATTTCAGATTCCACAATGGGATAATCTTTTATGGGGTATGCTGTTTGCAGGTATAGCTCAATTATTTTTAACTTTGACTAATGTCATGATTGCCACAGTAAGTCTTATTAAAGAATTATTTCCAGAAAAAGAAGAAACTGTCTCTGCAAGCGACCTCGCGTTGAATATGGGGGTTATGAATATTTTTACTCCGTTTTTAGGTGGCATTCCTTTATGTCATGGGTCGGGTGGATTAGCCTCTCAATACGCTTTTGGAGCCAGAACGGGTGGTTCTATGATTTTAGAAGGACTACTAGAGATTTTTCTAGGATTATTCTTGTCAGACACATTGTTTTTGATTTTTAGCGCGTTCCCTCAAGCAATTTTGGGAGCCATGCTCTTATACACTGCTTTTTTATTAGCAAAGATTTCTTTTAAAGACTATACTTTAAGAAATGTTCCAATCATTGTTATTTCGGCAATAATATGTTTAATCTTTAATATTACTGTAGGTAACGGTATTACCGTAGGTTTTGTGGTTGGTCTAGTTTTATATTATATTTTAAAACTAATTGAGAAGAAATTGAATATTACTAAAGAATAATATTGAAATTCAACATAGCGAACTATAAGTAATAAAAAAATAGAAATATTTTATAAATACATATTAAGTTTATCTAAATCTTTCTGGATAACTAACCGTTTTCTCTCTTTTTCCTCTTCTTCACCGTACCCTTGTTGGTCTTCTTTCAGGTTAGTTAAATCTTCGTCGTAAGATTTTTCCACCATCATACCGTATTTCATAGCAAAAGCCACTAACTCAGGAATTACAGTTATCATGCTCTTGAAACTAAATATTTCGCTTAATCGGCTTAAGATTTTTATCATATCCTCGAATGGATTTACATTGATGTTTGGGTTATCCATAATATCCATAATTCTTTTAAATAGCACTTCGTAGAATATGTTTAATTCTTCTTCATTCAACGCAAATCCATTATCTTCTTCTTGTTCTTCTTCTTCCATAAGAGTAACCTACTAATAATTTGTTATTATTAAGTAACATGTAAAGAACTATTTTTAAAACTTTTACATGAATATAAATGAATAAAAATAAATTCATGTATTTTCAACAAGAAAATTACGAGTTACTTAAAAAAAGTAGAATCGTGTTTTTTTAAACTATCAGTTAGAACCAAACAGAGCTTCTTTAATATGGTTGTATCGATTTTATCCAGAGAATCGTTCGGAGTATGCATATACTCATAAGCTTCTACTTCCCCTATGCCATATCCTTGAAACCTTTTACTTCCCAGGAAGCCTCCATCAGAGTGAGTGCCGAGAACTCTGTTCGTGATGTAGTGATTTATCTTAAGACTTCTGTCGTTATTTAAAATAAAGTTATCAATGTCCTTAGCATTATTACTCTCTTTCCCTCCCGGAAATAAATATACATGCTTAGCTATAGATTCAAAATTAAATGCTACCGATTTATTGGGATCGTAATTCTCTAAAGTATTGTAAAAATGTCTAGCGCCCATGGTACCGCATTCTTCAGCTCCAGTAAATAGAAACCAAATATCGTAATTATTTAATCTGTTTTTATCGATACTATAGTGATTTAAGAGTTCTAAATTGCACGCGATGCCTGAAGCGTTATCAACAGCACCTTCAGAACTGTTATCTGTGGCGTTAAGAACTAATATAACTGAAGCTATAATGTTCAATATTAAAGGAGTCCCCCCAATAATATAAAAAATATCTTCTAATCCTATGTATATCAAGAATTTAAAGGGCAGAGTAACCGCTAAAATAATTGAGGTGGATATCCACAGTTTAATCGTCTTTATTCGGATTTGTATCTTAAATCTTTGTCCCTTAGAATCTAAATGACTAATAAATAACACTTTTCTATCGTTGTTCTTCATTTTATCCGATTTAGATTTGATCTTAACTAAAAGGTTTTGTGAATTTAATTTTTTAATAAATTGAATTCTTTCAGGTTTCCTTGTCAATAGAAAAGATAAAGTCAAAATGGCAATCAATACGCCTATTATAATTGGAGATATAATCGGATGATAAGTCAAGTATAGGAATAAATATATTAACGAACCGGATGAAAATGCTATTTTTGGATATATTCGAGAATAAAACGAACTGAAAGTAAAATTTTGAACTTTATAATCAAGATTCAAGTTTTTTACTTCTGTTTTTACTTGATTAAAAGCTTTAAGTTCAAATTTCGTTCCAGATAATCGAGGAAAAGCAAATCTCTTAAGATTTCTTTTAATTCGTTTCTCTTCGATCATAATAATCTTTAGCTACGATTCACATTCTTGCTTCTTATTATAACGTATATATTGTGAAATAAGTTACTAAATAGATTAAATTGAATTATGATATTTAAGAAGGATCTCTTCCTTCTATAACGTGTCAGAAAAAGAAATCAAGCTTTTTTTTGTTTCAAACTAACTTAAAGTTCTTGCATTAGAAGTTTTTTATATTTCTCTTTACTTTTACTGGAAGTTTCTTTCTCATTGTTAGCAGACTCTGATTTTTTAAAGAATTCAGAAAATGGAATTACAACTTTAGAAAGATCAAATTGATATTCTAAATCGATTTCGTATATTTCTTCTAATCTCTCGCGAATAGCTTTTCTAATTTTTTCAGTGCTCATTTTAGAATAACTTCTTTAAATTTTATCATTTTATTCTTTCATTATCATGTTTCGATAATTTCGGAGAACTTCTTCAAACTCTATTTTCATTAGTGCTCTGTAAATGGGGTGACGGTTGATAAATCGTATAGATTCTTCGCCTGAATAAATATCCGTTTGTGTAATAAGTAGTTTATTTGGATTTATGAGTTCACTTTCCATTTTTATCCGCTTAACCATTTTTATCACATTCCTAAAATGAAAGTTCTATTCTTTTTTAGTAATCAAACCGTCTTTATAGATTAAATTTAATCCTAAATCTAGTAGCTCCTTCCTATGCCCAAATATTACTCTCTGAAGAGTTCTTTGGTTAATATCAATTATTGCTGCTAATTCGCTAACATTAATGCTATTTATAGTCTCAAATAGTTCAGGTAGTTGTTTTATTACTTCTTTATCTAAATCTTGTAATTCTTCTTTAATTGACAAACCCTTCGTTTCTGCTAAAACCTGTCTCCTAATACCTGCTAAATCTATATCCCATGTTTTCATTATGCGATCGGAATTTTGATTTATCCATTCTTTTATCATTTGGGTTATAACAGAAGCTTTTTTTCTCGCAATAACCCCTTCAAGGGCTTCTATTATTTTAAAATCGATATCCTCTAAATTAACAGTGATTCGCTTCTTTTTATCATCTTCATTGCTATCAGATGTCATTTTGATATTACTTATTAATGTCGATATTTTTAGCTATAATTCATAAGAAAAACTACCAGTATTTAAATATTTTCAAAAAGTGCATCGAAGTGATGCAAATTGCATCACCTTTAAATAATATTAGTGTTATTCATATAATATCAAAGAAGTATCTCGATATTTCTTTGAAACAAACCTAAAAGCTAAGGTTGCGTGTGTGAAATGTTAGAATTGTATTCCCCTGATTACGAAATATTAAACACGAAAGATAGAATAACCATTGATTTAATCAAAGATGGCGAAGAATTTTTAAAACAATTTGACATAAATGAGGATTTCTTACTCGACACAGTCTCGTTAATTTACAGATACCTAAGAATTAAAGAAAAGATACCTCATAATTTGTATAAATTTTATATTGCGGCCTATTATATAGTTACGAGGCATCCTTTTGCATTTCCTGCCCACGAAACTAAAAAAGATTTCTGTAAAAAGTTTAATTTAGAAATTAGCTCGTTAGAATATTGCGTTGAAAAAATTGCATCAAGTTTTGGTTATATTAAAATTCTAGACGACATGAATTTCCCGTATTTTATGGACCCTAAGCGAGATTTAAGTTTAGAGATAATCAAGAATATCGTGAAGTCAAAAATTGAAGCTGCTATGATGAAATTCTTATTGTATAGTAAACCAGTTAATTCGCAAATTTTAACAGAAGAATTAGTAAGTGACATAGTTTTTGAGCATCATGCTTTTCCTGAAGAACTTTTTCGACAATTGTATAATATCGTTTCGAAACTTGTCGAAGCAGAATTCACCGACCACAACGAATATGTTATGCTTCAGCAAAAATATTTTATTTAATTAACTAATTTTTTTACTCTTTTTCTTAAGAAAATTCGTGTTATTTTAGTATGATGATATTAAGAGAAAAAATTCTGTTAATAATTTAAAAATTTCAAATAAATAAGTTGGTTGCTTGGTTTTTCGTCTTTACTATTCCCATATTTGTAATAAGGAAATGTGTTTGAGAAGTAATAATTTATTGAATTAAAGTTTGAAATGTAATTATTTTCCCAATCGTTAAGAGCCAAAACAATGTTTAAAAATTGCTTTTGGAAGTTAAAAGGTACCGAATACTCCTCAAAATAAAGAAATGGTGAAATAGTAGAAGGTTCGTTTCTAATTAGCCATCTATCTTCTGAAATTTTGGAATGAATATATTTTCCAGATTTATCAAACTTAGAACATAAACGATTTGATGTTAGAACTATTCCTAATAAATTAGGATCGTATTCCTTTTTTTTCCGAACACTATAATGCAGATTACATAGCACGAAAACATTATCTTTTACTTTGATAGTAAATTTATCCTTTCTAAAGATGAAAACGATCGGGAGAATTAAACTTATTAATAAATAGATGAAAAAGGAATTTTGAAAGAAAACGCTCCAGAAAGTGTTATTAAATTGGATAAGTCTAGTGTCAATATAGAATAGAAATGCTATAGCGATGGCTGTTAGAATCATAAATAGTCCAACGCTCTGTATTTTTTTTATGAATTCAAATCCTGCATATTTTGTTTCTTGTTCAATATACTTAATTAGAGAGGGTGTAAATTTTACTTGACTTACTCTAATAAAATATACTATTAAGAAAATACATGTACTAAATAAAGTCCAGCTTAAAGTTAAATTCAATGGAAACCCGTTCCCTCCTGAACTAAAGTTCTCAATAGTTAATAAGTTAGTAAAAAAATTCTTCTCAATGTAGGGTAAATAACCGTAGAGTAAATAAATAAGTGCTATTGACAAAACGATTGTAATATACATAATTGATTTAAGTGCTTTTTTAACGTATTCCGATCTTATAGTTTTTACCGAATCTTTAAGACCCTGTTCATCCTCAAAATTCAGTTCTACTATGCTTTTTAGAGAATTTCTCATCTTTCTTCACTCCATTTCTTTGCTTGTTCTACTTCTTCGTGAGGGGATTTCCAGTATTTCTGAATTATCTCCCTAAATACCCTTAAATCTGGATTTTCCTCTTCATTTAATTTTACAATATGAAATTTCTCGGTTTTTTCCTCAATCGTAATGTATTTTGCCTTTTCTAAATACTCAAATGCAGATCTTAATTTCTCTAATCTGTCGATATTCAAACAATTTTTCACATCCGTTTTGTTTACGACTTTATCTGGTCCAGTTAGCTTTGCTACTCCCATTAATACTTGAGCACCTCTCATAGTTCCAATTGTTGCAAGTTTGTTGAAAATTGTGCTCATACTTTTCAATAGCTTATCAATATCGTTGTAGAAATCTATTTTTGTGTGTCCGGAAAGCTTTAAATTCGTTTTAAAATCGTCGATTTTGTATTTATCTAAAAAATCTTTATACGATTGAGACATGGTTATATAGAAATACCATATTAGGATATATATATCTTTTTATTTTAAAGCTAAGCTCTAATTTAGTGGATTACATTACCGTAGGTCGTTGATGGAATACACCTTTTCTGTATAAGGATCTAAATTAACCAGAAATAACAATTGGAGGATCTAACAAACAAATTGAAATCATTTATCCCCAAATCTTGAGGATAGAAGACTATCACGACTTTATATTAAAAAAAGTGCAAGTTAACAAAAAAGTCTATATCCATAAGTAAGGATGACTCCTGTCGCCAAGACCTATTGAAATGGTCAAAATTAGTATAGGGTAAGAATGGCGCGATAGTTAAGTTATCGCGTTACCAAAAGACAAAAATCCAGGGTGGCGCAGGAGTCTTGATTGTTTGTGTTTTTTCACATTACCAAACACTTGAGTTCTATTTAAATAGTTTCACTTTGACGGTTTATTGAAACTTCATATCCCTAATGAAAAGTAAACTAACAAAAATTTTTCTCTAAAGATAAAAAGAACAGTCCTTTTAATAGAATTAATTCTGCTAATAGGAATGGATTAAATAATATTTAAATACATCGATTAGCTTTCTTTAGGGATGATACTTTAGAAATAAAAAAATACGATTAATAGCAGAAATATAAGTACAAATAATAAGCAAGATAACATCCAGAAACTTACATTTTGCACAGGAAGGGAAATATTACGAATATCGTACTTTTTGCAGAAATCTTTAAACTCTTCTTTTCCCCATAGTTTTCTTAAGTATATTTGAATTCGTTGTTCATTGCGTATGAAAGAACTAGATTTTTTCAATTCTTTGCTAACTATTTCATATAAGTAGTTCATCTCGTCACGGAATCGAAACTTATCATATGGTGCTTTAGAATCTGCGATTAAATTTTCGTAACCACGGATTACAACTGCTAATCCTATTATGCTTGTGTTATTTCGCTTTTCACCGATATCAGAGATTGACGAGCATTTGATATCTTCAAGTATCTCCAACATAATTTGATAATCGTCAAACGATTCTTTATCTTTTTCGATCTTATCGAGTAATTCTTTTACTCTTTTTTCTCGTTCTTCATAAATTTCTTTTTCGGACAATTAATTTGCTTCCCTTTTATCTCTAAGTACTATTTTTATATTTCTTTTTATATAATCATTTGTTTTTAGCATGATTCATTGACAAAATGAATAAAAATTGATTTTTTCTTAAATATTAACCCATTAATTGCTAATACATTAAAACTACGAATTTTCTTGTGGGAAATCTTTCCCAATTCCTAAGATATATTTAAATGGGTAAAAATTCTCAAGTAAAATCTTGTTAGTGGAAGATACTTAATCCCAAAAACATTACAATAATTCAAGATCCCTCTATATGTAGTTTAAATTTTATCAATTTTAACATCTAAATAACATTTTAACAAAATAAAAGACGATTTTGTCAATAAAACCTTAATTTTGTCGGTAATTATTCAAATCTTACCTTTGGTTCATGAAATGGGTTAATTTAGATCCTTATACAGAAAACATGTAATCCTCTACAAATATCTAACATCATGCTTTAAATAGCCTCAAATCTAATTTTTAATCAAGATGGATAATACATTGGAATACTAGGAGATAGCGCCATAAATATAAAAAATATGTAATATTGTCACTATTCTTTTTATCTGGAGTAGTGCTGATAATATAAATTTATAAAAAATTCATATAATAAGTGCTTTTCTTAATAGATTAGAATAAGTAATAGAATTAGCTAAATTGGAGGTAAAAATCAATTTTAAAGTATAAAAAGGTTATTCCAAGGACTTATGAGCAGATCTGTTTAGATAAATTAAAAGAATTAGGAAGAGTTACCGCTAGTGAATGGGCAAGCGCAATGGGATACGAAACACACAACGCTCTCGCCAAGGTTATTAGAAGAATTTTAAACGATATGCCTGAAAAGCTAATAATCAATGCTAACCAGAAACCACGGTATTATCAAGCAGTCTAGAAAATATTAATTATTCATCATATATTTTTCCTTTTTTTAAGAGGGAATTCAGTTTTGAAAATACGCCTAAAATTAAATTTAGCTCTTTTTTTGAAATAAATGCCCGCTCGAACACATTTTTAAAGGCAAAAATGATATTTTTTGCTGTATAATTGCGAATTTTAAGGTTATAATTTACATCTTTTATTAAATCGTAAAGTATTCGTTTATTAGATTTATTTGCTAATAAAACTGGTTTACTTCCTCTTCCTAAAGATACTTTATGTACTTTATTATAAATTTCATATAGAATAATTCCACAAGCGTGTGAGAGGTTTAAAGTCGGGTAATCATCGTCAGAAGGTATTCTAATCAACAAATCAGCAACTTCTATTTCTTCGTTAGTTAGACCGTGTGACTCTTTCCCAAACACTATAGCAATATTTAATGGTTCCTGAGAGATGGGCAATTCTAAATCTTTAGGGAAAGTAGCTAACCTTCTAATATTCTTATAATGCATTCCCTTGGCGGTTGAAGCGATAACTAAATCGAATTTCTGCATTAATTCTTTGTACTTGTTTAGGTGGTCATTTTGATTATCAAGTTCTATAATGTCCGCACTTAAAAGAATATCTTTACCGTGCATTGAAAATCCTTGTGTATGATGACTTCGTATGATTTCTTCGCTTTCGGCTGGATTAAATACAGTTAAATTATTGAAATTAAAGTTTTTCATGAGTCGAGTTATAGAACCAATGTTTCCCGCGTGTTCAGGCCGAATTAGCACAACCGTGAAATCTAAGTTGCTATACTCTGGTGCTTTCTGAGTTTGTTGAAATTCGGCAATCTCCTTTCTCAAATGTTTTTTATTCATGGTTTTAATTTGTAAGAGAAGTAATTCATGATTACCAAGTTAATTAGGTATATTAAATTTTGTTTAAAAGAAGCTGATTTAAACAAAAGTAAATTTTTAACTTTTCATTGCCTTTTCTCTTAATTTTCTGCGGAATATTTTTCCTACAGCCGTCCGCGGTAATATATTTATGAACTCGACTTGACGGGGATACTTGTAAGCTGCTAATCGTTCTTTAGCCCATTCAATAATTTCACGTTCTATTATTTTTCCATCTTTGTATTCCGGTTTTAAAACTACATAGGCTTTAATAGTTTCGCCAATGTTAGAGTCTGGTGCTGAAACTACGCCAACCTCGTGAATAGCGGGGTGTTCGTATAATTTTTCTTCTACTTCACGAGGCATCACTTTATATCCTTTATATTTAATGATATCCTTCGCCCGACCCTCTATGTAAAAATATCCTTGTTCATCCATTCTAGCTAAATCCCCAGTCCGTAACCAACCGTTTATTATGTTTTTTTTTGTCGCTTCTGGATTTCTCCAATATCCCTTCATTACTTGGGGACCTCGAATTAAGATTTCCCCAATCTCTCCTAGCGATAGTTCCTCTAAAGTATCTGGGTTAACAATTTTAGCATCAGTATCGATAATTGGTATCCCAATACTCTCTGATCGAATTTCAGGCATCCATTTAGCTGGTATGTGTGTAATTGGTGAAGTCTCAGTTAAACCAAAACCTTGCCCTACTTTAACTCCTACGACTTGTTCCCATCTTTTTGCTAATTCCGGAGCTAAAGCTGCGGTACCAGAATTAGCTTCTTCAAGGCTTGAAAGATCACGCTCGGTGAAATCAGGAGAATTAACTAGCATTTGATACATAACTGGAACTCCTACAAAATTATTTACCTTAAAATATTCTATTGCTTCTAGTATTTCAGAGGGATTGAAAGAGTCAAATACAACCAGCATAGCAGCTCCAAATAACGCTATAATTGAGACTAAAAAACCGAATGAATGGCATAATGGCAATACAGATAGATTAACAGTTTTACCAAAAGTGCTCATCCCTTCTTCAGGTTCTCCACCCATTAGGAGATATGAGAGGGTACAAGAAACCAGATTTGTGTGAGTTAACATAACACCTTTGGGTAAACCTGTAGTACCACCGGTAAACAGTAAAGCTGCAAGATTTTCTGAGGGATCAAACTCTATTTTTGGAGGAATTGGCTTTATATCCTCTACAAATTCTTCAAATGTAGTAGTTCCTTCCTTTGCTACATCTGTTTGGAGTATGATTATGTGATCAATTTTAATTTCTTTCTGAACCTTTTTTATTGTTCTAAAGTTACCTTTATGCGCAAATACGATTCGCATCTTCTGGGATTCCCTAATTATGTGCGTTACATCGCTCTCTTTAAGTAAAGGATTAATTGGAACTACTATAGCACCAGTTTTCATAATTCCAATACAACAAAAAATGAATTCTGGACAATTTGAAGTCATGATGCCTATTGGTTCTCCTTTTTCTACTCCCAATTGAAATAGCGCGTTTGCGATCTTATCAGAAATATAAATTAGTTCTCGATAGGTATATTTCTTATCAGCTGATTTATTATAAATGCAGACATTATTAGAAAATTCCTTAGCAGATAGTTTTATTAATTCATGAACCGGTATAGGATCAAACTTAATAGATTTAGGGACATTTAATGGTCTAAATTTTAACCATGGTCGGTCTGAACTTTCTAAATAAGGAGATTCGTTTTCATAATCATAACTTGGCTTCCAATCTGAGTAGTCTTTCATACTAATCGTAAAAATAGTTTTAATGAAGTTTTTAATAAGAATTTCAAGTTATATATATAAAAATCTTCTCATGAGTTCTTACAAGAGTGTCCAAATTAATTAGCAAAAAAATAAAATATTTAGTCTTCTAAAAATTTAAGGATAAGTTTATTCACTTCCGGAGCTCTTGAGAGCGTCATAAAATGACCTGCTCCCTCTATTACTTCTATTTCACTATTAGGAATTTTATTATTCATCTCGTACATGACTGAAACTGGTGTCTGTCTGTCGTGGGAAGCGGCAATAAGCAGAGTTTTATTTTTAATATCAATTAATTTTTCCAATGTGTAATGTGTTTTCATAGCTTCTGCTTGATTTATTATATCTTGCGGTCTTGACGGGTTAACCGTGCTTTCCCTAATTAAATCCTCCATTGAAAAGCTATCATGAAATTTTTTGCTAGGATTTGCTTCCATTTCTTTTCTAAACTTTAGATGAAAAACCCATTTTGATTTTTGTTTAAACGCCTTTAAGGGGTCATTTTTTAAATTTTCTACTTCTTCAAGACGACCGTTTTTAGCTATTTCAACCCATTCTCTATCCGTTCTACCGTAATTAGTAGCGATTAAGACTAGTTTTTCAACTTTTTGTGGAAAAATAAGAGTAAAATTTTGAGCAATCATACCTCCGAAGGATCTACCGATGATATGAGCTTTTTCGATTCGAAGAAAATCTGTTAATCCATTAATATCTTCCGCTAACATTTTCATCGTGTAAGGTATATTTGGTCTATCACTTTCTCCAGTTCCACGCAAGTCAAAAGTTACCGCCTTAAATCTTTTACTAACTTCCGCAATTTGAGGTTTCCACATTTCTTTCTTTGCACCATAACCGTGTATGAAGATAACAGGAAAACCATTACCATAAATTCGATATGATAGCTTTATACCATTCGTGTTCGCAAAACTCATGAGTTTGAAATTATACTTCTTTAATAGCAATTGTAATATATTAGAGTATTAAAAAAATTATTCCATTTAATCATTTAGTTTGAATATCAAACCTATTTTTATTTACTTAGCTGTAAAAGATTAAATAGGAAAGCTTAGATATATTTACTATAATTTACTTGTAATATTTATAAATTTTAATTATTTTTCTAAATTTAAGTCTCTTTCAGACAAATCAAACAGAATAAACCACATACGCTCTAATATTATTATGGCAGATTATTCACGAATTTTGCAAAATCTCGAATTTATTAACATTAGTACGGATCAATTCACAATATTTGAATGGAAACCACCAAAATCATATAAGAGTTATATTCTAGACTTAAATATTGTAAAACAGAATCCTGTAAGCAATATTTTTTTTCATCTTTTTAAAGGAAACATGAAAATTGTCCATATCCGATTGAAAAATGTGATTTATACTGCAGGCTCCAATAATGAAGTACAATTTCAATTGTTAGAGGCTCTTATTGAACAGGTTTCTATGGTTTTTAACGAAATTTATGATATTGAGTCTTATATAAAATACGATAATTTTTCCACTGCGATGTTCAGTTCTTTTAGAGAAGAAATTGATAAAATTATTAATAACTTTAACGCGCTAAATTCTGTTATGGATCTTAAGGTTCCCTGCATGGTTTGTAATACTATACTTCCAGTAATCGTTAAAAGAAGTTTTATTGATAATGCAGAGTCTTATCCTGTACCCCTCGTTTATAATCATAAAGGACATGCAATCTTATGCTTCATTGATAAAAATTACGACATTCGAGGGGTAGAATTAGTAAATGTCACAGGGTAATTCTTTAGTCATAACAAAGATTTAATTGCTTATTAACAACTTCTTATTGTAATCCAACATATAATTAAAAAAGTATTATTCTTAACAATAAATATGGCAGAAGATAAGAAACAAGATAGCGACATCTTTTTTCAAGATGTAATTAAAAAGACTAAAACAGGTATTACATTCCCAAAAGAATTAAGAGAAGCGCTATTTGATGAAAATGAAGATGTTTTCTTTAAAATTACTGTCCCTAATGAAAAAAATAAAGTTATTTTAGAATTTTTGTCTGAAACGGAAGCAAAGAATCTATCTGAAAAAATACTAAGCTCTAAACCAAAAGAGTTAAGAAAAGCTCCCGTAAAAATGAAGGATAACGCAACATCTGATAAAATCGCTCCAAATTGGAGTGAATATTTTGTCTATGATTTTAAAAATAGAGAAAAAATTCAACCAATTTTAGAATCTGCGTTTTATAAGTTCGCTGAAACCCCAGTTAATTTAGACGATGCTATGGGTAGGATTAAATACGCTTTAGTTTCATTTTTAACTGCCACTAAAACAGAAAATGCTAAGTTATATTATTCTATAATAAAACTCCTTATTGACGTAGTTGAAAGGTTTAACCAGCCGAACCTGATCGATTGGATATTTGAAAAGATTGTGCCTAATATGGAAAGTAAATTCCTTTACGAACAAGCGCTTCTCGAGCTTTTAGAAATAAGTCTAAAAACAAAACGATTTGAAAAAGCTGAACTATTTATATTCTATGTTTTAAGGAACATAGACGATTACCCCCGTTCGGAACTTTACAATATCTTCAATTCCTTCAAACAATTAGTTAAGAAAGTGCGACATATTGAAAGAACTGAAAAGATTGATCTTTTATTGAAAGAAAAATTGATGGAATATGGAGAAGATGTCGATGATAACGATTACAAAATCCAGATCGTTGAATTCTTGGAAGATTTAAATTATATTGAGCTTGCATACAGGCTTGCTAAAGCAATACAAAAAGGGTTGCCCCCTGATAGTGTAAAAGTAGACGAGATTAGGAAAATTGTGAAGCGGTTATACACTGCTCCAATAACAGAAGATAAAATCAACTAATAAGAAATTAATACATTCATTCACTCACGTTTTTGTCATCTTCATCCTTGCTTTGATCTTCAAGTTCCTTGAATTCTTCTATTGATCTTCTTATTTCAGTCTCTATCATTTTTTGCTCCTTTTCTTTCATTATTTTTTGTCGTAATTCAATTTCTGCTTGAGATAATTCGGTTTCTTTTTCTATTATTTCTTCCTTTATTTTTAAAGCTTTTTCTTTTTCTTCAATAGCCATCTCCTCAATTTCGCGTTCCTTGATTTCTAAATCTAATTTTTTCTTTTTAATTTCCAAATCTTTCTTCTTAAGTTCGATTTCCTTATCGATTATCTCTGATTCTTCTTTTTTTAATTGTTTTTTAACTTTTTTTGGTATAAGATCCGCTTCTGCAGGAACGACGGTTTCTTGTTCAAGTATTTCTTCTTTCAACTTGAGCGATTTTTCCTTTTCTTGTATTATTTTCTCTTCTAATTTCTTCTCTTTTTCTTCTAATTCTATCTTTTTTTTCTTAATTTCGATTTCTTTTTTTTTTAATTCTAGTTCTTTATCAATTATTTCAATTTCTTGTTTTTCTATCATCTCACCTTCTGAAGGAGCTTCCTCTACTATTTCGTCAATTTTCTCGACGGTTACAATTGATTTTAAAACAGAATCTACGGCATTTTTTAATTCTTCATTTTCTGGATTATTCTTAGCGTGGTTCGTCACTGCTTTGGTTACCCATAATGGGTGTTTTTTTCCTATCGAAATTAATGCTTGAATGGCTTTTTTAACTACAAACTCTTTTTCATCTGCTAATGATAAGGCAATCTTATTAATTAAAGATTCATCTTCAACTGCTGCTTCACCCTCAGCCACAAAGATAATTAACTGAAGAATAGCTTCTCTTACATTTGGATCGTCTGAATTTAATAGATCCTCGCTATGAGGGAGAAATAAATCACATTCATTTTCGCATGATGTTTTCAATAATAACAAGAAAGAATAGCGAAGAACAGAATCGCGTTTAGAGAGGTTTTCTAGCAAAGAGGGAATGTCAATAATCAATCGTTCTATTAAGAATCTTAAAACGATTCTTCCACCGTGAAGTGATAATAGCATTTCAATAATATCTTCTAACCTATTAAGATAATCATCTTGAGTAGCGTCTCCAAGATATAGTGCGATGATGTTCACAGCATCATCGATTCTTCCATCTTTTACAAAATCCATAATTTTAGTGATTTCTGGATTATCTTGGTCTTTTTCAGTCATTTTTAACCACTTATTTTTTATTTAATTTTTTATTTATTTAAGAATTACACGTGTAAGATATAGAAATCATTGTACAAGCGAAAAATAATGTTGAAAACTAATCTTAAATCTCGATATCGTAGCAATGCGCTTGAATATGTATTCATGCGAACTTCTGGTACAACACCAATATTTAATTTTATTGCTAAGTTTTCTTTCTTATCCATATATATATTAATTTCCTTACAAAATTGACTTAACGCGTCTAATTCTTCAGGAAATACATTCCAAATATAATTATCGCGTTTAGCATCTTCATCCGTCGGTGGTGAATTGCTAATTTTTAAAAGAGAATCTTTTGGGATAAGAGATGTAATTTCAACGCAATTGGAGTGATTTAATTTTAAATCTACTTCTGGAAAGTAAATACTTGCGAATAACTTACATAAACCAAATAGAACTTCCAAGTCAGTTATATTTTCTCTGTTTGCGTTACAGAGAGCGTAGTTTTCAGTAATAAAGCAGATGTGGATTTTTTCTTCGTATTTAAATATCATAAAATTTTGATCATCAGTCAAATAATAATCAAAATTTTCATCTCTATTATTAATTCTATCGTCGAATATTTTATTAGCGCTTTTAAAATCTTTCTTTGAAAACAATTTATTTAGTTGCCTGTAATCTCCGTGGAAAAATACATCAAAAAAATCTACTAGGTATAAATAGGCATCGTTAGGTTTGTATATTACGGTTTTGTTTCGAAAATCGCGAAAAATAATGTTTTTATGAACGCTATAACAGAATTTAGGTTGATCTTCAATTGTAAGACCATTTAATAACCTAATTTTAAGTAAAGAGCGATGTGTGCAGAGTGGAGTTAATGTACACTGGATTCTATCGATTTCACATTCTTTAAAACAAAGTTTATCGATTCTCTTTCTTAAAAGTTCTAATAATTCTGTTTTAAACTTAGAATCGATTTCTTCCTCTAGGAATTTGTCAATATGTTCAGGTTCTAATGGCATTTTTAAGAGATTTTGCAACTTAAATTATTAAAACTTACAATTTATGTAATGTCAAAGAGAGATTCTAAACTTTTCTATTGGGTTTTAAATAGTTTTAAAGAAAATTGCAAACTATATTAATAAGAATTTAAATATATATTATTAAAGCTATTAAAAAAAAGAATCTGAAGAAAATGCTTCGCCAAATTCACATTTTTCACAAAAAAGATTGTATTTATAATCACACTTATGCACTTGCACTTGGAGATGATGAACTGAATAATGTTATCAAAATCATCCAATCTTACATAGATATGCCAATGATAGGCAAAACTTTCCATAGACCAGTTTCAGATCACTTTCAAATATTTCACAGATCAGAAGGGGATGAGTTATTTTTGTTTATCACCGATCTTGTTGACAGCCTTGAATATGTCGGTCCAACGATCGAAAATACTATTAAAAAGTTTAACGAGTTATTTCCGACTCCAGAAGATATAAATACATCAACAAACCTTAAACGAGAGTACGTTGATTTTTTACGAGAACAACAATACGAATTACATTCTAAAATTGCGATAGTGGGGCCACATAATTCAGGAAAAACGATGTTATTTAACATGTTTAAGAGTAATGGGGCACGTCCGATCATGAATTTTGCATCAGCTTCGATTTATGCTATAGACAATCTAAAATTCGATATATGGGATTTCGAACTTAAAGATAATTTCTCACTTTTGTGGTCAAAATTCATCCAAGGATCTGATTTAGTAATTCTTCTTTTCGACTTATCTAATTATCATTTACGAGTAATTAATCACTTCCTTGATTTGCAAAAACAAGAGAGTAAATTCTCAAAACTTTTGATTATTGGTAATAAGCGTGATTTGGTTCGAAAAGAAGATATTAGAATAATTAAAAACGAATTAAACATTTCAAATATTGAAGAGATATCTTTAATTGACCCGGGTGCAAAAGAAAAGCTTAAACATTTAATTTCTGGAGTTTTAAATCTCAAAAAATTGCTCCCCCACAATTTCACAGAATTGTTTAACGAAGCTAAAAATATAGAAAGTGAGGGAAATCTTATTCTCGCAATAGCAAAATATAAGGAATTAATAAAAATATCTAATGAGTATCAAGACTTTACTTATATAACTACTCTCAAGAACAAAATAGAGAGTTTACAGGAAAAAGTCGACGAACAGGCTAAAATAAGAAGAGGAATTGAAGCAAAAAAGAAATTTGAAATACCAGGGAAAATTCAATTTACGCGAAGAATTCAAGTACAGCCCTTACCCACAAGTGGTACATTAGTACAAGCACCTCCTATAGAAATACCAAAATCCCCATCAAAAATCAAGCAAAAGACAGAAGATCTAATGCTATTTTCAACAACTGATTCTTCAGACGGAGAAGATATAGATAAAGAAGATATTACACTTGATATAGATAAAGTCATTCCTGAAGAAAAGCGTCCAATATTAGAAGCTATCGAGAAAAAAGACGATGAGTTTCCAATTATCCTTCAGCAAATAATTGAAAAACGAGGTAGTTCGCTAACCTTAAACTTATGTGAAGCACTTTTAGCTGAACTCCAAAAAGCTTTAGCAAGGCCTCTCACTATTGAGGACCTTGAATTAGCAGCAGATGTGTTCGTAAAACACGATCGTTCATAATAATTCTCCTCCTTTTTGATTTTTTCACCAAATTTTTTTTTCTAAAGAAAAGCAAATTTTTTTTATTTACCTATATTAAAATCGTTTATATTATTTGTAAAAAAAAAAAATAAGATGTATAAAAATATGAATGCTATAGAAGAACTTAAAAAAGAATTCATTGAAATAACTCGTTTAAATCATATCTCTTCGTTATTAGGATGGGATGAACAAGTTAATTTACCTAAAGGCTCGCGTGCGGCGAGAGCAGAACAAAATGCACTTATGAGTAAAATTGTCCACGAAAGACTCATATCTGATAAAATAGGAAATTTAATAAAAGAAGCTGAAAAATTAACAGATTTGAATCTTGTTGATAATGCTACTTTACGAGAGGCAAAAAGGAATTATGAGCAAGAAGTTAGATTACCAACCGAATTGGTTGAAGAAATCTCAAAAACCGCATCTCTTGGGAATATAAAGTGGGTTGAAGCAAGGAAAAAGAACGATTTTTCCATTTTTGAACCACTTTTAGAGAAGATGATTGGGCTCCAAATTCAAGTTGCAGAAAAATTAGATACTCACCCAGATCCTTACTCTACTCTCATCGATCTTTACGAACCTGGGGCTACTTATGGTTGGATCTCGAATATTTTCGACAAATCAAAGCAAAATTTAAATCGAATAATTAAAAAATTAGAAGATTCAAGCGACAAACCTGATTTTTCAATTCTTACTCAAAAATGGGACGAGAATAAGCAATGGGATTTTAGTATTGAAATCATAAAGGGATTAAATTATGATTTTAATAAAGGACGTCAAGATAAATCTGTACATCCATTTACAACATCATTATCCTCTTCAGATACGAGATTTACAACTCGAATCGACGAAAATTTCTTTTCAACATGTATATTTGGCTCGATTCACGAATGTGGGCATGCATTATACGAAATGGGATTTATGGAGGAGATTCACGATTCGGTTTTGGCAGAAGGGTGTTCCATGGGAATACATGAATCCCAATCTCGCATGTGGGAAAATATGGTGGGTCGAAGTATGGAATTTTGGAAATATTGGTATCCTAAACTCAAAGGAAGTTTTCCAAACAATTTAAAGGATAAAAGTATCGAAGATTTCTATCGAAGTGTTAACACGGTGCAACCTTCATTGATTCGCATAGAAGCTGATGAGGTTACTTATGGTATGCATGTCATTCTCAGGTTTGAATTAGAAAGAGATATTATAGAAGGTAATGTTCAAGTTAGCGAGTTACCAGATTTGTGGAACGAAAAAATGGAAAATTTATTAGGAATAACACCACCTACTAATTCTGATGGTGTTTTACAAGACATTCATTGGTCTTGGGGATCATTTGGGTACTTTCCAACATACTTCTTGGGTAACTTATATGGCGCTCAGTTTTATAAAACCGCGCTTGAACAACATCCTACATTGCCAAAGGAATACGAAGAAGGGAATTTCTCTAACTTACTTGCATTTTTAAGGGAGAATATACATCAATATGGCAAAATTTATCAAGCGAGAGATTTAATTAAAAGAGTATCTGGAGAAGATTTAAATCCTGACTATTTTATCGAATATTTAGAGAAGAAATATTATCCTATTTATAACATTTAATTTTTCCTTTTTTTTTATTTTGGATTAATTATAAATTACTATAAGTCTTATATTTAGAAAACAAGGCAATTGAATAATTCAAACGCTGTCAAATAACATGTTATTAGGAGTTAAAAAATATTCAGAAAAACTACTTCTTCCCTTAGGTAAGAAGATAAAAAAAATACCAGCAAATGTTATCACAGGATTAGGTTTATTTTTCGCTTTTTTAGCATTTTTATCCTTTACCTTCAAACCCCAAATTCTACCTTTTATTATAATTAGCTTAGCTTTAGTAGAGTTTTTCGACCAATTAGACGGCGTAGTAGCTCGTCTTCAAGGACCAACGAAATTAGGATCGTTTTTAGATTCTACATTAGACCGAATTGGAGATTATCTCATTTTTTTTGGGATTATACTTGGGGGATATACTGAAACATATATAGGTTTGATAACACTTGCAGGTGCATTTCTAACTTCATATACTAGAGCTAAAATCGAGAGTTTGGGAATCCCGAATTTATATGGCGTTGGTTTGTTGGAGAGAACTGATAGAGTCCCAATTATTTTAATCGGATCGATTTTACAAATATGGTTTCCTGTAGCTATATGGTGGACAATGATTTTACTAGCAATTGGGACAAATATTACTGTAATCCAAAGAATTGTGTTTGCTTTTAAGAATTTCTCAACAAAAAATGAAGATAATTCTTCTAGTTAATGAGTTCTCTAGAATAGGTTTATTATTGATTCTGATTATGGTTAAAGCATATTTATATAGATAGAGTTTTAATAAACATTTAATACGTTGTTAAATTAATTCATTCTCTCTCAAATGAACAAGTATGATTGTCTCAGAGATCAATATTAAACTGACAATATTAGGACAATGGGGCGTTGGGAAATCTTCAATTGTAAATACCTTTATAGGAAAAGATTTTCCCACTATGTATATTCCCACAATTGGAAGTAACATCGCCAGAAAGGAGTATAAATTAACTTCTAATCATATTAGACTAAATATTTGGGATATCGGGGGGCAAAGAAGTTTTAATCCTTTGAACCCAGTATTCTTTAGTAATTTAGATTCTGCTTTGTTAGTTTTCGATTTAAATAATCCTAAAGAAACATTACAAGAACTGATACAGACATATATGAAAAATTTAAAGCAACACTCCCCAGATTGTATTACTTATTTAATAGGAAACAAATCTGATTTAATTAAACCAGAAGATTCAGAGATTCTTTTAAATAATATTCGTCAATACCAAATTGAAGGTTATCCTATTATATTCGTCTCAGCGAAAACCCAAGATAATATTTCTGAGGCATTTACTTTAGTTATTTCTAATTTTCTAAAAAAAATAGAAAAAGAAGGCAAAGAAACGCAATTCATGGGAATTTCCAAGAGGTTTTTAGAATCTATTAATAAAACTGAGGAAGATTTAGATCAATTGATTATTAACTTAGAGGAAATTGATCCAAATACTCTCTATAATAAAATTATGCCTACTATTATAAAAAAAAACGTTAAATTAGCTGAAATCGAAGAAGTTCCCCTTAGAGAGATTTCAGATTTAACAAAAGCTCAGGAGTTCGATGTGGACAAGAGCTTAATTAAAGAAAACATTATTATCGCGTTTAAAAATAACCTATCAGTTATTACAGATCTCATATCAAACTTAAAAAAAGCTCCAATTGATTCTCTTATTAATAATATCGATAAATCCTTAGAAGACTTGGCCAATTTAAAAAATGATTTTGAGTTAAAATTAGACTCGATTTTAGAATTAGAATCAAACAAACAACAATCGTGATTCATTTTTAAGATATTCATAAAAGGTGAGAAACAATTCCTAAAAAAGAAAAAATTGAAGAAATAACGCTCAAAGACTTTCAAAATTTAATTGATCAAGTAAAAAACACAGAAAAAGAAATACATTTTATAAAGGAAGATATTAAATCAATCAAAAGTGATATTTTCTCTAGCCAAGAAAGGATCGAGCAAACGATTAAGACTCAAGAAGAAATTATTATGGATATGATAAATAGGTTTAACGAAGAACTTTTGAACCACAAAATTTCTATGAAAGAAGATATGGAGAAAATTAAAACCCAACAAGATGTCCTAAGAATTTCTTATACGATTAACGAGAAAAAACTTATGGACAAAATAAGCTCATCTATTTCGGAAGTTATTAATAAGCGAATTGAGGGTAAAGAAAATGAAATTTTAATGAAAATCTGGATAAATGAGTTTAAGGAAATTATAAACAATTTTGAAAAATTAAAGAAATTAAAACCTAAAGAATTTTCAGTGCGTTTAAACGAAATTTCTGAGACAATAGAGGTTTTCAAACAAAGAATGCTCGAGTAGATTAAATTGCTAACAGTTTAATTTATTATTTTTTTAATATTTGAAAAAAAAATTGGGCTCCCCATTATATATATTTTAAAATTTATTTAAGTTATATAAGATAGATTTGTGTATACTTAAAAAATTATAAAGAGTAATCAAAAAAGAAAATGTCAGCAACTGATTTTCATTTTAGTTTAAAGGGTAATGTAGACTCCCTTTATGCCACTCTCAATAAGCGTAAAGAATTTTATATAACAGTTCAAAATCTTACAGATAATTATATATCTCAAGTAAAGGTTAAATTATCGGGTCCTCCAGAAGTTAAATTACCGCTTAAAATTGAATTTTACGGAGGAATTGCAAAACGATATAGCAAGAACCGCTTATTTAAGGTTCTACCTAAAGAAAATGGCATCTTTACTTTAACAGCAACTCTCACCTCTAAGAAAGGACATATTATAGAACTACCTATTACACTTCAAGTTGGAGTTGTTCGGGAGATCACTAAACCAATTTCTTTAGTAACTACGTCTGAAGTTGAAAAACCAATTTCTAAAGTAAATTGTCCTTTCTGTGGAGATAGAATTGACGAAGACGCTAAATTTTGTCCACACTGTGGATCTAATTTAGTAGATATCAAAAATAAATCTGTAGAAACTCAAACAGAAATAAGCGCTAAGCACTGTCTTAATTGCGGAATGGAATTACCGGGAGAAGCGAAATTCTGTGCAAAGTGTGGTCAAAAAGTCGTTTAATAAAATTAGAGATTAAGAACTGAAAGATGTTCTATCCATCCCTTTTATTTCTTAAATTATATCAATTCAACTTGAAGTTTTAAATTCTCTTTAAGAAATATTGGTTTTAATAAGGATATTTTAATCACAGCGTCATTCACATTCAGGTTCGCGTCAATTAATATAATTTCTTCCGAATTTATAATTTTACACCTTTGGATTTGCTTAACCTCAATCGTATCGTTAGATGCCATTTGTATTGACTTAAGTGGTAGTTCCCCAAAAGAGATAGAAAGGCTGAAAAATAATTTATTTTCAGCTATTTGTTGTTTTACAACCCCCCAAGCAGAATGAGTAATGAAAAAGGATTCCCTATATTGTTTCAAGAATTAGGTTAGCTTCACTAAACATTAACAAAGAAGGCGTTAAGGTAATTCTAAAATCTTTAACAGATAAGAAATTGCTAGTTGAAGGCTCTAAATTAGCGAAAAGCGATTTATTAAATAACCAGAAGCGCAGGGATATCTATGAATATATAATCAAAAATCCAGGAATGTATTTCAACCGAATTGTCCACGAATTAAATTATAGTAACCACATCGTTGTATGGCAGTTAAGCATCCTATTAAAATTTGATTGTATTCATAAAGAGACGATAGAGAATCACGAAATTTATTTTGATGTATCTAAAGAACACAAAGAAATCATAGCAAACTATTTCACTTCGAAGGAAAAAAGCAAAAAAATCATTCATTTTTTGGAAAAAGATAATATCGGAGTCACCAAAACTAATCTTTCTCATAAGTTAAACATGCATATGAACACTCTTGATAAATACCTCAACCTTCTTGAAAAATACGACGTAATTGTTAAGAAGAAGATTGATAACAGGAATCTATATTTTTTAAAAGAGACCTAAATCCGTTTAACTTTATAAGCTTTGATCAATAATTAATTTAAATGTAATGTAGAACAATTTAAATTCAATAAAATAATTGTAATACACATAAGAAATTCAATTAAGGAGAGACTAAAATTTGGCAGTGAAAACCCTAATAATCGGACACGGTGCTAGAGAACATGTTATAGGCGAAACACTGGTAAGAGATGGAGCTGACTTATACGCGTTCATGAGTTCTAAAAACGCGGGATTAGAAGATTTAAGTAAAGGAAGGATAAAAGTTCACTCTGAAACCGATTTTAAAGAAATTATCGATTTTTCGAAAGAAAATAATATAGATTTTGCTGTAATTGGCCCAGAAGCACCTTTAGTTGTCGGAATAGTTGATGCTTTAGAAAGAAATGGAATACCTTGCGTAGGACCATGTATTGAAGCTGCCCAATTAGAAGGATCAAAAATATTTACAAGAAATTTATTAGAAAAATATAAGATATCCTCGAATATCCAGACTAAAAACTTTAACTCTATGCAAGGTGTAGAAATTTATATTAAGGAATTAGGGGAAGAAAACATCGTTATTAAACCAGACGGCCTTACCGGTGGAAAGGGAGTAAAAGTTTATGGTGACCATCTTTTTTCTATACAAGAAATATTAGAATATTGTCAAACATTAGTTGATCAAAAAGCTCCTTTTCTTCTAGAAGAAAAGGTAGAGGGAGAAGAATTTACGCTTCAAACATTCGTCGACGGTAAAAATGTAATTGCTACTCCACTCGTTCAAGATCATAAAAGGGCTTTTGAAGACGATACAGGGCCTAACACCGGAGGTATGGGCAGTTATTCGATGGAAGACCACCTTATGCCTTTTATTTCACAAAATGATGTAAATGAAGCAATTGAAGATATGAAGAAAGTTGTAGCAGCAACAAAAGCAGAGACCGGAGTAGAATATAAAGGATTTCTTTACGGAGGGTATATAAAAACAGCAAAAGGCATTAAACTAATAGAGTTTAACGCGAGACTCGGGGATCCCGAAGCAATGAATACTCTACCTCTTTTGAAAACTAATTTTATCGATATTTGTATGGGAATTATTAACGGGAATTTAAAAACAGACATTGAATTTGAAAAAAAGGCCACAGTTTGCAAATATTTAGCCCCTGAAGGGTACCCCACCTCTCCAAAAAAAGACGAACTCGTGATAATCGACAAAGAAAAACTTAAACAAATTGGGGCGAAATACTACTACGCTTCAGTGTATAGAAAAGGTGAAAATGTCTACACTACTTCATCAAGAGCCATGGGGATTATTGGAATTGCTAACGATCTAAATAGCGCTGAGGAAGTTGCAGAACAAGGAGTTGGATGCATTAGTGGCAAATTATTTTATAGAAAAGATATCGGAACGCGAAAATTGCTTCAAAAAAGAATTGATCACATGAATCTTCTCTTAAAATAAGATTTAGCTCTCATTTACAAGTACTATTCAGCAGCTCGTAAAATTATATTTTATAAAGATCAACTTATAATAATTTCGATTTTGACTCTACATAGATTATGAATTGGCAAGCTAAAAACACAAATTTTAATCTGCTAATAAGACAAGTGTTTCACGACAATGAATCAGATAAAAGAGCAGAAGCAGCAAGACAACTTGGCTTTCTCCAAGATGGTCGAGCAGTTAACTTATTGTGTCGCGCCTTAAAATCTGAAGATAATCCCGTAGTAATTAATAGATTAATAGAAGCATTAGGAAGAATTGCTGATGGGCGGGCAACTTTAAGCATTATAAATAAATTAGAAGAAGAAATCAAGAAACCAAAACTAGAAATGGATAAATTAAGAGTTATATTCATAATTGAAAGTCTAATAAGAATAAAAGATAAAAGAGCGTTAAAATCCCTAAGTTATTTTCTAAATTCTTCTGACGATAAATTATTACATCTTACTGAGAGCGCATTTGATGCAATTCAACCAAATTGGCGCCAAATTATTGAGAGGGAAAGAAAGGAAAAATCTATACAAGATATTTTCAAACATTCTATGTAATTCTTTTTTTGTAAGTTAATCTTTTTATCTCCTGAGATCAATATCAAATTAATTAGGAATTAATTAAAATTTTATAATACAAAAAATCTTACATATGAATCTATTCAATATTATTGAGAATTAGAATATGACAATTAAAAATGTTTGTTGTTGGGATTTAGAAGGACCTATCAGTGTTCTTGATTTTGCTGCAGAATTAGGCAAGTTACTATGTAATAATTTAAAACTTGGATTACAAAAATATGATTCGGGAGAATTCTATAAGATGTTATCAAAGTACGATGATTACCTAATTGAAGTCCCGGGAATTAAAGAAGAATTAAATATACCTGATTACCAACCTGGAGATACCTTAAGGTTAATAGCGCCATTATATATGACTTCTTTTTCCGACGAAGACCTAGTAAGATTAGCCAAACGAAATCTGGGACTATTACCGGGGTGCAAAGATCTTATGGAATGGCTCCATAAAGATTGGGATGTCTATATTATATCTACAAGCTATTCTCATTTTGCCTATAATATAGCCGAAGCGTTAAAAATTCCTTACGATCATGTTTTTTGTACAGAATTAAATATTAAAAGCGCTAATGAAGAGTTTCATAACATTAAGAACGAAGTCGATAAACTAGTGAAAAACATTTTCCAGAAGTTTATAGTGAATAATAAAAACTTAAAAGTAGTAATAAAAGATTTGAATGAATTTTTCTGGAAAACAGAAGAATCAGATTATCTTAAGGCTATGAACTTAATTAAAGTGCGAGGAGGAAAGAGAAAAGAATTGGCAGTTGAAACTATTTCCAAACAAACACACATTCCAATTTCGGAATTAGTAGTGCTAGGCGATTCAATCACGGATATAAATATGCTTCAAAGATTAAAAGATGAAGATGGTGTAGCAGTCTCTTTTAACGGTAATCGTTTTACAGTTAATCGCGCGAATATCGCAATTACAACTCCAAATAATTTAGGAACGTTACCCATTTTTAAATATAAGGATAAGATTGAGCCATTTCTTGAATCTTGGGAGTTTCTATATAACAAATTCAAAAATAATCCTCAAAACATTCCAGATGGTTTAATTTCAAAAGAAATCAAAAGAATTTTTATCAAATATCAATTTGTTCCTGAACTTGAGAACTTGAAAAACAAAACTAAAGATGAACTTGATTTAATTATCACAAAACATGAAATGATGAGAAAAAAAGTTCGAGGTTGGGTAGGAAATTTAGGGTGAATCCAATTTATTTTGATCTCTAAAATTTTTTTCATAAAACCTTTTTCCTTTTATTAAATCTAATAAAAAAAGACTGTAATGAAACCTATGCTTAATGAAAATTTTTAAAGCAATTACAAATAAGATAAATACGAAAGTAGCAATAAAATTAAAGGGGAATGGATTAATAATTAAAAAGATACTAGGGGTATAGAAGGATAGTGATTCAATAATTCGTCTTCTATTATTTTCAATAAATTTATTTTCTTCTAAACTCAGATAGCAATTACAACAAATTAAGGGCATATTCATATTAAACTTGACTTCAAAATAGATCTTTTGTATTATAGTCAACATTCTATCGATTTTGTTTCCACAAAGATTGCATTGAAAGCGAGACCTGTTTAATCTATCTAATTCAATTTTATCGATTTCAGATCTGGGAAAATAACAATCATCGTTTATATAATGTGCACATGATTTGCATGTTAATTGTTTTTCCATCTGAAGTTCCTCTAGATGGGTCATAGGTGGCCGAAGAAATTGAGGATATTTTGAATGAGATTGACAAATTACTCGTCCTTTCTCGTCGATCTCAAAAGAAGGTTCAATAACAACCATTATATCATTTAAAAATTATTAACATATTAAAGATCGGAAAATTCTCTTTAATTTTTTTATACTACAATTTTAAGGAAAGAATAACATTATTAAAAATCTTTACTAGAATATAAATTAGGAACTTTATATCTTATAAGTCTAAGAGGTTTTAGCTAGAAATGGCTTCAAGTTTTGATTTTGGGTATAATACAAGGCAAGTCCTACAAAATGGTTTTGATGATCTATATTCTGTTTTAAATATATACTATAAAGGTGAAAATGTAAATGTCTAACGAAGAACTAATGGCAAAAAATAAAGAATTGGAAGAGAAATTACAAGAACGTAATAAAGTGCTAAGAGATTTAGAAGAAAAATTTAAAACAATTGCGGAAAACTCTCTAATGGGAATTGCGATTATCCAGGACAATAAAATCAAGTATGTTAACAAACAGTCCACAGATTTAACGGGATATACCGTTGATGAGACTAAAGAATTAAATCCAATAAAAATTTTCGAATCCATACATCCAAAAGATAGAATATGGGTTTTAGAACAATTACAGAAAAAACAAAGTGGTGTGAAGGATTATTTAACAAACTATCAGTATCGAATCATTAATAAATCTGGAGAGATTAGATGGTTAGATAATTATTCGAAAACTGTGGATTACATGGGCAAGCCTGCAGATATGGTCTCGTTTATAGATATCACGGAGCGTAAAAATGCAGAACAAAGGTTAAGAGAGTCGGAAGAAATGTTTAGGACTATAGCTGAGTATTCAGATATTGGTATTACAGTCATTCAAGACGAAAAAATACAGTATGCTAACGAGGCGATGTCAAGAATCAATGGATATACTATACAAGAGATGATGGACTGGGAATTGACTGAATTGGTTGAACATGTATATATCGAAGATCGCGAAAAAGCTAAAAATCGTCTTAAGGGAAGACTTACTGGAAAATTAAATGTACCTATTGCAAGCATATATAAAATAACCACTAAAGGCGGAGATATCAAATTGATTGAAACCTACAGCAAAACTATTACCTATCAAAACAAATTTGCAGATTTGGCGCTAATTATAGATGCTACATATCAAAGAAAATCTCAAAATAAGTTAAAGGAATCAGAAGAAAAATATCGTTCCTTGTTTGAAAATATGAATACAGCCTTTGCATATCATGAGGTAGTAGTCGATAAAAACAACAAACCAATCGATTACAGATATATTGAAGCAAACCCTCAATTTGAAGAAATGACTGGTTTAAAAGTAAGTGAAATAATCGGAAAGACCGTAACCGAAACACTACCTGGAATTGAAAACGATCCTGCGGATTGGATAGGAAAGTTTGGTAAAATTGGTCTCACAGGAGAGCCTTTAACTGTAGAAGATTATTCAAAAGAACTCGATCGTTGGTACAAAGTTTCGGGATATTCACCTAAAAAAGGGTATTTTGCTGTTACTTTTAACGATATTACTGATATTAAACGAGCTGAAATAAAAATAAAAGAATCTGAAGAAAAATATCGCCATTTATACGAGAATTCTCCATTTAGTATCGTACTTTTAGATTATGAAGGCAAAATTATAGATATGAATACGAAGACAACAGAAATATTTGGTTACAAAAAAGAAGATATTATTGATAAAAATTATTTAACTCTCGCTGGAATCTTTCCTAAAGAAACAATACCGGGGTTGAGATTGGCTCAGGATTTAATATCTAAAGGAGACCCCTCTAATCCAGTTATGAAACCTCAAATCACCGAAATTTTTAATAAAGAGAAAAAATTGAAGTGGGTTGAATCGGAATTGTCTAGAATCAAAATAGGTGGTGTACTAATGATTCAAGCAATAATACAAGATATTACAGAAAAAAAATTCGCCGAAGAAAAATTAAAAGAATCTGAACGAATATTAAGACAACAAAATATTGAATTGAAAGAATTAGATAGATTAAAAACAGATTTTATCAGTATTGCAGCTCACGATTTGAAAACCCCATTAATTTCTGTAGGAGGTTTTATTGACTTGATACTCTTAAGAGAAAAAGAATTGAAAAAAGAGGTTAAAGAGGATTTAAATAGGGTTTTGAATAATGTAAAACGGTTAGAACGGTATATCAATCGATTGTTAGATGTGATGAAAATCGAAGCAAAAAAAGTTGAATTGGTTAAAAGAGAAGAAAGCATTCATAACATTATAAATAACTGTCTTTCTGATTTGGAATTTCAAATTGGACAGAAAAATTTAACTATTAACCTTGATGTCTCAGAAAATCTTAAATTGATAGTAGATCATTTCAGAATTTCTCAAATTTTTTTGAATCTCCTATCAAATGCTGTCAAATTTACTCCGAAGGATGGAAAAATTGATATTTCACTTATAGAAGATGATCAGAGTGTTGTTTTTAGTATTAAGGATAACGGAAAAGGCTTAACACCTGAAGAAATGCAAAAGATATTTGGCAAGTTCGTTACAATAGAACAAGGTGTTGATGGATACTCTACAATAGATAAAGGAAGTGGATTAGGTCTGTATATCGCTAAAGGATTTATTGAAGCACATGGAGGAAAAATCTGGGTTGAGTCTAAGGGTAGAGATTTGGGTACTGAATTTAGCTTTGTTCTCCCAAAACAGTAAATCTATTTTTTTAAATTTCAGAGCAAAGTTAATATCTACAATGGAAAATTATTATAAGCTGAATTTTCTTATTCAAATTTGAGAACATTATTTAGCATCAATTAGAAATATATAAATCTATTGTTATTTATAAATCTTTGAAGTAATAATAATCTAAATTATGTATGGCATAAAACCAAAAATCTAATGCCGACTTTAATAATTTCTGAAAAAAATAAAGCTGCCAAAGGAATCGCAGAAGCGTTAGGACCTGTCACTGTTATAAACAAAACAAAATTCCTAAAAGTCTATCAAATACCTTCCAAGAACATTTATGTTGTTCCTCTTAGAGGGCATATCTTAGAGTATAGAAATACCGCTCAATATAAAAGCTGGACTAAAACAGATCCAAGAGAAATCATTACAAATCCAAAATCAATCGATAAAGTAGCTATAAGTTATGCTAATCCATATATTAAAGCTTTAATCGAGTATTCTAAGCTCTGTGACGAATGTGTGATTGCAACTGATGCTGACATTGAAGGGTGTAATATTGGACTTTTTGACGCCTTACCCTTTGTAACTAAGGCTAATAGGAATATTCAAGTGAACCAATTATGGTTAAGTTCATTAGAAAAAAAGGAGATTATTTCAAAATATAGAAATTTAATTCCTCCTAAGTGGAGTTGGGGAGAATCTGGAGAGGCAAGAGCGATTATCGACGCAGTTATCGGATTCTCAAGTACTAGAGAAGTCACTAATACATTTCAACCAATATTAAAAGAGATTCATAATAAATTTGTATCGATAGGAAGAGTACAAACATCGTTACTCTATTTAATATATTTAAGAGATCTTGAGATCGAACAATTTGTTCCGGAACTGTACTGGACAATTACGGCCAATTTAGAACATAAAAATCATACCATTAAGGCTGTGCACATTAAGAATCCTTTTATCAAGGAGAAGGAATCCGAAGCGAAAGCTATATTCCAAAAAATTAAAAACGAGAAAGTCGCTATAATTTTAAACAATACAAAAGAATCCGTTGTAATTAATCCACCTACACCGTTAAACACTTCTAAAGCTCTTGTATTATTAACAAAAACTTTAAGAATTAGCGCAAAAGCTGCTATGAATACTATGAATTCGCTCTACTTAAATCAAATTATTTCTTATCCAAGAACTGACAGCGATAGATATAGTCCAAATTTTGACCATATTCAATACCTTAAAAATTTCAAACCACACACTAACTACGGACCCTACACAATAAATCTATTTAAAGAAAATCGAATGAATCCAACAATCGGAAAAGTTGATGCCGGAGACCATCCACCCATTACTCCATTGGTAAGTTTAGAGCAAAAAAGCTTAAAATTTGAAAACGATTTAGAGAAAAAAGTATACGATATTTTAGCGCGACATTATTTAGCCCTTTTCGGTAAACATGCAAAAGAATTAAGGACAAAATTAAAGTTGTCAATTAAAGATGAAGTATTTACTTCTCAAATCGTGGCATTAACCTATAGTGGATTCTATGAAATCGCTCCATTTTTAAAAAAAGTTTATCAACCGTTATTTGAGATTCAAACTAGAAATCTTTCAGTTAATAAAATTCTTTTGAGTGAAAAAGAAACACAACCTCCACCCCATTACACAGATACAACTATATTAAAGCTAATGGAGAGAAAACATCTAGGAACAAAATCTACTCGCCCTACAATAATTAAGATTCTGGTAGATCGCAAATTAACTTATAGAGTTGCGAGAAATCGCTTTAAAATAACTGAATGGGGTAAATTTCTTATAAGTGAATTAATCAAAGTGTGGCTACCATTTTTAAAGCCTGAGTTTACCCGATTTGTTGAAAAGTTACTCGAAGATGTCAAAGAAAATAGGAAGACAATGGATAGCGTGATAAATACAGTAAAAAAATTATTTCTCGATTTGTTTGATAAATTCCGCAATAACAAAAATGCTATAACTTTCCAGTTTGATAGTGTGAAAGCTAATTTAAAGACAGCAATGCAACAGAATTCCACAAGCAAAAATTTTCCTCAAACTACTTCTAAATGCCCAGCTTGTAAAGTAAATCCAATGAAATTAGTCACGACTTCACAAAAGAGAAGGTTTCTTGCGTGTTCTGATAGAAGTTGTAAGACATATTTGTCAGTACCCAAAGCTGGAAGGATTACCATATTAGAATCTACGACTTGTCTAAAGTGCGGTTTTGATGTTATCAAAATTTTAAAAAGGAAGAATAATAAAAGTACTGTTTATTATATTTGTCCGAGATGTTGGAGCGAAAGTTTTAAAGAAGGAACTAATGGATTCTGTTCTGCTTGCGAAAACTTTCAAATTTCTAAAGATCAGTGCGTAAAAAGAAATTAAAAAAAGATTGTTGATTAAAAATTAGTCCATTTTAAAACTATATTTGTTGTAGGCAGCTCGAGTAAGACCTACATAATTATCTGATATTCTATAAGACAATTTCCCATTTATCACTTTTCTTTCGACATAATCGTTTTTTAAGTGATGGTTTAAAGAATGAATCATTGTCCCTAAGGTTACAGCACCCATGTATTTCATTTTTTGTTTGGCTACTCTAATTAAGTCCAACTCCGAGTGCCAATTTCCGTCGAGTAAGGACATTAAAATTTCGTTTTTTACGGGAGTTTTAATGTTCTTTAATTTATTAAATAACTGAGAATAATCAGGTTTATAGTACTTTTTTAAGATTTTCGTTTGTTCAAAACTCGTATTTTGAGGACCTTCCATTTTTTAACACTCTACTTAAGATAAAATTTTACTAAGATATAATACCAGAATAATATTTTTATAAAACTGTAATACGCTTGTAATATTACTATGATACTTTCAAAACTAGAGGTTTGTATTTTAAGCAAGAATTCATAAAAGATCATCAGGAATGCCTTCGTTGAAATATTTCTCTCTAGTTATCCAGTTTTGTTCAAATTCAGGGATCATAGCTAAGATTGATCCTCCAACCCACACTGAGAAAATACGTTCCCGAGGAGCTATTATTTTAATGACCTGACTTTTTTTATTTCGGCGAGCTAGTTCAATTTCTAATTCTTGATAAATTCGAGATTTGATATTAGGGAACATAGAAGAACCTCCCGATAAAAAAATATTGTTTAATAAATCTGGACGAATGTCAAGGTCGCATATTTCAATAACATCCATTATTGCTTCGGGGAGAGAAATTTCCTCTAATTCCATCGAGGGATTGAACAATAATTCTGGTACTTCAAACCTCTCTCTAGCTAAAGAAATCGTTGAGCCGTCTGGTAAAGAGTATTCTTTTTCGTATTGCTCCACTCTCTTCAAATCTTCCTTATAATCGAGAGACACAAAACACGCTTTTTCCTTTAAAGCTCTTACGAGCTCCCTCCTGATTGAAGAGTCTGCTGAAAATCCTCTCTCACCTAAAATTTTTTCCATGAATCTCGTTAATGTTCTTCCACCAATATCAAGATGCTTAATTGCGTGATCTAGTTTATATCCTTGATAGATTGGAGTAATTCTTGTAAGACTATCCCCGATCTCTACAACTAAACCCGTTTGAAAACCTCCTGCGTATAAAGTAAGCATTGAATCTAAGACGGGATAGAACGCATTACATTGATACTTTTCTAAGAATAATTCAAACAATTTTTTTAAATCGCTGTGAGGAAATAAAGGATGTACAGCAAATAATACGTTAACTAAGCTCGGATCTACTCTTAAATTGTAAAAAATGTAATCAATTATTTTTTCAAACGAAAGCCAATCCTGAATTATCCCTTTATTTATTGGGTAAAAAATCTTATACAAACCAATGGATTGGATTTCATCTCCTACGTAAAAATCGTCTTTTCTAATACCTGCATATTCGTAATCAATCTGTCTATATTTTGGAGTTCCTACTATCGTGAAGAAAACTTGAGATGGCATATCTTCACCCGCAAATCCTGCTTTGGCCGAAAATTGCCCAATATCTAAAACAACAGTAAGATTTCCCATAATTCCCGCTTTTTTTTTTGATAATAGTTTTTTGGATTTATAATAATAAAAGTTTCAACGGAGTATAAGTAGTTTCAGGTACAAAAGCTTCTCCATAAGTTGAATTTATTTCGTTTCCTCTTAAAGTTGCTGTGTCCTCTGCCCATTCTAACACTCGATCTAAAACCTCCTTTTGAGAAAGATAAACAATGTTAAAGATTTCTTTTTTTTTTTGCCAGTATTTTTCAATATCTACTACTATAAAAACAGAACCTTCGATATATTGGAATTTGCATGAAGGGGATTCGTAGTAATAAACTCCTAATGGAGTCCAATTTCTTTTGTACCCTCCATATGCTTTACCCGTAGAACAATGATAAATTGCTTCTTTTGCAATTAATGATAAATTTCTATGAACACGGTGGAAATCTGAATAATGAGGAATTAAAATAACTTGAGGCCTAATATCTCTTATTAAATTCGTTATTTCCGAGATATGTTTGCTATTAACATCTAAATTAACATATCCTAACTCGATTATATTACATTTCAAAGTTGTCTGAATTAATTCAAGCTCTTGTTTTCTTTGATCTTCAATTTTTGTTTTTTGTTCGCTTTTAGCGTATCCGCCTAGTCCGCTTGTTGCTACAACTACGAATACTTCAGATCCCAAAGATTGATATTTAAGTATCGTTCCCCCACATGATATTATTTCATCATCTGGGTGACCCGCAAAGACTAACATACGTTTAGGAACTACTACAGGAATATCGTCATCGCAAATAATAGAATTGTTATTCTCCATCTATATTAAATATCTGATAATTTAAAATAAAAAGTTGTTGAATGAAAAAGTGAAAATTAAGAAATTCCTAATATAAAAGATTAAAAGAACTTATAAAATTTAATAAAATCGGGTTCTTAATCTCCTCTCATTATCTTCTTTAAGCGATTTAATTCTTCTAACATCTCGTCGCGTAAAGAACCTAATCCGCCACCGGCTTGAGGTGCCGTTATTGGAGCAGGTGCAGGAGTTGATATACCTGAAGGTGCTGTAGGAGCGCCAGGTGGTCTGGCAGGAATGCCTGTAGCAGGAGCTGCAGGTGGAGTTGGTCTTTTAGCAAATGATGGCGTTTGAACTATTCCCTTATTTGGTGCTTGTGGAGGACCACTTCCAGCAGTGGGGGGTAATTTTGGTGCAGGTGGTAAATTAGAGCGTTTAGGGGGTCCGCCAGTTATTGGGGCTTTAGGAGGTGCTCCCCTTGGAGGTTTTTTTGGAGGACCAACACTAGGAGATTTAGAAGGTTTTCCAACCGTAGGTGAAGCGCTCGCGGTAGCAATTGGTGGTCCCTGTGGTGCTGTTCCATGACCTCCACTTAATAAATTAAACAATGTACTGGCAGCAGCAGTTTTTGCCTGTCCCGTTGAGGCACCAACAACTTGTTTAGAGGATGTGCTTACAGTTTTTAACTCTGGTTCAATGGATACATCTTTCAAATCCTTTAGAGCTTTGTTTAATGATTTTATAAAATCATTAATCCCTTTAACAGTTTCACCTAAATCGTCGGATAGGGATGTCAACCCTTTTTTCATAAAATTTACGACTCTCTCTATCTTCTTATATTCTTTCGAAACCAACGGTCCATCAATTCCTCTAATTTTTTTTTATTTTTTATGGAATAATATATAGCTATAGTAGTAATTGTATTATATTAATTTATATTTTTATTTTTATTTTTTTATAATACTTGTATCGCATCTTAGATTTTAACTTAACTAAATAATTTGTGTTCAATCAAAAATTTCTCGGAAAAAAAAACAATTAAAAGCTTCAAATCTAATATATTATATATCATATTTCATTTGTATCTATAATAATTAGTTTTCAATATTAATAGGTGTTTTAATATTCCAAAGAGAGAGCTCTTCATTAAGCGTGTGTATGAAATTGTAAACGAATTGAAAATTCCTTTAATCGATGAAAGAGTGTATGAAAAAGCTAACTTTAGTACTAGCGCAGCTATAGCTAGAATTGTATTTAAGTTCGAAGAGGACGAATCTGTAATAAGGGGTTTTTTAGGTTTAGCGGAATACTTTCATACTGTCGTAATTAAAGTAAAAGACCAATTCTATATCCCTCATGCTACCTTACTATTTCAATTACTTAGTACGTAAATTTCTATTTTTTTTACTTTTCTTTTTATCTACTAATAATTATGAGGTAGCATATTTATTAGCTTAATTTGGTATAAATTTCTAAGGATTATAAGAATTAACTCCAGCATGTAACGAGTCAGATCAAGATAGGTTGGTATTAAGATCGAAAATTACCTAGCTATCTCCAGGATAATACATTTTTGTTTCTAGATATTCTCAACATTTTTAAATAAGCATCTTCTAAATCTTTTGCATCAACAGATTTGACCAAATCTCGGGGTTTTCCCTCTATTAGTAAGGTCCCATTATTAATAATTCCAATTTTATCACATAATTCTTCAGCAATATCAAGTAAGTGAGTACAAATAAAAATAGTTCTATTTACTTTTTTCACTAAATCCAACACAAGATCTTTAACTGTCCTGCTTGTTTCGGGATCAAGGTTTGATGTAGGTTCATCTAAGAAGAGAATCTCAGGATCATGTATTAATGCTGCACATAACCCTAATTTTTGTTTCATTCCTCTTGAAAACGTCTTAACTAACTTATTTTCTTTATTAGTTAGATCAAATAAAACTAATAATTCACTTATTCGCTTAGCGTTCATTCTTGGAGTAATGTAATACAATTCACCTACAAACTCTAAAAACTCTCTTGCAGTGAGTTTTTCATACAAACTTGGTGATTCAGATAAATATCCACAATTTAATTTAACTTCCCTCTTTTGAGTGATAATATCATAATTCATTACTTTCGCATTACCACTACTAGGTTCAATCATCGAATTAAGCATTTTGACAGTTGTGGTCTTTCCCGCTCCATTTGGTCCGAGAAGCCCATATATTATACCATAAGGCACATTTAGATTCAGATTTTTTACAGCAAGTGTGTTACCATAATTTTTAGAAAGATCTTGAGTGATTATTGCAAGCTTGTAATCCATCTTTTATATCCCGCTTTTTTCAAATATTGATTTTAAACTAAATTTAAAAGTTATATCAAAAGTTATTATTGTAATATATGTGTAATTATTAGGAATAATTAATAATTTAGGAATTATTGATTCGTAGAATTTGTAAAGAATTTATTTGATAATTTTTAAAAAATTTAATTTAAAAGCTTACTGAACCATTATAAGATATGTTTAAATAGATAATGTGTGTATTATATACTAAAGTAATTTTATTAAAAATAATTTAATTTGTTAAGAGCAATCAAAATGCGAAAAGTAAAAATTGCTAGTATATTATTAATAGGCAGCCTTATTTTAATTTCAGTTGGAAATTTCACTATTGCGCAAACTCCTAGTTATGTTGGTATTTCTGAAGGCCAAGAATATGTATGGGACTTAGGACTAAATAAAGATGGAGTAAATTCTTTAAAAAATGATTTTGAAACCTTTGTTGATGATTTATTTACTGAAATCTTGGCTCTAGATCTTGACCCTTATACTGATTTGAATGCTTCTGAAGCTCTTTTACTTTTGTTTGAGAATTCGATTGATTTCTTAAATACTACACTACTTCCAGGAATAATTCCTTCTGATTGGAAAACAGTTAATATTTCAATATTTATGGAATCATTATTCAATAGTACTGTAGAAACATTTAATACTACTGTACTATCTGGTTTCATTCCTTCTGATTGGAGATCTGATAATATTGATACATTTTTCGGTTATGTAATAGATGGATTGAATGCAACTTACCCTGGATTCGAAGAGTTTACCATAAGCGACATTTTCGAATTGGTAATTAATAGTTTAGATATTTATGGATGGTTACCTTTAGGATGGGAAACTATGACAGTGGATGATCTGCTGGAATTTTCTCTTGGTGGTATAACTGATTTTATCAATACCACCATTATTCCTGGAATGATCCCTTCAGGTTGGTTTCACATGAATCTAACTATACTTCTCCAACAAGTGTTTCCAATAGTTCCCCAATGGTTTATTGATCAAATGGATGAAATGTATGCTTTTACAGGATTAACTGAGATCAGTTTCTTTACAGCCATAGATCAGTATATGCAAATATTCAATTATTCTTTAGGAACAATTCCTGGAGATTGGGAAGATCTCACCTTATCAGATCTAATGGTAGATGTGTTCTTCCCTGAGGAAATGCAAGATTATAATATTACCTATATTGCAGAGTTCGTTATTGAAAATTTAAACAACACAACTCCCTTTGATTTATATGCTCTAAGTATGTCTGAAATAATTAATATGACAATATTTGGTATGACTGGTGCCTTACCTATTGAAGAACAAGCGATGCCCACATTAGATTTAATGAGAGAATCAATGGAAATGTATGTAATTGCTTTAAATTCTACACTTCCCGTAGGACTATTTCCACCTGATTGGGTGACTTTATCAATTGATGATTTAAGAACTCATTTTGTAAATCTGGAGCAACTATATTTTGATCAGTTGATGGTTGAGGTTGACAGCTTTTTATATCAATTTGAATTAATTGGGGGATTCGAAAAATTTAGACTGAAAGCTATAATAGATCATATAGGAGATGAAATAGAGCTAATTCCTGGAGGCCCTAAAGGGGCACCTATCAATATTACAATCCAGATTAGAGTTCCGTTGAGTGATTGGGTAAATTTAACAGATTTAGTAGGAGGAGATATATTTCAATATTACCAATTGTATATTTTAGATCCGACAACATTTCCAGCAGATCAAAGTGCTTTAATCGAACAATTCTTGTCAACAGGAGGATTATTCGTTGGAAAGGGTTATGATTGGAGTGGTATTGTCAAAGCATATGAATTTCCTGGACCTGTCACTAGTAAGTCTATTAATTTTGATATGGATTGGGATAATAATGGTGTACTAGATCATATTCGGTTAACATATGGTGAACAAGAAGTTGCATCTATTGAATTATTAACAACACAAACTGAACCTGACATAATTCCAGGTTATCCTCTTCTAATATTTACTGGTATTACACTATTTTCAATAGGCGTATTAATAATTTCAATAAAGAAAAAGAAACCAAAATTTTAATTTTTTTTTTTATAAATTTTACCTAAAATATAATGGTTTGAAGTATGGAATATTTAAGCGCAATATTTTTTTTTTTAGTTTTATTAGGTTTTTTGTGGAAAATGAAAGCTGATTATTTGTTTGTATTATTTAGCGTTGCTGTTTATCTATTTCTAATATTTTATATATTTAAATATAATCCCTCAGATTTATTATTATCTGTGCTCAACCTTTTTTTAGTAAATCCGTATGGACTTCTTATATTACTAGCTCCCCTCGTAATTAACTACATATATAAACAAATAAAAAAAAGATCTTCAAATTCAAATACATCATAAACATTTTTAAAACTTTCAGCATTAGAAGTCTACATATTATGTAGCTTCTCTTTATCTCTCAAAAATTAAAAGTTTAAAGAAATTAAAACCTTATTCAAATTTACTAATATTTCTAATTCCTAGAAAAAATAGCACTATTGCTATTCCTGAGGTTATTCCAAAATGAATTATAAAGATATATAATAACGCTAAGAGTGGTTCCGTACCATCAGAAATAAATGGAATTAAAACACTAAAAGTTAGTAATAAAGAGAAAATCTGTAAGATCATTAAAATATAGACATTCCACATAATCATCGATTTTCGATCTTTAAATATTGGCTTTAAACATTGAATTCCTATCATTTCTAAAACAATAGTTAAGTTTACTATAAAGTAAGTAACAATAAATATCAAAAATAATAATAGATCTAATTGGAAAATTAAGGTAAATAGAATTACAGAAAATAATTCTATAAAAATGATTAAATAAACTAAAAAGTATAAAATCGAATAAACTAAAGATTTTGTTCCTCTAAGAGATTTCTTATAGATGTTTACTAAGTTTTTCGATTCAATAAAAATATAAAGTCCAGACATCGAGCCAAATAGAATGCTTCCTATCCAGGAAACAATCATAACTTCTAAAAGTTTATATATTTGAACTTCACTAATAGGTCCCCATTCAAATTCGCCAAGAGATAAAGCTAAAACTATACCAAAAATAATATTTAATACAATTGCATAGAAGAATTTTAATATATACTCTTCATTCCTAAAAAATTCTTTAAAATGAGTTTGTACCAAAACTTTCCATTTTTTTAAAGTGATTTTTCTTATGAAAATATAAATCTTCTTATCTTTTCCGGTTTTTAATTCAGAAAAATCATCTGAACTTTTTATAATATAAAAGACATTAGATTTCTTATAAGAAACAAAAAAAATTAAAATAGGAATGAAAATTGCGAGAAATAAGATTATCCACATGTTAAAGAAGTTTAAAGATATCATCGATGGATCAATGAGATATATAATGATAGACGAGTACCAAAATGAAGGAAAAAGATTTAACCAATTCTTTAATCCTGGCGAGGTTAAAAATAAGGTACTCAAAAATCGTATGAAGAAGTAGATAATTATCAATATTAGAGTAATTACCAGTATTCTAATTTTACGAGTGTTTTGCGCTTTTTGGTTTTTATTAATTTTATATTCAATAAGGTTTGAAATAACTTTCCCGATTAATAGACTAAAAATTAGAAGCCAAAATATGCATAAATAAATCACGACATGATGAAAAATATTCAAGTCAGCAATTTGATTCAACAAGCTGGTAAATACCGGACCAATAAACAATACAAATAACATATAAAATGGCATCTTCCAAATGAATGTTCCAAAGAAGATTTCCTTTGGTTTAATGGGAGATGCAAGAATAAATTCTTTTGTGTCACCTCCCTTTTTATTATATAAATTATATAACGGGAGCATTATATTTAACAGAAAAATAAGGAAAAAGAAATATTCAAAGTACAAGGCTAACTGATCTAAATACAAATATCCATAATAACTTACAAATTCTGGAATCAACATATCAAGAAAGTTTGGACCAAAATAAAAACCCCAAAAAATTAAAATAGAAAATAGATATAATAAAAATAGTCTCCTATTTTTCCTAAATCTATAAGTTGCTAACCGAATTTCATTTTTAGCTATTGTTTTCCACATACTCAAATCAACCTTGTCTTTAACAGTGTTGATGCCTATCCTAATGCCTATTATTTTATATAGTCTATTAATATTATCTTTGAAGTTTATTTTTCTTTTTTAAAATCTTTTTTGGATAAAGTAGGATTATTATTATTGGTATAGCAATAATTCCTATAACAAATACAGTTAAAATTATATGGATTAATTCATAATTTATGCTCATTGGAACATTAAATATTATTTCTCTAATAACTTGACCAGAATTCCCTTCAATTTTTGCTTTCACTATATAATTATTTTCATAACTTAAATCTTTACAAAAATCTCCTTCCCATAATAGTCCGTTTTCATGATTTCTTTGTAAAGAAGTCCAATCTTTGAATAGTATGCCGCTTTCGAAATAAACAGACCATTCAATAGAAACTATCCCTTTTGGATCCCATGCAAGAACATGAATTTTTTCTAAATCTATATTAAATTGAGAGTCATAGAAGTTGTGACTTGGGGGATTTATAATAAGTCCTTGTGGCCATTTTCCTATATTTTCAATTGAAGTTGAAAGTTGATTATTATCAATTACTACAATTCTATATGTACCATTATTATCATCAAAATTATCAGTTATTATCGTATTTAATCCATCTATTTTCTGGATGTAATTAGAGTGAATGTGACCACAAAAATAATAATTTACATTATTTTCTTTGTTTAAATCATAAAATGATTTACCTGTTGAACTCAAATTAGAAATAATTCTATAATATGGAAGAAAGAAAGGAGGATGATGTCCGAAAACAAATATATTATCATAATCTTTATATCTTTTTAATTCATTCTCATACCAATCTAATTCTTCTGTATTTAAAAAACCACTAAATCCAAACTCAAATATATTATCATATGAATCTTTAGCGGTATTAATTCCTATAAATGCATAATTTCCAAAAGAAAAAGAATGATTAAATGAAATTTGAGTAGCTTTATATTCACTTCCTGTAATTGAGTAATTGATAAAGTAGCTGTAATTAGGATCCTCAGAACCATCATGATTTCCAACTAAATCTACATAAATTGACGAATTAATATTATTTTCTGATAAAGTTTTATTATAGTTTTGCCATTCTTCAAAGTTTTGATATATACCATTATTAGCATCGACTATATCTCCAGTATGGATTATAAATAACGGTTTAATTATTTTCTTTGTCTCGTTAAGAAATTTTGAAAATGTATCTATTCTATTTTGGTCGAGCCAAATAAATTGGGTATCAGTAATTTGGATGAACCAAAAAATTTTATTTCCTTCTGAATTAATAAATCCATTTTTTGATGTTACAGGATGATATAATTCATGAATAAAATCTTCTTTGCTGTTAAAATTACTAACAAGGCAATCCCTTAAGCATAATTGAAAAATTGATAAATATGTAAGGCAAAATAAGAAAAGAATTATAATATTTTTATTTTTTGTTTCTTTGAATCTAGACTCATAAGGAATAAATTTCATGATTATTGTTCAATATGATGTGAAAGAATTTAATTTTGATATTTACAATTTCTATCTTTCCATTTACTAAAAAATAAAAATAGGAACTCGATTTTATAGTTAGCGGTTTTTTTCATTGAAAGATGGTATGGAGGATTAGAAAAATGGAATTTCAAGAACTTAAAGATAAATATCTTAAAGAAACTGTTCCAGAGAATAAAGTAGATATGATAAATTCATTTGGTAATTTGATTGATAAAATTGATTTGAGTTTTTTTGCTCTACAATATAAGAATGAATCAGACGGAAAAGTAAGAGCAAAAATTATTGAAGTTATTGCGAACAACGTACCGGAAGTATCAAGTCCAATATTAATTGAAGCTCTAAAAGATAATTTTATAACAGCTAGAAAAACTGCTGTAATTGCGCTTGGTAAGACTAAGTTCCTCTCTGCTTTAAATCCTTTATTAGAAATGCTAAGTAATCCTTCTTTAGAAATAAAATATGAAGTAATTAAATCAATTGTGAATATAGGAAAGTTAGGAGATGTAACTGGGATTATCAATTATTTTAATAATGGAAATATTCATGTTAAACGAGCAATTCCAATCATCTTAGGTAGAATTCAAAGTGATGATTCAATTAATTATTTAAAAGATTTGCTTCACAAAAACGATCCTGAAGTCAGATGTAATGCTATTCAAGCTTTAGAGAAATTAATCCAAGTAAAAGATGCAAGATTAATTATTAATCTATTGGATGATATAGATGTGGATGTTAAAAAGGCAAGTATAAAAGCCTTGGGTGTAATTAAAAGTAAACGAGCAATTGATCCCCTTCTAAAATTATTAAAAAATAAGGAGGAAGACATCCGTAAATTATCTGTACATTCGCTAGAACAAATCTTTATTTCGCTTGATTCATACGAAAAAATCTATGAAGTTGCTAACAGCAAAAATATGATAGAGAGGAAGGAGGCAATTAAACTCTTAGGTTTACTTAAAGATAGGAGTTCTATAGACTACATGATTAATTCTTTCAAGAGTAGTGATAGCAAAATCAGAAAATTGGCCTATAATTCACTTGTTCAGATATCTAAAGATGTAGTTCCAATACAAGTTCTTGAAGGCCTTAATCATAAAGAATGGAAAATACGGAGCTTTTGTGCAAAATTAGTTGGAAGGTTAGGTAATGAACAGCAGATTTCTATTTTATTAACCCTTTTAAATGATCCTGATAATAGAGTGCGTGATATCGCTATTGAAGCTTTATCCAAAATAAGCAGTCAAACATACATTGATGAGATGAAAACTCTTTTAAATTCTACAAATTGGAAAACCAAACGGGCAGCTGTTAAGCTTCTTATTAAAATAGGAAACGAAAAAAGCTTAGAAGTTCTGTTACCATTAATTAATGATAAGGATCTATATATAAAAAGTTGGATAGCTTTAGCCTTAGGAAAATTTGAGAACATTAGCGACATCACTCCATTTGTAGAAATGCTTAAAGATAGTGATCCAAAAATAAGAATTGCTTCTGCAAAAGCTTTAGGTCAAATAGGAAATAGAGAAGCATTAGATTATCTAGCAAAATCCTTATGGGACGACAATTGGAATGTTAGAAAAGAAGTGGAAGTAGCTCTCAATAAAATTGATTCTGATTGGTTAAAATCTCTTTAGAGTTAGGACTTGAATACTCTTTGACATTAATGTAAAGAATACCTAAATTCAAATTTTTCTCTTTTTAATCTTTTTTTTATTAGGTGCATCTAATTTAATTTAAAAAAAATTATGTTTAATATATCATTTTTACCAAATGGATTAATAATATTAATTGAATTTAACATTTTAAATTAAATTTTAAATGTAATTTGGTAATTTTTAAATAAATTCGAGTCTTAATAAATATTAAAGAGAATGAAAGAAACTTTAATAATAAGTTCATCTGATGATGATGATGAAATATGGAAGCTCGAGATACTAAAGGTAAAATCATTAAAGAAACCTTTCCATCTGAAATGGTTTCCATTGTGGGCGATATCCTTGCGGGAATCGTGCTATCTCTTTTAATCGTGTCATTTAAGAGCTTTCTTTTATTAATTCTAATCATCCCTGCCTTATTATCTCTTAGAGGTAATTTAAGCGGTCCTTTTATTGCTCGAACCTCACGAGATTTCATTATCGGTGAATTTAATAAGAAATCATGGTTTGAAAATGTACTAGCAACTTTAACTCTTTCGTTATTAACAGCGTTAGCAATCGGAGTTTTCAGTATACTTATTAATTTTTTATTAATTAAACTCTACCTGTTTCACATTGGTTTATTAATAATAATACCTGTTATTTCCATAGTTTTAACTTTATTGATCTCAATTCCTTGTTCTACGATCTTAAATTATTTAGCATTTAAGCGCGGTTTAGATCCTAATAATGTTGTCAATCCCGTTATGACCGCGATTGACGACTTTTTTACTGTCATTTGCTTTTATCTGACAATAATTATGTTGGGGGTGCCATAAAAATGGATTACTTTAAAAAAATCTTCAAAGAATCCATAATTATCGTCCTAATTAGTTCTGTTATGGGACTTTTTTCAGGAACTCTTTTATCTAATAGTGAGCGAGTATTGTCTAGTTTTCCTATTATCCTATTAGTATTGCCATCTTTGAATTCTTTAATAGGTGATATATCGACCGTTCTAGTTTCTCGCCTTACTTCCCACCTTTATTTAGGAACCTTATCTCCCAAAATTCAAGCTTCCAATCGATTAAAACAAGATTTTTATGGGTTACTTATAACAATTTTATTAAGCCTTGTTGCATTAATAAGCTTAGGATACATGCTGGGAAGCGTAACTGGAATAGAAATCGTTAATCCCTTGTTAATCATATCAATTTTAAGTATTACTATTTTAATTCTATTTGGGCTTATGTTTGTGTTTTTATTTATGGGTTCCATAATAATATTTAGAAAAGGAAAAGATCCTAATAATTTTCTAATTCCTATGGTAACATCTTTAGCAGATTTTTTAACACCCCTAATTATTATAATCTTTATTCAATTATTTGTATAATTATCTAAACGAGAGTGATAAAACAATTAAAAAGCACGAAAAAAGAAAGAAATTTCAATACCAACCAATTTCATTAAAGGATATTTTAAAGGAGATGAAACAGAAGATCGACTTGATGATTGATCTTGCTTACTCAGCTATCAAATTTAGTAGTAAGGAGATTGCAGACGAAACTTCTAAAATAGAAAAAAGAATCCATGAATTAACATTTCTATTGAATTTACAAATTATTCAAACCCAAACCGGCGGTTTTAAAGAAGCAAAAGCATTAGAACCTATAGTTGTTATGGGTTATTCTATTGACAAAATCTCAGATGCTCTTGCAGATATCGCCCGAGTTGTATACATTAATAGTGACATTTCCGATTTTACACAACTATTTTGGGACGATGTACCTGAACCTATTGTTAAAATCACCGTCAATGATGATTGCGAATTTATAGGGATGAATCGTAAAGAAGTACATTTTAGATCTAAATACGGGGTAGATTTAATTGCGATTAAAAGAAAGGATAATTGGTTATTTGAAAAAGATAACGAGATCCAAATTGGAGACATATTAATTATAAAGGGAGAAATTGAACCAATTAAAGAACTGAAGAAGTTAACTTTTGATGCTGAAGAATTTTCTTTCCAAATTGATGACTTGCAGAAGGAATCTGAATTTGATCTAACTAATCCTGATGTACATGATAAAATAGAAGAACTCAAAAAAGATTATGTACTGATAACAGATATTTCAGAAACTATGATGGAATTAGCATTAGCGTCGTTATTCTTTAAGAGTTATGAAGTAGCTGAAGATGTACTAGAGATGGAGGAATTAATGGATGGTTTAAATATAAACTTCGAAAAGGATCTTTTAAATTTAACACAATTAATCGTCAACCCAAGAATATTAACAGGAATCATGCGCATAATCTTTTCTTGTGAATTGATATCAGACGCAGCTGCACATTTGGCTGAAAATATTTTAAAAGGTTTTGAACCTCATATAATTCTACAAAAAGCTATTGAAGAAACTCCAGAAATAGTTGTACGAGAGACAATTTCAAAAGAATCGTATTTCAAAGAAAAAACCTACAAACAATTACAAAATCAACAATACAAGCGTGGTTTTCATATTATTGCATTAAAAAGAGAGAACAAATGGATTTACAGTTTTAAATCAGATTTTATTTTTGAAGAGGGAGACCTTTTAATAGGCCTGGGCCCTAAAGAGACCGTAGATCAATGGAGAAGGTGTGTACATCCTGAATTCTCAAAAGAGGAGCATGAAAAATGAATGATGCTAATTCAAACGATGTAAAGGAAAGGTTTTTGAACACACTACTGGAAATCGCAGAACAGATAAAAAAAAATAATGAATCTATTGATTCAGATAAAGTATTAAAAATAATCGAGTTGATTGTTGAAGTAAACTCAAATGACGGAAGGATTTTCGTCTATGGCGCTGGGAGATCTGGATTTATCGGAAGAAGTTTTGCCCAGAGATTAATGCATCTAGGTATTAAATCATGTTTTGTTTCTGACGCAGTTACATATCGCTACGATAAAGATGACCTTTTGTTATTAGTAAGTGGAAGTGGTGAAACAACATCCACTAAGGCTATAGCTAAAAAAGCAAAAAAAATAGGGGGTAAAATTGCATTACTTACAGGAAATCCTAATAGTACAATTGGACAAATATCAGACTTGGTTATCAGGGTTGAAGGGAAGAGTAAAGAAAATGCGATCTCAGAAGTCACACTTGCTCCATTTACTTCATTATTCGACATTTCTACGCTTTCCGTATTAGATTCTATTGGAGCATCTTTAATGCTTTTGTTAGGAATAACAGAAAGTGATATTAACAAACGACACGCATCGATTGAATGAGATAAAACACAAGTTAACAGTGATTTAATTGCACGAGTATATAGAAGTTAAATTTATATCTGAGAAAAAAGGAAGAGGAGCATTTGCCAAAAGATTCATAAAAAAGGGAACTGTTATCGATATTGCTAATGTAGTATTAATTCCTAATAAACAGTATAAGAAAATTAGGAAAACTCAATTATACGATTATTGTTATATATGGGAAGATCCAAAGCAATTCCCAGCTTTTAAAAACGCAATCACCCTTAGCGTCAGTCAATTCATAAATCATTCTTACGATCCTAACTTAAAATATTTATACGATTATGATAACAGAGCGATAGAATTTTCCGCTATTCAAGACATACAAAAGGGAGAGGAATTAACAGTAAATTATAACGGATTAGTGGACGATACCAGCCCAATTTGGTTCAAAGTACTTGATTAACTTTCGGGATTAAAGATCTTAAGGTTTTAAGGTTCATTTTATCTTCTTTTAAAACCTTTCCCTTAGGAGTTTCTAAAATTCCAGGAATATCTCTGAATCTATCGTCATTTAACAAAAAACCAAAAGGTTCCTTACCAATATTTCCTTGTCCTATGTGAGTATGCCGATCGACTCTCGATCCTAATTCCTTTTCCGTGTCGTTTAAATGGAACGCAAAAAGATATTTCAATCCAATAATATCGTCAAAATCGTTCCACATTTCGTTATATTTCTTTTTTGTGGTAAAATCATACCCTGCGGCAAAAGAATGTGCTGTGTCGAAACAAATCCCAATTCTGTTTTTATCCTTAATTTTGCTAATTATTGTTTTAAAATGGTGAAATTTATTACCCAATCCTTTCCCTTGGCCCGCAGTAGTTTCTAGTAAAATTTTAACTTTTGAACCTTGAGTATCTTCCATTAATTTATTTAACTGAGTAGCGATTTGGTGAAACGCTTCACCTTTTGAAATCTCTTCCTTATCACTAATAGGTATAACTCCAGGATGCATGTTTTCATATTCAATTCCGAGTTGAGTGGCCTTATTAAGTTCATCTAACATAGCAATGTATGATTTCTCTAATTTTTCGGTATCGATACTTGCTAGATTGATTAAATAACTGTTATGGCTAATTATTGGCCAAATTTCTTCTTTAAAATCCTCTTTTGTTTTTAGGAAGTCATCAATATCTTTTTGGTTTAAAGGTTTTGTCGACCAAGAGCGAACATTTCTTATAAAAATTTGGATAGCTTCGCACTTAAGTTCTCTACCCCTATGAAAAGCCATGTGTTTGCCTTCTGATACGCTCATGTGGGCCCCTAACCTCATATTACTATCCCCTAAAATATAAGTTAATCATATTTTAATTATCTGAGATTTCGAATTCTATGTTGTCTAAAATCTCCAATAAGTCAACAACTTCAAAATCCATATTAAATTTATTGTTTGCATCGCTTAAGTTAGTTCTACAGAATGGACATACAGAGGATATAACAGACGCACCTGTTAGTTTCGCTTCATCTAGCCTTTCCTTTGAGATTTCAACGGACCAATCAGGATACCCAATTTTTACACCTCCTCCAGCACCACAACACCAAGCGTTTTCCCGATTTCTCTTCATTTCTACTAGTTTGAGTCCTGGAATCCTTCTATATACTTCCCTCGGAGCTTCGTAAAGATTCATGTGTCTTCCAAGATGGCAAGGGTCGTGATAAGTCACAGTTTTATTATATTCTGAAGTAAATTTCAATTTCTCTTCATCTAGCAACTTCTTTACCAATTCTACAGTGTGATATATCTGAAAGTTATGATCAGCTCCATGTTTTAACCAATCTTTCTTTAAGGTTCGATAACAACCGGCACATGATGTAATAATTTTTGATGCTCCAGAGTTATTTATTTGAACAATGTTATGGTTAATAAATTCTTTAACGGAATTAATTTGACCAGTTCTCATTACTGGGCTACAGCAACAATGTTCATTTACCAAAGTGAAATCAATATTAGCTTTTTTCAGAAACCTCAAGGTAGCATCTCTTAAGTTTTTTTGACGATAATTAGAAGTGCAACCGATATAGTAAACCCATTCTGCTGTGTCGGGTAAATCATACTCTTTTTTTAAATCCTCATTATCAGAGTTTTGCTCACCATAAGGATTAAACATTTTTGGGTTCTCTATACGTTCAATTAATGCTTTTTGCTTCTCTGGACAAAATCCATTTTTTACTGCTTCCGCTCGAGCAGCTTCAATAATATCTACCAGAAAATCGTTGAATTTTTCAAACCTACAATTTTCGGTGCAGTTTCCGCAAGTAGAACACGCGTATAGTACATTTGCTACGCTTTGGCTCCATGTTAGCTCACCACTTATCAGACCATATATTAACCATAGCCTTCCTCCCGTGGAGTAAGTCTCAAATCGAAATTTTTTATAGCTAGGGCAATTGAAATCAGAGTAATCGTAAGTAAACTTACAATAACCGCATCGGAAGCATCTATGAACAATATCTTTCCAATCTTGTTCAGTTTTTAAAGTCATTTATTTAACCTCCCAATTTCCTGGATTCATAATTCCATTTGGATCTAATAGATTTTTGATATTTTTTAGAAGTTTTTTATAATTAGGATCCATTTTTTCTAGAATTAATTGCTGTCCATCTACTTCTGCTTTCCACGGAATGCCTCCAATTTCAAGCACTGCTTTATTAGTTTCGTGCAATGCTTCTCTTGCGTTTTTCATATCATCTGGATCTGCACGATTAAAAGAATAAGATATAAAAAACATAATAGCGTGACCTTGTCCTATGAGTCTAGCACCTAAAGTAGGGACGATTCCGTGTTTTAAAGAAATTTCGGTACCAATTTGAATTAATTCAGGGATCAATTGGAGTGGAATGAAAGCTCCAACATATTCAAAACCTCCTCCTTTTCTAAAGTCTGCTGCTTTCGCTGCAAATTGTGGCTTTTCAAGGAAGATTTCTTCAACCCTTTCTGGAACTTTCATGTATCTAGACTTTGCGCTTCTATACATTTTCTTAAGGATTTTTGTTTTGCTACTTAATTCTTCTTCTGTTTCACCGGTAATATAAACAATTATAAATGTGTATCCTTTCATCCAATCGGGTTTGTCTTGAATCCCTAGCAATATGTCTTCGGCTACATCCGTACTTGTTATGTTTGATATCAATTCTGGGAGTATTTTTGGATCCTTACATAAGCCAAATACTATATCCCTCATCTTTGGTTTGGGAAATAGTTTAATCGAGAGTTTCGTAGTAATACCCAATGTACCAAATGAACTAGTAAACATACCAATAAAGTCTGGAATAGGACCTCTTGTAAACCAATATTCTGAAACCGCACAAGAGCCCAGTTTACATAGTTCTCCATCAGGAAGTACGACTTCTAATCCATTGATCATAGCACCGTGGTCTCCAAATTTTTGTGATAAATATCCCGAACCGTGAATTAGCGCATTACCCGCAATTGTAACTGAGGGAGGTGCATCAGGAATGGGTGGTTGTAAATCGGGATAATTAGCATTTAAATACGCTAATAAATGTCCTGAAGTCACTCCTGCTTCTATAAGGGCAAATCGACTTAGTTCATTAACTTCTATTATTTTGTTCATTCGTTTCATATCTAAAACTATTCCTCCTTTTATAGGAATTACCAATCCACTTAGAGTAAGTCCACCACCCATTGGACTTAAAGGTATCTTCTCTTGGTTTGCTAATCTTACGATCTCTTGAACCTCCTCAGATGATCCAGGCATCACGACGAAATCAACATGTCTAGGTAATGATGCTCCAGGATCTTGAGAATAGATATACAAATCTTCAGAGCGATTCGTAGCGAAATCTTTTCCTACAATATCTTCCAACTTTTTTAAAATTTCTTCCGTCTTCATTTTTCACATTACTCTTCTTTTGATAAATATCTAAAAAATATCGCTTAATTCAAAATACTTTTTTTTCTATTTAAATTTATAATTTCTTGTAGGTATCTATAGATTATTGCTCAAAAATTATCTAAAATATATTTGAAATGATCTTTCAAGGTAAAAAAGGAGCATTTTTCAGAATTTTAGGTTCATTTCTAATTTTATTAAGTCTAATTTTAATGATTCTTTTTAATATTTTAGCTATAAATAATCTACTATTTTATCTATTGTTAATTTCAATAATTTTACCATCATTTCTAATGAGTTTATTCTTAAAACTAGAACAAGATTTTTTTGTTAAAAACTCAACGAAACTCTTATTTTTACTTGTTGTTATTATTGCTGTAATCAATTTTATTACGATCTTTTCTTATAACACATTATTTATCATAAAATTTGTATTAATCGAATTTTCAGATATCTTATTAATCTGTTGTTGGCACTTCTCACTTTCATTATATAAAAGACTTAAGATAATTTTCGTACTAAGTGGTTTTAGTTCTTTTGTTTTAAATATCATTTTATGGTTAGGTTTAGGAGAAATATTAGTAATTATTATTTTTCTAATACCAACTCTTCCTCTTGGGTTATTTCTAATAATCTCTGCTGAATTAATAATGAAAAAAAAAGGGTTACTAAACTACATTTAATTAAAAGTATTAAATACTATCCTAAACTATGCGTTCGGGCGTTATTTATCATCTAATTTTTCCCAAAAATCATGTAACTCTTCTTCAGTGAAGTTAAATTTCAGCCCACTAGGTTCAGAAGGCTCAAACTTTAGAAAATCGGGAACATCATTCATATCTTTGGAAATACCTGCTTTCTCGTTGAATTTTAACTCGGTTTTAAGAATGTGCTTCCCAATATTAATTACATCTTCTCTTGACAGGTCTAGATTATACATCGCATTAATAGCAGCTGTTACAATCTCCATATTCTCAAAACTCGGTCCTATGAAATAACAACAACCCATAGAATCTAATACTGTAGTATACACTTGTAATTCAAACGACAAATCTAATTTACCTTCGTTTTTAGTTAGTTCACCATAGTCTTTATTTTGACTTGGTACTCTACCAGCTATAGCTGCTCCACTCGTATGATCGGCACCCATTGGACTTGTAGCGTAAGTAACACTCATTCCTTTAAAAACTCTTGGATCATATGCAGAAATACCTTGTCCTTTTATTTCTGGTATTCTCTGGGCATTTAATTTCTCTCCAATATTTTTAACACCATTACCGTACAATTTTCCAATATCAGTATTCTCCCGGATTTCTTTATCCAAGATATTAAAGACTGCCTTCGCATCTCCCCAAGGAATCTTATCACAATCCATAGCAACTCCAATCGTCCCTCCAAACTCAATGGTATCGACACCTACATCATCGCAGAAATGATCAATTTTAGCTAAACTATCTAAGTCATCAATAAGCAAATTGGTTCCATTTAAGCACATCGTTTCATATTCAAGGCTTGAAGTTACATGGTCTTCGTTCTCGTCTACAATCATATTAGAGCATTTTATAACGCAATAAGGAGAACAAGCCAAATTTTTCTTTCCTCCTCTCGCAATTACGAGATCATGGAGTTTTTCGCCACTAATGTTCGAAATTTTATCGAAAGATCCCATTCTAAAGTTTTTAGTAGGGATTCCTTGATGTTCACTCATTATCCTCATATTTAATGCCGTTCCAAATGTTGAGAACACTTTTTTAGTGTCTGCCAAGTGTTTAGCAAAAGGAGTTGAAGCCTCCCTGAATTTCTTTAAATCGTGCATTTTTACTTTTGATTCGTTCGGAGGTATAATAATAATGGCCTTAATCCCTTTTGAACCCATGACTCCCCCTAAACCACCTCGAGCCGCGTGTCTGCTTGGAAATCCCTCTAAATCATTAGCAGCGACGCTTGCTGATACCATCTTATGTTCACCTGCTGGTCCTATAGAATATATTCCAATATTCTCTCCATATTTGCTTCTTAATACTTGATGCAGCTCGTAGTTTCCTAACCCTTTATATTCGTTACCAGGTAATAATTTGATTCCCTTCTCATTAATTAAGAGTATTTTTAAATCTGAGGATATATTTTCAAAGACTAAGGCTCTTATACCATGTTTAGCGAGCATTAGCGAAGGTCTCCCTCCCACATTTGCTTCTTTTATACCGTTTGTTAAAGGGCTTTTACTTCCCACTGAACTGCGAGCAGAATTAGGAAATGGACTTCCCGTAAGTATACCATTTGCCAAAATAAGTTTATTTTCTGGTCCTAACGGATCGCACCGGGGAGGAACTTCATCGTGAACTATTTGAGAAGTCAACCCCCGCGCTCCTAATAGAAAATATTTTGAATCGTTAGCTATCTCTTCGTAATTGATTTTATCTGATTTTACATTTATTCTAACAATTTGCATAAATAAAATAAAATTCTAAATTATTTTACCTTTACTCCTTCCCAAAATGAGATATCAAAAAAAATTAAAACTTGTTATAATGTACGATTTCGTCAAGAGATTTTCGTTCTACAATTTCTCCTTTTTCTTTAACAGGATATCCTAAAGGAGTTAATGCTAGAACTCTATATCTATTTGGTATTTCAAGGATTTCTTGTATTTTGGATTCATTAAACCAACCAATCCAACAAGTGGCTAAACCTTCAAATGTTGCCGCTAAAATCAGATGTTCAAAACAGATTCCACAATCTAAAGGAAAATATTTTATCCCATTAGAATTTATCCCTGATCCTGACTCAGATATAATACCTACGATAAACATGGGAGCTTCTATAAATTTTTGCGCTTGGCCGATCGCATTCCATACTTTTCTTACTGTATCGGGGTCTTTAACGACAATATATTGCATTCCCTGCTTATTACCCCAGGTTGGAGCCAATCTAGCAGCATCTAGAATTCGAGTAACCTTTTCTTCTTCCGGCATATCGGATTTATATACTCTATAACTTCTTCTTTTTCTCACAACATCGTAAAATTCCATTCTATAAACCAAATTTAGTTATTTTCTTAGTAATATTAAGAATTGAATAAGACTAAAGTTTTATTGTTTTTGAGTATTCTTTTTTTTTATAAAAATTAATTATTATTTTATGATTGATCTGAGAGGTGAAGAAATGGAATTTACAGAAGATTTTTATAATGCAGTTTGCTCTATTACAGATGCGGAAGGAAAAGGAATCAAAAACTTATTCTCTCATTATAATTCTGCTCTTGGTTGTAAGATTTTTGAAGGATTTTTTGATCTAATTAAAAATGAAGCATTGAAAAAGAGTTATGTCGGTGATAACAAAAGTGAATTTGATAAAATTTCTGAAGTTCTTTACCAAAAATTTGAATTAAAAAATCTATCTAGTAATAAAAGCCTTGAGGAGGCAATAGAAGAGTTTATTGTGGAGTTAAAGCTTTACGAGTATTATATTCCTGAAGAGTTAGTTGGAGAGAAGAAAGAAGGGCTAACACCTTTAGGGGTTGATTATTATCTGGGCTCATTTAACACGTTGAATTCACTGATGAGTAATGCGTTAAAAGCCTTAAGAGAAGAGAGACGCTGCAAAATTTTGTTGCTGTGAAGGGTGATAAAGAAAACAAGGAAGTTGAAGGTCAAAATCTACAAAAGTCTATTGTAATATTTATCAACATGTGGGAATTATTTAAAACAGGAAAATTTAGGGAAGCTACGATGCACTGGGAAAAAAATCGTCAAGATGACTTTATAAAAGAATTAAATTCGTTAAAATATTTAAAATACTGGATAAGTAAAATTTAGAGAGTGTCTACATTTAAATATCTTCGTTTTCTATTTTTTTATAAATTAATTATTAATATATTATTATTATTTTTGATATGAAAGGTGAATAAATGGAGTTTACAAAAGATTCCTTTACTGCGATTTGCTCTATTACAGATGCGGAAGGGAAAGGAGTTAAAGATCTATTATCTCATCATAAATCTGCGCTTGGTTGCAAGACTCTCGAAGGATTTTTTAACTTAATAAAAAATGAAGCGTTACAAAATAGTGATATTGGCGATAATAAAAGTGAATTTGATAAAATCTCTGAAGTACTTTACCAAAATTTTGAGTTAGAAAATCTTTCTGGTAATAAGAGCCTTGAGAAAGCGATAGAAGAGTTTATCGCGAAATTGAATCGTTATGAGTATTACATTCCCGAAGAGTTAGTTGGAGAGCAGAAGGAAGGGCTAACACCTTTGGGGATCGATTATTATGTGGGCTCTTTTGACGCGCTGAATTCACTAATGAGCAATGCAATGAAATCTTTGAGGGAAGAAAAAATCCAATTCTGGAAGGGACTTCTTGAGAAATATAGGAAAGATAAGGAAGCCCTCGATTACGAATTCAAAATGAGTAGTTTACGGACCAAGGAAATGAAAGAGCGATTCTATAAACTTACTCCAGAAGATTTTAAAGATTTACTGTAACGACCTTAATTTTAAGTTTTTAATTTTTATTCCCATCTTGTTCCCCAATACATCAATACACAAAGGTTTAAAAAGGCAGATTGGATACATACATATTATTACATTATTAAAGTCGTAACAACATCTAATTTTTTACACAATCTTATGTTTAGATGACATTATGTTAAAATACATTTTTTGTGATGTAATATGAATAGTAACTACCGTGATCGATTAATGTCAAAAGATAATGGTCAAGATAATTTGCCCTCTAATAAAAAGGTTGATTGTTGTAAAAATCCCAGTATTGAAGAGCGCGATGGGAACAAAGTTTGCTTAAATTGCGGCATGATCGCAGAAAGAACTTTCGTGGGTAATGAAAGGAGGGCTTATACTGTAGAAGAAATACAGAACCGCCGAAGGACTGAACCACGTTGGCGGGACTTTGGACCTCGGACAATGTTACCAACCACAAAGACCGATTCAAAAGGCAAATCAATAGGACCTAAAGAACAAGCTTTATTTTCACGTTTATCTAAAATTCAAAATTCGTTAATTTCAAGCATAGAAAGAAATTTCTGGGAAGCTAAACCTAAATTAAAAATGTTAACTTCAAAACTAAACATTCCAGAATACATTTCAGAAACAGCTTGGAAGATTTACAGTATTGTTGCCAAGAAAAAATTAACAATGGGAAGATCAATTAATGGTTTCATAGCAGGGTCTTTATACGCTGCAATTCGAGTCCATGATTTTCCACGATTATTAGACGAAGTGTGTGAGGCTTCATTAACTCCTAGAAGAACTGTTCATAGAAGTTTGGCTATGATTATAAGAGAAGTATTACCTCAATTAGGGTTGAGATATCAACCTATCACAGCTGAAATTTTAGTTTTCAGATTTGGAAACGAGTTAGACCTGCCTATGAAGGTTCAAAAGGTAGCAATCGACATGTTAAGAACGGCATCTCAGAACGGTTTAGCGCGAACGGGGAAGGATCCTAAAGGATTAGCTGCTGCTTGCATTTACATAGCTGCAAAAGATGGCGCTATTAGAAGAACTCAATCTCTTGTGGCTGATGTAGCTAAAATAACCGAAGTGACACTACGTAGCAGAGCAAAACAAATAAAATCAAGGCTTTAAGCAAACTAAAGTTAAGCAAATCAACTTGATCGATTAAAAAGTTTTATTTTCTTTTTTTATTGTCGAAGATAAAGAATTAATTTTATTTATTTGACGCTTGTTCTTCTTGGATAAGAAGCATCCACTTAAGACCTATTCCCCCAAATATTAATCCAGAGACTAAAAAACAACTAATAACAACAGTGAAATAAATCCACATTAAAATCCCGAATAGAGGAGTAATAGTTGGTGTATAAAGCGCGTCTTGAAATGTAATAGTGGTTATACCCGTATTTATAGTGCTGTTGCCTAATAAAATAATGAAATTTGTTTTAATAAAACCCCCAATTATTAAGAACAAGCCAATAAGAAGTAAAAACTTAGCAAGTATGTAGTTTTCGATCTTATTCTTTTTAGCAACTTTAAAAATCGAGAACGATAAAACAATAAAACTACTAATTACACATAATAAAATAATCCATAAGAGCATAGCGTGAATTGCCATAAAATCCAATTGGAAAATTACGCTAAAAATAGTATACTGCGAGCCATCTAAATTTAAAGTAATTAAAGAACTAAATAATATTAAATCGAGGAGTTCAACAATAGAAAGAATAAGAAAGATCATACTAAAAATTTTTAGCCACTTTAAAACAGCTTTACGCTCCATGTTTTACCAACTCGTTATTTTCAAAAAATAATTTATTATTCTATATTTTTTTTAGAATCTTTTATATTATATTTAATGTGATGGTTTTATATAAAAAATTTATAAATAAGAAACTAATATTTTTTTTGAACTATTTGCGAAAATAAATAAATATACTCAATTAATTGATAAATTTTTGAACGAAAAAAAGGAAAATAACGCGGAAGATACCGAATGCAAGCATGAGAATGTAAAACAAGAAGGAGGTTTCTTTGTCTGTCAAAATTGTGGTTTAATTGAGACAGATCAGATTGCTTTTGAAAGATCCTCTGGTCCAGATTTTTATTCTGATTCTCAATTAGAATACGAGAGAAAAATAAGAATAAGCGACTCGAAAGCAATTCAGGATCCAGATACAAAAAAGCGTTATGAACAGATAAAAACTCTAAATAAATGGTTTCAAGATGCTCAAAGTAACTTTACTGAACAGAAGAAAACTATTAGTATGCTGAAGAGTTATGGTATTGGACTAAATATTGATAACACTAAGTATAACGATATTAAGGACAAATACTTACGTTATAACAAGTATCATCGTCAAACGTACGAAAATATGGTGATTATTTTCTTAGCGATTATTTGGATGGAGATAAAGGAAACAACTAATGTAAGAGTTGAAGATTTCATAAAATCTTCTAAAGAACTTGGACATAAAATAAATAAAAAAATGCTTAATAATGCCATGCTAAAAGTTAAGCGGACAGATAAAAGATTAAAGGGCTATAAAAACGCAAACAACTTAGAGCAAGAAATAAAGAACAAAGTTAAAATTCTTTTTCAAAAAGATTTAAACAATATCCAATATGAAAGAGTAAAACAACATTTTCAGAACGAACAGGAATATACGAAATTAAAAATGGAAATGCAATTGTTAGCAGATGAACTTTTAAGCATAATTCCATATGATAAAATTCTAAACTTAAATTACAAGGCGTTCACTGCCGGACTGATTTATTATATAGGACAAACGCTCAATAATCGCAAAATATTTACTCAAAGCATTGTTGAACAAACTAGCAGATTTTCAAGTACAACAATAAGAAAAAAATATCATGTATTAGTTGATATTTTGGGAAATCCACAAGAATCTAATGCCTAATAATATAAGTTATTAAAGGATTAGAGAAAAGAATATATAATTAAAAATGTTTAAATCAATATTCATTCATATTTGATGTAATCTAAATTAGAACTAGATATTGAAATGATTCAAACCCAACCTCCTTCTGATACAGCCTATTTTCAACCAGTTGATGATTTAATTGCTCAATTTCGAACAGATTCTAATGAAGGTTTGAGAGAATCGGAAATTGAAAATTATGTACTTAAATATGGGTATAATGAATTACCTAAGATTAAAAAATCTCTATGGAAAATATACTTAGCACCTATCTTTAATTTCTTAATAATTATATTGATTATTTCGGGGGCAATCGTATTAATACTTGGAGATCAAACGTCTACAATCATTACTTTTACCGTGGTAGCCATAAATTCTATCACCGTCATTACTCAGCAATATAGAGCTCAAAAAGCGCTGGAGTCTCTAAAACAAATAGCTGCATTAAAATCGATCGTTTTAAGAGATGGAATTGAATTTGAAATTCCTACAAGAGAACTCGTACCCGGAGATATTATCCTATTAAAACAAGGTGATAAAATCGGTGCAGATTCCAGAATCCTCGAATTTACCAACTTAACTATCGACGAAGCTCCCCTCACTGGAGAGAGTGAACCGGTAGAAAAAAGAGCAATGCTTCTTAAAGATAAAAATTTACCTATCCAGTCACAAATTAATATGTTGTTCATGGGGACCTATATCCATACCGGAAAAGGGAAAGCATTAGTCACTGGAACTGGCTTAAATACTGAAATCGGAAAAATCTCCAATCAGCTTAATGAAATGGGCTCAATTGAAGATATCCCACTTACGAGAAAGCTTAACATGTTAGGATATATCCTTGGAACTATAGTAATTATCAACTTAATCATTTTAATTGTGTACAAATTTATTGTTCTAGGATTAGAAGGTTTGTTTTTTGGTGAAAACATCAGTAACGCACTTGTTAGTTCAATCTTAAGGGCTATGGGAATTATGCCTATTAACCTACCTCTATTAACTACACTTGTACTAGTTACAGGAGTGCTTAATATGGCCCAAACTGGCGTCATTATCAAGAATCTGGCTGCTATTGAATCGCTTGGCCGCGTTTCTGTAATATGTTCAGACAAAACAGGCACGATAAGTAAAAACGAAATGACCGTTGAAAGATTTTGGATAAACAATATGGAATATTTAGTTACCGGCTCAGGGTATGACTCTGATGGGATTATACTTGAAAACGGGAATGAGGTGGCCTTAAAGAACAATTTATCGTTTCAGAAATTTATTGATTCAAGTGTAGTAAACAATAACGCTAAATTAGTTTACGAAGATGTTAAGATTAGATTAAAAGAATCGAAGGAAATGGCAGTTAGAAGGGTTTTAGGTTCACCTACTGAAGCATCTTTATTAGTATTAGCAGAAAAAGCAGGATATACTCCCTATGATGTAAAAAATCAATATAACATATTAAAAGAGTTTTCTTTTAGTTCTGAAATTAAACAGATGACTACGATATGTAAGCTAAAAGTGGATGACGCTAAAATTATAGCATTTTCCAAAGGAGCGCCTGAGAGAATCTTGGGCATAACGAATCAAATTGAAATAAATGGAGTAGCAAAACCGTTAACTGATAATTTAAGAAAACAACTTTTAGAGGAAATTAAAATTCGAGCAAATCAAGGATATCGTACATTAGCTGTTGGTTACAAATCAATTGAAGACAGCAAGAATTTTAAAAGAGAAGAAGTTGAGTATGATCTTGTTTTCTTAGGTTACGTATCAATATTAGACCCCCCAAGATCTGGAGTAAGAGAGTCAGTTGAGGAATGTGAATCCGCAGGCGTAAAGATTGCAATGATCACGGGCGACCACCCAGCAACAGCCAAAACTATAGCAGCCCAAATGAGGATCTATAAGGAAGGTGATTTAGTAATAGAAGGGTCCGAAATTAACAATTTAAAGGATCAAGAGTTCAATCGTGTATCGGTATTTGCACGTGTGGATCCTTCTGATAAAGAAATCATAGTAGAAAAATATCAATCGCAGAATCACATATGTGCCATGACCGGAGATGGTATTAACGACGCTTTAGCTTTAAAGCTAGCTAATGCAGGTATAGCTATGGGGATTACTGGTACTCAAGTTGCAAAAGATACTGCAGATATGGTTATTAGCGACGATAATTTCACATCTATTGTAAGAGGCGTAAAAATTGGTCGTGGTTTGTTTGCACGAATACGTACAATAATATACTTCTTCATATGTCTTAACTTAATGGAATCAATTATCTTTTTCGCCTATGAATTCGTTCCATTATTCGAATTGTTTAGTTCAGAATGGCAACATATTTATATTTATGGAATTGTTCACTCTTTACCAGCTTTAGCTTTAGTAATAGATCGGCATCCAACTGATGTGATGAATGAACCTCCTAGAGATGAAGAACAACTTTTAAATAGGAATATGTGGATTTTGCTAGTAACACAAGCGTTATTAATGGGCGTAGGGTTAGTTTTAGCTCTTCAATTAACCTTAGGTGGATTTTTCCCATTAAACGAATGGAATCTTAATCCAGACATTAGTTATTTACCAATTGGTTCAACTCCTAATGAATTATTGGCTCAAAAAGCAAGGACTATGTTTATCACTACATTATATATCGTTGAAACTACATTCATCTGGAGTATCAGACGTCCCAATAAAAGCTTATTTAAAAGCTTTAAGGAGGAATTTTGCCTTTCTTTATTAGTTACTAGCCTATTCACGCTTGCTTTACATATTCTCTTCGTTGCGTTTTCTCAAATTGTAAATTATTATGTAAACGATGTGTTCGGGTTAAACTTGCAGATTAATTTCCTCTTTCTAAGCGGATTGGATTGGTTAATGTGTGTTATTTTAGCTTTACCAGGGATAATAGGAATCGAAATTTTCAAATATGTCGCTAGAAGTAAGAAAAGTGTTTTCTAATAATTAGCTTAAATACTAATTTTAATATTTCTAGCTAATTTTATTAAATAAAAATACTATAAAATAAAAAGAAGAATTTCTATAGTCTATTTATTATATGGAAATATTTTTTAATATTAACTTAAAAATCATCAAAAGTCGCGGGAGAATTTCTCATGGAAGAGATTTATTACAATATGGAATTAGAACAGATTTATGAAAAGTTTGAAACTAATTCGACTAGTGGTTTAACGAATGAAGAAGCCCAAAAACGGCTTGAGCTTTACGGGTTAAACGAAATCCCTAAAGCATCTAAAGGTTTTATTAAAATATACCTTGCTCCTTTATTTAATTGGCTTATCGTTATATATTTAGTTGGAGTTTTAATATTATTTCTAGCAGCTATTTTTGATGGCAACGGAGATATCATCTTTATTCTTGTAACACTAGGTGTAGTGGCTCTTAATTGTTTTGTAGCTATTATTCAACAATATCGCGCAACAAAAAAGTTAAATGCACTGCGAGAAATGACTGCGCCTACAACTACTATTATTAGAAATGGACAAAAAACAGACATTTTAACAAATAGTGTTGTAGTTGGGGATTTATTAGTGTTAAAGCAGGGTGATCGAGTACCCGCTGATGGGAGAATAGTTCAAGGTTCAAACCTAGAAGCTAATGAATCTAGTCTCACTGGTGAATCAGAACCTGTTAGAAAAAACCTAGAAGGAGCTGGTTTAACAAAAAAAGATATCTCGATTGCTGAACGACATAATATGATCTTTTATGGGACTTTTATCACTACTGGTAATGCTACAGCTATCGCTGTAAAAACGGGGAAGGATACTGAAATAGGTAAGATATCTCAAGGTTTAGATGACGCTGGAACTTCAGACATTCCCATTAGAAAAAAAATGAACAATTTTGGCAAATGGTTAGGTTTAATCGTTATAGGTTTTTGGCTCTTTATAATATTAATCGTATGGTTTGCAACCGGAGTTATAGATGTTGTAAAAAGTCTAACATCAGCCCTAGATTTATTACCTATTAATATCCCGCTCCTCGTAACAATTATTTTATTAACCGGAGTTTTAGCTATGGCTCATCATGGTGTTATAATTAGAAATATCGCTTCTGTAGATAGTCTTGGTCGTGTAAGCGTAGTTTGCTCGGATAAAACAGGTACTTTGACTAAGAACCAGATGTCTATTCAGCATGTTTGGACAAATGGTTCAAATTATAAAGTAACAGGAAGCGGGTATAGTCCTGAAGGGGATATCATATTAGTCGATGATCCAAAGAATTCTGTAATGGTCAAACACATCGATGATTTTCCACAACTAAAGTTATTACTAACCTCTGGATTTTTAAACAATAACTCCGCATTAGTAAAAAATGAAGTTGTAGTTTCAGGAAAAGTAATACCAAACTGGAACGTGATTGGTTCTCCTACCGAGGGGGCTTTAATGGTCCTCTTTCAAAAAGGAATGGGTGATTATTTGCTTGAAGATTTCGAATACATTAAAGAGCATCCATTTGATTCGAAAGTAAAGCGAATGACTAAAATCTACAAAAAAGACGGGAAATTTTACTCCTTCACCAAAGGTGCAAGCGAAATTTTGATGCCTTTATGTAAAAAAGTTCTATATAAAGACCAGGAGTTAGATCTCAACGAAGAAATTAAAGAAAAAATAATGAGGATCTCAGATGCCTATGCTGAACAAGGTTTTAGAATTTTAAGCTTGTGTTATAAAAAATTAGACGCCATTCCTGCTGAAGACGATAAAAGTAGGGAATTATGCGAATCAGATATGATATACATTGGATTTGTTACTATATTAGATCCTCCTAGAGAAGGAGTAAAACAAAGCGTCGAACAGTGTCATGATGCGGGAGTAGATGTCGTAATGATTACAGGAGATTCGGTAAAAACAGCTCGTGCAATTGCTAAACAGATAGCAATAATTAAAAGTAACGACGAAATCGTTGTGGAGGGAAAAGATATAAAGAATGTCAAATCATTCTACGATTTTAGCAAAATTAAGGTGTTTGCAAGAGTATCACCTGAACATAAGCAAGTAATTATAGAAAAATATCAAGACGCTAATCAAGTTGTAGCTATGACGGGTGATGGTGTGAACGACGCTTTAGCTCTGAATATGGCAGATGCTGGCATAGCTATGGGAATCCAAGGTACTGATGTCAGCAAGGAAGCTTCTGATATGGTTATAACCGACGATTCTTTTACTTCAATCGTTACCGGGATAGAACAAGGGCGCGGAATATTTTCGCGTATTAGAGCAGTTGTGTTTTTCTATATCTGTATCAATGTTTTTGAGGGAATCGTCCAATTTATTTTATCAGTAATTTTGAACCTCCCTTACTTTTTGGACGATGCATTTTATTATCAATGGATTTTCCTTTCGATTACCCTTCACATTTTCCCGGGTCTTATTCTCACGTTTGACAGGACATCTAAGGATGTTATGAAGCAAAAACCTCACGACGAAGAAGAAATTCTTTCAAAAAATACCGTAATCCTTTTATTCATATTTGGAGCTCTATTAGCTGTAAGTATGATAGTTGTGTATTTTACGACACTTTTGGGTCCTGAAGTTTCTATTATCAATTTCGGAGATTTAAACGAAGGCTATCTGTTTTCACCTATAACCTTCCCAGATGGAAGTGGGATTACTCTTAACGAGGCAAAAACTCTTACTATGCTAATGGCAACATTATTCTTCTGCGAATCCTTTTTGATTCTGCAAATTAGGAGGCCAAATAAATCTTTAATTAAAAGTATTAAAGAAGATAGTACTCGATTCATGTATCTACTAATTGGATTCTTATTTGCCGTGTTTCTTGCGCTGATTTATATTCCTGGAGTTCAAGTAACACTTGCTGATTGGGGTTTAAATTTTAGATTTATGTTTCTCACAGGCTGGGATTGGTTAGTTTGCTTTTTAATTTCGCTTATCTGTATCGTATCTTTTGAACTCGTTAAATACTTCGCTCGTAGATCAGGAATATTTTTCTAACTTACTTTTTATTTTATATCTTACTGTTTTTAATCGTCAATTTTTTAATATTTGTAGAAATTTTAGTATTTATGATAAAAGGAAAGCGAATTAAGTTTGCTCCTCTTGATAGAAAACACATTGATATTTTTCTAAAATGGTTTAACGACCCCGAGATTACGCAATACCTAATAATGTATAAACCAATAACCCGAGATTGGGAAGAAGAATGGTTTGATAGGCTTAAAAATAGAGAAAATGATGTATTTTTTTCAATTCTTTTATTGGATCAAGATAATCCTGAAAAATTATTGGGAATTGTTCGATTCATAACATAAACGCCCAAAATCGAGCGTGTTCTTGTGGTATTACTATCGGCGAGAAGGACTATCAAAACAATGGATATGGAACAGAAGCGATGGAAATATTAGTAGAGTATGGATTCAATATCCTAAATTTGAATAGAATCGAATTAAGCGTTTACGAATTTAATATTCGCGCTTACAAATCATATCAAAAAGTCGGATTTGTCGAAGAAGGAAGAAAACGACAAGCAAGATATCATAATGGCAAGTATTACGACGAAGTAATAATGTCTATCCTAAGGGAAGACTGGGAAAAAAAACAAGAGAGTAGATCAAGTAATTTTTAGTCTTATTTCTGAAACAATTTAATTTTTAAAATAGTTAATATTCAATTCACTAGTAGTTTATAATAAAATAAAAGGTGCAGAGTAAATGAGTAAATCAAAATCAATCGTATCAATTGTAAAATATGAAAAGGAAAAAGGTTCTGTTCGGAAAGCTGTCGAACTTGCAAATGGTTTTGAAAAACTTGACCCTAACGCACAAGTTTTTATAAAGCCTAATTTAGTTTATTGGAATCGGCATTGTGATTTTCCTAAGTGGGGTATGCTTACAACATCGACTGTAATGGAAGAAATTTTAATATTACTCAAAGAGCGAGGTGTCAAAGACATTATTATAGGAGAAGGAATAGTCACAGAAAATCCAAAAGATAGAGAAACAGCTGAAGACGCTTTCGAGAAGCTTGGTTATAATATTTTCAAGGAACGATACGGAGTTAAAGTATACGATATATTTCAAAGACCATTCGAAAAAGTTGAGTTAGCTGAAGGAGTATCGGCAAAAATGAATGCAGATATGCTTCACGCAGATTTCTTAATTGATGTCCCCGTCCTAAAAACTCACGCGCAATGTGTTGTTAGCTTAGGATTAAAAAATTTAAAAGGTTTAATCAACATACCTTCGCGGAAAAAGTTTCACGGAGAGGATCCTAAATATAACCTCCATTATAACGTATCGCAATTAGCAAACAAAGCACCACCTGGTCTTACAATCATTGATGGAATATATACGCTTGAGCGAGGTCCAACTTTTGACGGTAAAGCCCATAGAAGCGATATAGTAGTAGCTTCAACTAATATGCTATCAGCAGATTTGGTTGGTTCAAGTTTACTGGGTATTGATCCTATTGCTGTTCCTCATTTAGTTCAAGCGGCAAAAGATAGAAATCGCCCAATTGACTTATCAGATATTGAAGTTAAAGGAGAAATTATAGAAGATCTTGCAGTGCCCCATGGATGGGAATTTATCTATGAAAATAATAATACATTACCACTAGCATACGCAAGAGCGGGTATTGGGGGAATTTCTTATCCTAAATACGACGAAACGATATGCACTTACTGCAGTTTTTATAATGGAGTATTGCTAACAGCTATTAGATCTGCGTGGAAGGGAGAAGATTTTGATAACGTAGAAATACTTACTGGAAAAATCATGGAACCGTCTGAGGGAAAGAATAAAACAATATTACTTGGACAATGCCAATACAATAAGCATAAAGACCACCCAAATATCAAAGAACTTATCGCAATTGATGGGTGCCCACCTGAAGCTGATAGCGTACAAAACGCCTTAAAACAAGCAGGAATCAAGGCACCCTCTTATATCTTCAAAAACCTCCAGAAAGCTCCATTGATCTACATGCAAAAGTATCAGAGCAAGCCTGAATTTGAAGAGCAATTCTATCAAATAAACTAAATTTTTTGAATTTAAGGTTATATCAATTTCTTTTTTGTCCAACTGAATAGCTAAATTCAACTTAGTTATTTTTAAAACTTAAAAACTAAATATTTTTAAATAAATAGAGCGAACTTAATTTAATTTAACTTTAAAATTTTATATAAATTCTAATGGCAGATTATGATCCCCTTTTCTATGAAAAGTTATTCAGTTTTATTAAGTATTTAGATAGTTTTAGCTTACGAAATATTACAGAAATAATTACCTATTTACTTGTAGCGGTGTTACTTTATCACGGATATAAGAAATACGGAAGTAAAAAGATAATACTTTACTTCTTAGGTGGTCTTCTTTTAACAGGGTTGGAGGAGAATTTTATGGTTATTCAAGGGTATTTTTACCTTTTCGGTGGTCCGACATATTATTACGATTATCATTCGTACTTATTTTGGATCGGAGCTATACCCGTTGTAGTTTTATGTGCGTGGTTTCTACTAACATATTCTTCCTTTCAAATAGCTGATATGATTATCTCGAACGAATCAAGCAAAGCACTTTTAAAGAAATTATTATTAGCAGGCTGGCTGGGTACTTCCATAGATTTTGTTATCGATCCGATCATCATTAGAAGGTATGGCTGGATTTGGCTAAATGCGAAAGAAAACGCTGTCTGGTTTCTCCAAGTACCTGTAACTAATTTTATAGGATTTTTTCTACTTGTTGCTTCATTTAACTATTATTTTGTGTGGTATTGGGAGAAATATACCTTGAAACATGATACGTGGTCGTCATTTAAGACAAATGGATTGTATTTTATATTCGTTTTATTACCACTACTATTTGTTATCGGGGTCATCATAATTTGTTCTATATTATTTACTCCATTAAAAGGGATTGATTTCTCATGGTGGCCGTGGTTAAATTAGATATGGAGGGGAAGCTATGAAAAAATTAGAAAAAAAAGTGAAATTTCTGCCATTTATTGGGTATTTAGGTTTTTTTTTAATGCAAGTAATAATTGGGCTGTTATTAATTTCAGGATTGTTACCTTCTGTAACTACTGGGCTTATAGATCCACCGTTGTATCAACCTTTGACTTACTTTGACTTAATAATATTGTTAGCTATGAATATTCCTACATTCATAATCGTTGTTATTGCTTTCAAGAAAATAAGAGAGAAGTAAAGTTAGTTTTAATTACTTAATGCGTTACAGTCTATTTTATCTAAATCCGTTGCAAAAAGAATATACATTTTTTGGAAGTACATCGTGATTATAACCGCCTTCTAATAACGCAAATCTCCGCCCTTTACAAAGCTTATTGGAATATTCTTTCATTAATTGTCCTAATTCAGAATAATCTTCAGGATATAATAAATGCCCCCAATCTTCAATTCCTTGGTCGAAACCGGCTGAGGCAACAAAAATATCTATATTATCCAAATCTTCCATATAGGACTGAACTTCCTTAAGATACCCTGTTCTTCCGCTAGAATCCGGATTAAGAATCTTAACTCTAAAATTGTCGTTTCTAAATGTTAAGATATTAATGTTCCCATCTCCCGTGTGCAAATCGAAGTCGAGTACGAAAGCAGATTTAATTTTACCTTCAGAAAACAGTTTTAGCAGACTTATGCTTATGTTATTAAAGTAACAAAAACCCCAGCACGAATCCGCGGACGCGTGATGGCCTGGAGGTCGAATAACAGCAAAAGTGGGATTACCATTGTGAGCTTCTTCTGCCGCTAGAATTGCTCCTCCCGCTGCGAGTGAAGCAAGTTCGAGCAATAAAGGATCGCGTTTCACATAGCGATAATGTCTTTCAGTATGAGCTCTTAGAATATCCTCTGTTGTAGCTGGTTTTGGTTCAATAAATTCGAAATCAATATTATTTGATAATATTTCTACTATACCCTCTAGGCGGCCAGGGGCTGCTGCGGGGTCCATTGCGTAACTTGAATCGAAATATCGTTTGTGAAATACTATTTTCATAAGATTATCAAAAAGAAAATAGGAATTATGATTTTTTAACTTTTATAATCTTTTGCTTAATATTTCAATCATATCTTTTGTCATCGCTTCAAGGTCGTACTCAGGATTCCAACCCCATTCTTCTCGGGCGAGAGAATCATCGATTGTTTTAGGCCAGGAATCGGCTATTGCTTGCCTAAAGTCTGGTTTGTATTCAATTTTAAAGTCTGGAATATGCTTCTTAATCTCAGCGGCTATTTCACCCGCAGAAAAACTTATTCCAGTTAGATTGTATACACGACGTTTTAATTTAGAATTATCTGCTTCTAATAAATCTATCATACATTTGTTGCAATCTGGCATATATAACATAGGTAAGACCGTGTCTTCTTTTAGAAAACAAGTGTATTTTTTGTTTTTAATAGCTTCGTAGAAAATTTCCACAGCGTAATCTGTGGTTCCACCACCGGGTAATGTTTCGCTACTTATTATTCCAGGTAACCTCATTGATCTTATATCAAGCTGGTATTTATTGTAGTAATATTCTGCTAAGAGTTCTCCCGCTACTTTAGTTATACCATACATAGTAGTCGGTTGTAGCACCGTAATATTAGGTGTGTTTTCACGTGGTGTTGTAGGACCAAAAGCTGCAATTGAACTAGGCCAAATTACTCTATTAATTTTGTAACTTCTTGCAACTTCCAAAACATTAATTAAGCCATTTAAATTTATATCCCACGCTGTTTGAGGCATTTTCTCCCCTGTAGCTGATAAAATCGAGGCCATGTGAAAGATGGTATCAATTTCATACTCAAAAATCACTTTTGCTAAAGAACTCTTATCTAAAGCGTCCAAGTAGATAACTGGTCCCGAATCTTTAATAAAATCAGAAAGTGGCGTTTTCCTCCCAGTAGCTATTACATTTTCTCCACCGTATTTTTTTCTTAACGCGGGAACCAGTTCAGAACCTATCTGTCCAGCTGAACCTATTACAAGAATTTTTCTACCCATATTTCTTCAATTTTTACATTCTTAATTCTGAGTAAATACAATGACATTCATAATTCAACCAATTAAAAAAGCTTTATCCATTTTTCTCCCACTTTGAACCCCTTTTATTTAAATATATTATAGGTAAAACTAATATTTCTATCTTCACTTGATCTAATAATTTAAACACATATTTCAAAAAAATTTAAGGTGATATGATGAAAAGAGATCCTGTTGCTTTTCTTAAGGAGGATATGACGGAATTAAGAAACAACAATCTGGAATGGATTATTCGATACTTAGAGGAAGGCTCAAAACCTCACTCCACTGTTGACGGCAAGAAAGTACTAATGCTTAATACAAACAACTATCTCGGTCTAGCTACTCATCCTAAGATTATACAAGCAGCAATAGATGCGACAAAAAAATACGGTGCTGGAGCTGGCGCAGTTCCCGTTATTGCTGGTAGTTTTGATTTAACAAAAGAATTCCAAAAGAGGTTCGCTAAATTTAAAGAAGTTGAAGCTTCAATTCTATGCCAAACAGGGTTTGCAGTTAATTCGGGATTAATTCCTATGTTAGTCGGAAAACCAGACATAGTAGTTTCAGACGAATTAAACCACGGCTCCATAATTGATGGAGTAAGGTTATCAGGGGCTGGTCGAATTATTTATAAGCATAACGACGTTGGAGATTTAGAGAGACAATTAAAAGAGGCTGAAAAGCAAAATCCTAGAAGAATCTGCATTATTACTGACGGAGTTTTTTCTATGGATGGAGATATGGCCCCACTGGATGGAATTGCAAAAGTTGCGGAAGATTTCGGAGCTATGATTTTCGTTGATGATTGTCACGGCGAAGGAGTGCTCGGAGAAGGTAGAGGTATTGTTGCTCACTTTAATCTACAAGGAAAAGTTCACGTAGAGGGTGGTTCGATGAGTAAAGGGTTCGGTGTATTTGGAGGTACTGTAGCTGGTTCGAAAGATTTGATTGAATTCTGTGCTAATAAAAGTAGAACTTACTTACTTAGTACAGCGCATCCTCCTGGAATTGTCGCTGCTAACATTTCTTCAATAGATGTAGTTGAAACCGAACCTGAACATGTCAAACGAGTTTGGGAAAACACAAATTATTTCAAAAAAGAAGTTCAAAATATGGGATACGATACAGGAAGATCATCAACTCCTATAATCCCCTTGATAATTGGAGATCCAGGAAAGGCACAAGAATTAGCGCGAGTTCTTTTCGAAGAAGAAGGAATCTATGGGACACCTATAGTTTTCCCTATGGTCGCAAGAGAATTATCAAGAATACGAGTCCAAATGAACGCCTTACTGACAAAAGAAGATTTAAACATGGCGTTAGCTGCCATAGAAAAAGTAGGGAAGAAATTAGAAATTATTTAATCTATTTTTTATTCATTTTTTGTTTAGAATGGTTTTTTAAGTGTAGCTTTAACCCTTAGATTTTTAAATTCACTTATTATGAATATATAATGAAATTTTATAGATGGACGAAAATGTTAAAAACTTAAGAAAACATTCGTTCATATCTAACAAAAAATTAGTATTAATTTTTAATAGATAAAAAAAATGATATGAAATAAAATGGATCCAAAAAAACAAACTATAATTATTGTATTAGTTGCAGTATTAGCTACAGCCGGAATAGCTATAGGAGTAACTTACGTTCTTGTAGCCCCCCCTCCAGAAGGAGAAACAGATGCACTTGAAATATATCATTGGTGGACATCAGGTGGAGAAGCCGCTGCAGTTGGGGCGTTAGTAGATGTTTTTAAAGGTTTATATCCCGATACTATAGTCACACAATTGGCAGTAGCAGGCGGATCTGGGACAACAATGATTCCAATTATTACATCTTTGGTACTTGCTGGGGAAGCTCCAGATGCTTTCCAGATGCACGCTGGATACGAAGGTATCGAATATTTTAAGGCAGATCTATTAGATAATATAAATGATATATGGGCTGATAATAACCTTGAAACTGTCATCCCTGATGTAGTGCAAAGCATGTGTCAGTTCGATGGGGACTATTACATGGTGCCTGTGAATATCCATAGGTCTAATGTAGTATGGTATAATTTAAAGGAACTCGAATCTGTTGCTGTTGATCCCAAGACTCTAACTAATTGGACCGCGTTTTTTGATGCATGTGATGACTGGGAAGCAGCAAATTCTGGTAAAGATGCGATATCATTAGGAGAAGCTTGGACACAAGCACATCTTTTCGAACAAATCCTGGCAGGCGAAGGAATCGATGTTTATGAGGCTTGGATAAATGGAGATATTATATCTGGAACTGACCCCGATCTTTTAGCCGCTTTAACTATTTTGGAGACTTACATGACTTATACCAACATAGATTTTGATGCTTTAACGTGGGATGCAGCAACTGATTTACTAATCCAAAATAATAGCATATTTAATGTTATGGGTGATTGGGCTAACGGAGAGTTCTTACTTGTTAACTCAGTATATGACGACGATTATGGAACAATTGCAGTGCCTGGAACCGGTGATATGTATGGTCTTGTTGTTGATGCCTTTCAACATCCAGCAGGTGTTGCTCATCCAAGAAATTCAGATAGATGGCTAGAGGTTGTTGCTTCTAAAGAGGGTCAAGACGCCTTTAATCCCTTAAAAGGGTCGATATCTGCGCGTACTGATTCCGACCTTACTTTATATGGGCCGTATCACGATTGGACTTTTGCTGACTTCGAATCTGTAACATATATGTTCCCAAGCGTAGTTCATGGAAGTGGCGCACCTCAATCTTTCTCATCAGAATTAGGTTCTGTAATAAATGCATTTTGTACTGGTGCCGCAACAAAAGCAGCAACTGCTATCGCAATAGCTGCCCTTGCATCCTCTAATGCCGCTGATTTTACTACAGTTTGGTCGTTAGATTGAATGTAAACTTCAGTTAAAAAAATAATAAAATTTAAAATTTTTTTTTTTCATTACATTAAATATCTCTAAAGTATCTTGGGGTAAAAAAAAGGTGAATATTAAAAAAATTATAACGAGAGATAAGATATCCACAATACTATTTCTTATAATACCTATAGTGTTGGTAATAATTTTTATCTATATATGCATCATCTGGAATGTAGTCGTATCTCTTTCTGATTGGGAGGGCTTGAGGCCAAGTTATAATTTTAAAGATTTTGGCCAATATATAAAATTATTTACTAACGAGATATTTTTAACATCCCTATGGAATAACATTTTATTAATATTAATTTTTGTTCCAGGTAGCCTTGCTATGGGGCTTTTTTTAGCAATACTGCTCGATCAAAAAGTAAGGAGGGAAAATGTTTTTAAACTTATATACCTATTCCCTTTTACCCTTTCTTTCGTGGTTACCGGATTTTTATGGAGGTGGATGTATAATATTAGAGTAGGTGTTTTAAACACCTTGTTGGAGTCAATTGGGCTTGGATTTTTAAGTAATAAATGGGTCCAAGATGTAGATTTTGCTATGTTTTGGGTTTGTGTGGTCCTCATATGGCAATATTCAGGGTATATGATGTTAATTTTTCTAGCCGGGATAAGATCCATCCCCGAATCTCACATTATGGCTGCGGCAGTGGATGGTGCGTCAACCTTTCAGGCGTATTATCGTGTTATAATCCCTCAGTTAAAAGCTCCGATCTTTACTGGATTTGTTATCCTCGTTGTATTTGCTCTTAAAGCATTTGATTTAATATTTATTTTAACTGGTGGAGGTCCTGGATACACCACAGAGATTTTACCCATAACGATGTACAAAGAGGTCTTTAACAAGAAACATTTTGCCTATGGTTCCGCTATCGCCACTGTACTATTCTTGCTTATAATGATTATCGTTATCCCTTATCTCTATTCAACGTATGGAGGGAAAAAGCATGAAAGAAATTAAAATTGGTTCAAAAAAAATGAGATTACCACATCCTACACGAGTAATCCTTTATTTTTTGCTCATATTTTTTGCTTTTTTAACTCTCCTTCCTCTTTGGAGTGCCGTTATGACTGCTTTAAAAACACAGGAGGCTTTAATTTATTCAAATCCAATACAACCACCTATAAAACCGTCCTTAGACGCATTTGGAACGGCTTTTAATGAATTGAGAATACCTATCTTAAATAGTCTTACATTTACGATACCTGCCACGATTATATCTTGTGTTTTAGGTTCCATGACGGGTTATGCATTGACCAAAGTCAAGTTCAGGGGAGCCAATACTATATTTCTCTTAGTTATCGTTGGGATATTCATTCCCTATCAAGCAGTACTTATCCCCCTAGTTCAGATAATAATTGAGCTTGGTTTATATGGCGAGATATCTGCTCTCATCCTAACACATATTGCATACGGAGTACCCATATGTACCCTCCTTTTCAAGAGTTTCTATGATAGCATCCACGATAGTCTTATAAATGCAGCAAAAATCGATGGAGCGGGAATATGGAAAACATATATTCATGTCATATTACCCCTTTCCGTTACACCATTCGTGGTCGCAGCAGTTTTTCAGTTTACTCAAATTTGGAATGATTTACTCTTTGGTTTAGTTTTGTCAGGGGCAGGTGTTAACCAGCCAGCTTCGGTAGCGTTGTTAAATTTACAGGGAGGTTTTGTTACTGCGTGGAATGTTCAAATGGCAGGTACTTTATGGTACACAATACCAGCATTAGTTGTATATTTAGTACTTGGAAAATATTTAGTAAAAGGCTTCATGGCAGGAGCTATTAAAGGTTAAAAGTGATGTGAAATGACAAACGTTGTTATAAAAGATTTGATGAAAAAATATGGAAAAACTACAGCTCTTATAGATGTATCTCTTGAGATAAAGGATGGAGAGTTTTTTATCTTACTTGGTCCCTCTGGATGTGGAAAGACTACTACTCTTCTGTGTCTCGCAGGATTGCTCACGCCAAATAAGGGAGAAATACGAATGGGGGAAACTATACTTAGTTCCTCAGAAAGTGGCGCATTTGCAAGACCACAAAATAGAGATGCAGCCATGGTATTTCAAGATTACGCAATCTATCCACATATGACAGTATTTAAAAATATTGCTTTCCCGTTAAAGGTTAGGAGAATGGAAAAGAGTAAAATTGAATCAAAAGTTAGGGATGTGAGCAAACGCTTAGGAATATCTGAACTTCTGGATAGAAAGCCAAAACAGCTCAGTGGGGGACAAAGGCAGAGAGTGGCGTTAGCGAGGGCAATGGTTAGAGATCCTAAAATCTTCTTGATGGATGAACCCCTCTCAAACCTCGATGCCAAATTGAGGGTCTATGCTAGGGCAGAATTGAAGAAATTACATGAGGATATGGGTACAACCATCGTGTATGTTACCCACGATCAAATGGAGGCAATGTCAATGGGTGATAGAATTGCTATCTTGAATGATGGCGTTTTAGAACAAGTAGGTACGCCAATAGAGATATATGAAAATCCAAAAAACTTATTTGTTGTTGGTTTTATTGGGAATCCTCCAATAAATATTATTGAGGGTACTCTTATAGAGAGAAATGGAGAAATTATTGTTGAATTTGGATTTTCTTCATATCAACTTTCGAATGGAATTGAAATAATGAAGAAAACAAAAACACCCGAAATTATGTTAGGAATTCGACCAGAGAATATTATCATTACAGAGGAGAGGAGAGAAAATACAGTCCAAGCAGAAGTTGAAGTCGTTGAGCCATTAGGGAGGGAAAATATTTTTCATTTGAGAGTTAATTATAGAACGCTAATTGCAGTATCTATAACTAATAAGAATCTGAAAGTAGGAAAGAAGGTATGGATCTCTTTCGATACTGATAGAATTCATATTTTCGATAAGATATCACAGAAAAAAATCAATTAAGATAACTTTCTTAAATTATTGTTTTTTTTATTATCTCAACATCATAATTCGCAGAAATAGTATTAAAATTCAGTGGTTAAAATTTTAAACTCAATTGAAAAAGGAAAAGAAGATGTGAAGATCGAGACAGCAAAAGTCTCGATAATAGTTAATAGCATCCTAATTTATATTTTAATCACTTTTATCTCTATAATTGTCCTTAATTTTTGGGGATTATTATTATTTAGAGATATCGATTTCTTACTTGGATCAATAATCAGCGTATTTTTTGCTATGAAAAAGAGGAAACCTGATCAATCTCCTTTAAAAATGGGTATCATGGTAGGTATTTTTGGAGGATTCTTATCTACTATTGCCCCTACTATTTTTATATGTACCGTATATCAGTTGCCTATTGATTGGTATTTTCTTTATATAGCTATACTAAGTATAACTGGACTTGTTATAGGGAGTATAGTTGGACTACTAATGGGGTATTACTATAAGAAAAAGGATGCTAAAACAAAATATTCAAAGAATGATGAATTCTATCAAGGTTTAATAGGTATATAATGTATTAAATCATAAATCTTGTTGGAAGGTTATCATTTGGTAGACTCCTTTCCCTCTCCCTGTTCCAACAATAGTAATGATCTCTCTATTAATAAAAAGGATATAAAGTCACACAGTTATTTCAATTCGATTTTTTTCAGGATCTAATACCGTACTTTCGAAGTAGCCGTCCCCCGTAAATCTTGGACCGTCTAAAACTTCATAACCATCAGCAGCTATATGTTTAGTCAAATTTATTACTTTTTCTTGAGATCCTACAGACATCGCAAGATGAATAAAACCTATAAACTGTTTATATGGTTTATTTAAAGACTCTGGAATTGATGGCATTTGCATAAGCTCCAATCTAGTTTCCCCATCAAAGGTTAAGAAATATGACGAGAACTCATGTTTACTATTGAAGTATCTATCATTTGATTTTGCACCAAAATATGTTTCATAAAAACTTCTAATCTTTTCTAAATCCCTAACCCAGATTGCAATATGGTCGATTTTCAATGGAATTTCTCCTTAAATAGTTTTAATTAATTTAGTCTAATCTTCTTCAAAATGATATTTCTTATTTTCTTTATCTTTGTTTCTTAAAATTTACGTATAGTAATTATTTATTCTCCGGGATATTTTAAATGCCACTGAGAACGTAATATATCCATAGTTTTCATTATTTCTAAAGTTTCATCTAATGGCATGATTTTACTTTCGAGTTTACCGGTATTTAAACATTGCATTACTTCCATTGCTTCATAGTTATAACCGGTTGATTTAAACGGTATTTTAATCGTTTTCTTTGGTCTTCCTTCTAATTTCAAAATCATTTTCGTTGGATGATAAAAGTGAGGAATTTCTAGATATCCTTTCGTTCCAAAGATGGAAGCATCATGTGGCATAATCAGTCTATGTGAAGAAGAAAGCATTGCAGTTTGTCCATTTTCATATTCAAATAAATAACAAGATTTTTCATCTACATTTGTTTTTCCAATATATGCGCTACTTTTAATTTTTGAAGGAGGTTGTTTATAAATCATTCTCGCAAATGAAATAGGATAGATTCCTAGATCAAGTAATGCACCCCCTCCTAAATCAGGATTGAATGAACGTACTTTAGGGTCTAATTCCTTTTTAATTCCAAAGTTAGCCGTAACATGTTGAATTTCTCCTAATAACCCCTCGTCTAAAAATTCATTTAATTTTACAATACAAGGTATAAATCTTGTCCACATGGCTTCCATTAAAAATAGATTATTGTTACGGGCTGTGTTAATTAACTGTTCAGCTTGTTTAGCATTCAATGTAATAGGTTTTTCACAGAGAACTGGTTTTCCGTGATTTAGACAGAGTAATGCATTTTTATAATGGAAATTATGAGTAGTCGCAACATATATAACATCCACAGCGGGATTATTCACCAATTCTTCATAATTATTGTATGTGTTTTTCACTCCAAATATTTTACCAAAATTTTCAGCTTTTCCCTCTGTTTTAGAAGCAACGGCCTCTAATATCGCAACAGGAAGTACCTCTAATCCTTCAGCAAACTTATTTGCTATCTTTCCACAACCTAAAATTCCCCATTTTGTTATTTTACTCATATTATACTTTTATGATTTTCTGTATAAAATTTTATTTTTTATAAAAATGTAAAAATGAATAGTCGAAATTTATAATGGTTTTGCTAGTATAGCTTTTACTCTTAACTGATGGAATAAACTTGTAGTCGTAGGTTTTATTAGACAAACTGTGTCTGCTCCTCTCCCCGTCCCGCCAACGCAAATGATATCATCGTCTAGATTTGAGATTAATCCCGCATCAGCAACCATAGTTGCAATCTCCATACAAACTTTTGTACCTTGGCTAAAGTTTTCTCTAAGATATTTAGCCATTAATTCTACAGGAGCCCATTGTTTTAAAGACATCCGAAGACTTCTTTCTACTGAACCAAATGCGTGAGTTGCGGAAAACACGATTAAGCCTTCCTTTCTCAATTCTTCGATTAATTCTTCAGGAAATTCCTGTCTTTTATCTGGACCACCAAAATAATATGAGTGGGTAACAATAATCAGTTTATATTTTTTTAGATCAAATATCTTTTTAGCCTTTTGAGCAGTCATACCAGTTGTACTCGCAATTACAATCTCCTTTATCCCAAATTGATCAGCATATTTTTTCGCGATTTCCAATGTCTTATCTGTATTATGAGGTCCTCCCGTCTCGAAATATAATACTTCTAGTTTTATATCTGACATTTTTTAAATTACCAAATTTCTTTTTATATAAAATAAAAGTTACTTGATATTATAGCTTTTATTTCATAAAAACTAAAGTTTCTTTTATTATTTTTATTTAGACTATTTAATACAAATAAAATCAAACTTAGTGAATAAAAAAGTGTCAAATGAAATTGATGCGAAATATAAAGAAATTGGCAATATATTAAATAAAGCAGGACCATATATTCTTTCGGATAGCGTTATAGAGATTTTAAAATACTCCATCTCGGAAGATAATTTAGACTTTTTAATGGCATTCAAAAGAAATATCTCTCAAACAATGGAACAATTAATGGAGAGCATTGCAAAATATTGCGATAATTCTTATTCTGAAGAAGAAATTTTAAAAAAAGTTGATCGGCTAGCGAAACGAGGTGTTATGTTTGATCAACCTAATCGTCATGGCGTAGTGGTCTTTCGATTAGCGCCCATATTCCGACAGTTTGAATATACATTCATGAAAAAATTAGACAGAACGGACGAATATTTGGAATTAGCGCGCCTATTTAACGAATCAGAGAAGGATTTAGGTGCTATAGCCCAAAGCGATTACGATAATCTCCCCAAAATGGCTGAAACTATGCCAGCACAGGATCGAACCATTCCTATTAGAGATAATAAAGAAACTGGAGAAGAAATCAAAATTATTGTTAATGAAGAAATAGAAACACCTAAAGAACAGATTGTAACAGCACAGCATATTAAAGAAATTATTGAAAAATTTGACGATATAGCTGTTGGTCAATGTTATTGTCGACAAAAAGAGGATTTCTTAGGACACGAATGTGAGCAAAATCCTCCTGGAGAAAGCTGTTTTACTCTAGGCAAAAGTGCAAGGCACACAGCTAAACATGGTTTCGCTAGACTTATCTCTAAGGAAGAAGCGTTAAAAATCTTAAAAGATATTGAAGATGCAGGGTTAGCTCATAAAGTTTATCACCTAAATTCTGACTTGAGTAAAGATGAAGTAGCAATCTGTAATTGTTGCAGTTGTTGTTGCCCAACTAGCAAAGTCTCTGCAATGTTTCCAAGTGTCAATATCGCTAGTTTTATAGTTGATATTGATCAAGACTCATGTATGGGGTGTGGCACTTGTGTTGAAAAGTGTTTTAATCAGGTATTAGAATTAAATGATAATGGAATAGCAGAAATGGTTGATGAAGAATGCGTTGGATGTGGTGTATGTGCTTATTTATGTCCTGAAAATGCGATATCCTTAATAGAAGGCCCTCATAGACGTGTTAAAATTATTCCTGAAAAGGAATAAGCTTAATAATTTACTTTATTATCTGTCCCAATTATTTTTTTAGTATCTGTGGAATTAAAGTTGATTTGTTTTCAGTTAAAAAAAAAAAAAGGTTATTAAGTATTATCTTTATGCTGATTCTTTTTGGACGCGGCTCAAGATAATTATTCCTAAAGCCATTATAATTCCTACAGAAATCATCGCCCAACCATATGCTGCTTTCCCTATTACATCGTAAGTTAACATAACAGTGCCCCAAACAAATGGACCGATTGCTGAAGATAGCTTTCCACTTAACTTAGAAAAACCAAAAAACTCTCCAAACTTTTCTTTAGGAGCTAGTTCAGTTACCATGATTCGCTGCGCTGTCCATGTTCCTCCTAAAGCGGGACCTGCAATTACTCCCATTAGAATACTGAAAATAAAAGGGACGTTAGCACCGATTTCGATATAAGGTGTTGTGAATACTAAAACAATCCCAATTAGTAATGCAACACCCCATAGAACTCCAACAAGGTAAAAAGTTTTCTTTGCTCCGTGTTTTTCACCAAACTTTCCGACAAAGTAAGTGAAGGCAACAGCTGAAAATGTAGCAATTATAATAAAAAGAATAGCAAAGGTCGTTGAAGAAGTACCTCCAGAGCCTATCACTAATCCGTCAGTAACAATCGGAGTCATATAGAGAACTATAACATTAGCAATGTCAGCAACAAAGAAATACCCAATAATAAATATAAACATTGATCTATGTTTTCTAATATCTTTAAAAGTACTACCTAGTTGCTTAAATGTATTTCTTATAATCGTGCCTAAAGGAGGTCTATCACCCTTTTTCTGCTTTTCGCGAACCCAAATAAATGGTATAGAAAATACTAAGAATAAAATCATGGGAACAACAAATGAAAACCAATTAGCTGAATAACCATATGATAATGGGTCAGGTGAAGTAGGATCGGATACCATATCGCCTAAGATGAGTATCAAAGGCATCATGATGAAGAGGGAAATAATCGTACCAAAATAACCCCATGCAACTCCAAATCCCGCAACTTTTCCAATATCTTCTCTCTTTGCTATAAATGGAAGCATCGCATCATAGAACATTAAACTAAATTGATAAGCTACATTCGCAATTATATAAAACAAGAAAACTAATGTAAGATCGTGGGAAAATCCAATTAAACTCGCAAAAAGAAGGATAATTCCTGTTAAACTTATAACAAAAGGTTTACGCTTTCCAACATTATCACTAAGCGCTCCTAAAATAGGTATACAGATTGCTACCCCTATCTGCATAACTAAGGCAACTATGCCATAGAGAAAGCTAACACCCCCATAAGACATCCCATATTCTACTTGACCGATGACTAGCACATATCGATTAATTATTAAGCTAACAATCACCATTGAGTAAATAGTATTTGCCAGATCGTACATTGCCCAGAAAAACACATTACGCTTAGATGTTGTAGTTTCTACTTCAATTTCTTCGTTATTTATTTCTAACGACATTTAAATCATTTTTATATAGATAATTTTAATTGATAGATTTTGTAATCCATTTTCTTATAAATGTTATGTCAACGGATTTAAATATCTTCAGAACCTTCAAATAACAAAAAGTAGAATTTCAAAATCTCTTCTTTCTATAGAGGTTATAGAAACAAATATGTTTTAAGTTAAAAAAAAAGAAAAATGTATTATAGAAATAGTTATTTAATTTTTTTAGCTTCCTCTATCCAATCTTCAACCATTTTCAGGGTTGGAGGTTTTCTAAACACATCAGGTTTTTCTTTATCTAGCTTCCCGATGCGTTCTAGAGTGTTAGCAGGATTACGTTGAGCTAATTCTTTAACTGAATCAATTCCAATTTCATTAATTACCTCAGCGTATTCAGGACCAATGCCATCAATTCTCATCAAATCAGCGTGTTCTGCCCATTTATCAATTAATTTTTCTGAAATCTTTGTTTTTTTAGCTAAATTTTTAATTCCTTCTCTGTCTAATCCAATTAAACTCTCAACATCAAGAAACCCTGCTTTTTCCAAAGTCTTCCCGTATTTAACACCGATTCCCTCAAGGTCGATAATCGGGGTTTCCTTAGGGGTTGTTTTAGTTTTCTTCACATTGTATATATCTTGTGCTTCTTTGATCCAGCTTTCTATTTCTTCAACCTTAGGTATTTTCCTAATAACATCAGGTTGCTTCTTGTCAAATTCAACAATTTTATCTAATGTATTCTTAGGATTTCGATAAGCGAGTTCTTGCGTAGAATCGATACCCACTTTATTTAAAACTTCTGAATATTCAGGACCAATACCCTTAATTATCATTAACTCTGCTTGATCTTGCCATTTTTCAATAAGTTTTAAAGAAATACTCGTTGTATTTGCCAGATCTTTAATTTCACTCCATTTTAACGGAACAAGGTCTTCAACATTTGTAATAGAAGCTTTTCCTAAAGTCTTTGCATATTTTTCTCCAACGCCTTCAATATCAATAATTTTCATAATTTTTCTTCTCAATTCCTTAAATTAGTTTTTCATAGATGTAATATAAATAGAAATTCTATGTTTTAATACATTTGTTTCATATTTTATAAAAGCCATACAAATAGAGCCTTGTCATTCTCATCTTTAAGCATAATTTTAAATAAAATATAATGTGATCAAATTTAATAAAATTTAATAAAGAAGTTGAAAAAAAAATGAGTGAAAGAAAATTATCTTTTAAAGAGAAAGCATTATTTGCTACGAGTAGCTTTCCCGATCAAATGACCTATCAAGCATTTACTATATATGTTTTTACTTTTTATTTTGCTGTTGTAGGTCTAAGCATGTTTGAGATGTGGATTGGATTTATTCTATGGGGGCTATGGAATATGGTTAACGATCCTCTCTTAGGTGCGTTGAGTGAAAGAACCAAACAAAAAGGTAGGTTAGGAAAACGGAAATTCTATTTAATAATCTCGTTTGTTCCATTATCGTTGATGATGGTGCTTTTATATACAGTACCTGTAGGGTTTGAGTTTATTTACTTTATCCTTATAATTTTTACGTTTGAATTCTTTTATACAATGTTTTCAGTTAATACTAATGCGGTTTTTCCTGAGATGTTTCCAGTCGAAAAAGATAGAGCCGCAATTAATGTGTTCTTAAAGAGTTTTACAATGATTGCCGTAATTCTTGCTTCTCTTGTTCCTACATTTGTAATATCTCCTTTAGCTCCGACACTTGATGTATCTGATCCAGGATACGCCACAGAAGTCGCTAGTATTAGATCCATGTATGTTACAGCGGGTTTAATTTTGTTTGTAATTATATTAATAATGGCAATTTTATTTGTGTTCTTTTCTGTTAAAGAGAAAGACGAGGATATAACTACATTTGAAAAGCGACCGTCTTTTATTAATTCCTTGAAAACTACTTTTTCAAACAGAACATTCATAAAATTTACTTTGGGAAACATGCTTATCTGGTATTGTTTTAATATATTATTAACAGTATTTCCTTTGTTTGCAATCTATATTCTTGGACATGTCGAAGGATCTCTTATGATTGGCATTACATTAATGATAGCACTACTTTCTGCCGCAGTATTTATGCCGATACAAAGTAGAATTAGAGGTAAAGTAGGAACTAGAAAAGGATTGATGAGGGGTTTGGGTATCTGGATAATAACCTTGTTCCCATTAATTTTCTTATCAAACAATGACATAAGTCGAATACTGGCAATGGTTATATTTTTTACCATCGGTTTTGGTCTCTCATCAGCATTATTTTTTATTGATTTAATACACGCTGATGTTATAGAAGAAGATGCCCTTAAATTTGGTGTGAAGAGAGCTGCCAGTTATTATGGTGTAAACGCGTTTATCCACCGATTTTCAACAATCCTTGGTATTACAACAATAGCTATTATCTTTTCAGGAACTGGTTGGAGCGAATATACACCTATCATTGGTGATCCTGCTTTGAGGGATATCGGTTTGAAAGCATTAATTTTTCTGTTTCCATCCATAGCACTCGTAGGAGCTATTATTTTCTTTAAATCTTACGGTTTACATGGAGAGAGACTTGAAAAAATGAGAGAAGAATTACAAAAACACCCAGACTTAAAATAAGTATTCTACTTATATTTTTTTTTTTTAATTTATTTGAAAGATTACTAACTAGTAATTTTTGAATTGCTCTATTTCTTTATGCCTAATATTTGTTTGGCTTCATCAACAGAAGCGACTTCTCTTCCGATCTCATTAGCGATCCTAACCATTCTCTTTACTAATTGAGCATTACTTTGAGCAAGTTCTCCTTTTCGATAGTAAATAGTGTCTTCTAAACCCGTTCTTATATTCCCCCCCATACACATTGCCATTACTGTCGTTCGCAAATTAAATTTACCAACAGTAACAACTTGCCATGTTGACCCTTCTGGTAATTGATCCACCATGTGTAATAAATTAGCGGGATTTGCTTCAGCACCCCCTTTTATTCCTAAAACCAAGCTGAAGTGTAAAGGTGGTTTTAATAGCCCCGATTCGACAAATTCTAAAACATTAGTTATGTGACTTGAATCATACACTTCGATTTCTATCCCAAATCCTTTCTTATTGCACCTTTTGATATATTTACGATTGAAATCTTGAGGATTCTTAAACATATCACCACCGTAAGGCGTTCTAAATTCAAACGAACCGGCGTTAATGGTGTGCATTTCTGGTTCAGGTTCTATATTGAGAAGGTTTAATCGTTCTTCTAAGGTTGGTTGGACTATTTCAGTGGTCATCCTTTTTTTACCAGATTTAGTTGTAAATTTATGCTCTACAACTCGTGCACCAATGCCATTTCCTATTTGTCTTATTACTGGACATTTTTCACCAATTTGTTTGACAGATTTACCGTAATATGTTAAATCTGGAGTATTTTGGCCATCATCCCCACGAACATGAATATGAACAATAGAAGCTCCTGCTTCATAACATTCTAAAGCGGCTTGCGCTTGTTCCTCGGCAGTTAAGGGTAGTGATGGATTAGCCCATTTACCGTGTATTCCACCCGTAATTGCAGCAGTAATTATAACTTTTTTATTTGTTAATAAGTTCGGTTTCATTTTTCTTCCACCTTAAACATAATTTCTAATTTTGATATTTTATTCCGATAATAATCTTATAATATTATTTTTATAACATGAAAACAAGGTAGATAATTATTTAATTGTTTTAAATATTTTAATTACCAACTTAACGAGAGTAAAAAATAAGCGAATATGGCAGACGTAAATGTAGTTTTTTTATTGTCAATCTTGATCGTAACTATTGGATATTTAGTTAAAAAAATAAAGGTATTAAAAGAAGAAGACGGAGAAACGATTGCTAAAATTATCTTTAATATAACTCTCCCAGCAGTAATTCTTAAATTTACTACCACAATCCAATTTGATTTATCGCTGGCATTATTACCTCTAATTAGTATAACATTTGGCTTCATTATGGCATTTATTGCAATAATGGTCTTTCGAAAACATCCCTCTCACATAAAAGGAGCTATGATTATGACAACGGTTGGATTTAATGTAGCCAATTTTTTTTTTCCTCTAGTAGAAGGTATTTGGGGTCAACCTGGCATGCAGTATATTGCTCTCGTTGACGCAGGAAATGCTTTTACGATATTTATATTATGTTATATTTTAGCAACTGTTTATTCGCCAAAAAACCAAGAAATTGAAGTAAAGATTAATGTTAAATATATTTTAAAACGATTAATTAGATCCGCTCCTTTATTAAGCTATATCGTTGCGCTACTTATTAATTTCACAGGAATTTTAATTCCGACTTTGATCTCTGATCTTATAGACATTATAGCAAGGGCAAATACAGCTTTAGCGTTGTTATTGCTAGGCATTTTTCTTCATTTTAAATTCAAAAAAACGGAATGGATATCAATATTCAAAGTTTTGCTATTAAGATATAGCGTGGGTCTTGTTGCAGGGCTGAGCTTATTCTTCCTACTACCATCATCCATTTTCAGTCCACTTTTCAGAATCATTATCTGTTTATCATTAATCCTTCCGGTTGGCCTTGCTGTTATCCCATTTTCGGTAGAAAATGGATATGATCAAAAATTAATTACTATGACTGTAAATCTTACAATTATAATCAGTTTTGGCTTTATTTGGGTCTTGATTTTACTTTTAAATGGATAATTATTAAGATTACTTCTTTTTTTTCCAAGTGTAGAATCCTTTTCCAGTTTTCATACCAAGATCTCCATTCTTTACCATTTGTTTGAGAGCATCTGGTGGTTTATCGCGAGGATCTCCACTCTCTTTGAAATAAGACATTTGTACAGCATATACAGTATCTAATCCAATTCCGTCCATTAAGACAAAAGGACCCATGTTCATACCTGTAAAAATTTTCCATGCTAAGTCAATAGTTTCTATATCAGCATTTCCTCTATCCCACATGTTTAAAGCCTCTTTTCTCGCAGTATGCCAGATTCTATTAAAAACAAAACCTAGACATTCCTTTTTAACCACGATCGGTTCGCATCCCATATTTTTTATCCAATTTTTACCTATTTCAAAGGTTTCGTCACTTGTCGCAGTCCCACGCATGATATCTACCATAGGGCGAGTCGGAATAGGTGGATAAAAATGTAAATTTAACACTTGATTCTTTCTTTTAACTGCAGATTCAATCTTTGACACGGGATAAGAAGAACTGTTTGTCCCTATTATTGTATGAGCAGGTGCAAAATCATCTATCTGGGAAAAGATTTTTTTCTTTAACTCTAAATCTTCTGGAACTGCTTCAATTACGAGGTCAACATCTTCTAGTGCTTCTCTCAAATCCTGATAGTAAATTACATTCTTACTTGTATCTAATTGGTTTTTTCGAGTTAGAACTCCCGTGATATATTTTTTAGCGTCTTCTACAATTTTTGGGTTTATATCGTATACAATTACTATAAAATCGTGTAAAGCTGCTTGAGCAGCTATTTGTTTTCCGGTAAAACCAGCTCCAATAATTCCAACTTTTTTAATTTTATTTCCCATACTAAATCAAACTATTTGATTGCCCTAATTTATTGATTAAAATTTAGCATTTAACCAGGATTTGATTTCTTTAAATTTCTCTTCAGTAAATTGCACAGCATGTTTAGCACCTGGCATTATAAAGAACTTCTTATCTTTACAAGGAAGTTCGTCGAGCAGCGATTGAGCCGATTCAACAGAGAACAATTCATCGTGTTCTCCAACACCAAGAAGTATGGGACATTCTATTTCTTCTGAAAGATCTAAATCTTTAAAACCTACTAGCCTCATAAATCGTAACGTGTATTTAAAATTAAATAACGGATCGTCTAAGCCTAAAATACCCTCTCGATAATAACTAATCACAGGTTTGCTAGGGTGAAAAATAGAACTAATCAATATTTTCAATTTCTCTAGAGCTGAAGGACTTTTGTACATGCCCGGATTTACAGTTTTACCTGCACTCAATAATATTAATCCGTCGATTTTTTCTTTACTATTCAGTTTTGCTAGTAAAGCGGTAAGAACTCCTAAGCTGTGTCCAAGTATCAATAGTGTACTAAAATTTTTCTTTACAAATGAGATAGTTTCGATAAGATCGTTTATTAATCTCTCTTTACTAGGATAATCGCCTCTAATTCCATCAGATAACCCATGTCCTCTTAGATCTAAACCAAGAGCAGTAAATCCCGTTTTTGAGATTGCATTAGCAAACATTTCGTATGGACCACTATACGCAGTTATCCCATGTAAAATGAGGATAGCCTTATTTGATGGACTCTGGGATTCCCATTTTCGTAAAAATAATGTAATTCCATCAGAAGTAGTAACTAACTCAAAAGGTTCTTTAAAGTCTTCTCTTAACTTTTTAACATCAATTGACATTTATATCACTTAATTTTTTATAGAATTTTTGTTTATTTAAATATTTTAAAAGTATAAATATTTCTTTAATATTTGTGATATTATGGAGAAAAATACAAATATAACCAATATAACTAGAGATTTTATTATAATCCATCTAATTTTCACAGGGTTATGTATCGCTGTTTTATTAATACCTTTCCCAATTGCGATAGGAATTAAATTGTTCATACTTGTAATTAGTTACAATTTACTAATTCTATTAGGAGGATTGATTCGGAAATATAATGAATGGGTTAAGCTATGGATTTTTGTTTTTTTAATTAGTTTATTCCAAATATGGCCCGATTGGTTCCTATCGGCTCAATTAAACGTATTAGTCTTTCCGGAGGATGGACTTTTTAAAATTGGTAATGTTTCGGGATATATGGCAGGATTGTGGGCTATACCCTTGTTTTTACTTTGTTATATTGGACTGAAAGTAAAAGAGAACTATTCCCCTGCTAAAACCCTTGTTGTCGTAGGATTAATTTCATTTGGTATTTTTGTCATTGCCGAACAGACTATGTGGATGCTTCAATCGTGGTACCCTCAAAATGTCACTCTATTTCTAGATCACTTAGCCATCTACATTATTATTCCTGAAGTAATACTAGGTCTAAGCACATTTTACTACTTTGAAAAAATAAAAACTCAACATTACTTAATATTGATTATAACTGCTTTTGGTATAATGCTCCTATATCTAGGAAGTGCGTCGTTCTTCTACTTTTTGATCGAAAAAATTATATTTATCTAAATTGACATCTATTTTTTCGAAAATAATTAAAATTAAATTCTATTATCTTAATAATTTGTTTTGAATAACTATAGATTTTTTGAAAATGGTATAGCAAATGAGATATAAAATCGAAAGCATTGAGCTGACTCCTCTACATGTTCCATTCAAGGATTATGTAATTAAAGCGATGGAAGAATCAGAAGGTGGTCTTGGTATGGCAATTCCTGCCGAAGGAGCTTGGTTAGGAGGTGATTTTGTCATAATTCAATTAAAAGTTAATAATGGAAGTATTGGATTAGGCGAATCATTTATCTGGTTACCTGAAACAGGAGTATCTCCATATCAGATTATTGATGCAATCAAAAATATATTAGCTAAATATGTCATAGGTGAAAATCCATTTAATATAAGAAGAATAAATTATCGAATGGATGTTAATCTAGCCCGTAATGAGATTGCGAAAGGACTAATAGATATGGCTTTATATGATCTTATTGGAAATATCAAAGAAATACCTGCTTGTTATTTAATGGGCGGAAAAATAAGGGATGAAATCCCATTATCAGCTTTAATTCCAATCGGTAGTCCTATGTTAATGAGAGGGTTGGTTCGGTCTTTCTATAAAAAAGGATTTCGTTCTTTTAGGTTAAAACTTGGAAAGAGTATTGAACAAGATAAAGAAGTAGTCCAATCAATTCGAGATGCTTTAGGAAATGACATTCATTTACGTGTAGATTATAATCAAGCCTATTCACCTCAAAACGCAATTCGTGCGATTAAAGCATTAGAACCCTATGGTATTGACTTTGCAGAACAACCAGTGAAATCTGATGACTATTTAGGAATGGCTTACGTACAAAAAAAGGTTGATACACCTTTAATGGCTCATGAAGGTTTTTTTTCCTTGAGGGATTTTATCACTTTAGTAGAATTAAATGCTGTAAGGGTTTTAGGAATTAATTCTGAAAGACCTGGAGGTGTAACTAAAGCTCTAAGAGCGATAGAATACGCAAAAATGCGGGGTTTAGGAGTAGTCATACATAATCAACCATTAGGAATTGCCTCAGCTATGCATATCCATCTCCATACTGCTAAATACGACTCTATTGATTATGCTACGGAACTATTTGGACAAGAAATGTTAAAAGATGATTTAATTACGAATCCTATTGATTACAGCAAAGGTCTTGCTAGTGTTCCAAAGGGGCCTGGATGGGGAGTTAAACTAGATTCAGCTGCTTTAAATAGATTTGCAACAGCAGAAACAATTGTTATAGAGTAACTTAAATGAAAAAGAAAGATTTAATTTCTGAATAATATCAGATATAATATTTAAATTTCTCCTAAAAAGCTTTCTAAAGCATTAGTATACTCATCTGTTGCCTCATATTGGATCATATGTCCAATCTTTGGGGTGAGAACTACTAATTTTGAATTAGGAATTTTCTGACTCATTGATTTAGATTCATCTGGAAGGATGAAAATATCTTTATCTCCCGTTAGGATTAAGGTAGGGGCGCTGATATCCTTTAATTTTTCTTCAACATTAAAATTATTTATAATTGATTCCATCGTACGGAGCCCAACATATTCTTCGTTTAGAAGGGTTAAATCTACAAATTCTTTAATTAGTTCCGTTTGTTCTTTTCTTGCTTTTCGCTGAAAGCAGAGCCCTACAAAAATGGTATCGAGCGTTTCCCGATCTTTGAGAGACATTTCACCAGACTTTAAATCTTTGATGTATTGCACTAATCCTGGGTTGTTAAGCTTTGGTGCTGTTGCCATTAAGATTAATCCGTCTAGTCTCTTAGCTAATTTAGGAGTAGTAGCGTAGATCAAACTGATCATTCCGCCCATCGAATGTCCTACGAGGATTATTTTCTCGTCACCAATAATTTTGAAAAGAGTTTCGTCTAAATAATTGGCTAAATCTGTTAACTCGTAAGACTCAGATTCAGGTTTATCGCTTTTTCCATGACCTAAATGATCTATTGCAATGGTTCGAAAATTGCTTGAGAAATGATCTATCTGAGCTTCAAATAACCAAGAAGAACCTAAGAAGCCATGAATAAATACCAAGTTTTTCCCTTTGCCTTTTTCTATATAGTGAATCTTATAACCTTTATCAAGTTCTACATATGGCATGATATTAATCCTATTATTCTCAATTATATTTATAATTTAAGAAAACCCTTTCAAAAATTTGCTATTTTTTTTAAGATTATACATATTAATTCATACTAACAAGAATTATCTGTTAACGAATATTATTTCAGATATCTCTATACTACATTTAATTGAAAGGTTGATCGAGATTTTTAAAAACATCAAAAATGCTTATAAGATAATATCTCCTGTGGCAAATGCTACACCTTTAATGACGAGTAGAACATTAGATTCGATTACTGGAGCTAAAAAAGTGATTGTAAAGTGTGAAAATTTTCAGCGAACAGGTTCCTTTAAGTTTAGGGGAGCATGGAACTCAATTAATCGCATACCAAAAACTGAGAGCGAAAATGGTATTATAGCACACTCATCGGGGAATTTTGCTCAAGCTGTTGCTTTAGTAGCAAAATTACTGAAAATTAAAGCTACGATCGTTATGCCTAATAACGCCACTCCTTCGAAAATTCAGGCTACTAGAAGTTATGGTGCAGAAGTTATATTATGTGGGAGTAATCCCGGTGATCGAGCTAAAAAGGTAGAAGAATTAGTGCAACAACATGACTATAGATTAGTACACCCTTATGACGATTACAATGTCATATTTGGGGCGGGTACAACTGCTCTCGAATTGATAACTTCCACAAAACCAATTGATTTACTACTTGTTCCAATAGGTGGAGGTGGATTAATAAGTGGATGTTCGATAGCAGCAAAAGGACTAGATCCAAGAATAAAAGTTATTGGCATTGAGCCTAAAAACGCTGATGATGCATTTCGTTCGTATCAATTAGGTAAACGGGTACCTGTAGAAAACCCAAATACAATAGCTGATGGGTTGAGAACATCCGTAGGGGAAAAAACTTTCCCGATAATCCAAAAATATGTCGACAATATTATTACAGTTACTGAAGAACAAATTATTGATGCTATGAAATTTTATTGGGAGCGTATGAAACTAGTGGTTGAACCTTCTGGAGCAGTCCCTTTAGCAGGGCTATTATCTGGTAGTATTGATTCTTCGTTAATCAAAAATAAAAGAATTGGGATAATAATAAGCGGCGGGAACATCGATTTATCGGATTTTTTTGCAGCCTTAAAAACAAAAAGTTTGAAAAGTTAATTTAACAAAAATAGAAAACAAAAAGAAATTTAATCATCAATATCAGGGATGTTTTTGATACGACTAAAATCGCTCTCTATAGCTTGATAGAGCAAATCTACTGCGTTATCCCATAAAGTTTCGAATATTTTCGCGACAACCTTAAAACTTTCTTCATTCTGAAAATTGAGAGTAATTGTTTGTGTATCGTTATCTATGTTTATTTCCATAGAGATCTCATCCCTTAGACCACCATACATTTTTAACATTGTGATGATTTCTTCTGGTTCAGCAAGAATACCGTCGATTTTATTTTTAATAGTTAATGTAATAGCTAATTTTGATGTATCTGGCTCTATATCTATCGCTTCTTTTAACATGTTCTTTAAACTTGGTAATAATTCTTCCATTATTTTTCACCTAATTGTTGTTCTTTCTTAATTCTCCTTTTTAATTATTGGAATATCAATATAAGAAGAATGAGTATTATTTCTTGAAATCGTAATCGTCGGTCTTCCCTCAGAGGGATATCGTAGGAATGTATCTTTATCAGCTCCTGCTATAGCAATCTTAATTCTGTGTCCTTTTTTAATAAGAACCGATGTTGCGTGTAAACCAAACTTAACTTCTGTTATTTCTCCTGGAATAAGGGGAGCAGAATCTTCCTTTTTATAACTATGATAGGGAATTAAAATCTTGTATGGTGGGTCTTCGGACAAGATTTTTCTATGAATTACTCGAAATTCTCCGTCAGTTATATAGGTTATATCCCCATTTTCGTCTAAATCCTCGAAGTATGCGAAAATAGATCCATCATCGTGTGTGGAAGTTAAGTACAGAGACAAAATTATTTGTCCAGTAATTTCAATGTCTTGATCGAATGGTTTGGAAGTATAACATAACAATTTTTCGTCAACTTTAGCCCTATTTTCGTAAGTTATTGGAAACCCTAATAGTGCCCACCATCGATTATTTCTCCCTGTAGTAGCTCGAAAATTGATTCTGTATGAATCATTTCCGCTAGCGTTTTCTGGTTTTTCTTTTGTCAATTTATTATTCTCGTAAAAATACCATTTTTGATAAGTATGTCCTATGGGAGGCCAAACATTAGATTTCTTCCACTTTTCTTCAACTAATGTATAATAATATATCACCTTCCCTTGTATTCCATCACCGTATATACATTTATTAAAAAAGTTAATCCAAGCGTTCACCTTATTTTTCGGTGAGGGAGTAACTGATGTTCGATTGGGAAAAAATTGATTTGCTGGTAAACGAGCTCCGTGATTCCAATCTCCTAAAATAGCAATTTGGGGATTAGATGTATTCATAAACCGATGAATGATAGCATCTCCATATCCTGAATCTAACCAAGCGCACCAAGCTAAAATTGGTAAATTAGATTGTTCAATTTTGTCTTTACGGTCGAAAATACTGAAATCATCAATCGAAGAGCCATCTAATATTTGATCATCTCTAAAACCTTTATCGATCATATGCTCATAGACATACTGATTAGAACCATGTTGTTCTACTGCTTTATTCAACATTATTAAATCTTTATCCGTTTTTACTGGCTTAACACCTTTCACAAATAACCAAGCATCAGGCATTATTTGTCTAAAGACTTTAGGATTATTTAGATCTAAATTTTTACCGAGAAATGACCACAGTTGAATAAACGCGTGATCAAAACACCCGCCTGGGAATGCTACATCAGTATATGGATCCCAAAATCCGTGTCCAGGTATTACGGCTTTTATAGCTGGATGAAGGTTCCTCGCAAATAATTCAGCTGTAGTTCCAGTATAGGAAATACCTTTAGAAACTACTTTTCCGTCGGACCAAGGTTGAGCAATAATCCAATCTACAATATCATATCCATCTTTAACTTCTTCTTCCGAGAATGGAGTAATTCTTGAGCCAAATGATGCTCCAGTCCCTCGAACATCAGTATAAATGAGCGCATAGCCTCGACTAGTAACAACCTCTGGATTCGGAGCGTTTGGTATCATGCTATCTAGAATCCATCTAAAAGGAATTCGCAATTCCATTGCTCTCCAATACCTTGTCTGAGTTAATACCGTAGGAATTTTAACATCTGGAGTAAGGCCTTTAGGGAGACAAATGGTAGCAGCAATTTTTACGCCATCTCTTACAGTAATATAGGTTGAATCAATAATGTATCCGTCTTTATACTTTTTTTCTGGAATCTCTCCCAATTCTTTAAAAGGATTATTTTCTATAGCATTTGGATCTGTCATTTTTCTGTTAACCTTTTTTTTGAATTAATTTAATTTAGACTTTAGAGTTTTTATTAAAGTTATGTGATTTATCTTATTCATATAAAGGTTTATAATATTTGAAAAATTTTGCTTAAAAAAAAATAAGATTTTAGGGATAAAATTATTTTTTGCGAAATAGAAGATCAACAAATTCCACTTGTTACTACGGGAACATCACCTTTTTTAGGAGCTGGTCAGTTTGGTGAAAATGCTCAAATATACCGAAGAAAATTTTTGAATAACAAAACCGCAGTTTTAGAAATATTGGAAGCAAGCTATAAGGTTGGAGGGCGCGGGATAGAGCTAATACCCGCTGGAAAAGTTAGCGAGGCTGCGAAAATTATGGCAGAAACTCACGATGACTTCATTATAACTGGATCCACCTTTCCAGGACCAGATCCGTTAATTGATAAGTTAGCCAATCTTGATGCAAAATTAATTTTTGCTCACGGAATGGTCTCGGATAAAAAGGAGGGGAAATTAGAGAAACTTATTGACGAGATTGAATCAATGGGAATAATACCAGGAATAGCGACTCATAATCCCGTTTCTACATTAGAATATGCGTTCGAAAATCTACCTTCTGTAAAAGCTTTTTTGATTCCGTTTAACTCTCGTGGAATGTTAATGGGAAATCAAAAAAAGCTTGAAAATATTGTAAATAGTCATAAAAATCATTTTTTTATTGGAATGAAAACGCTCGCAGCAGGCAAATTAGACCCAAATCAAGCTTTCGATTACATTTCGCAGCACAATATAAGCTGTGTATCGATTGGTATGGTTACTATTGAGGAAGCAAAGGTTTCTACGGAAATCGCCTTAAAAGTTCTTCTTTAATACTATCATGTTTAAATTTTCATATTCGTATTGATGATTAACATCATAATATTATTCTAATTCTTTACCAAAACTTCTATAAATTAAATAAGCTGCAATAGTAGCTATTGGTGGAAAAATAAAAACATAAATATTTCGATAGATTTCGTTTTCAATCCATGTGTTATATAAAAATAAACCATACACTGAGGCAAATTCGAGAAAGACACTGATTATAAACAGGGTAATCCTTTTTTTTAGAACTACTCCTTCAAACACTTTTATAAGTTTATTTGAAAGATATATTTGAGGGATTACTAAGAATATTAACAATAAAAACCAACTTAAAATAAGGAAGAACCAACTATAAGCAGGTATCCATTCAGTACTCGAATCATACCTGATTCCTTCTAAGAAAAAACCTACAAATATAATATATGTAGAAATTATTCCATAAAATGTAATTCCTAATTGGAACATCCAATGTGGAGATTTTCTTTCAAGTTTTACTAGCATCCAGCTAAATATAACAAATAGGCTATTCCCAAACATAAAAAAATAAATGGCAATTAAATATAAAAAATAAGCGTAAGGAGTATAATTGAATAGTATTGAAATTGAACTTAAGGAATAAGCAAGTGAGATCATTATGAAAACACTACTAAGAGTATAAGTTGACCTATTTCTTGCTCTTTTTAATAATTTATATGCAAGATAAGACAAATAAAAAATAGGCCATACTTGAAATATTAATACTATGATTATTCTTTGAGTTAGAATGTTTTGTAGTAGCATTTTGTTTATGAAAATAAACCTTTCTGAGGTTATAAATAATTTGATTTTAGATTTAAATCAATTCTCTTTTGATATCTACCTCTTATTTTGAAAATACTTCGTATTTCAGTATTTCAGATCGAAAATATTTCCAGATAGTATCATAAATCTTTTTTTGAAAACGCTGACTGTTCAAGGTTTTAACAGGGGTACTATTTATTAAGTCATTAAGTGCAAGAATAATAGTTTCCGTATATACCTTAAATTTATCACGAATTTTCTCCTCTTCCTTAATTTCATACATGTACTCTTTGATAATATCGTGTAAGGAATCATTCAAGCTACTTATGGTTGGAAGCATAAACTTTTCATATTTTTTCCGTATTGACGCTCTAACATGAATTCTTATTACATTTTTTCCCTTAACTGTGGTTTTTTTCTTAAAAGCAAATCCCTTTTTGCATAAATTGTTAATATAATCATACCCTTTAGTTTGGCTTTTATGATCAAATTCTGTATCGATAAGAAGCTTAATAATTGGTTGTACTTCTCCTTCGTGCATTAATAGAATCATAAATGCTTCAAATTCTCGCATAGATAATTTTTTTAAATCAAAAGTATTGTCTTTTAAGCGGGGAATCTTTCCAATCGATTTTAATGGGGAATATTTGTCATTTTCCATGTTAATAATACAACTTTTAACAGATATGTTCTTTCCTTCTTTTGAATTTGAAATAATTTCAGAAAAATATTTACATAAAATATCAAATATGTAAAAAATAAAAAATATTGATTATATAAAAATATTTGTCTATAAATTAAAGATATTTTCTGAAGAATGAGATATTCTTCTATTATCTTAAAGAACTGAGCTCAAAAATTAGAGATTTTAACAACATTTCTCCAAGATTGAGGAGGTCCTTTAAATACTCCATAAACTTCTCCTCAAAATTGGGGAATAAAGCTTAAATCTTATATCGACGATAGAATATATAGATAGTTTGACATTTTAATAAAGTTTAAGATTACAGATAAAAGTCTAGGGGGGGCTTAGGTTATTTTTTTCTATTGAATAATCATTCTGATTATTTCAATAGATAGAGAGAATTTTTGGGGTGCAAAATTTTACTTTCATAAAACCTTTAAGATTACGTTGTCCAATTTTCGCTTAGGGACATGCATCTTGTTTCCTTCTTTCCAGTACTTGAAAGAATCCTCATAAGGTTCCATTTTCGAGGTTTCATCCGGATAACCTAAACTAACTACGTGTTTAATTTCGTAATTTTCAGGCACTTCAAGTAAAGATCTAATTTTTGCTCCGTTAATGTTACCCATCCAACAACATCCAATTCCAAAACTAACTGCTCCAAGTAATATGTTCTCAACCGCGGCCCCAATATCGTAGTCATAATATGATTTCTTAATATCCATGTTTACAAGAACTACAATATACGCCGTTGGTTCTCTACCTTTTTCAGGTGTCCTTTCCTCCTTAGGAAGAGAAGATGCCCATCTTACGAGTGGAAACATTTTCTCTCTCATCGCGGAGCTTTCTACAATAATATATTCAACGGCTTGAATATTACTACCTGCTGGCGCTATTCGAGCATAATCGATTAATTTCTTTAGGATTTCGCTTGGAATAGGATTTTGTTTAAATCTCCTAATAGTTCTTCTCTTATATATTGCCTCTTCAATATCCATCATTAAACCCTTTTAATTTTTTTCTAATCTTGTTTTTATTACAGACTCTGCTATGTCGTAGAACGCATATTCTACGTTTTTTCCAGTCATAGCTGAGGTTTCTATATATTTAAGATTTAATTCCTTTGCTAATGTTAAAGCTTCAACTAATTTAACTTTTCGCACCTCTGTAAGATCGCTTTTATTGCCGAATATATATCCAATCATTCGATGATGATGTTTTTCCATATTTTTCAAGACATCTTCGTACCAATTTTTAATACTGTTAAAAGAGATTCTGTTCGTCAAATCAAAAATAAGTAGAATAGCCTCTGAGCCCTGATAAAAATGTCTCCTCATTGTCTGGAATTTATTTTGGCCAGCGATGTCCCATAATATTGTTTCTATTACCTTATCATTAGCTTGAATGATCTTCTCGGTTATACTGACTCCCAGCGTAGGAACATAAGTTCTTAGAAATGCATTATCGGTAAAACGTAAAATTGTTGAAGTCTTTCCGACGCCGGGATCACCTACTACTACGAGTTTGAACCGATAGTCAACGATTTTTTCGTCCCTTATTATTATTTCGGGAAATTCTTTTGATAGAGGAAAAGATACTTCTTTAGCTCTAAAATCGTCTAATAATTGACCTACGCTAATTCTAAGTACATTGATTTCTCCAAAAATAATCTCTTTTTCAGCTTTCTGTTCTTCTAATTTAATGATTTTTTTTGTTGCTTCATCAAAAGGAGCCTTTAAATAGCTCATATATTTATAAAAGACAACATCATCGGCTTCTTTAAATAAAAATGTTATCGCTGAACGCGCGAACCCTCCTCTTTTGCTTTTATCTTCTCTTTCTATGTACCTAATTAATCCTTTTAGTTTTAACGAAGGGAAGGGAATTATTAATAAAGAATCCGGCACAGAACCTTGATCTCCTGTGAGAATAGTAACAGATTTAATAGCAACAAGCATCCTAATCGATTCTGGTAAATCTGAAGGGAACCAATGAATAGGATCTGGTCCTAACTCATCGTGAATATCGGTGTAAATTACAGCGTCAATTAGTTTCTTCATTATCTCAATTTTTAACGAGAAAATTTAAATAAATTCCCTTTAATCTCCTTTCAAATGGTAATATATATCTAAAAAATTAAAATTATTTATATTTGAGTTTATGGAAATATAAGAGAGAAATTTTATCTTTTAGAATTTGCTGAAACTTATTCTTTTGGTGGTTTTATCCTTTTGTAGTTTCCATTCATTTGTTCTTTAGTCACGAAATTTAATAAATATCTGGTAATTTTTAAATTTTCAATTATTTCTTAATTTAACAGGTTAACTGTAAATGGTGTAATAATAAGCTGTGACAAATGTAGATGTTGTAAACGCGTCGACGAAAAAAGCTCTTAATAACTTTGAGAACATTAAAGAATGTATCCAAGGACTTTATGAAATTCTAAAAATAACTCTTAGTTCTGAAAACATGTATTTCAATATGGGCCAAGACAATATAGAAGCGTTGTACGAAAACTTGCTAGAATTAATGATAAACGACTTAGGAACAATAGAATTCATGAAAAAGCTTAAAAGTGCTGAAGTTGATTTGGACTTACCTTTAGGTAATTTATTGAAGTAATTTTAGCTTTTATTTTAGTATTTCACTCGTTTCCATGTACCACAAATATAAATCTAGCTTTCCCATATCAAGATTTAACTTATCCCCTAATTCTTTAAGAATAGACTCAATTTCTAAATATTTCTTCTTAGTGAGGGTCTTAGGTTTTTCGATAATATTGTATTTCACCAAAAGATCAATAATATGAAAGTCTATAATTGCGAAATTTTTATATCCGATATTTCTTAAAAAATGACTCGCTTCTTTGTAACCTAAACCCTTAATTACTTTCACAATCCAATTTCGTAATTCGGTTTCATCGACGCTTGAACTTAATTTGCTCTTTAACTCTGGTAAATAACTTCTAGCTTCAAGAATATAGTTAGCTCTAACATTAGGAAAGCGATAGCCAAATTCCTTAAATTTTTCTTTTAATTCGTCTTCAGAATATGTTAAAAAACCATCGTTTATTTTTTGTTGTACTTCTATGCATTTTTTAGCTCCACAGTTAGCCGTCATAATACAAAAACAAAGTTCTTTAAAGATTTCATCTATTCCTGATCCAGATACAGAGGAAAATTGGTCCATGCGTTTATCTACTGTATTTGAGATGTCACTATTCTTTAAGGTTTCAATTGAAATTATGAGTTCATTCATATATTTTGAAGAAATATAGATATATTAAAAGGGAAACTCTTTGATTTAATAAGTTCGATTATTCATAAAATCTTTAACGAATGCTTGAAATTATATTAATATAGGTTAATTATATTTTAATTAAGGTTAATGTCGTTATGAAGCGAGATAAGATTATTGTTTTGGGCTCACTTGCATTTGATTATATTATGAGCTTTGAAGAAAATTTTGTAAATGCTGTTTCTATTGATCACGAGAAAGAAGAATATCAAAGTACTGTTACTGCTAATAGCCGAGTCCAACGGTTTGGCGGTACAGCTGGAAATATTGCCTATAATCTTGGATTGCTTAATACATCGACTGTCTCATTATTAGGATCTGTAGGAAAGGACTTTAATACTCTGGGTTATCGAGATCACATATCAAGATTCCCCAACATCGATTTGAATGTAGATATACAAGCTGATCTTTTTACGGCAGCGTGCTACATAGTAAACGATAAGAAATCAAATCAGATGATAATATTTCATGGAGGTGCTTTAGATGAAAATAAAAACATAGATTTACGACAAAAAATTAAGGACCCAGAACAATACGCCTACGCTATAAATTCAACCCAAAGTATTGAAGCGATGAAAAATTTTGCCGATCAATTAAACGAGTTAAAAATCCCTATGATATTTGATCCCGGTCAAATTACGCCTCTATTTTCCAAGGATAATTTAGTAGATATATTAAAAAAATCAGAAATATTAATTGGAAATTCATTCGAAATAAATCAAGTAATGAAAAAGACAGATTTAGACGAACAAAACATTCTTAAGTTAGTTAAAACCATAATAAAAACAAAAGGCTCAGAGGGCTCAGAATTAATCTATAAAACAGATTCTGAGGAGTTAAAACGAGATAAAGTTCCAATTGCAATACCCAATAGTACTGTTGACGCAACTGGTGCTGGAGACGGGTATCGCGCTGGAATTCTCACAGGACTAATCTTAAACATGAAACTTTTAGACTCTTGTAGGTTAGGGTCTATATTAGGTTCTTTCGTTGTTGAGACTAGCGGTGCACAAACACAAATTTATGACATTGAGAATGTAAGGACGCGGTTTCAACAAACTTATGGATATATTCCTCTAGAATTAGAAATATTCTAAAAATCCATACTTTATCACTAACTTTTACAATGTGATATAATATACAAATATCACATAAGAACATAAAATGCCATTACGAATTTTTAAACTGAACACAGTTAGATTCATTTTCCAAATAAGTGTTATTTAATGATATCAAATAAAAAAATACGTGCGAAATATAATAACAACAAACCAATAATCTCCTCTAATTTAAAAACAAATTTTAAGGTTATATATGTAAGAATACGGTTTAAGAATAATGATTATGTCAAATAACAACGATAACCATGAACTTGATTATTATCTAAGTATAATTGATTTCTTTCAAAACCAAAGCGCAAACGAAGAAACAACAGAAATTTGGAAAAATAAATCGTTTATTCAATTAATGAAAGTTTTAAAAAGAACGAGAGACAAGGAGTTCGTAAAAAATGCTATTATCCTTATTCTCACTCTTTTTGATAAAATACCCCCAGATATTTATAATAACAGGGGAATTAAAGCGAACTCGTTAACAAATAGCGATAAACTCTCATATGTTAATCTGCTAAAATCAGAATTTATCAATGATATTCCTAATTAAGTATCGGATAGAATAATGGTTGAATTTAATAGTTCAACCAGAACTTTTAAGATTGGATCTAATTAAAAAATCATCAACTTACATCTCTTTCTGTTAACTTAAAACTTAAATTTATTAATTTTAGTTTTTATAAATTTTATAATTATTTTACTCAATAACAGGGGATATTATGAAAATAAATTCTAAAACTTCATTTTTAAAAAAAACCTCAGTTCTAAGAATAGCGGCTCTTATTGTTATATCAGGAATATTTCTTTCGAGTAGTCTTCTCATTCCAAATTCCAATGATAATACAGAAATAAACAGAGATTTTAATGATACCCCTCAAATACCACTAACTGCAGCTGTTGATTCCGTATTATTTGGAGGTAGTGAAAATGCTTTAAATATAACTGATTATGGAAATTTATATGAAACTGAACAACAAGTTGATTTAACCAATCAAGAAGCTGTTAATCTTACTTATTACTTAGATGATGTTCATAAATGGGAAGTCTCAGAAGTTGAAACGCAGATTAACAATATTCAAGATGAGAGAGACTGGATCGATAATGGGGTTATTGGAAGTGATACAGGACTTACGCCGACTTCTCAGGTTTCCCAGTCTGAAGACTCAGGTCCTAGTTATGTAAAGAATTTAAATCCAAATAATTATTTGGCTACATTTGACGGTAATGATTGTGATTATATGCGAATTCATTTCGTACTCCTTGAAGTTGAATATTATTATGATGAGTTATATATTTCTAACCAAGATAATACCGTTTTAGATAACTTTGCCGGATATTACACCGATTTCTACACTCCCTGGTATAGTGCAACAGAACTAAAAATTTCTATGTCTTCCGATGGTACAGTACAATATTATGGCTATTCTGTAGACTTTTTTGAAACATATAATGGGAGTATGTTTACTCTTGATAGCACAAGTTGGAATTATTTCGAAGATACTATTGATGATCCATCTCGATTATATGGTGGAACTGCAGAAATTGGAAATCGATCAGCTCTTAGAACAGTGATTGAGGGGATTGATAATGCTCCTTCCTATTCATATGAAGACGGGGATATCGCCGGTTTCTATCAAAACTTTACAATTCCAAGGGGGAAACTTATTGATGCTTGGGTGTCAATGGACTATAATATTCTTAGAGGGATTAATACAAATGATAATTATGCATATATTAAAGTAAATGGAGAAACTGTTTACACTCGAGGATTTAGAACTATTACAAACGCTGGATTAGGACAATGGCACAGTACAGGTTTAATAAATTTGGACTTATGGGAAAATAGTTCGAGTATTTTCGATGAAGTACTCATTGGACAGAGTTTCAATTTATCTGTTGGAATCGAGATTGGAAATGGAGTTGAATATACAGGATTCGACCATTTAGATATTCAAGAGGCATATTTTGACAATATTCAATTAATCTTCAAAACAAGTGCAAATTCAACACAACCAGGAATAAATCTACAATTTAATAATAGCATTTTAAATGATGATAATACTTGGGGTGTTTCTTATTTAAATTTAACAGGTAATTGGAATATTAATCCATTAAAATTAACTGTTACTACAGATTCACCTTCCGTATCATTTGATCTTGATATAACCCTTTATGGGTATCACAAAACCAAATCACGAGTAGGACAAACTACCCTAGAAGGAGTTTCATATGAGATATTAGAAAATGGAACAATAATCTGGGAGTTTTCTCATAATTTCTATATGCCGGCGCAATATTCGGATTTTGAATTTACAATCAATAAACCTGAGAACTGGGACTTTCTTTCCGTATTAGATCCAACCTTACAATCACGCTCGTTTGAATTTGGAAATCATGGTGATCTGATTTTGCATATAAATAAAGAAGATGCTTTATATCCTGGTTGGTGGACTTTTCAAGCATCTTCTCCTAATTATCTGGATATCTCAAATACAAAATTATTAAAACAAGGAGAATGGGTTCAAACTTCCTTCATAACTGGTGAGTCAACAAGAATCAAAACTCAAGTCAACTATTCTGATGAAGTCCCCATAGGTGTTGATTCCACTTTAGTTAATTTAACTATTTACGATCCAGAAGGAGTTCAATGGTTCACAGAAGCAAATTTTCCTCTTACAAATGGTACAGTTACTTTTTCTGAGATTACTTTTGACGCTTTAAATACAACGGGAGGTACCTATGGTTATACTCTATTTTGGAGTAATGGAACTTCACTAGGAGGTATCAAATCAAACTTTATTATAGAACATCAAAGTACATTAACACTGTTAAAACCAGACGACGCAAAGAACGAGCATATCCCTCTCACCGAAGGATTTGTAGGAGATATTATTCCGGTAAGAGTTTTATTATCAGATTCTGAAAATAATTTAACCATTTCAAATTCGGTTGTATCATACAATTGGACTCTTGGAAGAACATTCAATTTTACTGAAGCAGCTTTAGGTGTGTATGAAACGATATTGGATACCGCTGATTTAGCTTCTAAAGGACTTTATAGTATAGTTATTAGATCTTCAAAAATAGGATTTCTCGAAACTAATTTCACTCTCTGGATTAACCTAGGAGAAGAAACTAAGTTACAGCGACTAGAATCTGATTATAATATAGAATTACACGCAAATAGCACCATTAAGTTTAAATTTACTGACTTTAGTGGGGATGGCATTGATGGAGCAACGGTTAATATTAGTATAAGTGATCCATCGCATTATTCGATTGAAAATATTGGTAATGGTGTGTATGATATTGAATTTAGTACGTTATATATCGATGATATTGGTATCTATCAGATTAATTTTAGTTTTTCGGCACCTGAATATGAACCTCAGTATTATGTTTACCAGTTTCAAATTATAAAGCAATCAGTGAATCTTACAGTTCTTCTAAATTCAGAAAATATTCAAGAAAATTCTCTGCATCCAATCACCTTTTTTGATAAAATTAATATTTCTGCTCAAGCAATGTCAATCATAGATAAAAATAATATTTCAGGGGGTACTTTTTCTTGGACTAGTGAATATTATCAGAAAAATTTTACAGAAGTTCCAAATGATTGGTATAACTCGTCTGTTGAATGCTTACCTGAAAATTTTTCTTCTGGAATCAATTTTATTTATTTGAAGTTTGAACATCCAAATTATAGAACGCAAACATTCGGTTTCGAATTATTAATAGATCGAATAGAATTCGAAGTTGATATAGTTGGACATGAAGATTTAAATCCTACTATAAAAGCGGAAATAGGAGGATCATTAGTACTACAAATAGAATTATTAGATATTGAAACTAGCCTGCCTATCGAAAATGCGACCGTTCTATACGAATGGAAATATGGTGTAGGGGAATTAGAAGAAGCAGCTCCAGGTACATATCAATTATCAGTAGGATTGCCCGAAAACTTACAAGGTAATTTTATATTTAATCTCATCATCTCTAAAGAGGGAACAGTGTATAAAACAACTCAATCTTCATTTCTTTTAGTTATAGGTGAACCCCAATTTCCTACTTTTATAATTTTGATTATAATTTTAATTGCAGCGATAATTATTAGTGTTTTAGGCGTACTGAGCTTGAGATCGTACGTAATTTTACCAAGGAGAAGAAGAAGAGAGGCAAATTTACTATCTAGAACTCAAAGGTTTAAAGATGTAGAAAACGTTCAAGCAATCGTTGTAATTCATAGAGATAGTGGAATTCCGCTTTATAGTAAAAGCTATTCTATTTTAGAGAAACACAAAAAAGAAATTTTCTCAGGATTTATTCAAGCTATAATAACCGTAGGAGAAGAAATGGTTGGCAAGAGAGGAGAAGGTGGAGAAATAGTCGAACTTGACGAAGAAGATGGCACTCGAACAATCTTAGAACTGGATTTCAAATACTTTTATTGTTTGATATGTGATCGACAAGATTTGCGCATTATTTTTCTTCTCACTAACAGAGCTTCTGATCGATTGAAAAAACAGATTTCTGACTTATCTTTAGGCGCTATGCTAGAGCTTTCAGACCAAATAGGGAATTGGGACGGAGCTATCCATGAATTTGAAGAACATTTTCCCCCTATTGTAAATAAATATATAGAATTGTCTTACAAAGAGGCTTTTACAATAAATAGCGCAGAATTCATAGCTAAAATCAGAAAGGAAGATGAATTAAACTCCATGGAAACCCGTATTTTAAACGTTATCTATTCGATTGCTAAAAGTAAACAAGAGTTTCATCTAGAGACAATATTTGAACTTATTCACGAAAAAAATCGAGATACTGTTATAGATGGCATTGAAACCTTGATAAAGAAGCAACTTATTATACCTTCAACAAAATAAAATAATAGCCCTTTTTTATTTATTTCTTCTTAATTTAATTATGAACAATACAAGTGATTTAAAGTTTGAATGCGTACATTGTGGTAAATGTTGTACTGATTTGAACACACTTGTTAATACTACTTATTTAGATATTCTTCGCATCAGAGCTGGCTTAAATCTAACCCAAGATGAAATTATCGAAATTTTAGGGTTCTACATATTCGATAAAAAACCAACGACTAAAGAAATAGATAGGATGGTTGTTCCTCCTATTGAAACAGAAAGAGGTTTAGCATTTACTGGGCTTAAAAAACAATCAAGTGGTCAGTGTTATTTCTATAACAAAAAAAAAAAGAGATGTTCAATTTACAAATTTAGACCAAATTTTTGTAGGACTTTTCCTTTTACCTTTAAGCTCATCATTAATAAAGGAAATTCAAAAGAAAATGCGATTAAAGTATTTTACACTGAAAAAGGACTTCAATATTGTCAAGGAATTGGAGAAGAAAAGCCAGTTATCGAGATGGATAATTGGATTCAATTAGGTCAAAGGGTTATCCAAGATTTAACTAAAAATACAGTTTTGATTAAAAAATGGAATGAGGGCGTCAGAAAGAAGGTAATAATACCTTCAGTAAGAAATTTCATTATAACGATTATTAATTTAGAAGAATAAGTTTACTCTCCCGATTTAAGAATATTGTGAGAGCGCTAATAACATCCAAAAAAGCATGCGCAACTCGATTTTGAACGCGATTTTGTTATGATCCCAAGTAAAATCACCGAGATCCTGGCTTTCTGTAAAAAATTTTAAATTTTGATTTAAAAATTTCAACAATTCGGATATTATACTTATTTCTTTCCCAGTGGAATCCAGTAACACTAATGTTAATAATGTTCTAGCAGTGTCAGTAATATTACCATTAACAGATCCATTGGGGAGCATTTGCTTTTCTAATTCGATTAAATACGGAGCTCGTATAGCATTAAAATCAATTCTATCATCTAATAACTTCAATAAACCTAAGTAAAAAAACATATCTGAGGATGGTTTAAATCCTTCTATCTTGAATAAATCAAGGTTTACCAGTGGTTCAATCAGATGGCTTTTATTTGTTATAATTCCACCACTTTTTTTTAGCATTTTTAAGCTTAAAATGGTATAAAAATTGAAAAATAATTTTTCAGGAATAAGGGGATTAAGTTCGTTTTCTAAAAACATTTCAATATCTAATAGGTCAACAAGTTCTGAATTACTCAATAAATCTAATTCAAAAAGAACGGAAAGACCGTGAGATATACTAATTGAATTTGGTTTATGGTACTTACCAGTACTAAACACTTTTCCACTAATAAAATTATTTACTACATTTTTAACATATCCCGGTTCTAGTTGTACTTCTTCTCCTAACATTTTGAAAATATTAACCATATAAAACAAATTTTCTAAATCTAGAAATTCCGGTGAAGAACTAATAAATTTTCTTAACTGCTTTATATTAATTTTTATTTTATTTGTAATAGATTGATTTAGTTTAGGGAAGCTTACGAAATAATTCAAAAAAGAAGGCGTCTTTCCTTTATTTCGTAAAATATCGTTGTTTAATTGATTTGAGGTTTGAGTAATAGCTTCTATGTTCTCTTGGCGAGCTTCTTGTAATTTTTTCAGTATATCTTCTTCAGATATCGTCTCCATAGGATCCTCGATTTGGAAATCTTCCGATTTAAATGTTAATTCGGAGGGATTAAAATAATTTAATAAATCCTTGTTAAAAATTTTAAGATGTTTCTTTATTTTCCCCGATACTTTGCTTTCCTTCCTCAATTTAGTCAATTTATTGCGAAATTCGTGAGGTAGTATATCAAAAAGATCTAAATTTTCGATTATCTTGCTATTGGAGTCAATTAAATACTCTAAAATTATGATGAATAGGTGTTTATTAATGTAATCTTTTAACCCTAGTTGTAAAAAAGATAAATAAGTACTAAAACTACTTTTATTCTTTTCAAATAAATCTTGGTATAGCTCAGTATCTGCTGTTAACTTATTTTTAGACACTCCTATTGTAATTAACGCCGAATTTATTACGGTTATAATTGAATGAATATTTTTTTTCGCATCCTTTGGTTCACCTGAATCAATAATTAATGAAACATTAATATTTTTCGAGAGAATAAGGTCGGTCAAGTATGCCTCATAAATCTTATAGAATTCCCCTATATCGCCTTTCAATGATTTAACTAATTCTGTAATTATAGTTTTTAGATCTTCCATTTTACTCTCGTGCGATTATAATAGCTCTGTAGATAAGTTTTAAATTTATTAATTTAGATAATCTTAATTTTTTTTGTTATTCTTTCCTAAATAGTGAAAAATTCGTTATGATATTAATATTAATAAAATTTTATAAATTAAAAAATCAGTCATAAATTAAACTATGGAAAAGAATTCCTACGAATCCTATGATTTTTTCGCAAAAGATTATCATAATAAGCGACGTTATCATTGGAAAGATTTAGAAATTTTTCTAAGGGAGCTTGACGATAAAGGAATTCACTTTGATGGTTATAATCTTGATTTAGGATGTGCAAATGGCAGAAATTTCGATTTATTTCTACAATCTAATAGTAAATTGGTTGGAGTAGATAACTCTATAGAACTTTTGAGATTAGCGCGAAAAAGATTAGATGAACAAAACTTTAAGTCGAAATTTAGCCCTAAATCTGTCAGTATAATTCTTAGCGATGTAAGAGCTCTTCCTTTGAGACCTAACGCCATTAAAAATGTATTTTCGATTGCTACAATTCATCACATAAAAAGAAATATTCACCGAAATGAAGTTATATCTCAACTCTATAGTATTTTAAAAAATAATGGATTTTTCGTCCTTACAGTGTGGCGACGGTATCAGAAAAAATATCGATTCTATTTCATTAATGATAGAATTAGGAGATTTTTTGTACCAAAATATAACAAAACTCAAGAAAAACTAGGTTTAAAAGAATATGGAGATAAATACGTTCCTTGGACTATCTCGAATAAAAATCTTACTTATAATCGGTATTATCACTTTTTTTCTCTTAAAGAAATAAAGAAATTGTTGAAAATTTATTTAATCAAGTTAATTTTTAAGAGGGGTGGGCCTAATAGGAAAGATAACTATTTTGTTCTAACACAAAAGGTTGTTAAAGAAAATGTATAGAACCCTAACTTTATTCATGACAGACAAATGTAGTAAGTGATTTTACTATAAAGGGTTTAAAATTTTCGTAATGTTTGTCAATCACATTAATGTGAATATTAATCAATCGTTCAGTTATGTCGCAATAGAAAATTCCATGGATGCATTTCTCTCGGTAATATCTTTTCCTCATCATTTTTGTTCTTTGTCCAAACCAAGTTACATACTCATGCGAAAGGAGCCAAGTATTATCTCTTTTAGTAATAACAAAGTTAAGAGCATTGTATAATTCTATTGATTTTTGTACTTCCTTACCATAATATAATGTATTTCGATGTTTTTTTTCCCAAGAGATTTCCATTTTAGCGTTAGAGCCATAAATCTCGTCGTAATCGTTTTGAGAATGAAGAATTATATTGCCTTCTGTTTCATTGCCTTCAAATTTTACCTCTTTAAACCATATAGGTAATTTTTGGACCTCTATTTTAGCTTCAGGCTTTTGGTAACCGTAGTAGTTATATTCCATTGTCAAATCGCTAATTGATGTAATTTGTAAAAAATGGTTAGGATTTCATCTATTCAACAATTCTTTGCATTCAATGATCCAATTGGTTATTCGTTCTTCAGATACTCCTTTAATTAAAGATGCTAATTCTGCGGGATCTTCATTGACAAGCTCTTCAACGCAGCTCACTCCAAGTTCTTCAAACTTTTTCGCGGTCATAGGACCTAAACCTGATAAAGAAGTTAATTTTGTTGTTTTGGTTGTTGGCAATTCTTTTTTTACGGGTTTCGGTTCTTTTTTAACCTTCTCTTTCTTTGAAGGTGGCGCTTTTTTAATAACTTTAGGTTCTTGCGTAACTTTCTTCGCTTTAACGGGTTTTTTCTTCACTTTTTCTACTTCTGGTTTGAAAGGCGTTCTTTTCTTTTCTTTGAACTCGTAAGGTTTCTTTTTTTTCGTCTTTTTGCTCTCTGGTTTTAATTTTTTTAGCACTTCAATGTTAACTTTATGTTTAGATCTCCTGAAGAAATCGATATCAACATTTAATTCTCTTAATAATTCCACTGTTTTACCAGCTTCTTTTATTTCTATCAAAGAAAAACCTTTCCCATTGCGTAGATGAGCATCTTTTGCTGGGGATATTGCTATTGCTACGATATTTTTATTATTTTCCATAATCAAAGAGTCACCAAGTTCATTACAAGGTAAATGAGATAAATTTAGAAGACTTTTATTTTTTTCTATTTCAATATCCTTTGATATCTAGTTAAAAGATTGTTTTTAAAGTAAGTTTACTCTATAGCAAAAGAAGAAGTTTAAACGACAAAAATGTTATAATTAAAAATTTACAATATCTAATTCTTCTAGTTTTTTTAACACATTGTTTACATCGTTGCGAGGTTTGGCGAGCATTCTTGCTATTCTTAACGGGGAAGCATCGCCAGTACATCTTAAAGCAACTTGGAAATCTTCCTCGTTAATCATTCCCATCGACTTTATTTTTTCTAATACTTTCTTAACTACTAATAATTTTGGAAAAACCTCTGCTATTTTTCCTCCTTGACATAGGTTTTCAATATCGGCGATGATCGATTGAAAACGAGATTTCTGTGATGTTGTCCGAAATATTTTTATGTCTGATTGATGTTTTTTCCAAAAACGACTGGAGATTTTATGAATTACTTCAACTGTTTTATCTACATCGTCATCAGGGTCCGAAATTGAGCAAAACAAAATTCTTGAAGGGGGATGGTAGATAATAATGATGGTTGAATTTTCAGACTCTACAATTCTTGTCATATCTTCTTTATTACTACCTTTGACCATAGCATCTTGTATTTTATCGATTATCTCATTAATTTCCTTAAAGAAGCCAGGAATAACTTCTTCATTTTTATTATCCTCTTTTAAAGATTTAAAAGTAGCTTCTAAAAGAGATATTCCATTGTCGCTATCGATAAGAAAAATCTTGTAGATAATAGTACCTTACCCTTAGTAGTATCACAAATTTTAATTACTAACATAATAAAAATTCTGTCTTAATAATGTTCTTCTTTATCAAAAATACCAGAAGAAATAAAAATAGAGATTATTATACTCATTGTAATATAATTTTAAAAAGTAAAGAACTATAATGAAAGCTTTTAAGGTCGCATTTTTCATAGTCATATTTCTCTTTCCAACAAGTGTTCGCAGCGAAATTAACCTTAGCGCCGCGGATGGTGTGTCTAATTACCAAGTTAATCAAAGCGTTACTTATCAAGTCGAAATAAACTACACGCTCACCCATACAAAGATGGCTTCTCAACCATATTATTTTAAGGTTGCTCGTTTAAACGATCGACAACCTAATTCGACTCTTACCCAATATTGCCCCCCGTATCAAGAAACTGAACTCTTGTACAATTCGATCACGGGATACGACTCTCTTATCCTAGGACAAAACGATAAATTTAACAACACTTACGACTTGTTTAACGCTTCACTAGACACTTCGGATAAAATTACGTTAAACCAAAAATACAATGTAAAGCTTAACGAAGTCGAATTTGGAAATATTCAAGATTCAGATATAGGTGTTTATGACACATCTGATGAAATATTTGATTTGTACTGTAATAATTCAGAAAACTTTTACGATATAAATGATCCCGATTTAATTGCTGCATCAAATCAAATCGTTAATCCTAGTGACAACCCTCTCGAAAAAGCGAGGAAAATTTGTGCAAATGTTTCAAAATACCTCGCTTATGACGCCACTCTACCCCCTCAAGAAAAAGGGGCTTCATGGGCATTTGATAACGAAAGAGGGGATTGTAGCGAATATTCTACATTAATGATTACTTTATTACGCATTCAGGGGATTCCGGCTAGGAAAGTAACTGGATTTTTGCTCACAAACCAGGAAAGTTATAATCCGACCGTGGGACAAGTTTTTAATTTCTATGCTTCCTCAAGTGGAAGTACAAATCTCCTAGGTCATGCTTGGGTCGAATATTACATCCCTGACATCGGATGGATCGCTTGTGAACCCCAACATGAAACATCGTATAAAAGCATAGATTTTCTTAGGTTCAATTTAAATATAGGGGCGTGGTTTTCTTTCCCAGGGGTATCACCACTTTCAGAATTTCCTCACGTACCATCACCAGCAACATTCGATCTGGACGCGTACACTTTTGATTATGAGATTGAAATTACAGTATTAGGAGCAGATTTAATGTTCGGTGAATTACTCGTCATAATCGTTATTGCATCTATAATCGGTGCTGTGGTAATTGGAGTAGTACTGTTAATTAGATCGAATAAAAAAAAGAGAAAAGCGTTCGAAAATAACTTATATGATTAATTAATTTTTTTTCTACTATTTTTTTTTTTAACAATTAGATATAGGTTTGAATTAATTCGTTAAGATTTTTAGAGAATTTAGGTAAATGTTTTTCAATTTTGTCTAGATTTAAATCTTTTTCCATAAACATCAATAAATATAAGCTGTATTTTTCAACTATAATCCTTTTAAATATTATTTTTTTTGATTCGTCAGTTATTCCTGAAGAAATTAAAAAATCTTGTTTAAGCAATTTAAATTCCTTAAATGTCTTGTATAAGGTTTGAAAGTGTGGCGCAGAAATTTCAAACACCTTTTCAGAAATACCCATTCTAGAGAAATTTGATAGAATTATCCCATTTTCATTGAGTAAAAGTATTGCTTCTGAGTCGATTTTCTTAGCAAAATGTTTCAATTGGTTCTCGAATAATTCTCTATTAGGAGATAGTTGCGATAATCCGTAAGAATAAGCAGATACTAACGAGAATCCATCGAAGATAGATGTTTCAAAAATTTTTATGAAAAATTGCTTAGAGATCTCACTGATCTTTTCAAGAATAACTTTAATATTTGCTCTAATATCCTCTGAGTTCTTTATGTCTGGATCGCATTTATTTAGACAAATGACAATTGGAGGGAATTCTTCTAGTTCTATAAGTGAATCTATTACTTTACTAAATAAATCGACAGATTCGTTAATTCGTGAAGAATCTTGAACATCTATAAAATAAAAGAGTAAATCTACGTTATATAAGTATACCTTCCGTTGTTCAAGAAATTTTTCTCGATATGCTTTTTGACCCCCCAAATCCCACAATGATATAGTTGAATTCTGTTCTTCAAAAATTTTTTCTTCACTTCTCGCGACTCCTTTCGTTGGAAGTGTTTTAATGATTTCAGAGTATCTCTTTTTAACTGCATGAAGAAAACTCGTTTTTCCTGCGCGATCTAAACCAGTCATAAGAATCTTAATTTGACGCTTTAACGAAAATGGATCTTTTATTTCTCTAGTAAAATCGAACAATTCTCCTTTTAATTCATTCATTACTACTTGATTTTCCTCAAGAGTCTTAGCCGTTTGAACCTTTGAGGCTGCACTATCTATTATAATTCTTAGATATTTCATGTTTTCGTAGAAAAAAACGCGATCGGACTCATCAATTAAAACAGTTATAGTTGCTGCTTTCGCATTACCACGAGCTGTTGGATCCAATATTAAAAAAAAGTAAGTTAAACCGTTTAATTTTAAATCTGGAAAAGGTAAAATTCCGAAATAATTTACATCTTCAGTAGAAGTACCATTTTGATATACTGTATCGCCCATCAATAGAGAAATAGTTTTCATAGCAATCAATAGCCTCGAAGATTCATCCATATTTTCTGGCCAATATATTTTTGGCGTCGGCCCATCGTCATCAAACAAACTTAAAACGATTGATTTGATTATATTGTTTTTTGGTTTTGACATAATTCCGTGTAATTCATTGATTTTCGTGAAGATTTAAAAGAAAGTAAGTAAAGATTCACTGCATTTAAATCAAAAGATAAAACTACATTTTTCCTAATTCTTCTAAACCGATTTAAAATATTATATTATTCTAGTATATTAAAAAAGAATTTTTAATTAAATCTTTATTTTTTTAAAAATAATAAACACCCCTAATAAAATTAGAAAAGCAATCTTAAACTAATAGTAATCCTTGAACTAAACTAGTAAATTCTTAGCGTACTCTTTTCTTAGTATTTAATTAGAATTAATAAAAAATTAATAATAGCTTTTATTGAGAATGATTACTTTCTTAATTAATACCGTCAAATAGACAATTTCGTCTTGCATGTTGAAGAAAAAATGTTTGAAGAAAAAATTTATGATTCGTTACCAGAAGTGCTCTATAAAGATAAAAAATCGGGGATCGTGAAAAAAGATAAATTTGATCCGAATAGAATTTACATCTCATTACTAAAGGAAACAGACCTTTCTGAGCAGGACGCGCAAAAGATAACACTTGATGTTTTTCGTTTTATTACCTCTTCCAATCTTAAGATTTTAACAGCACCTCTCATCAGAGAGTTAGTTAGTTATACTCTATCAAAATTCGGATTAGAGATTGCGCGTTTAAAAAATACAAGAATAGGATTTCCTTATAAAGATTTAGAGCAGAAAATCGCAGAGTGTCACGATGTAGACGAATTAAAAGAATTCATTTACACAGGAGTTATAGACGAATTTAACGAAGTTAAAAAATTAATTAAGAGTTCAAATAATTCTAATTAAATCCTGTTAATTAATCATTATATCAATACTCTCCTTCTTTTATTTTAGAACATTAGCATAAATTGAATTATGTCTGATTTATTTTCACAACCATCGCTAAAACAATTTTTTTTAGAAATATACAATCTTTTAAAGGAGAAAGAATCTGAGGTAATCGATTTATGGTTTGAGATTTCAGATATTGATTTTTTATCAAATTTTAACAGTTTAGAACTCCGGGAATTCTTAGAGAGATTTGATTTTATTTCAATTCAGAAAGGGAATTATATTAATTACATTGTAATAAATAAAATTATTTTTATTACTCGCTGCATGCAATTTTTAGAGTTGGATGTAAGGCAGTTGTCTAATCTATTAAATTATGACGGATTTGAAGCTTTAATTCAAGAGATTTTATCTCAAAACAATTATAGGACAATTAAAAATTTTAGGTTTTCAGATAAATCGAATCTGAAATACGAAACATCTCAAAAACGGTATGAAATTGATGTTATCGGGATTTATCGAAGTTATATCCTCATTATTGACGCTAAACAATGGAAAAGAAAAGATTCCTTTGGTGCTATGAATAAAGCCGCGAATCTACAATACCAAAGAGTCGTAGCCTTAAAGAAGAATCCTGAGACGATTTCGGATTTAATTCAGAGCCTATTAGGAATGAGTTGTAACGTTCAAAAAAGATTGCCGTTTACTCTAATTCCAATTATGGTAACATTTGAAACTAATTGGATTAAGATTAATGATAACTCTGTCCCTCTCGTAGGAATTTCTAATTTGAATTCTTTTTTACACGAATTAGAAATTAATTTACAATATTTTAGAACGGTTAAAGTCTCAAAAATAAGTTCTCAGAAACAATTACCCTAAATTTAACGAATATTTTCTATTTTGATAATCCTAGGTATTGACTTACTTGTTTCTTTACAATTGATACCGCGAAATGAATAATTCCACTCTTCACTCGAGGGTGTGAAAGGATTATTAGAATCATATCGTCTCCTAAAGTCTCTTTAGATCCTATTGGTGCTAAATCTAAAACACCGTTAGATCCTCTAATAGAAATGTTCAACAAAGTTCCAGCACTCAAACCTTCAATAATATCATTGCCAATCATGGATAAATTCTGACCAATCGTGGCGAAGAGTGAATCAGAGATTCTCGAACTAATTGCTGAAGCAAGAATGGTACCATCCTTCTTAATGATAGCAGAAGCTTCAATGTGTAAATCCAATTTTAAAAGGTCTTTTAATATTTCACTCATGCTTGAAGGTGGAATGACCTTTTCGGGCTTCTCTTTAAATTTCTCTTCTTTTTTAACTGTTTTTAGCGGTTTCACCGTAATCTTTTTTGAAAGAAAAGAAAGTACATTTGTCATATCTTCTTCCAATTGTTTCTGTTTTATCAGAGTAGATTCCATATTTGGGGAAGAAATGGGAGCTTTTTGAGATATTACTGATTTTAAATCTGTAGTTGTTTTTGTTTGCTGAGGATGTCCATAAACGCCTTTATCTGCTATAATTGAACCCCTGAAGGGTTGCGGTTTGATTTCTTGTAAAATTTCATCGTTATCATTTGATTCACTAAATTCGCTTTTTAGGTCAGCATCTGAAAAATCTTCCTCGATTTCTTTATTAGGTTTAGGAATTTCATGAAGATCTAAGATTTCTGGTTTCGAAACTGTTTTCTTCTTAGCTGCTTTTTTTTGAGGGGAGGCAACTTGTTTTTCTTTTTTAGCTGGTGCTCTCTGTTCCTTAATATGCTGGTTTTCCCCTTTTTTAGAAGATATTTTTATCCTTGGAGGTTTATTGGAAATTGGAAGTAATGCGCCACATTTTCTACATACACGCCCACTTAATTCGTTATTTGTAGTCCCACAGTTGGAACAAATAATCATTATACTTTTCTCTTCTACTAATTGTTAAAATCAGAAATAAATCTTCTATAAACTTTTACTTATAATAGTAGTAAAAAAATACAATTTTATTAATATTGACATAAACAAATATAAAAAATAAAAGAGTTAGCTGTAAAGTATCTCTTTTAATAAGTTAGAAAAACAATCGATATCTTCTTTATTAATGTGAGTGTCTTGTTTAAGCATTAAAATATAATATGGATTGATCCCTTCTTTTAAAGCCAGTTGTTTAAATAAGAAATTTCTGCCAAATCTTTGAACAACCATATGATTTTCCTCATCTTGACGGCTGGCTTGAACTTCGGTAAAAACAAAGCTATCATTAAGGGTTAAAAAATAGGGAGTGCTTGCAGATAGTAAATTCTTTGTTTCATCATCCTTATAATAGCTCCCTATGATTAAAGAATTATCATCAAGTAATACAATCCCATCTGAATATGTTTTTTTACCAAATTCGATAATCGTTTTTTCAATTAATTCTGACTTTGAATATAAACTCAATAGTATTTCTGACATTGCTTTTATAATTGAAGGAAGATCGTAGATGCTAGTATTATAATAATAGATTTGTTTATAGTCCACACTTTGTTTTATTTTTTCTTTTATTTCTACTTCGAGATTTTTCATTTCGTTTAAAGCGTTTCGTTTTAATGCGGGATCGTATTTATGGAGAAATATATAGATGGGTGGTGCAATTTCGAGCTTCTTGAATTGTTCTACTACATCCTTAAGATAACTAATTGCTTCAGGTAACCTTACTTTATTCTGAATATCTATTACATAAACGGCTATTTCTGTTGAATCGAAATATTTACCGGGGTTTTTCAAGTAAGAGATTCGGTAAGATATCTGTCCTCCTAGATCCCATTCTGCGATTTCCCTTCCCATGAACTCAAAAATTCGCCTTTGAGCTCCGCGAGTTGGTTTAAGGAAAGCGATCTTGGAGAATTCTCGTTGTATTCCGTAGATAATTGTCGTTTTGCCAGCGTTATCTAAGCCGGTAAAGAGCAATTTTGAAGCTGATACAACGTTCTTCTTATCCTTCTCATCTTTAGTTAAATATTGAATTGACAAAGTAATTTTTCACCTTGGAATAGACAAAGTAATTTTTGTATATATTCTTATGTAAGATAATATTGCAATCATTCTTATAAAATTATCTTTAACTTAAATATTAAAAACTTTAGCTTATATTATAAATAAAAAGGAATATTTCCTCAAATGAAGTTCCAATTATTATATAATTAATAAAATTTGCTGTATTTAGAACTCTGTTGGCATATCGTACCTAATATTAGGACGAGATTTAAATATGTCATTAAGTTTATCAACTACGTCTTGAGCTGTTTTAGCACCATAAATTGTGTCACTCCTCCGATCATCAATTTTCTTTCCTGCTAGCTTCGATGACCAACCGTTAATTCCTCCAGTTAATGCAATAATTGGTTTTCCATATATCCAAGCAAAACACATCTCAGATAGAGTACCTGCTTTCCCTTCTATTGCAACACATGCATCACCACTTAACACGACAATAATATTTCGAGCTTGAGAAAAAGGAACTGGAATCACGACATCTACATACTTGTTTGCTCGACTTTTGTCTTCAAATGGGATAATTCCTATTGTAAAGCCTCCTTCTAGCTTTGCTCCTTTACAAACGGCCTTCATAACCCCAGATAGGCCTCCGCAGGCTATTGCGAAATGATTTTTGGCTAATAACTGTCCTAATTCAATTGCGACCTTTTCTGTTGCTGTATCGATTTCGCTAGTGCCAATAATTGAAATTATTCCCTTATAATTTATTTTAAAATCAAAATTCATAAGATATCAACTTCTTGATTATTAAAATTCGATAACTTTGATTGAATCCTTACTATCATTAATATTAAATTCTAACTCTTTCTTTATCCTTCCAATTATAACAGCAGACATGTTATATTTGTTGAAAATCTTTAATACCTCTTGACTTGTCTCTTCTGGTGCGGTTAAAATATAAGAAGTAGTTAAATACATCTTAATATAAGACTCTATATTATAAGCCTTTTCTATTAGTGCGGGAGGAATGACGATTTTTTCTATATTTATAGTCGCTCCAACATTGGAATATTTTATCAATTGTAGAATCGTACCGAAAATTCCACCATTTGACACATCTTTTGACGAGTTTGCAATATGGTTTCTCGCAATGACATTCATAGCTAACCTCTTGCTTAAAACTTCTTCAGAAGATTTATGTGTAACTGTATCCCAATGTAGATTACTGGCTTTTCCAACTTGACCTTCAAGGTCTACAGCTAAAATTATATTATCGTTTTCTTGGGCGTTGGTTGCTGATATATAATCACTACTCTTGATTTCACCTATCAAAGTGGAGCTCAATTCGTAATAATCTTTCATATTGGTATGACCTCTAATTATAGGAACCCTAAACTTGTTTGAACCATTACAAACACCTTCAATCATTTTTTGACCAATATTCTGCTCTCTAAAGGAAACGATAATGGTTGCGGCTAAGGGTGTTCCGCCACAAGCGTAAATATCGTCGACTCCAACTAAAATAGAACTAAATCCCGCACCGAATGGAAATTTTTCAATGTAACTCGTTTTAATCCTATCAGTTGTTACCAAGGTGTACATTTCATTATTGTTATCAATGGCAGCAGAATCCTGACCTACATCTGAAAAAATACGAGAACTCTTAAAAGAGTTCGTGCTAATGAAATCGACAATAGGATTAAGTTCTTCTTTTTCTATGATATTCTGGTTATTTCGTATACAGTCTGCAATTTTTTCTAGCATTAATGTTCTAGAATAAAGCTATATATAATTAAATTTCCTACCTTTTATTATTAGAAAATAATATGCAAAAAACTCCAGCTAATGGACAAATTAATTGAATCATCAATCATCAAAGGATTGGTCTTTTGCGTTTTCGATAAGCTAGGTCCTCAACCAATTTATATGTTTCCTAAACCATTAGAGACGGAAGAGTTAGAAGCTAAAAAAAAAGAGGATAAGGCTAAAGATATACTTATGATCTCTTTGAGGGATTACATCCAGATAGCCATCAAAAATATTTCTCTATTAATAGGGGATGGAGCTGTATATAATAAAGAAATTGAAATATTGAAAAATTACCAATACTTCGGCATTATTCCTTTTCCAGATCTTCAACTAACATCTCTTACCTTCTTTCATTTTGTAGATACAGAGTTTACTGAGATACCGACGGCGAGTGCTTTCTGTATTTTAATAGACGAGAAAAAGAGGAGTTTTCTTTACAACAATATAAATAGACTTAAAAACATCGTAAAAGATTTTTTTTCTGAATTTGATAAGAAAATCACTACTAAATTTCTCCCTCAAGAAAAGGTAGAAACTGACTTTAAAAACCTACTAAAAAAAATTATTACTATTGAACACACTCCGTCCACCCCAATATCTTCCCAGAGAAAAATGAAAATCTTGTTCGCGGGTTTAGACAATAGTGGAAAGACGAGTTTTTTGCTTTCAGTTGATAGAAAATTCTCAAAATTAATCGGACTAAGCCCAACAAGAGGTGCCGATGTGAGTTCAATAGAGGCATTGGGAGCAACCATTTTCTTGTGGGATTTAGGGGGTCAAAAGCAGTACCACGAGAGGTACCTTAGTAAGGCTCAAATTTACTTGTTCGAAGCAGATTTATTATTCTATTTTATTGATATCAGAGATAAAGATCGCTTTGAAGAAAGTATTGAGTATCTCAAAAATATGAAAGATGCGTTGGCGGAATTAGAACAAAAAACACCAATTATCTATGTTTTATCTAAAGGAGACTCAGATATTATTGAGTCTAAAGAAATTAAAGGAAATATAAAAACTGTAACAAGTAAGTTAACTAAGTTATCTCCTGATGAGCCCCCTGAAATTTACATTACAAGTCTTTTTCAGATTTTCTCCATTTTACGAGCTTTTTCTTCAGGTATAGCAAAACTCAGCCCAAATAGGAATTTAGTTGAACATAACCTTAAAGAATTCTCTTCAACAACGGGTGCTTCTTTAATTCTCCTCCTTAGTAGCGACGGGTTAGTATTAGCAGAATCTTTTACGCTTGAAGCGTTGCAAATCACTGATATGGAAAAGTCTGAGGATTTATTAAATGTTTTTGAAGTTGTAGCGCCTCAATTTACTATGATATTTAAGATTTTTTCAAATTTCAAAGCTTCAGAGAAAGATGAAGCAACATTTAAAGTTTCAGACTCAATTATTTTGTTTAAGAAAATACGCGTATTAAATTACTCGATGTACGTTCTTTTCCTATTAGAAAATGAAAATGTAAAAGAAAGGATTAATCAAAATCTTAAAGAATTCCTAGAGCGTACCCAAGATCTCCTAATTAGATACATCTCTTAAAAAATATGCTTCAAAGGGGTTCGATCCGAAATTCTTTTTCTTAAGATTCGTTTTCGATAATATGAATTTATTCCTGAGATGAGAGCCATAGCAGGTATAACACATTTAGCAAATTTAATAGGTCCAAATAGTACAAAATCGCTTCCAGCATTAACGCAATACGCCATCAATGAAGCAATTCCACCACATCTAGATTTACCACCGTATTTTTTAACAAAATCCCATCCATAAATCGCGTTGGCGGGCGCGAATCCAGTAGGTAATCCAAATTCAGATTTTACCAATCTGGTTGTTTCAACATTAATCCCAATAGAGGGTAAATCTAACACTGCAGTGTCTACAATTATATTTTCAATATTAGCATTTTGTGCTTTAGGGATTAGTTCTTTACGTAGAAATTCAATTTTATGGTGAGGAAATATATACTTATTTCCGAAAGTTAATAAAACAGCTGATTTTACGCCGATTTCTTTCAATTTAGCTAAACTTTCTTGGGTCGTGGCTTCGTCTATACTGTTTAAGATGGCTCTATCCAAAAGTCCTACTTCTTTTAAACCTTCCATTGCTGGAATTCGCGAACTATCGTTTAAACCGTCAACTAAGAAGGGATAATCGACGATATCTGCTACAAATTCGCATTCTTTCAATAAAGCTTCTGGATACCCTCCAACTACATCTATTATCCCCTGCATCCCAGTTTCTTCTATAATTTCTGAATATTCGTTTATTTCCTGCTCAACGAGTTTTTTATCGATTTTACCTGTTTTTTCATCTAATAAAGCAGCGTGATTAGTATAGAAAACAGTGGCAATCATGACAACGGGATTTTCGCCGGGTTGACCGCCCATACGAGTAGGCCCAATTTCTATTACTTTTTGCTCTTTTTCAAATTCCAACATAATAATCATTAGAAAAATTTGATTTAGTGAACAATTAGTATCATTAAAATGTTACTAATCTTCTTTTGGATTTCTAAACTGTTTAAATTTTTTGCTAATTAAAGTGCCAGTATAAATAATACTGATAATAAATTCGGGGATCCACTTATGAAGCAAAAGAATAATTATTGCTGCTATAAATGAACTAGCAGCACTGATAGATACATGAATACTCTCCCAAGGATAACCAAGATAATACAATTCAATTTGAATTAGCATCCGTATAACATTTACCACGTAAAATATGACAGATGAAACGACCAATGCTTTAGTTTTTCTCCAAATAATATCTTTATTTGTGTTTTTATCTCGAGAATGGGGAACGCATATAATAATACCCGCAAATACGCATATTGCTTGAATTCCTGTACAAAATGTCTCAAAGAAAATGCTTCCTAATGGATCACCATTAATATTACCAACAAAATCAAAACTCCAATGATATTTACCCACAGGAGAATAGCTTGCTGATACATCCATATTAAAAAATAGATTCAGAAAATATACAGTTTGTTTTACTACAATTTCGTGCAACCAAAATTGAGCTTCAGTATCGAAAAATAAGTATATTCCAAAGGCTAATAGAATCGTGCCAACTGCCAATATCAATAACGAGTTTACGGAGAATACATACTTTTTATCTTCAAATTCAATCACTGGACTACCATGTAATTTACCTTCTTCTAATTCCTGATCATATTGTATATTTTTAATATCCTTATCGTATTTATCTGTTATAATTATGCCTAAAATCAAAAGCAGTGGTATCATTACTATTCCAGTATTATTCTTAAAATCTGATTCCATTAAAGGAATGGAAAATCCTATTATAACAGTGAATAGTAAATTTAGTGAATGAAATAAATAGATTCCAAATTTTTTTCGGTTGTCTAATCTCTCCCCGATAAACTTCCATATTAAAAAGATTTGTACGAAAAACAATAAGATGGTTTGAACAATCAAAATAATGCTTCTCGCTTCTGGAGATAAAAGAACTATAAAAACGCTAAATGTAAAGCCTAAGATCAAAATTATTGATAATTCGACCCAAACCAAGTATTTATTGGTGAAATTTAAGTTCATAATAACCAAATTTTAAAACAATCCATACAGATTATTGAGTAATTTCTAAGAGAATAGATGCAAATGTTAAATTTTAATAATATTTAAGATTATTTGTTAAATTCTGTTTGTTCTCCCTTTTAATATGGTTACTCTTTAAGTAAATGATACTACAAAATGACCAATAAACTACAGACTTTCTCTAATCAATTCTACGATTTTTTGACCTTTAGTTTTAATTTCTTCTTCAGAACTATTTATTCTAATACCATAATTGGAGCCGAGACCCGCATCAGAAACACCTACACCAATATTGATCGCTCTCTTAAGCAATTCATCAGTGTGAGGTAACATGTCCTTACTATAATTAACAGATTCCCCTTCATAGTAAGTGCATTTAAAAGGGCAACCTTCATCCGTTACAGTATTCTGGTTTAAAAAATGTTCCATATTATTATAGACGTGCCAACCCGATTTAGCAATAGTAGTGCAATTTAATTTATTTGCTAAATTTTCCGCGCTCTCTACAGTCGGCATGAAGAAAGTTAAAAGAGTTCCTAGATCGCCTTCTTCGTCTAGTATATTACGAAATCTAATCTCTTTGACTTTTGAAAGAATAGATTTTAGATATCTCTTATTGCTCCTAAGTTTTTCTTTAATATAATTGATCTTGTTTAATTGCGCTCCAGCTACAGCAGCAGTGAGCTCGTTCATTCTAAAATTTAATCCTAGAATAGTTCTATTACCTTGTTCTACTCCTTGTCGTAACGGTAGATGTCCTTGATCGTGAATCGCAAACGCTCTTTTATATAAATTTTCATCGTTAGTAATTACCATTCCACCATCACCCGCTGTAATTGTTTTATAGACATTTAAACTAAAAGCACCCATTTTACCATATGTTCCCACGGATTTTCCACGAAAAGATGCACCAAAAGCTTGAGCACAATCTTCGATTAATATAAGATTATGTTCTTCTGCTATTTTAACAAATTCTTCTAAGTGACCAGGATTCCCTAACATGTGTACGAGCATTATAGCTTTAGTGCGCGGAGTAATTTTATTTCTCACATCCTTTGGATCAAGGGTTAATGTATCATCTACTTCAGCTAAAATAGGTATAGCTCTAGCAAATATAATTGAGGTAATGCTTGCAATAAAGGTGTATTCTGGCACTATCACTTCGTCTCCCGGTCCTATTTTCAAAGCCCATAAAGCCGTTATTAAGGCAGATGTACCTGAATTCACTGCTAAAGCATAAGTCGCTTTAGTATATTTCGCAAAATCTCGTTCCAAGTTCCAAACCTTTGCCTTGAAATTAGGATTTTGTAAATCTCCATACCTATATAAATATCCAGATTCAATTACTTCTAAAAGAGCTTCTTTTTCTTCTTCACCAATAATATCCATACCCGGTCCTGGCATTTTAATAACCAATTCAATAAATTCTGGTAAATAATAGAAATTTATTTTAAGTTAAGTAGGATAACGATTCTTTAATATATTATTATTGAACTATTAAATGTAAGTGAGAATGTCCTAAATTGAAAATTGATTGGCCTTCTTGATGGAAAAATAACATGTGAATTATCAATATGTAATAAAGGGGTCTACTTAGGAAAAAAACGGTGGAAAGAAAGAATAAGATGGAAAATTCCTTTTTTATCGACATTAGATTCCGCAGTTTTTTCTCTAACAATCGCGAACTTAAATAATATTTATGATTATTACTGCGACATATTTAAAAGTATTAGGACCAAATTTAAACAAATCAATTTTGTATTATATAAAAAAGAAATTATTTAATATTAAAATTTCTACGCTTCTTTATTATTATGAAGGTGGAAATAATGCTTAATAATCCTGTTACATAAAATAAATTGTATTCATTACTGTAATAATTAATTCTGCTATTTCTAGCCCCAAATTTCCAAACCGAAAATTAAATGAGTTTATTTTTTAATTAGAAAATTATTTATATATATATGCAATTAACCGAATTTTCTCGCGAATAAACCTTGGAAATTAAAACCGATAATCAAATATTTAGGAATTATCTAATCTTTTGGATAGGTCAACTTTTCTCTATCCTGGGTTCAAGTGTAGTCTTTTTTGCATTACAGTGGTGGATAACAGATATTACAGAAGACCCAATGGCTATTTCCATTACGTTTTTTACCTACGTTGTCTGTATGGCTATTACAGCACCAATCGCAGGTATCATTTCAGATCATTATGACAGAAAAAAAATAATATTAATAGCAGATTCACTTCAAGCATTTTCAACTTTGATAATGATTTTAGCCTTCTTATTTAATTTAATGCAATTTTGGAATCTACAAATATTTGTTGTCATACGAAGTGTTAGTCAAACATTTCACTTCACAACGGAAAATGCAATAATCCCAAGTATGGTGCCAAGAGATAAATTAAGCAGAATAAATGGAATTAACTTCTTAGCTACAAGCTTCATAAATGTCATCGGACCTATAATTGGGGGCTTTTTATTATTATTTCTTACTATTCAAGAGGCTTTATGGATAGATATAATAACATTCTTAATAGCTGTAATCCCTCTATTGCTAATTGATATACCCAATGTTAAAAAACTTGAGGATAGAGAAAAAAAAATATCTTATAGCCATGCGTTTAAAGAAGGTTTGAATATTATCCGTGCTATACCTGGACTTCTTAGTATGATGATTGTATTTATGATTATTAACTTTTTGAATCAGCCACGAGGAACATTAACCGCTTATTATGTTAAAGTTATACATGGAGGAACTGTATTAGATTTCTCACTAGTTTCCATAGCTTTTAATATTGGTATGCTAATAGGTGGTATTATCACAGCTTTAAAGAAACATTGGAGTAACAAAATACGTATGATCTTAATAGCATATATAATTGCATCTACAGGATACGCATTATTATCAATGGTACCTATAGGCATGTTTCAGTTAATATGGGTTTGCGTAGCTATGGTTGGATTTTCTATGCCTACCATAAATTCACTCTATTATACAATTATCCATTTAAGTATACCTAAAGATAAAGTAGGGAGAGCGGTATCAATTGATACAACTTTATCTTTTATTGCAATGCCTTTGGGTACGATAGCATCAGGACCATTAGCTTTAATGATAGGGACTAACTATCTTTTTCTCATTAGTGCTATTTTATCTATAATAGTTTTAATGTTATTCTATATTTTTTCTAATATTCGAAAGCTTAATGAAGTAAAAGAAACTGAAGTTAATGAGAAAGATATAATTGACTAATACAATATTCAATATTTTTATATTTAACAATTCTGTTAATTAATAATGATTGAATAATTCTAATATTTTTTAGTTCTATGGATAATAATTCTTTATATTTAGGTACATGAATACTATACTCTAAAAATTGATGTTAATATCATAAGCAGGATAAATAACTTCTTTTCAAATGTTAAGAAAGCATTAAAAAATTTATATATGAAAGAGCAAAAATATATTCAAATGAGACTTCTTGTGGAAGAAATTGAAAAAGCATTTGAAGATAAGTTAAGAGAAAAAATTGAACATAGTATTATCCTCGCAGAAATTCGAGAAGCAAATAAAGATAATATTGACAGTATCATAAATTTGCATGATAAATCATGACATTCAACTCAATTGATCATATAAAAAACAAAATTTTTTTTTAAGGTATTATTATTCAAGTTGAATAGCAATAAATAATGTATTTAAAAAAATCATTGATAGTGTTTAGAAATGACTGAAAATAATAAAAATGAAGAAGATTCAGAAGTTAAAGACGATAATGAAGAAAAAGAGCAATTAGAAGAAGAAACTGAAACAAAACCTGATGCCGAAGAACCAAAAGCAAAATTTACTTTTAAATGTACCCGATGTGACAAATGTTGCAAAAATCGAGGGCCTATACCAATTACCTTTTGGGACTTAGAATTATGGGCAAGAAATGGTGTTGTAGCTAATTTTTTACCGTATATGGACATATACAGTAAACCGGACGGGGGAATTGATCTAGTTCTTAAACCCCTACCACCTCCTCCTAAAGAAGGAGAAGAAGAGAAACCAAAGGATCCATTTGGAACTGTTCCCATCGAGGACTTATTAGAAGTAAAATGTCCCCTCTACAATAAGGAGAAAAATGAGTGCTTAGTTTACGATAATCGTCCTTTAAGTTGTAGAACTTACCCATTGGAATATGATGGTAAAAATTTTACGGTAGTTGATGTTGAATGCCCTGGTATTGGCGAAGAGGGCATGACTAAGGACGATTTAAAGGAAATGAGAGATACTGCTAAACAAATGTTTTACGAACTGACTCGTATGAGAATTGCTTTACCGGTTTTAAGTCAGTTAATTTCACAGAAAGTTATGATGGACCTAATGAGACAAAATATGGAAGCAATGAGTAAAATGAGCGACGAGGATCGGTCAAAACTTGACGAAATCTTAAAGAAAGATCAGGAACCTCAACCAGAATAAATTTTTTTCTTTACTTTTTTAAAAATACTAATATAAGAGAATATCTTTAGGATGAAAGAGATAATAATAAAAAATTCGATAATAAAGCTAGTTCAAGGAGATATCACAGAAGTAAACACAGATGTTATCGTTAACGCAGCGAATGCTCAGTTAATTTTAGGGCGTGGAGTAGCTGGCGCAATTAGAAGTAAAGGTGGATCAATAATCCAAGAAGAATGTGACAAAATAGGAGGTACATTCGTAGGAGGGGCAGTCATTACTTCGGGAGGAAATTTAAAAGCAAGGCATGTAATTCACGCCGTTGGGCCTCGTATGGGTGAAGGCAATGAAGATACAAAATTAAGGAACGCAGTCATAAATAGCTTGAGATTAATGGACGAACATAGATTAAAATCTATAGCGTTTCCAGCCATATCTACTGGAATTTTTGGATATCCAATCGATAGATGCGCGAAAATTATGATCATGACCGCCAAAGAATACCTCACTGGAGAAACTCAAATAAGAGAATTAGTTTTTTGTTTATACTCAAATCCTGATTATGAAGTGTTCAATAAGGAATTAAATTGAACATAAAACACATAATTTGTATTAAATTGTTTGTACTTGTTTTTAGTACAAATTAGTAAAAAAAAAAAGATTTAAAAATTTGAAATAGATTATTTTTGTACTCCATTTTTAATCACTTTTTTTCTTTTTTTATTCGTTCTAATATGGAATTAAGGTTTTAGAAACTATTTTCTATATTTTTTCCTTTTTACAAAAATGTGAAATATTAAATGGCTAACTATAAATTTGTTCTTTGTACCAAAATCTATTCTTAAAAAAATAATAAAAAACAAATGATATAGGTAGTATATAAATATGATATTTATTACATATTTCGAAATAAATCCTGATTTTGATCCAGGAGAATTGGCTGAAATTGCTCAAGAGCTTATTAGTAAAAAAGTGTACCCCGCTGAAGGAGTGAAACAACTTGCATTTTATATTAGTACCTCGGATCTTTGGGGTATTGGTATAGATGAAGCCGACAGCGAAGAAGCTCTCGTGAGGAATGTTAATATGTGGAGAATTGCTAAACCCGGTTATATTAGATTCATAAAAACCACTCCTGCCTTGGAAGTAATTAAATTGCTCCCAATTATGGTGAAATTGAAAAAAGAAATAAAAGGGTAATAACAAAGAGACTTTCTTTCGTTATCAAGAAGTATTAGTAAACGATTCATAAAAATCAAAAATTTTAATTATCTTTTTTTTTTGAAGAAAGACGAGATATTTATATCATTTATAATTTTAATCTTAATACTTGATTGTTATAGGACCATTTTAGGAATGGGAAGAGAGAATTTATGCATCATATAAATTAACAATTTTATTAAGTGTCAAAAACTTAAAAAAAAAGTAGTAGATAAATATTATTTTAGTGATTTTGAGATGGAGGAAGAAAAACCAAGCTTTCGCTACATTAAATTCTTCGACGATGTTCGATCTAATGATGTGGCTATCGTTGGAGGTAAAAACGCTTCTTTGGGAGAGCTTCTTTCGTTTGGTGTCCCAGTACCATTAGGATTTGCAGTTACAGCTGACGCTTATGATTATATTTTAGAGACTAATTATTTTAGGATTAAAAACGAAGAAATAACATTAAAAGATTATATTAAACGAGATATTGACAAAATTGCAGAAGAACTTAAAAAAGAGGATATAAAATCGATTCAAAAAGTAGATAAATTCTGCGCTGATATCCGGTACGTGATTGAACAAGCAAAAATTCCTGATAGTTTAGCTGATGAAATATTAGAAGCGTATCATATTTTGGTGGATCGAATCGGAAGTGAAAGCACTTTTGCTATTAGAAGCTCTGCTACTGCAGAAGATTTACCCGACGCCTCCTTTGCTGGTCAACAAGATACACACTTAAATATTTCAGGAGAAAATCAAATTTTAGAATACATTCTTAAAGACATGGCCTCAATTTTCACAACTAGAGCAACAATGTATCGAGAAAGAGCTGGTTTCGATCACTTTACTGTTAAACTAAGCGTGGGTGTCCAAGAAATTGCTGGAGGACTGATTGGAGTTAAATCATCTGGTGTTATGTTTACCGAGGATCCAGATTCGGGAAATCCAAACGTAGTTGTAATTCGAGGAACTTTTGGTCTTGGGGAACTTATCGTTCAAGGAGCTGAGAAAGGAGACGAGTTTATTGTTTTCAAGCACGGTCCTAAGCTACAAATAATTAGTCGCGAGTTGGTTAAAAAAGAACAAATGATGATATTTGACTCGGAAAAGGGAGGTACTATTACTCTACCGGTGGAATTAGGAAGACAAAAACAATTTTGTTTAGCTGAGGACGATGTTAAAATTTTAGCGGAGTACGCCATTAAAATACGAAAACATTACGATCGACCTATGGATATCGAATGGGCATTAGGTAACGACGGGAAAGTATATATAGTACAAGCTCGACCTGAAACAGTTCACTCCCAAAAAGGAGATACAGAAGAAATCTATTATTTATTAGAAGATCCTTTAAAACTCACAGACGGTGGTTTTTTAGTAGAAAATAATGGAACTGCGATAGGTCGTAGAATTGGTTATGGTAAAATCAAGGTAATAGAATCTATTAACGACGCACACCTATTAGAAGAGGGAGACATTTTAATTACAGAAGAAACCAACCCCGATTGGACGTCTTATATGCAAAACTTGGGAGGGGTTATTACAGAGAAAGGCGGTCCGACGTGTCACGCAGCAATCGTTTCCCGAGAGTTGAATATTGCCTCAATAGTCGGAGCAGACAATATAATAGAAAAAATTAAAGAAAAACAACGAGACGGTCTTGAAAGCGTTACGATTGATTGTAGTGAGGGTAAACCAAGAATATGGCTGAAGGATGTAGAGTACGATTATGACTCCATCGAATTTGCACAACTCCCACACACAAACACTCAAGTTTTAGTTAATTTAGGAATTCCAAAAGGCGCTCTTTCGTCCGGTAAGTATCCTGATGGTACGGGTTTAGCCCGATTAGAATTTATAATAAACGACGAGATTCGAATTCACCCTAATGCTTTAATTGAATTTGATTCTTTAGTTATGAGGTATGGAGTTTTATTAGATCATAGAAAAAAAATTGAAAATATAAAGAAAAGCGACTTATATCATAAGGATCCATTTAATAGAGAAATCGTGAAATTAAAGGATACTATTGATACGATCAGAGAAATTACACAAGGATACGAGGATAAAGAAGAATATTACATAGAAAAATTGGCGGAAGGAATTGCTACAATTGCAGCGGGCGTTTGGAAGGTATTATCTAATGGAGAAATTGGTGAATGTGTAGTTCGTCTTTCAGATTTTAAAACTAACGAATATGCAAATCTAATTGGAGGATGGATATACGAAAGAGAGGAGAATAATCCAATGCTTGGCTTTAGGGGGTGTTCACGTTATGTTCATGAAGAATTCCAAGAAGCGTTCATTTTAGAACTGAAAGCAATTAAAAGAGCCCGAGAATGGGGACTAATTAACATAATTCCTATGCTTCCGTTTTGTAGAAGTCCAGCAGAAGCTAAAAAAATAATAGAAATTATGGAAAGAGAAGGTTTAGTTAGGGGCCAGGATGGTCTTAAAGTCTATGTTATGGCTGAGATTCCTTCAAACGTTATTTGTGCAGACATATTCTGCGAATATTTCGATGGATTCAGTATAGGGAGCAACGATCTTACCCAACTAACATATGGCGTAGGTCGAGACAACGAAAAAATGATTCCATTGATGAATAGTTATGAGTATAATACTAATAGCGAATCTATTAGAAGATCAGTGAGTCATTTAATTGAAACCGCCCACGTGCGAAAAAGAAAGGTTGGAATTTGCGGACAAGCCCCTAGTGACGACCCAGAATTCTTAAGATTTTTAGTCAGAAAGGGAATTGATTCTATATCGCTTAATTTTGATACATTCGCTCGTGGACGGATCAATACATGGCGCACTGAAATTATTGAGTCAAAATTAACGGAAGAAAACAAGATAAATACTTATAAATTTCTAGATCGGTGCGATAACTTAATAGAAACTATTAGAATACCTCGTGGAAAATTACGAAATATGGTAAGAAAGCAAAGAAAAGAAATAGATAAGAACTTGTTAGAAATAACAGAAAAGTTTGATGACATTTTCAAGGAAATTTCTGAAATATCTTACAATTTTATGAAAGATTTAAATCAAGGAGATATTAAGGCGTTTACTAAGTTATACAACAAATATAACGAAATAATTACTCATTACGACGAAGAAATTCCTAAATTAACGAGAAAAATTCGTGAATTTGGTATATTCTAATCTTTAGCTGTAAATTTGTTTCTATTAATATGTGTTAATTTTTAAAAATCAAAAAAATTAAATTTCAATGAACATTCCAAAAAATCAATATACCAAGATTATTAATTAATTTTTATTTAAACAAAATACTCTGGTGGGATGAGATTGCCAAGGGGTAATGAATTTACGGAAGAAATACTTGATACTTTTGAAAAGGTCGACTATTTGTTAAATGGTATGATCAAAGACCGAGGAGTTCCGAGAAACATTAAGCGCGTAGCTCAAAAGGGGATAGATGAATTACAACGTGAAGACGATTCACCTGCAGTCCTAGCAAGTAATGTTATGTATATGATTACAGATTTATCCCAAGATGCAAATATTCCGTTCCATTCGCGCACTACAATATATCGGATAATTTCTTTATTAGAAAATATAAAAGACTAATATATCTTCTTTTTGATTTCCCCTATTTATTAGTAGTAAATAGTTTTCCTATTCAACTATCGATTTTGTATCGGGAAGGTAGTCTAGCCTGGAATGATACTGAGCTTTTTAGGTCTCAGCGTTAATCTCGGTTCGGAACTGAGAGGTCGGGGGTTCAAGTCCCCCCTTTCCCATTCTTCTAAGGTAATCTTGAAAGGAAGTCGATAATTTGAACATATTCAATCTAAAAAGCGTTAATATTTATATTTTTATCCCATAATTATATTAAGAAATTTTCAATATTATGTTTAAATTAACATCGCCTTACTATGGAAGCAAAAATAATAAAAGGTATATTATATACTGAATTGGACGAGGAAGTTGGACCAAATCCATTTGTATGGCTAGGAGAAATACCACAATCGAGCAGGCTTCACATTAGTGTTAAAACAATTACAGTTTTATCAGGAGAAAGTGGACTTATCCCAGAATCATTAGTAATTCTTCCATTTCCTTCTTTAACTCTAAAGGGTTTAATAAAATATGTTAAATGGAACGATGAAGCGAGGAGAGGCGGAATTGGGCAAGGAGCAATTACTCTACTATTTAAGGAATCTGATGATGTTATCTTTTATAAATATTTGAATTATTTTAATACTCCATTTGAAGATGTAGCTGAAAAAATTGCCTACTTACAAAAATCAAAAGCCCCAAGAGAAAATTATATAGATACTTTGAACGATCTTTCTCTCACGATTGATCAATTTTTAAATGAATTTAAAAATAATGAGATTGCCGAGGAAAGTACTAAAGCTTTTCCTGATCAAAAAATCAAAGAAGCTAATTTAATTAACTACAAGTTTAAAATAGTTATCTGTGGTGATCCTTCTGTTGGAAAATCCTCCTTGATACTTAGATTTACCAATAACGCGTTTCGAAGGCATTATATTCCAACTCTAGGGGTACACGTTTCGGATAAGATATTTCAGATCAAAGATTCTTATATTCAGCTCGTACTCTGGGATATTGCAGGACAACAGAAATTTCAAACTATGAGGCAACAATTTTATTTAGGATCTGACGGTTTATTCCTTATTTTTGATTTGTCAAAACCAAACTCGCTAGAAAGCGTTTCAAATTGGTATTTCGATATTCAAAATCAATTAAAAGATAGACCGGCTTTAACGGGTTATGTTATTGGAAATAAAAAAGATTTAACTCATGATAATGATAGTATTTCAGAAAAAGGTTCTGATCTTGCGAGGTATCTTAACCTCGAATACATTGAAACTTCCGCTTTAACTGGTGAAAATGTTGAGAGAGCGTTCTATACTATAGCAGAAACGCTTTATAATGCATTAAAGTAGGATGCATGCTATTATGATCGTGAAAGATTAATTTCACGCTAATTTATATATACGGTTGTAGTACTGGGATGATATCTATATAATACTGCATTCGCCCTTACAAAATTTTTCGAATATTTTAGAGAAGTAAAATAGTTATAAACCTATAATCTCTTTTAATTCAGTTGGTTCATTTCCTTCGTCAACTGTCACAATTCTAAAATCAACACCATATCTATCTCTAATGTTAGGCGCGTTCTGAGTAGCAATAAATTTCTTTCTAATACTCGCATTCTCGCCCATCCATATCCAGATATCTTTATCTATAGGGTCTACAATTATGAAAATTGAGAATGAATCAAATATTGTGTGAATATCACCATCAATATCTTCAATTTCTCTAAAATCTTCGTTTTCCTCATCTATTTCAAATAATAGAAATTGTTCTTCTAAAACATTCATATGATTTCCCGTGATCAAACTTTACAAAAAAGTACAAATAACATTTATGCAATTCTGTTTTATAAGCTTTATCATGTGATTACATAATTTGAGAAGAAATTCAATCTTATATGACGATAAACATTTCAAGTTTGTTCATGTAATACGCTAAAAACCAGATGAACGCAGTATGAACGATGGCTAATGGAAAGAGAATTATACTAGGAGTATCGAAGGGAAATATCGAATAAATTGTGAAGGCAATCATCATATGAACAAGATAAAAAATAAACGCATTTTTCCCTATGGCGCTAAAAATTTTCTCTTTTTTTACAAAATTATAATTTTTCCCCCATTCTTCGTAAATATAATATAGCAGACAATATATTAGTGATGCCACTCCTACGCTAATTAAAATGTAAGGCAATGAAACATAAGGTCTGCTAATTCCCCATAAAAAAGCAGAAATAATCCCAAGTATTAGACAAGCTAAACCTCCAAATAAGAAATAATGTTTTATATATTCTTTACCTTTGCTTATACTTTCAGCTAAAAAGGAGGATAAGATCATCATCGAACCCCAAGAAAATATTCCAAAAATACCTCCTTCTACCGAATCGTAAATTACAACGCTTAGGGGAGTAGAAAGAATTATTTGATGTAAAATCATAAAAACAATAGCAAACACCAACTTTACGTACGGTTTTAATTCGAGTAGTGGTAATAACATTAAACCTGAAAACCCTAAAACTTGAAGGGTACCCCACCGAAAAAAAAATACATCTGGTCCTACATATATAGTAACAAGTAGACCTATACCAATGAGGATTAAAGATTTACGTATGTATCTTAATAAAGCTCTGGTCTTCCCAACTCTTTCGACGCGACGTTTATAAGCAATATTCATGTTAAGCGCAAACATAAATACGAAAAAAGGCGCTACTAAATCAACATATGTTAGACCAAATTCTCCAGCGTGTTTAGTCCACGCTGGTACGTCGTCATAGGGGTGAAAACTGTTAAGAAAAACCATAAGGAGGACAGTAAATCCTTTGAAAACGTCTATGCTTAAAATCCTTCTTGGTTGTGTAGTAGGACTTTCTTCTTCTTGGGTCAATTTACTAAGATAAACTTGTTTTATTTAAAGTTTTAAAGAGAAAATTAGTTAAAAGTTTTATTAACTACAAGAATTTGAAAGGAAAAAAGAAAAGAGGATTGTTTAGAATTTCTACTAGCCTTCTGGTAGAAAACTAGAAGTGTTTTATTTTTGAGAATTCTAAACATCAAATTATAAATGCTGTTATTTCCTATAATTCTTAAATATTATAATCGTATATAAGCAATTCTAAATTTAAAAGGAATAATAATGCCAATTGTAGGAATTGATTACGAAAAATGTAATAGCTGTCGAATGTGTATAAAAGAATGTCCCAGACGTTTTTTCATGGAAGAATCAACCAATAAAGTTTTTTTTGAAGATATTGACGATTCATGTAATTTGTGCGGACATTGTATTGCTATTTGTCCAGAAGATGCCATATTATATGAAGGCTTCGGGGATTATACTTTTACTTTTGAGGGTATTGAAAAATTAGAAACTGTCGTACCCTATGAAAGTTTGTACAAGTTCATAAGATCTCATCGTTCAATTAGACATTTCAAAAAAAAGGAAGTTCCGGAAGAAATCTTAAAGAAAGTTTTAGATATAATGCAATACGCTCCTACTGCGAGTAATCTAAGGGTTGAGAAATACATAATTATATCGGATCGCGAAAAATTGAAAAACATATCCGATGCAATAATTGAAACACTATTACAAAATCCCGGAATGAAAGATAAATACGAAGAAGGTTTTAGCCTTTTAAAGAAGAATTTTGAAATTCCCGTGTTTTATGATGCTCCTCACGTAATATTTGTATCTTCTTTATTGGATATACCTCCTACTGATCATAATATAGGCATAATAATAACATATGGGAGATTAGCAGCCCAATCACTAGGTTTAGGTACCTGTTGGATCGGATGGGCTCAAATCGCAGCACTAGAAAATAAAAAAGTAATGAAATTGGTAGGTATAAGAGGGAAACATATGGGCGCTTTTACAATTGGCTATCCTAATATATTTTATAAAAGGTGCCCTCCTCGCTCACGAAAACCGGTTAAAGGACTAAAATTAGATTAGACTACTTAAATGTAAAATCTTTCAGAAGAGTCAAGCAATGCATTAATTGCTGATTCGGAGACATTAAAATCGTTGAATAAATATATTTGGTAGATATAATCCTGCCCATAGAAACCATCGGCGTAATAAAACTGGGCGTAAAAGATTAGGCTGTAATTATTAATAAAACGAATATCCGTTTTAATGTAGCTAAAATACTCGTCGTTCAATATAAGAAAAGTTATGTTCTGGTCTAAAATATAATTTGCATCTTCTGGATTGTTATATAGATGCAAATCCTGTAAGCTATCTGGATATATATCTATTGTGCGTATATCAGAATAGAAGGGGATCGTTCCTGCATCCCACACTGCTAGAGAAGCGTTGCTTGGAGTGTTCTCGCTAATCCATTTTCCCAATGTAATATTGCACTCTCTTATTCCTGTGCCGTATATTTGAACAAACGGGTAGAAGGTTACTAAAAGTGAAGCATTTGACGCACATATAGCTAAAATTGTTAAAATCTTTACATTTTTCCGTATTTTTGTGTTCTTTTTTTTGTTTTTGTTTAGAATCATAAGAAAGTTTAGAGATTTTGGGAGCAAAAGATAAGCTAAAGGTAGGATTGGAACAGTAAATCTAAATCCGGGCATCCAACTTGTTAAAATGAGCAATAGAATACACAAAGTTAGAATAACTAAGAGAAGATATAGTTTCTTTTCGTTTCTAAATTGAAATCTTGAATGTATAACATAGTAAGAAACATTTATGAATAAGATTGGAAAAAGAAAGATTAACAAGGGAACATAAAAAAGAATTCGTTCTGCCAAAGAAAGGAGACTGAATCCACCTTGTTTAGCAATAAAAGTATGTGGCAATAAATTGTTATAGTAAAGGACTCTCCATAGTAAATACGGAAAATAGACTATTGAGAAAATCCCCACAAAGTAAAGGAAATGGAATAATTTAGTAACTACCAACGCAGTTTTGTTCTGGAAAAGTAAAAATAGGAAAAATATACAGGTTATCCCGAATACAATTACACCTTCGTGACGAGTAAGGCTTAGGAGTACGAAGAAAAGCGGAGACATCTTAACAACTTTATTTCTCCTAATAGTTATATCGAGAATAAAAGAATATACGGAGATCAATAGTAGAAAAGAAAAGAGCGAAGTTTCTAATCCTCCTATTGACCACAATGCTACATTGGGAGTCAGGACATAAAATATAATAACAACATTACTAAAATTCTTAGAATTATTTATTTTAAACGCTAATTTGTAAAGAACAATTACGCTCAGATGGCTAAAAATCATGCCAGATATTTTAGAAAATAGAATTATTTCAATATTTAATGGAAAACTTATTGTCATCCATAATACCCATAGAAAATTAGAAAATCCTTCTACGGGAGTCTCGTTTACGTTAAAAACGAGTTGCTGGTTGAAAAAAAGGTTTTTGGCGTATCTAAAGGATATAAATGCGTCGTCAATAATGAAATTCCAGAACATCAACTGAAACGATAATAGAATAAGATGCGCGGTGATCTGAAAATAAGTAGCTTTACTTAATTTCATATTAATCTCCTTTAATAACAGCTCAATAATTAAACTTTTTGTGTAGAATATGTTCATCTCGAATTAAACAAGAATCTAAAAAAAATTATTGCAATTGAAGTGTAAGTGAGTAAAATTATCAACGAAATTACGAAGAACATAAAAAAAGAAAGGAAAGTTGTTCGATTTCGATTGAAAATTTGTTTAAGCATATTTAATATTGGTTTTTTTGCACTTAAATAAAATAATTCACAATCAGAAATTATATTTAAAGAAATAAATAAATCCTACTATTGAAAGTATTATGATAATGGGTTATTACTGAGAAACAAACACCTTTAAATAATAGGATACCCATGTTAATTACAACAAATTTACAAAATTAGTATTAAAAAAACTAAATTGAGGAAAAAAAAAAATGACTCTTCCATTTGATCCTTTTGCAGGGTTGGCGTTTATTTATCTGATAATGATTATTCTGGTTGTAGTTTATTATATCATCGGATTATTAATCGCTATTTGGGTATATAGAGACGCCAAGAAAAGAGACATGAATGCTGCAGTCTGGTTATTAATTGTTTTGCTTACGGGATGTATAGGCTGTATCATATACTTAGTAGTTAGAAAAGACTAAATTAGAATATTATTTATACTAATCTACTTTTTTTTTTAATTTGTTTAGAATCAAGTAACACTATTTTCGTCAATAATATTAGAGGTAATATTACTAACCATGGGAAATTTTTTTGAAAAGATAAAATTAAGATTTTCTCGTTTCCGTTTACTTTTATCAGATTTTAAACCGATCATGTTATCACATCATCCAAATTGCGAAAAGTTCTCAGACCATGTGTATCACCTAGGAAAACGTCACCTTTGTATTGGGTGCTTTACTTTCTACCCCGTGGTAATAATCACTATAATTCTTACTTTATTATTTGTAGAACGAAATATTTTTAATTTGGTAATTATGTATCTCATTTCTTTTATCTTCTTTTTACCTATAATTCTCAATGTTGTAGGTTTAACTAAGTACCGATTCCTAAAAATATTCTCAAAAGCCTCTAACGGAATAGGTGTGGGTTTACATCTCGTTTCTGTATTTCTTTTACCGTTCCCATTAATTATAAAAATACTTACATTGTTAGAAATTAATTTTTTAGTGGGAGCAATAGCTTACATAAGATCAAACCGTATTGAAAAGGATTGCATTAGTTGTGAATATAAAAGAAATTGGGATGATTGTCCTGGAATGAAAATTATTAGAGATAAATTATATGAACATGGTTTTCGGACTAAGAAAACATAAATTTAGCTCAAATTGGTTCCTAAAAGAAGAACTACCAACATTTAAATTTCAAATTATTAGCTCTTAACAAGGAAATATGGAGTGAAAAATAAAGAATTATATTCTTAAATAAATGTTATATCAGTAGGAATCATATAAATTCGTCAAAAAATTTAAAGTGAAATGTAAAATGTCAGAAAATACAATCATTTTGAGAGGTAAAGTTAGAGAGTTTACTAAGTCTTATTCCGGGAATTTATCTTTTACGGTAGAGGACTCTTCAAATATTCTCCATTATTGTTTCTCGACAAAAAAAGGTTCGCTAGTAAGCTCTTCAGATGAAGTTATCATATTTGGAGCTCACACGACAGGAAATAAAGTTAGAATAAATTATATAATAAACAAAACAAGGAATACTGAACAAAATCTTGTAGAAACATCTCAAGATTGGACTTATTATCTATCGCTAATAGCTTCTATTGGGACGACCATTGGTTTTATTGTTGCAATACTGTTTTCTGTTGGGCTCTTCCCAGTAGATTATGGGTATATGGGCATGTTCGGTTCATTTTTAAGCATGATTTACTCCATTGTTTCAATAATATTACTTCTACCAGCGATGATAATATTATGGGTTCTTACGAATTCTTTTGCAAAAAAACGTAGAAGAGGATCAGAAATCGAAGCTGAGATTTCTAAGTTTAGACAAGGTATTCCAAGTCCGATTACACTGGACTCATCTTCTAAACCATTGGAGAGTCAGATGGAAACAGAAGACTATAGTAAAAAACCACAGTTTTGTGCTCATTGTGGTACAAAAGTCCCGGTTGATGCTAAATTTTGCCCAAGTTGTGGATCAGTCCAGTAAATTTATAGATTTAGGTTAAGTTATATCATTATTGTCCAATTTTTTACTAACTTTTTTATAGATCTTCTCCTCTTATTATCTTATAAATTAAAAAAATATAATAATAAAAGAGTAATTAGTGAATAAAATGGGAAAAATCTTCGGTATTCTTGCTTTAGTTTGTGGTATATTAGGTTTCATTGCGTGGATTTTATTAGGTTCTCTTCCATTTGGTGAATTCTATCTACCAGGAGCAGCTATTGTTTTTGGAATTATCGGTTTGATTGCGGATGATCCTAAGGGCATGGCAATAGCAGGATTGATTTTAGGTGTTATAGGGATAGTATTTATTATTTTTATACTACCTATATTAATAGTTTTCTTAGGTCTGGCATTCCTTAGCGCGCTCTTTGGCTCATTATAGTAAATGAGTCCTAATCTTAAATTTGACTCTTTTTCTTTTTTTTTTTTATTTTAACAAGAATTCCCAGTCAATTTGGGTTTCCATTAAATCCAAGACCGCTTGAATTTCGTCTTCTTGTATCCCTGGTTTTAATCGCTCTAAGTTTCTCATAGTAGTATATGTGTCCGATGGGCTTAAAATAATAGGAATCTTCTTTTCGTTTGCTACATTTAAAACTTTTACATTAGGTTGAATAAATCCCGTTAAAATAAGCACCGATACATCCTCGTTCAGAGCTGCTAGGGCGAGATCTGCCCGATCTCCTCCTGTAATTACAGCTGCTTTTTTAACTTGTCTCAAATATTTCAATGCGGCTTGAGCATTCATCGCACCAATGATGATCGTCTCAACAGTATTACTCAAACCTGATTTAGCTGCTTCGTTAACTAATTCTCCTCCTATAGCTTCTAACACTTCCATTACACGGGGTGAAAATAATTCGATGCTTCTTTCAATTATTCCTAATACGGGAATGTTATATTTATCAATATGTTCTTTTTGAAGCTCTTTAATTCTTGGTATGTATTCGAAATCAATTTTATTAAAAATTATCGCCGACAGATTAACTTCGCGGAATTCAAAATAGTTTTTAGTAAAGAAAATATTATCTATGCATTTGTCAGAAGATTCAGGGCTTACATATATCATATCTTTAATTCCTAACAACTTAGCAACGCTCACATCGTCAATACCAACTCTCACGAATTTTCTTACTGAAGGTGCTCCTTCAAGTATTATGTAATCAACTTTTTTATAAATTTCTTCGTAAGTTGACTTAATCTTATCTAAATACTCTACTTTCTTATTGGCATCGATTAAGTCTATATAATACGCATCAGGGATGGAGATAGGACAAACGGTATCGTAGGGATCCTTATCTTTATATACAGTTCGTAAAATAAAATCTATGTCTTTATCAGATTTTAGGCTAAACGCGCCTTTCGGACAGCCAATTGGTTTAAAGTAGGCAAATTTCTTGCCTTCTTTTTGTAATTTTTGAATAAACCCAATCGATAGAAAACTTTTTCCAGCTCGTTCTTTCAACGAACACAAATAAAATGTTTTTACCATTTTGTTCACTTCTTCGTATTCTTATTTTAATTATTATTATCTCAATTTCTACTTAAATTATTAACACTATCGTGATATTGTTATCTTAATGTCTACTGCACTATATCCTTTTACAAACGATAGAAGGGGATTAATATCTAATTCTACAATCTCTGGAAAATCATTGACTAATTGAGAAAGTCTTAATAGAACATCTATAATAGCGTCAATATCTGACGAAGGCTCGCCTCTAACGCCTTGTAAAAGACTAAATATTTTAGTATTTTCGATTAATTTCTTCGCATTATCTTTAGAAAATTTATATGACAACGCAAACGATACATCTTTCATGAAATTTGCGTAAATACCTCCCGTTCCGAACATTATCAAAGGACCAAACTGAGGATCTTTACTCATACCAATAATGATTTCATTTACTTTTGTTTGTTTTTTAAAATCAATCATTTCTTGAACTTCTACGCCGTAAATACGGGCATTTTGAGGGCCAAATCTTTTAACATTATCAAGGATTTGAACATATGCTTCAAATGCGTCTTGTTCTGATTCTATGTTTAAAAAAATTCCTCCTACATCTGTTTTATGAATTATTTGAGGACTTACAATCTTTAAAACTGATTTACCCATTTCGTTTTGTAATTTACTTGCTTCGGTCGGTGTTCTTGCTAATCGAGATTTAGGAGAAAATATACCATATTTTTCGAAAATTTCGCTCGTTTCATGGCTAAGCAATACTGTTCTCCCTTCCATTCTTGCTCTTTCGAATATTTCTCGAACTCTCTCCTTTTTAACTTTAAATTTTGGAACTAAAATCTTTTCATGTAGCTCTCGATTTAGAAAATCATTATATTTAACCATAGCTTTAAGAACTTCTGCAGCTCTTTCGGGAAATCGATAACAAGGGATGTGATTCTGTTTTAAATAATTCGTAGCTTCAATCATTGACACTCCACCTACGAGTGCTGTAACGATTGGTTTATCTGATAACGACTTAGATGATATTTTATGAATTAGTTTGGCAACATTAGTTGGTAGCGTTTGAGCCTGTGGGCTCATAATAATAAGGGCTCCGTAAGTTGTGATATCGTCTTCATCTGTATCATCATGAATTCCTTCATTATTTAAACCAAATATCGTCTTTATAGTGAATTCATATCTATCAGGAGAAGCATCACCTATGATATCAATTGGATTAAAAATTGCTGCTTCTGCAGGTAAGTTTTCGCGCAGCCTATGCAATATTGGCTCAGAAAATTGAGCGAATTTTAATCCTTCTCGTTCAAAAGCATCTGTAGCAATGATACCAGGACCACCTGCGTTTGTAACTATTGCAAAAGAATTCTTCGTAGGAATCGGTTGGTATAAAAAGATTTCTCCATAGTCAAAGAGGTCTGCGATCGTATTTGCTCTTAAAACGCCACATTTATCGAAGGCTAACTCATATGCTATATCTAAACCAGCTAAAGCCCCTGTATGACTAGAAGCTGCTCTAGCCCCGGCGGCACTCACACCTGATTTTAATACTATTATTGGTTTCTTTCGCGCAACTCTTGAGACTATTTCCAAAAACTTCTTTCCATCCTCAATGCTTTCTAGATAGCATAAAATAACCTTAGTATTTGGATCATCAGCAAGATACTCAATAAAATCAACTTCATCTATATCGGCCTTATTACCTAAGCTTATATTGCACGAAAACCCAAACGGTTGGTCCATAGAATAATCCATCATTCCGGTTAACATAGCACCAGATTGAGATATCATCGCAATTTCTCCTTTCTTAGGCGTATTAGCTGCAAAAGAACCGTTATAATTAATCCCAATAAATCCTAAGCAATTTGGCCCAATAATCCTCATTCCATATTTTTTAGCTAGCTTGACTAATTCTAGTTCTCGCTTAATGCCTTCCCCACCGATCTCTTTAAAACCGGCTGTAATAACGACCAATCCTTTTATACCTTTTTTTCCACAATCCTCAGCAATTTGATTAACAATTTTCCCGGGAATGACAAATATCGCTACTTCAATATCTTCTGGAACATCTAGAACACTCTTAAAGGCTTTTTTTCCTAATATTTCATTAGCTTTGGGATTAATAGGGTATAATTTTCCAGAATAGTTTGATTCAATAACGTTTTTTAACACATTAAATCCCACTTTACCTGGGGTACCACTCGCTCCAACAACTGCAATGCTTTTCGGGTTAAAAAAGAATGATATATCGTTATTTTTGACCATTTTTGAACTAACGCTAGTTGATTTTAAGATTAATTCTTACAGACTTTTATTAGTATTAATTTAAAAGTTTTTATATTTTTTGAAAAGGAGTTTAGTTTTAACCTACACATGTCTTAGTTTACTAGTACAATTGTTTTTTAATTATACCTCACTATACAAATATTATGACAAAAGTAAAAATGATAACGACTAAAGGGAACATTAACCTTAATTTATTTGACAACGAAGCGCCATTAACAGTTTCGAGCTTTTTGTTTTTAGCACAAAAAGGTTTTTACGACGGGATTGTTTTCCATCGAATTATAGCAGACTTTATGATACAAGGTGGAGACCCTCTTGGTAATGGTACGGGAAGCCCTAAAGCTGTGGGTGTAAACTCATTTCCGTTTCAAGGACGAGAGGTATCGTATCCTTATGCAGACGAGTTTCAATCAGGAAAAGTATTCAATAAACCAGGCATTTTAGCTATGGCAAACGCTGGGCCAGGCACGAACGGTTCACAGTTTTTCATAACTCATGTACCCACTCCACACTTGAATAATAAACATACCATCTTTGGAGAAGTGCTAGGTCCTGCGGATCAAGTTGTAGTAGATGCTATAAGAAAAGGAGATAAAATAAAAAAAATTGAAATTATTTAATCTCTCTAACCAACTTCTTTTTTATCGATTTTAAATAATTTTATTTTACTTTTTTTTAAGCTAGAAAAGTTATAGACGCGAGTTAAAAGGTTTCTTCGTCCCATTCGCCATTGTTGTAGTCGTCATAATCCTCGTCATCGTCATATTCATATTCTAAATCTTCTCTATCTTTAAATTTATTAAATAAATTTTTATCCTCCATAATAACCAACCCCTGATTTGATTATCTATGTAATTTTATTTAATTGTTTTTTTTTATCTATTATGTTTTGAAATACAAAATACTAATGTTTTTTCAAGATTTCGATCAAAAGGTACTGATGTAAATTAATCATCTATTTCGTCCCATTCGCCGTCGTTGTAGTCGTCATAATCTTCTTCATCGTCATAATCTTCGTCATCATCTTCCCACTCATCATCATCGTCATATTCTTCTCTACATTCATATTCATTACATAAATTTCCGTAATTCATGATAACCGATTACTCCTTTGATGATCTATTTAATTTAATTTAAAGTCATTAAATCTATAATATATTAATTGAAATACAAATATCGAATGTTTTTTAAAGATTACGATCAAAACATTTATTAGCCAATGGCTTTATTAATAATTCATATTAAGACCTTAGGTTGCTTTTAAAATGGGTAAAGAATTAAAAGATTTAATAGATTCAGTTGACTCTGCGAACCAAGAACACTCCGATTTAGAAACTATGATTAAGCATTTGATGGAGGAAGTACAGCGTCTAAATTTTACTGTTAGCGAACAAAAAAAAATTATTCAAAACCAAAAATTAAAAAATACTGACAATAAAATCCCCGAAGACATTGCAGTATTAAAAGAATTAGTATCGGAACAACGCCAAGAAATAATTAAAAAGGATAAAGATGTTGAGATTCTCCAACAAACCATCGCCGATATATCTACAGAATTGGAAAATGTACAAAAGTTCGAGGGTGAAAACGAAGAACTAATTTATGCTAACAAAGAAATTGTGCAATTGACGGAAGAAAACGAAGCGCTTAAAAAACAAGTTGAAGATTTAATGAATGCAATAAAAGAATTGGAGAATAGAAAAGACGAAACAACGATTAATGTTGGAGAAGAAAATCCTGAACTTGTTGAGGCAAAAAAAATAATTATTAAATTAACGGAAGAAAACAGCATCAATCGCGTTCAAATCGAATCTTCCCGTCATGAAATCGAAGAACTAAAAAGAAGAGAACAAGAGAGTGAAGCTCTAAAAAACCAATATTTTCACGAGTTAAACGAAGTCAATAAAATTCTAGATCAGTTGACCTACGATAACGATCAGTACCATGAAAAAGTCAAATACCTCCAACAAAAATTAGAAGAAACAGTACAACTTCAAGAAGAACAATTTAAAGAAGTTGAAATAAGCACTAACTATGAGGAAATCAATCAAAAATTATTCGATTTAGAAGTAGAGAACAACGATTTGAAAAATATTATAAATGCCAATATAAACATTATCGAAGATTTAAAACAACGGAATCAAGATATTAAAATGGAAATAGAAGAAAAAGCTAAAATTGAAGATCAAAAATTATACGATCTTCGACAGAAAGCTTTAGAAAAAGACGAAGAGTTAAATAACTTGAATCTTAAGCTGCAAAAGATCGAAACTGCTAATAAACAACTAAGCGATTTAATTGTTGAATTAAAAGTTCTTGAAGACACTATAGAGGATCGCGTTGAACTTGTAACTATTCCTAAGCATACTGTTTTTGAGAACTATCCCCCCACATTATTTTTTAAGATGTATAAAATGCTCTCTAATGATTATAAAACATTAATCGTGGATCAACTTATAGAAGATTTAAAGAGCACTCATAGAGATTCCAGAACTTACGCCATAAAGATATTAAGTGCAATTAATGGCCCAAAAATTTTCGACGAATTGAAAGGACTCGTTAAAGATGACGATTGGATCGTAAAACTTTACTTAATAAAAGCTCTACCTAATTTTGACTATAGCGAAACAACTGAAATTTTGAAGGTTCTTCAAAATGATCGAGATCCTGATGTTCGAGAAGCTGCTATAGAAATGCTCTCGAGATTAAATATCTAATAATTTTTTTTATTATTCGGTTAATAGCTTTTTTCAAAAAAAATTATAAATCCATTCGAATAAAACATTAAATAGGAAGTAGGTATAAGCTATTATATACATGTTTTCTATCTAATCTAAATTATTTTTCACCGATTGAATAACATGGTAAGGGAATTAACTCCTAACAGATGGAATTGGTCTCAGAAAGATAATAAATGGGTTTATATCGAGAGCAAAGACAATGGAGAGTTAGTGTATCTTTATCAAATAAATCCTCCTAAAGAGTTTACCGAATCGATCGCAAAAATCAAAGTCTTAAACGACAAATTGATCGCTTGTAAGGATCCAGAAGAAAACGCTAAAATTTTTAGGGAAATGATGAAAATATCCAGAAGAATGCAGTTTATGAGTAAAACTTACTAACTATATTGTAATTGCTAAAACTCCGTCTATAGTAATATATTATTAATAATTAGGTAAATTTCTTATTAATGATAACCAATTATATGTAGACATTTACAGAAATAAATCTTAAGATTTTATATCGATAATAGAATAATTTAATTAAACTAAACACTAGTTAAAGGGGAAGAATAATTAAGATAGCAATCTCTGGTAAGGGTGGGGTTGGAAAGACCTTAGTTGCCGGGACTTTAGCCCGGTTATTTGCTAAGGATGGATTTAAAGTGTTAGCAATCGATAACGATTCGGCAATGAATTTAAGTTATACGCTGGGGATTGAAGACGAAATAAAATCAAAAATCGTTCCGATTTCGGAAATGAAAAAAATGATTGAGGACCGCACAGTAGTTAAAGGAGCAGGTCCTGGAGTTTATAACATAAACCCAGAAGTATCTGATATTCCCGATAGGTTTAAAGTCACAGGTCCAGACAACCTGAAACTTTTAGTTTTAGGTGGTATTGAAGAACCTGCTACTGGCTGTTTATGTCCAGAAAATGCCTTAATAAGAACATTACTGTATAATTTATTAGTAAAAAGAGACGAGGTAGTGGTAGTAGATTTCGAAGCGGGATTAGAACATTTAGGGCGTGGTACTGCTAAAGGAATCGACGTTATGCTGGTAGTAACTGAACCTTCCCAAAAATCCTTAGATCTCTGTTTAAAAATAATAGAATTATCTAAGAAATTAGGTGTAATTAACATCTACCTCATCGCTAATAAAATAATAGATGATTCACAAGTAGATATCATCAATGATCGAATTAAAGCGTGGAATGTTCCATTGTATCATTCTATTCCCTTTGATCTTGAAATCGGGAAAGCTGATTTAGACGGTATTTCTCCTTTAGATTTTAATTCTAATTCAAAAGCGATTAACTCAATAAAAGGACTTTTTAGTAAGTTGAAACAACTTAAATTAGAGTTGTTTGATCTATAAAGCGATATTTGGGTTCTATTCCTTTCGGTTTTTCTTGTCTTATAGGAAAAAGACGATATATATAGACTATATATATAATCAATAAATAAGCTAATTTTATCTTGTGGATTGGAGCAATCCAAAAATTATTAAAATTACTAAAAGGAGGGATGAGATCAAGATGGTGAAAAAAAAAGAAAATTTACTGGTATTAGGAATGTTAAGCTTGATTTCGGCGTTTGTCTTTGAGATGTTCGGTAATGCGAACTTAATTCTTGATGTCGTTATATTGGCTTTTATCGGCATTGCTATACTCTCAAATGCGCGGTATTTAGTAGTAGCATCTACAGAAAAACGGAAGAAATAGTCTAATTTTTTTTTTATAGAAATAATATTATTCATAACATGTCAGATAAGTCGAGACTTTGATCATCTGCGATTTCCTTCCACTGTTCAATCGCTTCTAATGCGTCCTTTTCTTCCATTTGCTCAATAGCATAACCAGCGTGAACAATAACATATTTTCCAACTTCAGGATTTAACACTAAAGCGATGATAACTTCTTGTTGTATTCCATCAAAATCAACTAGTGCGGAATTTCCATCGATTTTGACTATTTTACCAGGGATCGCGAGACACATTATTTCTTAAGCAAAGCGAGTTTAACTATACTTTTAAATATTTGAGCCTAAAAAAAATTAATGATTATAGTTCGTTATGATCGATCTTTAATCTCTATTTATTTTACGCGAATCCTTTATATAACTTAACGTAATAATTTATCTTAATATCACAATTTTAAGTGTGAAAGTATGATTTTAGAAAAACTGAAAAAATATCCCAGCGATTTAATACTATTAATAGCAGCGGCAATTGGAATCATAATTCTTCTGACCATCAATATCGTGATTTTTGAACCATTGGCAACATCTGTTTATAAATATGGTATCTTAGATTTCGAATTTGCGTTGACTAAAGAACGAATCATAACGATATTTTCCACATGGGGCCCCGATGGAATGACGTTGCAAGCAGCGGGAGTATACTGGGATTTTCTTTACATCTTTGGTTACGTTATACCTCTTTTTGCTTTGATATTATACTTATCGAGAAGACTAGAAGACAGAATGGCAACAGTCGGATTTTATATGAGCCTAACACCAATCCTAGCAGGAGTTTTTGATTTAATTGAAAATATGAATTTGCTAATCATGCTCAACGAGACACCAAATTTTGCGGCGTTCGTACCGTTAATTGCTTCGGTATCAGCAACAATTAAATTCGGATTCTTGTTAGTCGGGGCAGTCTTCTTCTTAATAGCGTTGGTATTACTTATCATTAAGAAGATCAAAAAACAAGATTAAGAAAATTTTTCTTTTATTCTTTAATGAACGGCGGGTTAGAAGGGTTTTAGTAAAAATAACACCGTCTAAATATTATTACTGTATAAGTTCAATAAATCGTCTAACCAGTTAAATATCTCTTCCTTCGATAAATTATCAACATTAAATTTCAATCGCTCGATTTCTTTAAGAAGGGTTATCATTTCTAAAGGAATTGATCTTTGACACAGCTCGAATAGCATTTCGTTCGTTTTCGAGATTAAGAGCTTTACCTTGGATACTAAAGGTTCAATATTGGGCATGTCTTCGAGCCGAACGAGAATGTTAATAAGACTAAACAGAAATTCTGTCTTATTTCCTTTAAATGAACTATCAAATTGGTAATAATATCGATCAAAATATTCCCTTGGGATTATTTCATCGTACTTATTTGCGATTTTAATTACTGATTTAATGTTTTTGAAGAGTAGCGAAGGAGTCCATGTAAACGCTTGGTAGTTTGATTCTATCTTTCCACTATGGACCACCGGGATAAACTTATGGTCCTCTTTAAAATGACCAAAAGGTATAATAATAAAGTCTAACGAGTCTGTAGACGAATAGTCGTTCACATTGATATATAGATTCTTTATAGTATGGATAAGCTCGGTTCGATGATCGAGAACCTCGAATTCAATCCTATTTAGTGACGGTTTGTAAATATAAAATATCAACCCTTCAAATCCTTGAATCTCTAAATCCAACGAGAAGTTAAACATCTGGACTGTCGCGTCCTCAGTCTTAAATCTCATATCTAACATAATGTGAGAATAATTCTCAATATATGGAAAAAACCACGGGGGATTTCTCTCCGCTTCAAACGATATCATGTAATTTTTACTCCTAATATATCTCTTTAAGATGATTTATATATATTTTATACCTATTTATACTTCTTCACTCGAAGAAATAAATTGCACATAATTAAACTCTATCAATATTTTTAATTTTTGCGATTTGAACCTTTGATTAACACTAAAAACTTTAGGCAAAAATAAGAAAAAGCAATTATGAATAATTACTTGATAATCGAAAAGGTAGTTATAAATATTTTATATACGCCTAATAACTATACAAAAAATAATTTAATTGTAAGGTCGACATAAATTGGATCCCTTAAATATACTAAAAATAATCGCGACAATAATCACAGCCGTTATCGCACTAATAATAGGATTACGGGTCCTTTCTTTAAACAAAAGTGACTTGTTAAACAGATGGTTTGCCTTATACTTTATTTCCTCATCCTTAGGATTTACAATCTATGCTATTTACCATTTAATTTTAAATAATAAGGATATTATTATTCCGCTCATGATAACAGCACATATCTTTTTTAATTTTAACTCAATTTCCCTCATGATGACCTTGTTCGTGTTAGAAAAATATACCAAAGTTGCCATGAGCATGAAGTATCTTGGAACCATGCTAATTTTATTCTTTGTCATGAGTATTGGATATTTTATATTTCCCCCCTATTTAGATCTGGATGATTATGCCCTCGGTATGGTCAATACTCATACTCCTACCAGTTTGCAAATTTTTGTGAATATCATTCGGATATTGTTAGCCATGTATGCTGCTTTCAGATATATCGTAATTAACAAAAAAATTGAGGGCGAAACTAAAAATAGAATAAAATGGTTTTCGTTAGGAGTAATTACAATTATTTTAGGGCTATTTATCAATTTAGCCGGGGGATTGCTCTCATCAATTATAATAGAGATCTTAGCGTTGATTATTATCGATATTGGGGCTATTCTAGTCCTAAAAGGATTTTTAATCTAATTTTAATAATTTCTTCTTTTTTATAAATTATCGGGTCTAATTAAAGGAGATTCTTACCCCGAAAGATCATTCCGCTACTATGATTTATTTTTTGACAAGAACCCTAATATTTCTCTCCCATGAATTGTATTATACTGATTACACGGTTGATGACCACAGGATCGGCATCTCGGATCGTACGTAGAATTAATTGTTTCGCATTCAGGACAAGAATAATGCTCTTCCATCTCTTCTAACCACTTTTCATATCCCACTTCTCTAATCCGTTCTTGAGCTTCCCATAATTCTAATCGGTGAGGCATTTTAGCTTGAAATTCCTTTATATCATCACAAGGGTATTCCTCACAATCCCCACAAAAATCAATTCCCTTTTCTTGAGCGCATGGAAACATTATACAATCTTGCTCGCAAAAGATATATCTTTTCTCGGCACGACATCCATAGCATTTGATTTCTTCCGGAGTACTGTTAGATCGTTTGGCAATAAACTCAAGCCGCTGAGGATCTTCTTGGGTTCCGATAAATATCGAGCAAGCTGGGCAATAAAGACCACAGACAGCGGCATGTTGTTTTGTATATTTCATGTTGAGATAAAATGGTGCCTCAATTTTTAATATTTAGCTTATAACCTAGCGTGAGGAACTATAATTATCCTTGGTATAAAGTTTAGTTTAAGAGAAAAAGATATTAAAAAAAATAAAAAAATAAAGTTATTAATTTGGTTAGTTATAAACCAAGTTTTTCTAACGTGGATTTTAATCGAGTTCTGTGAAATTTCAAACCGATATCGTCTGGAGTGAAGCCCATCGCCAAAGCGTAAAGCTCTGTGATATACATCACGGGAGTATCGTATTCAGTCTCGTATGTCTTACCTAAATTTCGCTGTCTCGTATCGAATTGCTGATAACACGCTGGACAATTTACAGCGATTACATCTGCGCCAGATTTTTTGATTGCGTCCATTTTAATCTTTAAGTTAGCAAATCCATGTTCTTCGTACGCGTTAGTTACCGCGCTCCCGCAACATAAAATTTCCTCACCGTAATCTACTACAGATGCTCCACTTGCTTCTACGAGTTTCTTTAGCGTGGTTGGTCTCATAGGATCGTCAGATTCCATCCATTCAGCAGGTCTCATATAATGACACCCTGGATGCACAGCGACTTTTAGACCAGCTAGGGGTTTTGTAATTGCTCCCTTGACTTTGTCTAGATTATCGCTTAGCACATCAACAAAATGCTTTATATCAATGGAGCCTTTGTATTCTTTACCGATCTTTGCGAGTTCTTTATTGACCTTATCCATTTTCCATGAATCGTGCTTTAATTGGTGTTGAACGCCTCTAAGCGTGTTGGTGCAACCGTTGCACAAAGAAATTATGTCTTTTCCTTCAGCTTCAGCTAAACATAAATTCCTTGCGCCAATTGCTAACCACGCGTCGTTATCAAACGATTTCATGCCCGTAGGGTCAGGACAACAAGAAAAATTCGTTTGTGAGGTCTCAATTCCAACTTTTTCAAAAACCTTTCTAGCAGACGCCTCTAGGAATGGAATACGGTTTCCGATAGTGCAACCTTCAAACATCTTATATTCTGTCATTTTTTTTCATTCCTCCTATTTTAACTTTTTGTCTACTCCAAGATTTTTTAATAAGGTTTGGAATTCAACAACATCTGGTTTTGCGACGGGAGGTAAGCCTAATATCTTCCGTCTGCGCGCTATAGGATCTTTCCCTGTTTTAGGTCCAGTAATCGCCTTTGCACTTTCAAAAATTGTTCTTGCTTGCGAATAGATAAAATCTGGTCCATTTCCGTCTGCAATACTTTTGTTTTTTAAAAATGTAAAGATCTCAGTGAGTTCAATGTTCTGTGGACACACTTCGTCACAGGTATCGCACACTGTACAACCCCAAATTGCTAAGGGGTCTGCGCTAAATATCGCATCTTTGTATCCTAGCAAGGCATTGAGTATATTACTCCTTGGATTGTATCCTGTAGTCGTATAAAAATCTGTCGTTACATTAGTAATTGGACAATTATCTGAACAGCGACTACATTGATAGCAATATTTGATTAAATCAGACCCGATATGATAATCCATAACTTGTTTTCGAAATTCAAAATCTACTGCCATTCTTTTCACATCTTTTCCAATTTTTTATTTCCATTTATTTTATATATTTATTGGCTTTTACCCCGGGCAGGGGGCAGTTATATCCAATCTATTGTTTTTATTGGACATTCATCCTAAGCCAACATTCAATTTGCGAGAGTAAACCTCTTCACCGTTTTCTTTGACTACGGTTATGTGAGCTGCGCACGATAGTCAACAATCGAAACAACGCACAATCATTTCTAAAAGGTTTACTACACCTTCCGGTACTTCTTCGCTCATTTTTTTATCACGGTTTCCTCTTTTTTTTTAATCAATCCAAGGGTCTGGTAATTTTAATCCTTCTAATGCCTTATCTTCAAACACTTGTTTGGCTACGTGCATTAGTGTTTTTTCAATTCCAGCAATGTTGTGATTCGTCGCTACTAAAAGATTCGCTTTCTTACATATTCCTTCAGCGTCGGACCATATGTGATATAACAAGGTTCCTCGTGGGGCCTCAGTCATACCTACACCATTTCCTTCTCTTGGTTGCACATCTAAAGTTTTGCAATCTGGATTCACGATATCAGGATCTTGAAGTAAGGTTGCAATCATTTCAACAGACTCAACCAATTCTATTAATCGAGCCCAGTGATATGCGAATGTGTGATGGGAGATTGGTCCAACTTTAGCTCTCATGGCTTGTAATGCTTCATCAGCCAATGGAGTTGCCATCTTATCAGCACAATTAATCATCGCTAATGTATTAGCCCGATAGATACCCTCAGGGTATCCCGCAGGTTTGTAATACATATGTGTTGCGTATGAGTGCTCTGGAATATGTTCACCAAGTGCGTCCAAGTAATTGTGAACGTCGTAATCAATTTTTTTACCCTCAGGTGTAACTATCCTAAGATCACCTTCGTAAATATCGTGTACTCCTTTATTTGTCATACCCAAATAATAAGTAGGAACGACACCTACGTTAGCTACGACATCCCAATAATCTTCAACAACCTTTAATCCGATTTCAACTGTTTTCTTTGTAAATTCGACTTGTTCGTTGATTTGTGCTAAGAATTTATCCCGAGAGGCTTCTGTCATAGGCTTTTTCATGCCTCCAACAATCGCAGAGATAGGATGGACTGATTTTCCTCCAATATCTGCGCAAAGTTTCTGACCGAAATCCATCATCTTTAGTGCCATTGCTCCAACATCAGGCATTTTACTTATCACGTGAACGACATTCCTTAACGCAGGATCCGCAAAAGGGCCCAGTAAGAAATCTGGTGCTGCTAAAGCGTAAAAGTGTAGTGCGTGACTGGAATATTGTTTTGCATTTTGAAGTAAAATTCGTAATTTTCGAGCTGGTTCTGGGATGGATACACCCCAAGCATCCTCAACAGCTTTAGTCGGAGTTAAATGATGTGGGATCGGACAAATTCCGCAAATTCTAGGTGTGATTCTAGGTATGTGTTCGCAATATCGTCCTTCGAGAAATTTTTCGAAAAACCGCGTAGATGCTATATTAAACTGAGCGTCTTTTACCTTGCCATCGTCTCCGATGACGATTCTTAATCCACCATGTCCCTCTAATCGAGTGACTGGTTCTACAGTTATTTCCTTTGTCATTTTTTTCCACCTACCTATAATTTTTGTTTGCGGCTAACGTAAACTTTTCACTAAAGCCGAGCTTGTCCTTTATCTGGGCAAGTAATTCGTCTTTTGATAAAGCTACGTTAAAGCCTTTCGTTACTACATCAGCAAAGCGTTCAGCTTGGTTAACTCCCCAAGCTGTTTGACCAAAGCAGCCAGAACATGGTGCATTAACTCTCATACACATACCACCACACCCTGCTCTTGTTATCGGACCTGCACATAGGTATCCTTGTTCAATTAAACAATCGTTAGAGTTTGGGAGTCCTTCGTAATCCCGTTTCACTTTTGTCATTTGAGATTTGCTTCCGATTTCAAGGTCGCATTGATCACATACGGTTGAAATCTTAATGAACTCTCTATTGTTCTTCAGAAATCTCATAATGTTAGCATAGATATCTCCTGTGTCAGCGGGTACGTTATCTAAAGCTGTTTTAGGTTCTCCCATTCGACGGACTTGTTTTAAAATATCTCCTGCGAGATCAAATCCAGACATTAAGGGGACATTTAAAAACAGTGTTAAGAACTCGTGTAAGTTCTTTTTATCTCCGGTACTTAGTTGGTCAATATTCTGTGTCAGATTTTTGAGTTTTTCTGCTCTTACAGAAACTGTTTTTGCTGGACCGAGACATCCAACGCATGGGTCTCCTTTATCAGTACACTTTAGAGTACAGCCCATGCTAGTAATCGGACCAAAACATAATTCATATTTATCTAGTAAACAGTTTTCATTGTTTAAAGAGCAATTGTTACAGAAAGATAAATCTGCCATCGGTTGTGGCTTTTGACCAAGTAAGAATTGAACTGAACTTATAATGGCTTCTGGTTTCGGAGGGCATCCTGCCATATATACGTCAACATTAATAACTTCGTCCAATGGAACGATTTTACTAGTGAATCCGGGCATATGTTCTTTAGGTTCGTGTGGTGCTTCGTTAGTAATCGACTCTGCTTGTTCGAACTTACGTTTTATGTTTTCTTGTATATCCCATTCATTAGCTAATCCGTGAACGTTACCGTAGCAAGAACAACTGCCAAAAGCAATTATGAGTTGGCATTTAGCCCTCATAAGCTTAGCGTTTTCAACATCCGCGTTTGTTCTTAAACTACCTTCCACGAAGCCTACAAGAATATCGCCGTCAGGTCGTGCAACTAGTGAATCGTGCTTGAAATCTACAACTGCTGGCCAATATACAAAATCAAGTGCTGGGAGAATCGGCAACAATCCTAAGTGCGCGTTCAACAAGGATTGATGGCACCCCCAACAATCGCTATTCTGCATAAAAGCTACTTTTACCATTTTTCATCAAATTTTAGTTTTTTTTTATTTTTATTTATTTTTTAAAATTAGCTAATTTGATTTTAAAAAAATTAGTTGTGTTTATTTAGTCATAATTTTATAAAAAAACTTCTCCTTTTGTAGAATTTTTTTACAATTTATTAAAGGAAGGCTCAAATTATTCACCATTTTTTAAAATTTGGTATTATTTTGTTGATTATCATTTTCTCGAAAATTAAAAGTGTATATTTAGATTAAAATTTATTAGAATTAGATAGATTTTAAAAAATCATAAAGTCAAATATTATAGTATCTCCTAAAAAAAGTCTCAAAATAAATATTATTCTGTTTAAATTATGAGTAATTTATACTTTAATAACGGAATTTTTATCGATTAAAGACATTTGGTCAAAATTTACTCTTAGTTCTAAAAAAAAAGCAAAAAATATGCTCGATTTGCTAATAAAGTTAAAGTATTAAAATAAAATAGTTTAAAATTGATCTAATTATTATTTACTTAGCCAAAATTAATATCTTATCAAAATAAGCCATTAATCTTTTATGGTTAATTAGGGGTATTTATATGAAATTTAAATTTGATCTAATTGATAGAAAAATTCTGGAAATGTTAATAGATGACGGCCGTCAAAGCCTAACTCAAATTTCAAAAGAAATAGCAATGAGCAATTCAGGAATTAAAAAAAGAGTCTCGAAATTAAATAAATCTGGAGTATTAAAGATTCAAGGAAATTTTAACCTTGAAGCGATGGAATTTAAAGCTTGTGTCATACTTCTTGAGATCAAAAATTTTGAATTCATCTCGAAAATAATTAAAGCTTATAAATCTTGTCCATATGTTTTTTTAGTTGCAGAAATATTAAGTAGTTTTAATTTAATGATAGGTTTCTTTGGAAATAGCGACCAAGACTTAAATAATAAGTTAAAATTATGTGGACCATCTAATAAAGAAGGAGTATTACATTCAAAAACTATTTTAATATCAGATTTTAAATTTCCTCAATTTTTACCTCTTCATCTTTCTTTCAGAGAGAATGAAGATATTATTAATAATAATTCTTGCGGATATAAATGTATTGATTGCGTAGCTTTTATTAAAAATGAATGTAAAGGTTGTTGTTAATATAAGGATCAAAATATTTAGTTACAGAAAAATTTTCTAAAAAAAAAAAAAGAAATTATAGTTTTTCAACTTTAGCTGAACAAACCTTAAACTCCGGAATTTTAGCAGTAGGATCTAATACAGGATTTGTAAGAACATTAGCTGCTGCTTCTTTAAAATGGAAGGGCATAAAGATCAAACCTTTTCTTACTCTATGAGTAACCTTAGCTTTTGTAATTACTTCTCCACGTCGAGAGCTTACTTTAACCTTCTCCCCATCAACGATTCCCATTTCATTAGCATCTTCGATAGAAATTTCAATATAGCCTTCTGGTACTCTAGCATGGAGGGTTGGAGATCGTCTACTCATTGTACCAGTATGGAAGTGCCATAAAACTCTACCCGTCGATAACACTAATGGATATTCAGGATCGTCTACTTTGGGATCACCTTCTTTTGGTGGTATATATGAACATACATTTAAATGTCCTTTACCTCGAACGAAAGCTCCATCCTTATGTAAAAATATAGTACCTGGAGAAGAAATATCTCTACAAGGCCATTGAAGACCATCTCGTTTGCTATTAAGTCGTTCCCAAGTAATTCCTGCGTAAATAGGAGTTGTTTTATTAATCTCATCGTCTATTTCTTTTGGATGAGAATAATTTAAACCATCATAACCCATTGCTTGTGCCATAAGACTGATAATTTCCCAATCGGAGATACTGTTGCCAACAGGATCAACTGCTTTTCTTATTAATTGTATTCTTCTTTCAGTACTCGTAAATGTACCATCAGTTTCAGCAAAAGAAGCTGCTGGTAATACTACATCAGCTAATTCTGCAGTTGGTGTCATAAAAATATCTGAAACTACGAGAAAGACTTTCTTTAAACCCTCTCGCACATGATTAATATCAGGATCGCTGACCATCGGATTTTCACCCATAACCCATAATCCCTTCAGTTTTCCATCATATGCATCATTCATAATCTCAACCACGGTACGTCCAACTTCTGTATCCATATCGTCTACATTAATATTCCAAATATCAGCCATTTTCTTCCTGGCTTCGGGATCTATAACCTTTTGGTATCCAGAAAAGACATTTGAAAGAGCCCCTAAGTCACATGCCCCTTGAACATTTTGCTGACCTCTTAAAGGATTTACTCCAGTCCCCCATTTTCCCATATTTCCACAGAGCATTTGGAGATTAGCAGTACTTTTAACATTATCAGTTCCTGTAGTATGTTGAGTTATACCCATTGAATAGATTAGGGAACAAGCTTTAGCATTCGCAATCGTTTTAGCTGCCTTGATTATATCATCTTCTTTTACTCCACATATATCTGCAGCCATTGCAGGAGACATCTTCATAACTTCTTCTTTAAATGCTTCAAAGTTCTCACAATATTTTTCGATAAAATCTTTATCGTGAAGATCATTGCTGATTATATAATTCATCATCCCGTTAAGTAGTGCAACATCTGTACCAGGCCATTGATTCATCACAATTCCTTCATGATCATTTGCGATTTCTGAAAGAGGAATTGTCCTTGGATCTGCTACAATTAATGTACCTCCTTTATGAACAGATTCTAAGATTCTTTTTCCAATTAAGGGATGTTGTTCGTTAGTATTTGATCCAGTAACATATATTACATCCGCATCAGAGATCTCATCAAGTGAGTTAGTCATTGCACCAGAACCAAATGAGGCTGCTAATCCCGCAACGGTGGAAGCATGACACAATCTAGCACAGTGATCAACGCTGTTTGTTTTAAAAACTGCTCTTGCAAATTTTTGCATAGCATAATTCTCTTCGTTCGTACATTTAGCAGAGCTTAAACACGCGAGTACTCTCTTATCATCAGGATTTTCTTTCATGATTTTTTTAAAGTTATCCGCACAATATTGTATTGCTTCATCCCAACTTACTTTTTCAAATTTACCATTCTTCTTAATTAATGGATCAGTAAGTCTTTCAGGAGAATGAATAAATTCATGTAGGGACCACCCTTTAATGCATAGTTTTCCTTTACCCGGATTAAATCCATCTCTAACTGGTTTAGTATCAACTACTTTTCCATTTTGTACTTTAAGATAGACTTGACATCCTGTACCACAATAAACACATGTTGTTAATACCTTTTCCATTTTAAGCACCCTCCCATACTGTTATTTCGGGTTTTACCCTATGCGTTTTATATCCTACTTCATCGAGTGATTTGCCCATTGCTAATCCTAATAATTCGATAGCATATAAAACAGGAATCTTAGCATCTTTAAGTTCTACATATTCTCTTGATGCTTGGATCTGTCCCATATCAAATTGATTAAAGCAGAATGGACATCCAGTACTGATTATTTGAGCTCCTGTATTTTTTTTAATATCAAGTAATTTAGTCGCAATACATTTATTATTACCTTCTTTATCTCCAACTAAGTTTATTGATACTCCACAACAATCAATCTTCGTGACATAATCTACAGGAATCGCTCCTAGAGCCGCAACGAATTTATCATATTCTTCTGGATCTGTAGGATCGTCATATTTTATTATCTCATCCGGCATCAATAAGTGACATCCAGGATGAGAAGCAACTCTTAATCCATTCAATGGTTTTTTTATCTTTGTTTTAAGATTGCCGTATCCAATATCATCTTTAAAAACTTGCATTAGATGTTTCACTTCGACAGTACCATTATACTTCTTTCCAATAGCACTTAAAACATTATTAATAGCGGCTTTGATTTCAACATTTTTCTTGATTTTATCATTTGCTATTGATAATGTGTTTAAACAACCATTACACAATGTTAAAATATTCATCCCTTTTTCTTCCGCAAGAGCTAAATTCCTTGCTGCACATGTCAGCCAAAAAAATTGATTAGCTCCTTGCAATTGAACTGGATCTGGACAACAAGAAAAATCTTCTTCTTCTTGAATTTCAATCCCAATCTCTGGAAGAATTTCCAACGCAAGCTTTTCAATATTAGGCAATCTTGCAGGAATTGTGCATCCTTTAAAAAATAAATATTTTCCCATCTTTAGTTCTCCTCCATTTTTAATCCTGTTTTTTCTGCTATTATTTTTAACTCCTTACTTACATTTTCATTGGATGATAATTCCTTTAATCCAATTTTTTTCCTATCTGCATTTATTTTCGCACTGATATCATAAGCAAGACCGGTATTTAATACTTGTTTGGTTATTGCATACACTCCAGCAGGAGCTAGGCCTTTTTGGTATGATAACCTTTTCAAATTATTAAAAACTTCAGCGGGTTCAGCGTCTTGAGGACATACTAAGATGCATTTTTCACAAGCAGAACACATCCAGACATTTTTCAGAGCTGTAGGTTCATCGCTACCAAAGAGTTGAGAAATGAAAGCATTTTCTATATCATATTTTGATACATTCAAAGTAACGGGACAAAAAATTGAACAAGCAGAACATTTAAAACATCTTTCGACTTCTTCGCTTTGTTTTATTATGTTATCTTTATTGTACTTAATTTTTATTATTTCCATAATTATCTTACCAATTTTTTTTTTTTGATTTTTTATTTAACTAATTATAATAAATATTATTAAATTTAAGAATTACACTATTAAAAATCGTCAAATCTGTAAAAGATTTATACTCACTTGTTCAGATTTCGATGAGAAAATTATAAAAATATGATATTTTTATCGATTTTCATAGCATATGATTTAAAAATTAAACCGATTTTAAAGAAAAGGTGTGAAAAATGAACAAGAACATTAATAGAATTTCGTTTTTAGTAAAAAAAGTTTAAAAATAAGACACATTTCTTATTTCTATATCTTAATTTTAAGAAAATTTAAAAAAAAAAAGGTTAAGAAAAAAAATGTCATGTATTGATCCGACTATTGATGCAATTTCATCCGCTGGTCAAAGTAAAACTAAACAATCTTTTTTAGTTAATTTACTAACAGGATGGAATGCAGGAGTTTTTATTGCAATTGGTGCAACTCTGGCAACTATTGTATCGCAGAAAGTATCTTCTGAGTGGGGGGGTTTTATGTTCGCAGCAGTCTTTCCCATAGGTCTTATTGGAATTATAATTATGGGGGGTGCTGATTTATTTACGGGAGATTGTATGATCACCCCTATGGCGACATGTACTCGGAAATCAAAAATTGGTGAATTGTATCGCAACTGGTTCTTAGCTCTAGGGGGTAATTTGATAGGTTCTATATGTTGGGCATGGATCATAGCCCTTTCATTAATATATGGAACATCT